>JBBCAW010000158.1:0-11282 GCA_051382295.1 Bdellovibrionota bacterium FG-1 | reverse complement strand
ATTTTGACAGAGTGCGGGATAGTGACGCTACCAGGTAATTCAACCAAAACTGCGCACCGCATCTAAGTAACAGATATTTTGAGGCAATTCGTGAAGGGCCAGAGGATTTTTTTTGCCTTGACGCGCAGCGCACGGCAAGATATAAGCCCTCCAAATATGAGGTGTTCCATGAAGTATTTCCTTAGTCTTAGTGCTTTCCTGGCTCTTGTAGCTTCCGCGGTCGGTTTTGCCGGAGAACCATCCCCCTTCTACCCGGCTCAAGTTCAGCTCTGCGGCGCGAACCTTGACCAAAGTGGTGAAGGGGTGGCTTATGAAATGTTGGTTAATTTTACCGAAAACTACGAGGGCACGCAGTCTACCTGTAGTGTCGCTTATTATTATGGCTTCGAGTACGGCAGTGCGACGGGACATCGCGGAATGTTTTCCATCGTACCGCAATCCACGAAAGGCCTTAAGTGTTCCGTACTTTCCAAAGGGTTCATCCGAGAAATCTCGGTAACTAAGGGAAAAGGCCCGGCTCTTGTTAGCGGCTGCAAAGTTGAACTCAAGAGCTGAAGAATTGACAACTCACCCCTGATCGAAGATTCTCCTTGCTGGGGGTTTTTCGATGAAAAAGCTATTTCGTGGAATTGTTTCGGCCGTTGCGCACACCCTCGTTGCTTTTCCTCTCGCGACTGCCGCTTTTGCTGATGGGCCCGGCGCTTTGGAACTTGGGCAAGGTCTCGCCACCCACTTCATGGCCAAGAACCCTGTTGAAAAGATGAAATGGGATTGGGGCCCGGCCATTTTCCTGCATGGCCTCTCGCGATTTGCGGAAACAGACGCTGTTAAACGCGACGTTTGGGTTACCGAGATCGACACTTACCAGAAGGCGTGGGCCAAAAAGGGGATTCCACTTGTTGATTGGAGTGATGAGTGTGCCTCGGCGCTCAGTGCGCTTTGGCTTAATGAAAAAATGGGGATTTCTAGTGGAATGCCGTCTGCGGCGGCTGTCGCCGAGTACGTCAGGTCCGCCCCTCGAAACAAATTGGGCGCATTGGACCACCTAGGCCACCAATCGGTTACTTCCAAACTTTTCCCGGACGCGATGTGGGTGGACTCGCTGATGATGTACGCCGTTTTTGCGGCTCAGTGGGGAGTCTTGCAGGGTGATGCCGGGCTGATGGAGTTTGGCGCTCGTCAGCCGCTGATTTTCGCTTCTGTTTTGAGAGACCCTAAAACCGGGCTTTTTCACCATGCCTGGAACGTTAAGAAGAATCGGCTCTTCCCAAAGCACGCGGGCTTTTGGCTCCGGGGCAATGCCTGGGTGCTCGCTTCGCTCATCGAGATCCTTGAGGTCTTGCCGACTTCGCACGCGCTTTACGCGCCTTTGCGTGAACTCTTTGTCTCTACTGCGCAAGCGGTAGCTTCGTTTCAGATGCCGTGTGGACTTTGGGATACCGTGATTGCACGCCCCGGTTACGCCTACCCCGAGACCTCGGGCTCTGCGATTGTGGCGTATGCTTTTTCAAAAGGCGCGAGACTGGGCTTGCTTGATTCTACTTTTTCGGCTCGGGCGGACCAAGCGTTTCGAGGGGGTTCCAATTATCTGAGTCCCGAGAAGGACGGTTTTTCGATGGGTGGGATTTCGTGGTTTACGATTCCGTTCTTAGATTGGGAGTATCGATTGGTTCCCTTGATCAAGAACCTGCCTTACGGAGTCGGGGGCTTTTTGCTCGCGGCTTCGGAGCAGAAGTAGGAAGCCGAAATAACGAAAAAGGGACCCATGTTTTCGCACGGATCCCCTTTTCTTTGCCTAAGCAGAGAGAGAGCAGTCACTAGAAGTATAACTTGTATCCGCTCTGAGAATTGTTCAGGTACAGAAACACATGCCCGCCGTAGATCGTGTTGTAGTAATGACCTAGGGAGAGTGCGATTCCGCTGATGCAAACTTGCTGTGCTTGATTCACCGGCAAGGTCGGTTGTGGCAAGTACCCCGTGTTGTAGTTAGGGTATTGCGTACCGCCACCCCCAAACTGCCACATAATGTCAGCTTGAGTTTGAGCACTGATTGCTACAAAACCGTTTGCGTTAGCAAGCGAGGGGGGTTGCAAGTTGGATTGTGTCCCATATCCGTTATAAGGCATGATTCCAACGGGAGGTGTGGGCACATTGGCTTGTTGGCTCGGCATGATGTTAATACTTACCGTTCCATCAACACCGGTGCGTTGATAAGGGCCGCCCGTAGGGGAGCCACCGATCATGACCTGGCCATAAGCTTGGGTTTCGCCTGGAACAGCTCCTCCCACAATATTCACCGAGCTAAAATAGATATTTGTAGCAGTGAACGGAATCTGCGCATTGATGGGTACGCAGGTGGTTGGTACTGGCGTGAGCGGAGTTCCAATCGGTGCGACAGGGACAGCGCCCGGCGTGCCGGGATTTGCGGCTGGGTCGCTTTTTCCGCAACCCGTACTGACCGCAAGACTGGCGATAACCAGTATTGGGGCCCATTTCATTTTCCACTTTAAACGTTTCATATTCTTTCCTCTCTCTCTGTGACGAGTAAGAGCAAGTGGGATGCCAGGTGCGTCAAAAAGGACCTATGTTTTTGAATTAGCTTAACTTATTGATTTCGATTGTGTTTTTCCGGATGGGTCGAAACTGAAGGCGGCGCTATTCGCGGAATATGTGTCAATGAACTTTACATCTGCTTAGTAGAGCACTGGCAAAAGTGCTTCCCCGGGTCGTTCGAAACTCATCAATCGCGGAGGCAATCGCCACCGAAATCGCCTTACGTCCCGCAGGCGAGAGCATTCTTTGGCGATCTTTGGGGTTACCCATGAAGCCCGCCTCAACCAAAACGCTAGGCATGTCCGCTCCTAGGAGGACATAGAACAAGGCCTGTCTCACTCCGCGATCCCTGGCACTAGGGTTTTGGGCAGAAGAGATGTGCACGAGCCGACCCTGGATTGAGCAAGCCAGGCGTTTGCTCTCCGGGAGGTTCGCATCGAGCCTCAAATCCTTTAAGATAAGGGCGACATCGGTGCCTTGGGGCGCTTCATCGCCTCGGTTTTTTGCAAGCACCGGGTTTTCGGAGTTTTCAAGATACGCCAATCGCTTGGAGGTGGCGTCGGTCGCGTTGTTTAGAATGTAGGTTTCAATTCCTGAGGCTTCACTCTCATGTTTGAGGGGCGTGGCATTCACATGTATCGAAACAAAAACATCAGCGCCCACGCGGTTGGCAGCCGAGGTTCTTTGGGTGAGACTCATGTCTTCGTCTTTCGTGCGGGTGAGTGTGACTAGGATTCCCCTCGTCCGAAGTTGCCGGGCGGTTTCTTGGGCCAAAAGAAGAGCCAGATCTTTTTCCGCGGTTCGCTTTGTCCACTCTTTGTGAATGGCGCCAAAGTCAGATCCTCCGTGGCCGGGGTCTAAGACCACTAAGAACGACTTTTTCGCGGGGGCGGCATGCGAAAGGGCCGAAACCAGAGAAATCAATACCGTTGCGAGAGCCGCCGTTTTCATCTTCTCTAGCTTAGGAGGATTTAAGGTATTTCGGAAGCACCAAAACCCAGGTTGGATTTTTGTTGACGCACGAAGCTGTGATCAGTCAGGGTGCCTTTTGTGTTTACCCTGCACAAAGACAAACCCACGTTTATTCTAGCGCCCATGGAGGGGGTGTTTGATGCTCCGATGCGAGCGGTGTTTGCCGAAGTGGGCGGCTTTGATTTCTCGGTCTCCGAATTCATTCGGGTGAGTGCGGGCGTGATTGGGGGCAAGACGATCCTCGAATTCGTGCCCGAGCTAGCAGGTCTGAAGCTGGGTGAAGCGGTCCTGCCTGTGCAGGTGCAGCTTTTGGGCTGTAGTCCTGAACTTCTCGCCCAAACCGCGCTCGAGGCTTGCGTGGTCGGCGCGCGGGCCATTGATCTGAATTTTGGTTGCCCTTCTGCTACTGTCAATCGCCATAACGGGGGGGCGGCGGTACTCAAAGATCCGCTCCTTATAAGGCGCATCGTGGAGCAGGTTCGCCGTGTCGTGCCGGCGCAGATTCCGGTGTCGGCCAAAATTCGCCTGGGCTGGGAGTCTCCGGATGAAGTTTTCGCCGTGGCGCGAGCCGTGGGGGATGGCGGTGCCAGTTGGTTGGTCATTCACGCGCGCACACGGGCGCAGATGTACAAGCGGGGCGTGAATTGGGAGGTTGTTCGCAAGGCTTCTGAAGTCGCTAAAATTCCCGTCGTCGCCAACGGGGACATTTTTAGAGTGGAAGACTTTGAGGAATCTCGTCTCAAAAGTGGCTGCTCGCATTTTATGCTCGGGCGAGGAATCATGCGTGATCCCCTGCTGGCGCGCAGGTGTCGGGCTCCGCAGTCGTCTGATCTGGTTACACCTCTGGCCGCGATGTTGGGGGCCATCACTCGCTTTATCGAACTCATGGAGCCTCGTGCGCAGAATTCAGGCTACGTCCCATGTCGGGTGAAACAATGGGTGCGCTTTGTGCGGGTGATTGATGAGTCGTTTATTCCGCGCGAGTTGATGACGGCAGTGGCGCGGGCCAAAGGGGCGGTGGAAATATTAGCCGTCTTGGGCGCCTATGTGGGGGCTTGCGATGGTTAGCCCCGCTCTCGTGCGTGGGCTGGCTCAATGGTTTTCGCAACACGCGCGGCTCATGCCCTGGCGAACTGATCCGACTCCCTATCGTGTTTGGATCTCTGAGATCATGCTGCAGCAGACGCAGGTGGTGACGGTAATTCCGTATTTTGAGCGTTTTATGAAACGCTTTCCCACGGTTTTGAAGCTTGCGCGCGCTCCCGAGGAAGAGGTTTTGCGACTGTGGTCGGGTCTCGGATATTATTCGCGTGCGCGCAACTTGCACAAGGCTGCTCGCCAGATTGTGGAGACCGGGATGCCTCTCACGCGTGCGCAGTGGCTTGAGCTTCCGGGAGTAGGGGCATACACCGCCGGCGCCGTGTGCTCGATTGCGTTGAATCTTCCGGAGGCGATCTTGGATGCCAATGTCGAGCGCGTGCTTTCTCGCGTTTATCGTGTGGGACTGGGCAAGAAGGGGGTTGGGGATTTTAAGCGTAAGCTTTGGGCGCGCTCTCAGGAGTGGGTCGCGGCGGGCGTCGCAGCCGGCGTTTCACCAAGAGATTTGAATCAGGCATTGATGGAACTTGGGGCGTTGGTGTGTCTGCCGCGGGGGCCGCGTTGTGGTGAGTGTCCGCTTCGAGGGGGGTGCCTGGCCTTTGGTGCGGATGTGCTAGAGCGCTTTCCCCCTTCGTTGAAACGGGCGAAGCCGGTTGAGGTTTCGGAAACGGTCCACCTGTTTTTGTGTGATGGAAAAGTATTGGTTCAGAAACGGATGGAGGGTCAGTGGCGAGCGGGGCTATGGGATTTGCCCCTTAAGATTGACTCTTGGGTGAAAAAGCTTAAGCCGCGTTTAGTCGGTGAGGTTAGCACTCAGCATATTGTGACTCATCATCGCATTACGAGAGTAACTCGGGTTTGGAAGCTTGGGCGTGTAGGGGTGCGTGCGCGTACGCCTGCGGGGTTCGCTTGGGTTGCTCCCGCTCGACCCGAGCTTGCGACGGGAGCTGCGTTTGCGAAATGCGTGCGCAAGGCTCTGGCGGGCTAGGTTGCGTGCTATTTTTTGGGCGGCTCAGTTTTCACTAGTTAATTTTCGGGTTTGTTCGGAAATGGGGGTGGTCTACTTCTTGCTGGGCGAGTGCCCATGCAAAACACAAAACCAAATCGCTATCCGGGCCCAAAAATTCTAGTTTCACGTTCGGGGGATATGAAGCGTACGTTCATTGAGCTGACAAATTCGCTTGTGAATGTCCGAATCACGATTACATCGAGGCTATCGGCTCGTCACCGCCGAACTTTTGCCTTGAGTTTCCTTAGGCTGTTTCGGCCCTGGGTTGAGCGACATTTTAGGGCATCACTGGTGCATGAGGCGCCCATCATTGATTTTCAGAAAAGTGAAGATCAAGGAATTCCGCTCTTCAGTAGCGCCAGTGATGGGGATGCCCTTCATCGGGGGTATGAACTTCGGATGCGACGTCTGGATCTCGGCCTGACACTTCGCGATCTAGCGCGGGCGTCGGGAGTAGGGATTTCTCATCTTAGCGATTTGGAGCGAGGGCTGTTCAATCCCCGTCCCTTGACTCTTAGGCGAATAGACAATGCTTTATTGGATTTCCGAACAAACCCGAAAATTAACTAATGAGTTTCGAAGCCGGCTCCGGCAACATGGCGCAGTCAACAGTACCGCGTTGGGCACACTCCAAAAAGGTCAAACACTTTATGCCATTTCCCGGTCCAGCGGGACTCCAGGCAAAGCGGCTCCCCCGTAAGCGGATGTTTTAGGGCCAGCCGTTGGGCCTTAAGCATCAGGGCGGGAATCTTCAACTCAATCCTAAAAAAGCGATTATGCTCGCCGTTTCCATGAACGGCGTCGCCCAGGAGGGGATGACTCCCTCTTGCAAAATGGCGCCTGATCTGGTGATAGCGTCCCGTGAGGGGATTCGCTTCAATCAACGAATAGCGAGCCGTCTCATACTTGCCAATGGCTGTCGGCAATTCGACCCGGGCTATACAGCGATAGCGGGTATTCGCTTCTAAATGCTTCGCCTCGTCTTTCATCGAGCGCAGTGGAGCATCAAAACAACCCTCATCCTCAACCCAACCGCGCACCACGCAGTAATAAGTTTTCCTCGCCTCTCGGTTTTGAAACTGGGCCGAGATCGCTTTGGCGGCCTCCGGTGTGAGCGCAAAGACTAACACTCCCGAAGTCGCTACGTCGATGCGATGAACGGGATAAAGGTAGGTCTGGATCTGATCGCGCAAAATTGCCAGGCAGTTGACGTGATTGGAAATTCTATTTTGTTGATCTTCAGGCGGATGCACGTGAAAGCCCGAGGGCTTATCCACGGCGACTAACGAATCATCCTGAAAAAGAATCCGAAGAGACATTCCTAGAAATTTCCTGAAGCTTGGCTATAAAATTAAGGGCCGCTATCGGCGTAAGGGTGTTGATGTCGGTTTCGCCGAGCTCCTGAAGGACAGGGTGAAGTGGGGCGGGAGTTGGCGGGACAGAGGTCTCTGGCGGGGGTGTTGGCGCAAGAGAAAAGAGCGACATTTGCCCGACATAGGGAGCTTCTTCTTCCGAGCGTGCGGCTGCTTTTTTCTCGAGTTCCTCGAGTATTTTCCACGCCTTCTTGATGACAGGCTTGGGAAGGCCCGCGAGGTTGGCGACGTGGATACCGAAACTTTCATTGGTCGGGCCTTCTTTGAGCTTATATAAAAAGCGCAATTTTCCGCCGGCACCACTCTCCACGGCCATGTGCATGTTGGCTAATCTGGGCAGGGTGCCTACGAGGCGCGTGAGTTCGTGATAGTGAGTGGCGAAAAGTGTGCGCGCTTTGATCTGGGTCGCGATCCATTCCAGAGTGGCCCAGGCGACACTGATTCCATCGTAGGTGCTCGTACCGCGCCCGATTTCATCCAAGATAATGAGAGAGCGTTCATCGGCGTAATGCAGAATGTGCGCAAGCTCCGTCATCTCAACCATGAACGTGCTTTGGCCGCGGGCGATCGCGTCTTGCGCGCCAATGCGGGTATAAATTGAAGAGACCAGGCCAAAGCGCACTTCGCGTGCGGGGACGGGTGCGCCCATCTGGCCCAAAATCACGATGAGTGCCGTCTGGCGCATGATCGTGGATTTGCCGCCCATATTGGGGCCGGTGATGACCAATGAGGTGCGATTAAAGCCAGGATCTTGAGAGAGATGAATGTCATTGGGGACCATTCCCCCGTCAAGCAGGGGGTGGCGGCCGCCGTCGATGTGCAGATCCATCGAGTCGTTAACTAGAGGAAATGACCAGCCCGGATCATGCGCAAGTTTGGATAGTGCGCAAAGCGAATCGAGTTCGCCCAAGAGTCGTGCGGCATCCATGATGGGGGCAGTCGCGGTGCGGATTTCACTTAGGATCTCTGAGAAGAGTTCGGTTTCGAGGGCTTTTTGGCGGGAAGAAGAACTGAGGATTTCATTCTCGAAAGTCTTGAGCTCTTCGGTGAAGAAGCGCTCGGCACCGACCATCGTTTGTTTGCGCATATAATGAGCGGGAACACTGGCGAGATGGGTTTGGGTAACTTCGATGTAGTAGCCGAAAACACGATTGTAGCGGACTTTCAGTGAGGAAATGCCTGTCGCTTTTCGCTCGCGGGCTTCAAGCTCGACCAGGAACTGTTGACCGTTCTCGGATAAGGATATCAACCGATCAAGCTCAGTGTGAAAACCGATTTTAAAAATTCCACCGTCTCGGGTCGAGATCGGGGCTTCTTCTTTCTGCGCACTCACAATGCGCTCTGAGAGAGGAGAAAGCGCTTCGTGGGAGCGGTGAAGTACTTGAGTCATCTCTGCGAGAAGCGCGGGCTTGAATTTGGCGATTCCGGCGGCCATCTCACTGAGTGTTTGAAGAGAGGTGCCCAAGGCCAGGGTGTCTCGCGGATTTGCGAGCCCCGTACTTACGCGCGCACAGATGCGTTCAAGATCGTAGACCTGTGCGAGTTTGCTCGATAGAGATTCAAGCGATCCTGGCGCTTCGGCCAGTGCCTTGATGGCTTCTTGTCTGGCTTGGATCGCGGGAACCGAATTCAGCGGCGAAAGCAGCCAGCGTTTGAGTTGGCGCGCGCCTAAGGCGCAGCGGGTTTGATTGATGCGGGTGAAAAGATTGGCCTGGGGAGATTGCGTTTGCGTAGGAACAAGATCCAAGTGCTGCGCGCTCTTGGGCCCGAGTTTCAGGGAGCGCGGCTTGTGCAGAGGAGTCGGAATTCGCAGGTGCGAGAGCCGCTCCAACTTTTGGGTTCTTAACGTATAGGTGAGGAGCACGCCAAGTGCTAGGGCTTCGGCGGTTTCAGGAAAAAACGCGGAAAGCTCGGAGACTTCATAGTGACGCTTCAGTAGCGCTTGGGCTTGCTCTTCGACGAGATAATTCGCAGGGAGCTCTTCAACTAAGAAGCCTGGGTTGGTGATCCGCGCTGTCTCTACACCCATGAGTAAAAGATGCGCAATCGGAAGGTTGGGAAGTTCCTCGAGAACGTTTTCGAGGGGGGTGGGGACGCCCACGAGCGCTTCTCCAGTGGCGGCATCGAGACAGGCCAAAGAATAGAGGGGTGTTTTCGCTTGAGCCACAGGGGCGATCACTGCCAGGTAGTTGGTCTCCGAGCCTTCGGCATCAAATTGCACTCCGGGAGTAAAGATGCGGACGATCTCACGCTTAACGAGGGTTTTGCCTTGGCCTGCTTCTTCGGTTTGTTCACCAATGGCGACTTTTCTACCGAGCCGCAATATTTTTTGGACATAGTTTTGCGAGCTGTGATGGGGAAACCCGCACATGGGCATGGGGTTCGCTTTGTTCTTGTCGCGCGAGGTGAGCGTGATTTCTAAGAGTTTTGAAGCTTCAAGCGCGTCGTCTCCAAAGAGTTCGTAGAAGTCCCCCATGCGAAAAAACAGCAAGGCATCGCCTGCTTGGGATTTAAGTTCCCAATATTGCTTCATTAAGGGGGTGTCTTCCATTGCGCTAAGGGTTAACCCGTCAAGGAAGTTTCCGCAAGGGTTTGTGTGGTGCGAAAACGCAGCTTATTGCGACCAAGGCGGGTCTTTGCCTAAGATTCCCTTGAGATGAGGTTGGGGGCCAAAAAAATCAGGTTCTCGGCCGGTAGCGAGAAAAATATTTCTAAATCCCAGTTCGGCGACCTGCTTGGCCACCTCGGTGCCCTGAACACCTTCTGCGAGATTGGCATCGATATAGACGGGGGTTTTTCGGTCGAGGGCATCCGCGGTCGCGAAGAAATCCTTGGGTGTGAAATAAGTCTCAAGGGTTTTGTTACAGGCTTTGGCTGCCATCTTCCACGTCATGTGAACCAAACTATCGTCGTCGAGAAGAGCGGCGTCGATTAGGCGACGTGGGATCGAAGCGGGTGACGCTTTGATAGGTACGAAGCCTGCGAGCCCTTTAGGGATGAGCTACACGTTAAGTCGGCTACATCGCTCTAAAATTGACCTCTCTTCATACCGGGAAGTTACGAGAACTGCTTGTGCCCCTAGCGCAAACGACTCGATCAGATCCAAGCCCGTTTCTGTATGTCCAAGAAGTTCATAATCCATCAAAAACAATGCGTGTACTGCTTCAGGTGAGGTCTTCATCCAATTCTGAAATTCCTTAGGAGCGGAAAAGTGAAACACCGTCACTCCCTGTTCACTTAAGCGCAGAGAATCGAATCGTCCATTCCACACCGAATGAATTGAGGCATCGTCGTCCACCACTACGATTGAAGATTGAGCAGGAACTAACAATGTTTCGACGAACCAGTTTGGCGCACTCGCTGCTGGAAGAGTCAGTTTAATTTGAGTACCTTTTGCAACAGCAGATTCAATGCTGAGAGACCCGCCCCATGTTTCCATCGTAGATTTCGCATGGTAAAGGCCAAGGCCTGTTCCCCCTGTCTTACCGTGGGTTTCGCCACGCGAGTCTAGTTTTGAAATAAGATCGAACGGAATTCCCTTTCCAGTATCTGAGACCCCTATAGCAATGGTCGTACCTTGCGTGGAAAGCGTGACTCCCACGCGTCCATTGCCTTCAATGGCCTCGACCGCATTGTTGATCAAATTCGAAAGCACCCGTTTGAATTCGCGCGGCTGAATGTAGGCAAAAAGTCCATAACCCGCTTTTTCAATTGAGAATGAAATCTCAATTCCCATTCGATCTCGATATTGAGTGCGTTTTTCGGTTACCAGACTCTCAATCAGGCTTGATAGAAGCTGTAAGACTTGGCCGGGTTCCTGTACTGGGGCCTTATGTGGTAAATACTGCTCCGTGAGATTCGTCGCAATATCTCTGATGCGCCCTATAGCGTTGCGGACAATCAGACGGGTATTTTCGGGGAGTGGGCTCAAATCTTTTTCGATCACCGCCATCGCCGCAAGCGGAGAGCGGATATCGTGGGCGACTTGTGCCGCCAAGCGATTTAATGCCTCACTCCTGCGAACTTGTTCCGCGCTTTCGGCGGCCACTAATCTGCGTTGTAGAGCAACAAAGACCAAAACCCAGAGAAGCAGGGAGTAGAGCAGCGCAAAATATCCCGAAAGAATGCTCTCAATTGCGAGTCCCCCGTAGGTAAGCCCAGACGCTTTTGATGGGCTGAGCCTTGAGATGGCGGGTATCTAATTTTCCACGCCCCTGGGTGTTGCCGAGGCACCGCCAGTTCGCAGCCTTGTAGGAAGTGCCAGCGAATTTGCTCAT
>JBBCAW010000157.1:0-20308 GCA_051382295.1 Bdellovibrionota bacterium FG-1 | reverse complement strand
AGGTTACGCAGGCGGTTCATGAGCGTCTTACGAAAGAAATATCGCACTGGGAAAGTCGCTATTTGAAACTCACCGAAGATGAAAAGGCGGGCAAGCAGCCCAAGCTACAACCGGAGAACGCGAGGCGCCGCTTTGAGGAGCTGAGCGCCCGCCTGGAACAGCGGAAGAAGGAGATCGCGGCGACGCGGAATGTTATCTCGTCGACTCCTAATGTTGTGGGTGGCGCACTGGTGGTCCCCGCTGGTCTCATTGCGATGAAGTCAGGTTCAACGACGTTTACTGTCGATGCAGAGGCCCGTAAGCGAGTTGAGCTGATCGCCATGAGGGCGGTGATGGATGCTGAACGGGCACTTGGCCATCAGGTATTCGATGTTTCAGTCGCTAAATGTGGATGGGATGTGACTGCGAGACCTCCAAAACAAAAGGAGCGTCTACCCGATGACCGTCATATCGAGGTTAAAGGCCGCGCCAAGGGCCAAACTACGATCACGATCACGGCCAATGAGATTATGTATGCCTTGAACCAGAAGGAAAAATTCATTCTCGCAGTTGTGATTGTGGACGGAGATAAGTTCGAGGGACCCCATTACGTGAGAAATCCGTTCGACTCGGCTCCCGGCTTTGGAGAAGAAAGCCGAAATTTTAGTCTCGCGAGTCTACTTAGTCGCGCAATGAAACCTGAACAGACTGTGGAGCGATGATGGCTGTTGAAATTAGGGTTCCGAAAAAATTAATTGAAGTTGCGCTGCCGCTTGATGCAATCAACGTTGCCGCCGCAAAAGAGAAGTCTATCCGGCATGGGCATCCCAGTACACTACATCTTTGGTGGGCAAGGCGACCTTTAGCAGCTGCTAGAGCGATTATTTTTGCTCAAATGGTGAATGATCCCGGATATGAGCGTTACCTGGGGCGCGGCGTAAACAAGGAGAATGCCCAAAGAGAGCGTGAGCGACTCTTTGGAATTATCGAAAAGTTAGTAAAATGGGAAAACGTCGATAACGAATCGGTGCTTGCTGAAGCGCGTGAGGAGATTTGGAAGAGTTGGCGCGAAACATGTGTTCTCAATAAGGCGCATCCTCAAGCTGCCGATTTATTTAATTCAGAATGCCTCCCCGCATTTCATGACCCTTTTGCTGGGGGCGGGGCCATTCCCCTTGAGGCGCAGCGGCTCGGTCTTGAATCTTTTGCCTCCGATCTCAATCCCGTTGCGGTTACGATTAACAAGGCAATGATCGAGATCCCACCACGATTCTCTGGGTCAAAGCCGGTCGCCCCACGATCTGAAGCCCAGGATCAGCTCATCCTAGATTGGTCCGGAACTCGCGGGCTGGCTGAAGATCTCAAACGATACGGCGCTATTGTTCGCGAAAGCGCGTGGAAGAGAATTGGCAATCTATACCCTCCTTTTGAGATAACCGCTGCAGTAGTAAAGGCACAGCCTGATTTGAAAGCTACAGTGGGAGAAAAGCTAACCGTCATTGCTTGGATTTGGGCACGAACCGCAAAATGCGAAAGTCCTGCGTGTCTCAAGGTATTCCCAATGCTGAAGTCCTTTTCGTTATCGAAGCGAAATGGAGTTCACTTAGAATCAAAAATCAAGGGAGATAAGGTTTCCTTTACTCCTGTCTTTGGCGCGAAAGATGAAGAAGTGCCTGGAAACGTCGAACGAAGGGCCGTTCGATGTTTGTTTTGCGACGCGATCACAAAATTAAGTGCAATTGAAGAGCAAGGTCGTACATCGAGATTAGGGCAACAACTGGTAGCGGTGATTGCTGAAGGGAAGAGTGGGAGGGTCTATCTAAAACCAGAGGTAGTCCGTGTGCCTGACGTCTCCAAAGATTTACTTGAAGGTTCTCCAAGTGCTGCGATTGAGCATTGGAGAAGTTGCACAAATTGCGTTGTCTATGGCTATACCCATTTCGAGCACCTATTTCTCGACAGACAAATGGCTGCATTGAATGTCTTCTCGAAAGTGGTCACCGAAACCAGAAGTGTTGTTCTAAAAGATGCCTTGAAAGCAGGGCTATCCAACGATGGGATCGCTCTCGACCAGGGCGGCAATGGCGCCGAAGCTTATGCCGATGCGATTACGATCTACCTTGCGCTTTCTGTTTCCAAGCTTGCTGATCGTTGTTCTGCATTCTGTGGCTGGGATTCGAGTCGCGACAGCATGAGAAATACGTTTGCACGTCAGGCTATCCCGATGGTCTGGGAGTCCTCAGAGGCGAATCCATTTTCGGAGTCAACGGGTAACTTCATGAATGGAGTTGAATGGATTGTTGGATGTCTTGAGAAATTTAGTGTCGGCAGGCCGGGACATGTTTTTCGCGCGGATGCAGGAGATCAAGAAATCAGCAAGGGGAAGGTAATATCGACTGACCCGCCGTACTACGATAATATTCCATACTCAAATCTCTCGGACTTTTTCTACATCTGGCTTAGAAAGATGCTTCAACCTGTAAGTCCTGACCTCTTCTCCACGCCTGTGGTTCCACGCGCTACGGAGCTTGTTGCAAATAAGCACCGGCATGGTGGAAAGAAAGAGGCGGAAGTATTTTTCCTAAATGGAATGCAGTCAGTGATGAAGAGACTGAGGAAAGACGCCCATCCTGGGTTTCCTGTGACAATTTACTATGCGTTCAAGCAGTCAGACACGGACGAAGAATCGGGGACCTCTAGTACTGGGTGGGAGACTTTCCTTCAAGCCTTGATTGTCTCCGGCTTCAGCATCTCAGGCACATGGCCGATCCGAACTGAACTAAGTAACCGAATGCTTGGGTCAGACTCAAACGCGTTGGCTTCTAGCGTGGTTCTTGTGTGTAACCGTCGCCCTGAGGATGCGCCAGTAATCTCGCGGCGCGATTTTATTCGAGAACTTAATCTGACCTTGCCGGAGGCTTTGGAAGAGATGACTACCGGTGGTGAGCATTCTCCCGTTGCTCCAGTAGATCTGAGTCAAGCGATAATTGGACCGGGTATGGGAATTTACTCAAAGTATTCCGCAGTTCTTGAGGCCGACGGGAAACCTATGTCAATTAAGACGGCGCTCCAGTTGGTTAATCGGTTTTTGGCCGAAGACGACTTCGATCACGATACGCAGTTTTGTCTTCACTGGTTTGAAAATTATGGATGGGACAAGGGGAAATTTGGCGAAGCAGATGTTCTTGCCCGCGCAAAAGGCACCTCGGTGGATGGGCTAAGGGAGGGAGGCGTTGCCGAAAGCTCAGGCGGTACACTTCGACTTCTTAAGCCCGTGGATCTATCGGAGAAGTGGAAGCCCGAGACAGATACCCGAATTTCTGTTTGGGAAATTCTTCACCACTTGATTCGTGCCCTCAATGCGGCTGGAGCTTTGAGTGCGGGCGATATTTTAGCAAAAACAAGTCGACATTCCGAAGCAACTAGAACCTTAGCCTATCGTTTGTATACTTTGTGTGAACGCAAGGGGTGGGCGCAAGACGCGAGTCAGTACAATTCACTGGTCCTTGCTTGGGATGCGATCGAAGCGTCTGCACGCTCGTCAGGTTATTCTGGCTCCCAGTCTTCGCTTTTTGGCGAAGATCAAGGCGGTCATGTCAATTCGGTAGAACCCATTAAGAGAACGAGGAAGAAGAGATGACTCTAAAACCATGGCGTGAACTTATCACCCCGCATAAAGACGTACTTGACGGGACTTTTAAGCAAAGCGAATTTGCGGCGGACTTGACCCAAGTTCAAAGTGGGACGGCTCCCGACGAATATAAGAACGCTGAGCAGTTCTTTAAGCGAACCTACATTACTGAAGGTATGCGTTTGTTGTTGGATTCCGTTGCAAGACGAATTGCTGGCAAGGGCGGAGACCCCGTAATCCAACTGCAAACGTCCTTTGGTGGTGGCAAAACCCATACGCTCTTGGCGGTCTATCACCTGGCCAGACGGGAAGTGAGCCCCGAGAAATTGCAGGGTATCCCGCCCATTTTAGATAAGGCGGGCGTGGCGAACTTGCCTTCGGCGCGGATTGCCGTCGTCGATGGCAACAACATATCCCCCAGCAAGGCTCGAAAGCGTGGCTCAGTTTCAGTCAATACGCTTTGGGGTGAAATTGCCTGGCAGCTTCTTGGGGAACCTGGTTTTCAGATCGTGGCAGCGGCGGATCGTGACGGGACATCACCAGGGAAAGAGGCCCTCGTCGAAGTGATCAGGAAGGCGGCGCCATGCGTGGTACTGCTCGACGAATTGGTTGCCTTCATTCGACAGCTCGAATCTGGTAAGTCCTATGTAGCCGGGACTTTCGAGAGCAACATGAGTTTCATTCAGGCACTGACAGAAGCGATGAAAGCAGTTCCGAATGCACTTCTGCTTGCGTCTTTACCCGAAAGTGAAATTGAAGTAGCAGGACCGATGGGGAAGCTCGCGCTCGAATCTCTAGAGAAATATTTTGCGCGAGTCGAATCTGTCTGGAAGCCGGTTGGGACCGAGGAGGCGTTTGAAATCGTCAAGCGGCGACTATTTGAGAGTGCTAATAATCCCGCTGAAGTTGAGCGCGTGTGTAAGGCGTTTTTCGATTTCTACATTGAGAATAATGGGAAGTTTCCGGCGGAGACGCAGACAAGTCGCTATCACGAGCGGTTGTTGCAGTCCTATCCAATCCATCCGGAAGTTTTTGATCGGCTTTATTCGGACTGGTCGACGCTTGAAAAGTTTCAGCGGACACGCGGTGTCCTTCAGTATCTCGCGATTGTAATTCATAAGCTTTGGAATTCAGATAATCGCGATCCGATGATTATGCCGGGTGCTCTTCCACTCGACGATGTTAACGTCCGCACTAAAAGCATTCATTATCTACCGCAGGGATGGGAGCCGGTGATCGAAAGTGAGATTGACGGGTCGCGTTCGGTCGCCGCCGAAATTGACGGCAAGGAACCCCGCATTGGTGCCCTCCAGGCCGCCAGGCGCGTAGCCCGTACGGTGTTTTTAGGAAGTGCACCTTCCACAAGTGGGCAGGGTGGGCGCGGACTAGCACTAGACCACATTCTGCTCGGTGCGGTCCAGCCTGGTCAAGTCGTGGCGGTTTATGAGGACGCTTTGAAACGGCTCCGGGATCGCCTCCAATATATGTTCGGGGACAACAACCGCTATTGGTTTGATACGCGCCCGAATCTTCGCCGCGAGATGGAGAGTCGCAAGAATCGGCTCGATGGGCGAGAGCACATTGTGCCTTGTTTGCGTGACTTCGTGGGGGCGGAACTTCGGGGGAATTCCTCTTTTGCAGGCGTGCACGTTTTTACGGCTTCGTCAGACATTCCTGATGAGATTGGTTCTGGTCCCCGTCTAGTTGTACTCGAACCCGAAAGCCTCGCCGCTTATTCGAAGGCAAACATGGCCGCCGTATATGAGGCTGCTCAGAAGATTCTCGAACGACGCGGAGAACAGCCCAGGCAACGTCGTAACCGCTTAGTTTTTTTGGCACCTGATTACGACTCCCTTACGCGCCTACGTGAGAATACTAGAACCTATCTTGCTTGGAAGTCGATCATCGACGACATCGAAGATGAAAAGCTTAATCTCGATATGCACAATATCAAGCAAGCTCAACAGGCTTTTGAGCAGTCCAAGAAAGTGCTGCAGCAAAGTATTCGAGATACTTATAAGTGGCTCTTAAATCCGTTTGAGGAGTTAGTTGGCGGCAAGCCTTCCATGAAGTGGGAGGTCGCGGCACTCGCATCCGGTGGTTCGAATTGTATCTCGGTCATTGAGGGAAAGCTAAAAGAGGAAGAATGGGTAATCTACGAATGGTCTCCCATTCATTTGAGTAACGTCCTAAAGCAATGGTACTTCAAAGACGGGCAGTCTGAAGTAGTCACGCGTAAGCTGTTGAACGATTTTGCGAGCTATTTATATCTACCGCGACTTGCTTCGGAAGGCGTGCTGAAGAATTCGATCAGCCAAGGAGTTATGGCGGATGAGTTTTTCGGCTACGCGCAGGGAAAAGTGGGCGACCGTTACGCTGGTCTTACGATTGGCTCACCCGCAAACGTCATTATCGATGAAAGTTCGTTGCTCGTCGAACGCGAGGCAGCCGTTCGGCAGCGGGACGCTGAGCGCCAGGTGGCGGCGGCGCGGGCTGCTACCGGGGGTTCGGTTGTCACCTCGCCTCCGATGAGTGGTGGTTTAGGAGGGCTGACGGCGAGTGGGCCTGCGGGACCGGTGCCTGCATCTGCAAAGCGTACATATTTCTTTGGGACGAAAGAGCTGAATGTGCGGGCGCCAAAAATCGACTTCAATTGCTTAATGGAAAAAATATTTCTTCAGCTTAGCTCGCGTTCGACCACGTCGGTGGGAATCTCGATCGAGATTACGGCGTCCGATGAGATGGGGTTTGAGAAGGACTTTGTTGAGGAGATTGGAAAAGCCTGCGCTGCGGAGAAATTTAAGCAGGCTGACTTTACCTAAAGGATGAATCTGGTTGGAATGGGTTTTGCTCATGGAGTGCTGGCATTAGAAGAGTGTCTGCCGAGGCAAACTAGAGAGAGGCTACGGGATGGAGATTGGTTCAAAGAAATTACGGAAGATTATTAAGCAGTTGCTAGCGCGCGGGTTGCCGTCGGGCCTGATGGTTTCGCATCTAGGGCCGGCACTCGTGAGGATCGAGAAGTATACCGATGGGTCCGAAAAACAGACCGAATTTGCGTTCACGATTCGGGTCGAGAAGAGTGAAGGCGCGGAATGCTGGTGGCCGATCGAATACCTCGGGTCGAATGGTGAGCAGATTCGGTCGGAGGTCTGTGTGAATGGTCGCACACTTACGAATCTCCAAAAACAAACCGCACTGGTGGAGCTTGCGGATACCTGGGCGCGGACCCTTGAAGCGCAGTTGGTGACGCAAACTGTCGGGAATGCTTTACTGTGAGCCAATATTTTGAAAGAGGGCACCTGGAATGACTTGGGACAAAGCGACACACTTTTATCTGAACGCTTCTCAGTTTCAAGAGCTTGCTTTTCGCTACCCCATGGCCGCTTCTGTGAAGCTATTCCTGGCATTAAGGGTGGAGCTTAGACGTGGCTGAGAGAGTTTTCATGCCAGTAAATCCCGCAGTAGTGCGCTGGGCACGGGAGGCGATCGGATATTCGTTGGATGACGCGGCGGATAAGCTTAGCATTTCAAGGGAAAACCTCGCCGCATGGGAGGCTGGTGAAAAGCAACCGAGCTTTCCGCAGCTAAAAAAAATATCGAACGTCTACAAAAGGATCTCGGCAACTTTTTTTCTGTCGCAAGTGCCGACCGATCCTGCCATCCCCAAAGATTTTCGCGTTTTGAACGATGCCGAAAGACGCCGACTGGCGCCGTCTACTGTCGCCGAACTTCGTGATATCCAGCGGAAACGGAATGACGCTCTTGAGCTGGCGCGAAAACTGGGAAGCGAGATTCCAACTTTCACACTTAGCGCGACCTTAGAATCGGACATTGAGGCACTCGCCGTTAAGCTGCGTGAACTGTTTGGCGTCACTGACGAGCGCCAGACTTCGTTTCCAAGCGACTATGCATCCTTTAATCATTGGAAGAGGGCGATTGAAGACGTGGGTGTGCTGGTATTTCAGGCGAGCCTCAAGTCATTAGATGAGCTTCGAGGACTGGCGATATTCCACGAGCGGTATCCAATCATCCTACTGAGCACCAAGGATCAGGTGAAGCCGAGGACTTTTTCGCTGCTCCATGAATTCGGACATTTATTGCTCCGGGTCTCTGGCATTGGGGACATGGAGGCGCGCGGGGGCTTCTCGCCAAGCGAGGTTTTCTGTAATGCCCTGGCAGCGGAGTGTCTACTTCCTAAGGCCCTGCTCACGCGGCAACCAGAGATCGCCTCGCTGCGGGCTGAGGCGCAGATAACTGCGGAATTGTTAGCGACGTTGTCCAATCGGTTTCAGGTGAGCTGGGAGGTAATTTTACGCAGGCTCACTGATCTGGGGAAGCTATCGGGCGCAAGCTACCAGGGCTACCGAGACAGTCTTAGGAAGAGATTTGCGGCGAAGGCGAAGACAGTCGATGGTGGCCCACCCTATCAAGTACGCGTTTACTCATATAACGGGGAACCGTTTACGAGATTGGCGGTAACCAGCTATCTTCGCGGACTAATTACGGCACCGGAGCTTACGAGATATTTAGGTCTCAGCTTTAAGTTGATCGAAAAAATGAGCCCGGAAATCGCAGGCGGGGCGGGCCAGTAGATGAGTGGATCTAAGACTGGCAAGATTTTCATTCTGGATACAAGCGCTCTCATCTGGGCGTGGAAACGCGCCTATCCGATAGACATCTATCCTGCGTTTTGGGCTCAGCTCGACGCGGCAATAGAGACTGGGACCCTGCTATCGATCGAGCCCGTTTTGGAGGAATTGGTTGGAGCCGACGATGGCCTGTCGGCTTGGGCGAAGGATCGCGTCAAACTTTTTCTTCCAATGGATAAGCAACTTGCGGCTGCGATGCCGGTTGTTATGGGTAAATGTAGTACCTTGATCGATCCGACTCGAAAAAAAGACGAGGCTGATCCCTATGTCGTCGCCGCGGCCTTGAGTCGCGGTGGCGCGGTGGTCACCCAGGAAACTCCCAATGGTCCGAAGAATTCTCGAATGATGATTCCTGATGCGTGCCAGGTGCTTGGACTTGATTGCATGAATGTCCTGGGCTTGCAGCGCGCGCTAGGCTGGGTGTTTCGAACGTAGTTAAGAATTGCCCCAGAATTTATTTGCGTGAGGGGCCTGGTTGGCAATCATAGGTGGTTCAGGGAAGGGGCCTCAGCAAGTTCAACGATGGAAAAGGGAAAGCAAAATGGCTTGCGTGTCAATGATATATAGTAATAAAACCAATGAATTACCAACGGCTTGATGCGAGGTCTGAGCGAAGATTAATGACTTACAGGGAAAAGTTCACGGCCTCAGAAGAGAGAGCTCACTACCAGATCATCGCGACAAAAATTCTTCGCGAAATGACCGAGCTGAGGTCTAAGGCGGCCTCTTCTACAACCTCGCCGAGGCGTTGGATTTGGGAGCTGATTCAAAATGCAAAGGACGTCCACGGTGGGCAGAGGGTAAAAGTCGAGGTTAGCTCCTCTCTCAATGGCGAAGATGCTCACGTTACCTTTAGGCACAACGGTCAGCCATTTTCTGCGGAGAATATTCGCTTTTTGATCGAGCAAATTTCCACCAAAGATCGAAAAAAAGACGACAGCGGGAAACAGAAGACGACCGGGAAATTTGGCACCGGGTTTCTTAGCACGCACCTGCTTTCGGAAGCTGTCTTCGTCCAAGCCGTCGTAAAGGAGCCGGATCTCGACTATCGCCAGTTTACTCTGTTCCTCGACCGTCGAGGCGACGACCTTGAGACGATCACTGAAGCGGTTAGGACAGCGAAGGGTTCGATGGAACAGATAGACAGTATTCAACCCTACCGTAAGTACGTCGAGGGGGCTTTTAATACTGAGTTCCGGTATCCGCTTTCGGACGACCTCAGTCGTAAAATAGCCGCTAATGGCCTAGCAGATTTCGTGCGATGTATTCCGTACACTCTTGTTTTCGTAAAAGAGATTGAAAACGCTTCCGCGATTTCCCGCAGGTTCTCGGTAACTACTCGTCAGGCTGCCGTTGCCGCAGATGGAGAAATCGAACTGGTCTCGGTTTCGGTTGAGAGCTTAGA
The DNA here is from genome assembly GCA_051382295.1 of Bdellovibrionota bacterium FG-1. Taxonomy (GTDB): domain Bacteria; phylum Bdellovibrionota; class UBA1018; order UBA1018; family UBA1018; genus JBBCAW01. The sequence continues at coordinate 10,641 of JBBCAW010000157.1, read as the reverse complement.
TAAGTCCAATTCGAGTAGCACTCAAACGCTGGCAATTTTGCGTAAGAACTTCACCACGATCGCCATTCCCGTGAAAGAATTAAACGGGTCAATTCATATTCTTGAAATAGGGGCTCAAGTTCCGAGACTATTTTGCGATTTTCCGTTGATTGGTACCGAACGCCTTCCGCTCCCGATCGTTGTCAACAACCCCAACTTTGGCCCGACAGACCCCCGCGACGGCGTATTCCTTAATCACACTCAACGCACAATTCCTCAAATTGCAGAGAACAAGCTCATTATTCAGGAGGCCGTCGAATCCTATCTCAAGCTGCTAGATCATGCCTCCGAGAGCGGCTGGAAGAATCTCCACTTGCTGGCTAACATACAGATGGCACCGCCGACGTTGGATTGGCTTGAATCTAGCTGGTACAGAGACGCTGTTCTAAATCCGATTCGCAAAGTCCTAATCCATTCAAAAATTGTCAGAACGGCAAGTGATGACGCTTTAGCCTCGATTCTATCGCCCGACGGAACAAAATATATTTGGTTTCCGAAAGGGGCCACGAAGGAAATTCGGGATAGGTTATGGCTCTGTGCAAGCCATTGGTTTTCGCACCAGGTGCCGAAGCGTTCGGATGTTGAGCTCTGGAACGACCTAGTCTGGGATGACTGTGGCAAGCTTTCTACTAGCCAATTTGCTCAATTCGTGGAATTGAAAGACACGCTGGAGAAACTTCAAAAAGTCCTACCGAATAAAGATGTTCACGAGTGGTTGGCTGACTTTTACGAACTATTAAAACTTGAAGAGACCGAAGTAGACTCCTTATTGAACAAGCATAAAATTTTTCCGAATCAGAATGGCGTTCTTTGTAAAAGAGCGGATCTTTCGCATGACGCGGGGGATATTCCTGAGGACTTCAAAGATATCTTGGCACTGCTAGGAAGTGACGTGAGAAGCACCCTCATGGATAGGGAGATCGATGGACATTTTGAAGCCTTGGATACCCGCGATAAGGCGTATGCAGTCCGTGAAATTACCTCTGAGGTTCAGGAGAAGACTAATGACAGAGATGGTGCCAGGTCTTTTCGTCCCGCATTTAGGAAGCTACTCGCATGGTTCGGTGAGAACTCTGAACGAGCAAAAGCCCTATTTCCAACACTCTATAAGCAAAAGCATCTCCTCTATGATGACGAGGAAATTCTAGAAAATATTGAGAAAGCCGAGCAACTGGCCGCGCTGTTAACCGAGTTTGATGTCAAGAGCGTCACAGAGCTTCGGGCAGCTCTCGCCACTAGGACAGGTGCCATTTTACCTATTACGCAAGAGATCTTGGTGAATATGGGGATCTCTTCGGTTGAAGAGTGGACCGAGGCGATCAAAGACAAGGATCTCGCAGGGCTGTTTTCTCATGAGTCCACACCAACGACCGATATGTTCGTCTACGCTCAGAGTCTTATTGCGAAAGCCAAGAAAACTATTATCGACCACCTGCGAACACAACCGAATTACGATTTGGCCGACCTTGATGAAACAGCTCCTACGGTGCTCGCTGGGATTCTAAAGGATGGGCAGAGCATTAACGTGGTGACTCGCCCCGCTTACAATGGAGAGGTCATCATCTACTATGGCTCCGAGCGGGATGTACTGGATTACGAGCACGCGGAGCTTTGGGTTGATGACGGAGCAGAACCACGCCAAATTACATTGGGCCACATTTTAAAAACAGCAGGGATTAGAAAGTTTCCGATATGACCGTAATTGATACTGTAGAGATTAGCCGTTTAATTGGGCAGCCGGAGGACGAGCGCCTAGAGTACAAGGCGGTCTTGCCGCCAGCCAGAACGGTTGGGCAACTGATTTGTGCTTTTGCGAACGCGAAAGGCGGCTATCTCGTTCTTGGTGTTGTTGAAAGCTCTGGAAAACTTCTGGTCAATGGGCTTAGCGAAGATTTTCGGGCCAACGAAATTACTCAGCGGGCAGTTGACCTTCTATCTCCGCGTCCGTCGGTTTCATTTCAGTATTTAGAGCACAGTCAGAAACGGTTGTTTGTAATTTTCGTCGAAAAGTCGGCTGGCCCCGTGTCCATCGAGGGTAAGGTTTTTGTTCGACAAGGTGCCAAAACTGTACTTACCAACTCGAACATTCGTGAAATTACTCCCGAGAGTTATGCGAGACTGAAAGCTATTTCTGCTCGGCTGAGCACCTTCAAGGCAGGATGTACGGGATCTGGTGCGAAGTTTATCGACCATTTTAGAAGCGTGTTGAATATCGTCGATGATCTAGGGAAAGTGCTTTATCCGGTTTCTCCCGCCCAAGTGACCACAGACCAGGAGGGAAAGATGCTCATGCGCATTCTCTTTTCATCCTGTACTGATAATTTCGAGACGTATCTTTCGGATCTTCTCTACGAAATCTATCTTGCGAAGCCGGACACCCTGAAGTCCGCAGCGCAGGTAACTCTGAAGGAGGTCTTGGACTGCTCCGATATGCAGGAGTTCGTTGATTTCTACGCGAAGAAGAAGCTGGCGAAGTTGCAACGAGGAAGCGTGAAGGGCTTTATCACGGAGAATCCCCAAATCGCGTCTTTAGGTGTACTGACCGATGCTTACCAAGAAGGCATCGAGAAACTGCTTCAGATTCGTCACCTTTATTCGCATCGCAACGGGATTGTGGATGAGCGGTTTCTACAGCACTACCCAGGACTGTTTACCATCAACCAAGAGCACTGTATGACGTTGGATGACTTTCTCGATAAATTTGAATATCTCGCGACAGTCGTGGACTCTGTTGATAAAGCTGCATTGAGCAAATATAGCCTGGCTTCTGTGGGATAATTCGACGACGTGGATAGGTGCCAGCCATCGTCCTTGACGGCTGGCAGAAGGCAGTCCTTACGGGCTGCGCCGCAGAGCTGCTACTATTCGCACGATAACCACCACGAGCGGCACCAGCCACTTCAGAGCGTCCGCAAGGCGGAGCTGGTACAAGCGCCCGCGTAGATGGAGTCTCACATCAATGACTAAGATTGGCTTCGACTGATTCTGGACCATAAGAGGCCCTCCCTTCGGAAAGCCGAAAGGCGATGAGGGAGGGTCACGTTGGGCCGGGCGATGCCTAATCGTCTTGATGAAAAACTCCACCGCAGTGCTGTCCCTGCCACGCTCTGAAAGCACTTGAGTAGCACGTGAGCGTCTAGTACGAAAATAGCGGCGACCGATAATGGCGATGACCGAAGGCGCCCGGCATATCGCACAAGAATCTACGCTGAAATCAGAAGGCGACTCTTGAGCCAACTTTATCCGCTGGCCCGGCGCTGCCGGGCGACGCCTCTGACCCACTTGCGGGGTCCAGGCGCATTTTCCACATGCTTCATTCAAAATCCGTGGAATCATTCTACGCAAGTCCGAGCCATCTTTATCAGGGGCTACTTCTCACGCCGTTACAGAAGGCGCTCCATCCCATTCATTCTGAGTTCAAGCATCTTCCAGAGTAGTGCGCCGGAAATACCCAATCCATCCAAGTGCATCGTCCATCTATGCCCCGCGTGCGAAAGCCTTCCCGGATGTTCAGCGAACGTGCGCAGCTCGTGAGCCCGGAGGTTTAACGCTGTCCGGCATCAAAAGGCGCACCAGGAGGGGGTGGCGACCTGCGAGTCCGGCGCTCCCTGCGGCGATCGAGCTTCCACGCCGCAACCGTAAGGCGAATACGACAGTGTCCCGGCAAAGCGCGCTCGTCCCCTACCCGGTAGCTCGCAGACCGTGCGGATTTCGCGAGCCGTAGCATCGCGTTCAAGACCACTCGTTTCGTGAGATCTCTGCTCATTCGTTTTCAAATCCAGGTTTAAGTCCCATTGGTCCTGATTGTTTTGCGAGCCCGCGCCTTCTCCGCCGCGTCCTGATCCGTCAGCCTGCAAAGACTCGCGCCGTCGCTACGCTCCGTCACTCCCTTATTGCTCTGAAGAGTCTGCCGGGGCCGCTCCCCCGAAGGCTCTTTTTTTTCAACTTCATCCCACGCTGCGCTTTGAAGGGATGAAGCAGAAAAAACATCTCAAAACAACAAACCAATGGAGAAAAAACATGAAAACGAACGAACAGAAATCCACACCGACCGAAGTGATCCAGAACGTGAGGCAACTCACGGGCTTCAACACCAGCATCATGCCGGTGCTGAGCAAGAACGGAGAGCACATCTACTACTTCTTGCCAGGTGACATCACCGTTTGTGAATCTAGTAATCGCTTCAAAGGGCTCCTGGGTTTCCCATACACCCCGAAAGCTCCCACCGAGAAGACAGAGTTCAAGCCCCGCCTGGGAATGCACGCCAAGGTCCGGCTAGGACTCAGCAAGGACGGCCAGTGGGTGACGCTCTACCTGCCCGGCAACATGGGGCGCATCAGCAATCACATTAATGCGTTCAAACACATCTTCAAAATCCCATACCAGAAGGTCGCGCGGGCCGTCGCGTGAACCATCGAACCACGTCCGGGTGTTGCCTGCGAATCAGGTGACACTCGGACAAGTTCTTCACTCATCAACCTTTTACAGTCATTGGAGACCATCACATGAAAGAGCTAACGGCCCTCAAGATAGGGCACAGATACACCCTCGTAAAGTTGAACGACTTCGGATTCCCGTACAAAGCACAGCTTGAACTGGTCGAGCAGACGATCACGCCCTATGCGCAGCACCGCGAAACCATGTTGCTCACGTTCAAACTCAAGGGAAAACGCAACCCGCGCCAGCTTCGAGTCTTTGAACGCGACAACTACCTCGTCTACGAAGGCTGGATCGAAGTTGATACCGAGATGTTCGTCGAGGAGCTGCCGGGGGTTCCCGGTCTTGTTGTTCAGAAATCACTGAGATCTTTCGACGACGAATACCTGAACCGCGCCAAAAAATCCGTCGCGCAGGTGCCGCTCATCGAAAAGATCCACGAGGAACAGGAATAACCCGAGTGCCTAGCCGCACTCATTTCAAAAGGAGTCTATCAATGGAAACCACATTTAGTAGTTTGGAAGAAGCAGGATTAAGAGTCATCGAATCTATGACGACGCCGACCAGGCCGGGTAAGAAGCCGCGTCCGGTCTTCATCGTCGCGGGCAAGGCCGCAGGGTTTGAGGAAACCTTTCGCGACCTCGGTGGTCGGAAGTTCCGAGGGCAGTGGAGCTTTTGGAATAATCCAAGCGACGAGCTTCTTGAGGCAATCAACAAGGTCGGACGCCAGTCATTTGCCGAGCAGGTCGAGGCAAAGTGCGAACGGAAGCTGGAGCGAGCGGAGCGTTACGCGGATTACTCCGAGAACGCGCAGGCCCGCGCTGATGCCAGGTCTCATTCAGCGCACGAGATCGGGCGGTTTATCCCGATGGGACAACCGATCTTGGTCGGCCACCATTCCGAGAGGCGGCATCGCCGCGACATCGAACGAATCGACTCGCACATGCGAATGTCGATCGAAGAGGACAAGAAGGCTGATTACTTCTCGAATCGGGCTGCCAACCTTGAACGTGATTCCCGGCGGATCACACAGGACCGCAGCTACATCATGAATCGGATCGAGGAAGGCGAAACATATCTCGCGCGGCTGAAACGACACGCCGGGGAGTATTCCGACTACACGGCGCGAGTCACTGATACCGAGGAGAAGGTCGCCTACTGGCGAGCCAGACTTGAAGTCGTTGAAAGCACACTCAAGGAGTCAGGCCAACGCGTCGCGAGTGCCGAGAATGTCAAAATTGGATTTGCCGTCAACTATGGAGGCAAGTGGTATGAAGTGGTGCGGGTTTCAAAAAAATCCGTCACCATCAGCCGTTGGCTCGACGTACCTACTTTCAGGTACCGGCTCAGGTACGTCGATCTGAGGGATTACCGCGATCCGAAGGCCGCGCCCGACAGCTCAGAAGGCGGTGGATCATGAGGTTCCAGTATTAGCTTTGAGTGACCGTAATGAATTTATGGTACCCGCAATCTCCGGAAGAATTGGGCAAGGCGATAAATTGGATTGTCGCGGTGAACGGTGCTCCGTTGACATTGCCAGAGGCGCTAATGTCGTACTCAATTTCGTTGGAGCGACACAAGTTCCCAGTATAACCCTCAAAGTAGATTACCTGCGCGCCATTGTACTTGGATATCAAGTCCAGCTTCTCCTTCTGATCCATTGGTTTCGAGGATTTCAGGAAAAGGTGATCAATGGCAACCTGATCCAATTCGCCGACACGGTACCCGCCCAAAAAGGCCGGCCCGGAAACGTCCGTAATCTGCAATGTGCCATTTTGCGACAAAAGGCCGAACATCGCGGCGTTGTCATTCCCCCCAAACTCCCTAATCACGCCGAAGCCCTGAATGTCGGCAGCATATGTGTTCGATGCACTTAGGACTAACAGCAGAGATAAGAATACCGACTTCATTTGGATGCCCCCTTCAGGAAATTAGACACTACATTATCAGAAGCGATGGTGTCCAGCAATATCCAAGGGGTACCCATAACTCCGCTCTTGTGACGCCGCATTACCCACCAATCCCCCACATCCAAACGCGGAGGGAATTTTACCACTTTCGGGCCAAGATCACGCCCAGGTCGACGCCCCGCCGCACACCGAAACTGCACTTGCAATTACTGCAGCGAGTCAGCTATTTTCAGAAGACGTTCGCGGGCCGTAATAATTTCCGCCGTCTTATCGACGTTGGCTGAAACAGCAACAGAGACCTGGCTCTGGTGTACGGATATTTTGCCGGGCAGCGTGAAGAGTTCAAACCTCAGCCGCTTCGGACGAGCTAAGCGATAGCGGGCGGGTAGTGCCTTGCGTTTGAGCACGGTGAGAAGATTGAAGGTGATGGCATTGAGGCGAAACCACGCGGCGTTGGCTCCAAAATGTTGACTTGGCATGACGCCAGCGCCCAGCTCGTCCTTCATCACTCGATGAACATGCTCGATTGTACCCGCCTTGCCACGATGCCATTCGATCAATGCAGATGCGGTCATTTCGAGGCGATTGCTGACCACCGCGTGATACCGCGGCAAGGGCTTCTCTAAGAGGTCACCCTGCAGCGGGGTAAATCGTAAAGCCACATACCGCAGGGGCTTTGCATCTTTAGGCCAGTTTCCGGGCGTAAATTCAACCTCAGCAACCACCACTTCCTCATGCTCTCGCTTTTCAAGCTCCAGCCATGCCTCCGTCGGGAGCGCCAAGCACGCTTTGCGAAGTTCCTGAGTCATATCGGCGCTAATGCAAAAACCGATCTCATCTTGACTGAGGTATTTTAAGAGTGGCGCATAATAGGATGCTGAATCTCCCCTGAAATATCTCGTTTCTACCCAAGTCGGCAGATTCTCGAGCGCATATTTGGCAGATGTCAGTGGATCATCCCCTCCTCCTACATTGCCATCTCGAAATTCATCAGCAACAATAAGCTGTTCCTCGGCCCATACGGCCACCAGAGGCTGATACCCACGAGTGCCTTCGTAAGCACGCAGAGCATCTTTTTTGTGTGATTCAATGATTGTGCCGTCGTGATCGATTGTTGCGACTTTCTGACCTTCATCAGCTCCTCGCAAAACAATTGAATGATTCATGGCCTTCAAAGCTTGCAGCTTCTCGGACTCTTTCGGAACAAAAGCCTTTCTTTCCGCTGGTCGCGCTTCCCAGCACCGGGGGTCATGAAAGCCATTCAAAAAATCCAGTAAAGCATCAGGGGAAGGAAGCTCGCGTCCGATGAGCCGCACTAGCCCTTTGTCCTCGCCTAGAGTTTTAATATCTTCAATTCGATCCCCGCCAGCAGCAATCAGAGTACAAATGGCTTCAATCTTCTCGTCCGCTCCAAAATCACACTCCCTGCGTGCAGCTCCCAGCAGCTCACGCGCTTGCGTGTTCAGTCCCAATGCCCGGGCTGTTTCCACGACCAATGGTAAACCTGCACGTGCGGTCACTTCATCGCCTTCGCCCTGTTTCATAATGAAAGGAAGGATACCCTGTCTCGGATGTTTTCTCGAACGAGTTTGCATCTCCAATTAGATCCGCTGCCGAGCCCGTTTTCGCTCACGAGCCTGTCTTTTTAGGTCCGCAAGCTCACAGGCGGTCAATCCATTAATGACATCCCAGAGCTTCGAATAGGCAGCGATCGCTTTGCTGATATAGGCCCGGTCTTCGGGGCGAACGTGAACGGCCTGGGTGCGCCCATCCAGCTGCACAGTTAAAAACTCACCTCGATGTCTCGCCTCTGGATCTCGGGCGCACGCACAGTTAGGGCGTCCGCAGCAGCGAACGCGCTCTGATATTGTGCTGCGCATCAATGGTTCGTGGCAAAGTGCCTGCATTTGACCAAATAGTGCTCTGCGTTGTTGTAGGGTTTTCTGTCTGTCTGATGCCATATATGAAACATATGCATCTAACCAGATTAAAGGGCAAGTAAAACTCGCCCTTTTGGCAAAAATAAAAATACTTTTTCCACTATAGGTAAGCTGTTTTTTTTGGATGCGGCGTCACAAGAGCGGAGTTATGGGGTACCTTTCGATACGCCCGAAAGTGGTGAGCCTCGCCCGCTCATTGTCCAGGGGGTTCATTGTTCGTCGCCACACCTTGAGCATCGGCCCGTAATCCAAAGCCAGCCCGCATTGATGCGTCGTGCGTCCAGGGCGCGCGGTGACAGTCTGCACGCCGGAAAGTGCTCGGAGCCTCGATCCAAAAGTGGTGGGAATGTTCCGAGAGGTGCCTCTGTTTTGACTTGGCGACGTGGTTCTTCTTGATCGTTTCCAGGGACCCACTGCACCGTTTGGATGCGTTTTGGGTACACGCTCCCTCCGGCCTCTTTTCCGGGGGCCTCAATCTTCGCGCCAGCCCTACGGGACGCTGCGCCTGCGGCTTCGCTCTGATCACGCAGATTGCCCTCCGGGGCATCCATGCCCCTACAGACCGGCTTTAACCCCGGAAAAAAGGCCTCCAGTCACTTCCTCTGGTTTCACCCCTTACTGAATTCGTAAGGGGAATGAAACAAGAGCTTCCCCAAATAACAACCAAACGGAGAAATCACATGCAAACGATCAAGAAGAACGAACAGTCCCAAAACGTCCCACAGAAGCTCATCTTCCTGAACTTCGACCGCTACTTCTGGAGCAAGGACTACACGAAGCTTTTCCTGGTCCTGCCAGGCAACCTCGTCGTCCCAGTCCACACCAACTTCCTGAAAGCGCGCGTAGGCATGGAATACACACCAACGCCTCGCAAAGTGAAGGCGGAAGATGCAATGAACTCCCAGGTCGCCTGACCTGGGGGTTCCCCCTTTTTCGAGGCACGAAAGGATACCGCGATGTCTACTCCAAGCTTTTTCCAGCTATTCGACCTGCCTGCATTCGATGCTCGCTACGGCTCAGACCCGGCCTTCACGCGCCGGTGCGACTCCGTCGCCACCGACCTCTACAGACTGCTCGCTTCCGAGGTGCGCTTTCTGCGCCAAGTCCCAGGCGATTTCCTAGACGCCTCGACTTTGGACCTGTGCCACTGCGCGGGCGTCCTGGTCGACAGCATCCCCTTTGACGGATGGACGGTCGAAGCATCCTGCGAGCGCGAAGCGCCCCAGCTCTATAAGCTCGCCCGGCGGTTCCACGAGTACCGGCTGTGCGGGAAGGACGTTCACCGCCAGCTCGGAGAGCTGTTCACATACGTCCTTCGCGGGGAATGCCTCGATGCGATGGTGTCTGCATCATAAACGGCAAAGGGGCGGGTGTATCTAACCCGCCCCCGTGAGCCTGATTCCTTACTATGTATTGCGACGCGTCAGGCTATCGCAGTGTTGCCGGTTGCCGTGGCGCAGAATTGCTCCTCATCGTGTTCAGGGGCATGAAGTTCACCAGAACCGAATGCACGGCCTGAAGCTTCGCATCGTCCAGGTGCTTGACGATCCCCAAGCACTCATCGCGGAGATTGATCGGCAGGGCGGCGCTGTCAAAAAACTCCAAATACTCGTCCCGCGTGTAGCGGAACGCCTCTAGGAATGTTTCAATCCGCGCGCGCGAAAGTGTCGTTCTGCCTTGCTCGAAGTGCGCAACGGCGGAACCCGTAATGCCTACAAGCCGCCCGGCCTGATTGAGCGAAAGTTTCCGCGTGTGTCGCATATGGCGAAGGATAATCGCCTCCTGCGTGATCTTCTTTTGATGAATGGTTTTCATGATGTTTGCCACCTTTCCCGGTTCATATGTGCTGAGTTACGGACCAAAGATTGATCCGTTCACCCGGCTTGGCCGTGCGAAAAGGGCGGAGTTCAGAACTACTCAGTACTTAGACAAGGTGTCTCGATTTTTTTCAAAAGAGCTGCAATTTCATGCAGCTCAGTTGGTACAAATCCGAAACCACGGAGCGAGAGTCGGAATTCTTGGCTGCCACCAAGAATTCCACCTAAAATCGGTGAGCCGCAGTGAGTTCGAGTCAGTCTCTGTGAGAACGCCTCACACGCAACTTGCTAACCCGTTCTCTTTCTTATGTTTTTGATTTCGATGAGATAAGAAAGCCGAACCCGTTTTCACGAGTTCGGCGTTATAAAAATGGGGTGACCGAGGGGACTTGAACCCCCGACCCTCGGAATCACAATCCGATGCTCTAACCAACTGAGCTACGGCCACCACGGATCAGACTGGCCATAAATACGTGGTCCGCCCCCCCCTGTCAAGAC
>JBBCAW010000156.1:0-1787 GCA_051382295.1 Bdellovibrionota bacterium FG-1 | reverse complement strand
GAGAACTGGCTCTACAAAGACGGCCCGAGTCCAATCCAAATTCAAGCAAATCAGGAAGCAACCGATGAGTCATTTGTCTCGGTCAAACAGGCCGCATAAGTCCTGACAAAACTTCCTTCTGCCTACAGATTTACAAGATAAGGAGCCTAGCGGCCTTTGTTGTTAGTCACGGGCTTTAGCCGGTCGTACTTCTTCAGGACGTGGCATGCCGTAGCGCAGCTGCCGCCGTTCGCCGTTATTTCGAATTTCATTGGAATTTCAATCTCCCGAAATACCGTCTTCGTCCGAATCAGCTTGGGCCCCTTGCTAGCATGGAGCTCGTGACAAGTTTTGCAACTCCGAGCCCCCCACTTCTTGGCTTGCCGGACATGGAAAAAGTGAAGATTCATCTTGCCATTGCGAAACCCGGTTTCATCCCCGACCGTCGCCTTATTGACGAGTGCCGCATCATGACAGCCAAAGCAAAGTGAGAATTCCTTCTCGTCAAAGGGAAGATAGAGTTTGTCCGTAAACTTCTCCTTGAACAAGGTTCGATAACTGCCCCCATGCGGGAGGTGACATCCCGTACACTCGGTGACCGGTGGATGGGCATTTTGATTTTCCTTAAGCAGAGTCTCCATCGAATCATGACAAGAAAAGCAAAGCTTCGGGATCTCGGCTTTGAGCAATTTCGCCTGCGAGGAGTGATGCGGATCATGGCACGCCGTACAGCCCGAATCGACCACGGCCGAATGAGGGCTTACGGCTTTCTTAATCATCTCCGCAATCGCATCGTGACACATCAAACAGGTTTCATTGGCCTGGGGAAAACTCAAAGGCTTGAAAACGGGATGGCCGGCAGGGAGCTTGCCTTTTTTTGCTCCTTTGGTTTCTCCTTTGGCCTCTCCTTTGGCCTCTCCTTTGGCCTCTCCTTTGGCCTCTCCTTTGGCCTCTTCAGTAACATGACAGGTTTCGCACTCCCCTCCTTTTACTGGGGGGTGCACGACTTTTCCGACGGCAATAGAGCCGTGACATTTAGCCGTCGTACAGGAAGCTTTTTCGGTCGCGGCAGAGGCCGCGGAAAAGGCAACGCCACAAAACGTAAAAGAGAAGCCCAGCAGACCTAGAACGCAAACAACTTTTGCCATCGAGCGCATGGGTTAAGAACTACGCCACACCCGTGCCGGGGTAAAGAAAATAAATTGCATTTTATTCGGACTCGGTGGATAAGCATTTTCCCAACATTAAACGCATTTTGTTTCATCACTATCAAGCGGAATTTGTCTGCTTTTTTGGAGTCGTTCATGCATCTTCTTAAGATTCTCTTCTTCTTACCTCTCCTGTTACTTCCCTTGGCGACCCTCACGTTTGCACCTCAAGGGATCGCCGCCCAACCCAGTGGTTTGCCCACTGAAACACCCACAAAAAGCACCGACGCGATAAAAAATGAAAACTGCTTCAAATGCCACTTCGAATCCGAGAACGAAAAAGTCCACACCCCCGCGGCAAAAATTTCCACCGACGTCCATGGCATGGCCGGACTCACCTGTTCCAGCTGCCACGGAGGAAATCCAAACGCCTTACAAGGACGCGACGCTCATAAAGATAACTTCACGACAAACCCAAGCCCCGCTGCCATCTCCAAGCTCTGTGGAAAATGTCACGAAAAGCCGCTCGCCAGTTGGCTGACGGGCCCCCACGGTAGACTCTCAAAGCAGCCACGCCAACCCGACTGCGTAACCTGTCATGGCGCCCACGGAATTGCCCGCGCCTCTGTTGAACTCATTGGAGACCCCCTATGTTCAAGC
>JBBCAW010000155.1:0-3090 GCA_051382295.1 Bdellovibrionota bacterium FG-1 | reverse complement strand
TGTGTGGCTCCCCTTGCGATAATCCTGCATCCGACCCCCTCTTTATGTCGGATATCTATACCATAAGAGGTCTATGCTAAAGCGGTTCCGCCTAAAGGCGAAGGTTTCCACCAGTTATTTGAAAAATCAAGTGGTTGTGGGGTAGTGAGACACAACTTCGGCTAAACTGTTTATTGAGGATCATCCACGGCCTTTTGTGATGAGTGGGTGCGCCGAGCGAGTAGAAATTGGCCGACCCAGTTGCGGGCGAATTGAACCGCGATTCGCCCGCTGCGGTCCCCCTTTTCCTGCGACCAGTGCTCCGCAGCCTCCTCGGTCTCACTTGTCCACTCCACGCGCGTACCATGACGATCGCTTAGCTTCTCGACCCATCGGCGTACTAACTGCAGGTATTGATCGCGACCAATGGGGTGGAAGGCGACCCACAGACCGAACCGGCCAGACAGCGAGATTTTCTCCTCGACTGCTTCTCCATGGTGGATCTCGTTGTTCACCATCATGCCGCCTCGGTTGTCATCCTCGTACTCCGGTACGAGGTGGCGACGATTGGATGTGACGTAGATGAGTACGTTCTCTGGCGGTGCATAGACCGCACCGTCGAGTGCGCTCTTGAGAGTTTTGTAGCTGGAATCACCCGTGTCAAACGAAAGGTCATCAGAGAAGAGCACGAAGCGATACGGTAGATGCCGGATCTCGTCGACGATAGTGGGAAGATGCACTAAATCATCTTTGTCCACCTGAATGATGCGAAGGCCCTGCGGGGCATATGTGGAAAGCAATGCCCGAACGAGCGATGACTTACCCGTGCCGCGAGAGCCCCAGAGCAGGATGTTATTAGCGGGTACGCCCGAGAGAAACTGCCGGGTATTGGCTTCCACTACGTTCTTCTGCGCGTCGATGCCGAGCAGATCCTCGAGGAGAAGAGCACCGGACGTTCGAATGGGCTCGAGATACCCGGAGTAGGGGCGCCGACGCCAGTTCGCTGCGGAGCACGTCGTCCAATCAATAGGCTCCACGCACGGGGGAAGTAACATCTCGATGGAAGACAGGACCCGCACCAGCTGTGCATTCAGTTCCGGAGGAAGTTCCATCCGGTTTCTCTAGCACGTGGGTAGCGATTGCTCATAAGGGACTTCGATTGTTGGGCATCTTTTTCTGTTTTTAACTGGTGCTCTCGCCAGGTAAGTAAAATGCCTCGATCTGATCGCGGTGTTTAAGGGCGTCCTTGTAGCCCAGTTCGAGCAAAGGTCTCGTGTAGGCTGGGTCGAAGGCGATATAGCTGATGAAGTCCGACCCCATTTCGTCGGAAGCGCCAATGCCTCTCATGACGTATTTGAGCGCGCGGGGAAAGCGCTTGAACTGATCGTTTGCCAGGGTTCCTAGGTCGACAGAGGGCCGGATCACAAGCAGGGGAATGGTCCTGAGACGGTGAGGGTGCTTAAGTCGCTGTTCTTCGCTCATCAACTCGATCGTTTGATTGATTCGGAGCATCCGTTCGGCATCGCTGTCCAGAGCATCCAAAAACGCAGCATTAAGCATTACGCCAGCAATGTCCGCGACCGAGACATCTTTCAGGGCTTTCGTTGGGCGATTCAGAATCATGGTTTGTTCGTCGCTCCGGGGGTGACGGATCGAGATGGACATGACCCGGTCGGAGCCGAGATGGATCGCCGGACTGAGCGGTGTGCTCATGCGGATGCCGCCATCGCCATAGTAGGCTCCTTCAATCATGACGGGCTTGAAGAGAATGGGGATCGCAGCCGACGCGAGCACGTGCTCCAGACGGAGTCGGGTTCGCCAGCCCATACGGGCACTCCGGGTCCAGCCACTGATTTCCGGGTGAGCGTCATAAAAGGTCACCGCCGTACCTGTGTGGTAGTTCGTTGCCGAAAGCGCGAAGGCATGAAGAGTGTCGTTGGCCAATGCACGCTCAAGAGCAGCAAAGTCGATCTGCCTAGCGATAAATTCGCGCAGCGGGGTGGTATCTAGGAGGGAATTGGTTCGAGCCAGAAAATTTGGCATCATTCCGCCCAAACTCAGGTCGCGCAACCAGCGGCTTCCTATCGCCGCGATCGCGGCAGCATCGGTCCTCATGACCTGTTCCGCCCGGATATCGTACCATAGTTGGTAAAGTGCCTCGGCTGCCTCGACCATGCAATTGGCCCGCGAACCCAGGTAGGCGGCATTGATCCCGCCGGCAGAAATTCCCGTAATAATATCAAAAAAAGGCCTATCCGCATGGGAGTGGGAGAGTATCTCGGACATCCCTTTGAGCACCCCAGCCTGGTAGGCGCCGCGCGCTCCTCCACCGACGAGAACAAGTCCTGTTTTGAATCCACCCATTTGGCGAAACTACTTAATTTTTCCAAAACTTGCCACTGACTGACGACGCAACGCTCCTTATTACGCTTCTCGGACGCTCTCTTTAGTTGGGGTAGCGGCCCCATCCGAGAAGAAAACACGGTTAGGGGCATTGCGTTAATCTGAAATCATTAAAGAAAGCTGGCTAGGGTCGGCCAAAATTAACGCGTCGCGAAAACACCCCGCCAGCCCTTACCTATGACCTCGGAAATGATAGGTCCCATTCGGAATTGGAAGCAGCGGGATCCAGAGGGACCACGAATCGCGGTATAGCGGGGACCATGGGCCACACCGTGATTGGCTAGGCGGTGGAGAGCCGACCGCGAAGCAAATCGCGATAAGTCTCAATGGGCTCCAAGTGCTCATGGATATTGGCATCAGCTAGTGTTGTGAATCGAATCTCAAGCGCCAGGAGTGCGGCTTGATGACGTTCTCGTTCAGTCAAAAAATCAGCCACCACCTGCACGAGTTCCTTGGCATCTCCGGTGTGGTCGCGCCAGATCTCCTCCGCGATCCTGGTAAACAGGATGTCGCTCTCCAATTCCTTCTGACCGTAACTGCATTGCCAAGCAAAGTCGTGCGCGATTTCATGTGAGCAGGTAAGGGGCCGCGTAAAAATAAAATCACATGCACTTAGCGATATTTTTACTGAGGCCTGATTGTGTAATTCCAATCCGGCAGAGAGGCGTCCTTGAAAATGTTCAGATTCTCCAGTTCTGATTTCGTTGC
>JBBCAW010000154.1:0-17206 GCA_051382295.1 Bdellovibrionota bacterium FG-1 | reverse complement strand
TTTCACGGGGTTGAGATCACGGATAGTCGGGTTCATGGGATGGGTCACTAAAAGCAGTCTCCTACCACGTAGGGATAGGTTTGACGTTAAACCGTCAAACTAACAACGGCGCCCTCCATAGCTGGAACTAACAACGGCGCCCTCCATAGCTGGAAGGTACTATAAGCAATCATTCCAACTCGTTACGGCTCTCAACATCACCCCACCCAGGGGGCGCGATGTTTCTCCCTATTCCCAAAAAGACACCTTAAGTTTTCACCCACGTTTTCCGACAAGACCTTGTCAGCTGAATTTCAATTCACGGAGGCGCGGGCAATGGATGACTTTGAGCTAGAGTTAAAAAATGGATTTTTGGAAGAGGCAAGTCAGCTTCTTACTGACGCCGAACAATGTTTTTTGACTCTTGAAACCGCCCCCGAAGATGCTTCGATTCTGGAAAAGATTTTTAGACTGGCTCATAACCTCAAGGGCAGCGCCAAAGCGGTTGGTTTTGATCAACTAGGCGAATTCACTCATGAGCTTGAGTCCTACCTCTTAAAATTGAAAAGCAAGGAAATCCCCATTCATCAGGGCTCCGTTAGCCTACTTCTTCGATGCAATGACCATATTTCTAAAATGGTTGATTCTCTTAAGGGAGATTTTGCCGCAAAAATCGATGGCACAGAACTTCTCGCCGACATCCGCGCGCAAATGGAAGGCCGCGCGAGCGCCCCAGCCCCACAGGAAGCCTCACCGTCGCCGGAGCCTGTCGAAGTCACGGAACCCGTCATGATGGAGGTGGATGCCGCTGTTCCTGCTAGCATCCCCGATGAAGCATCTTTTGAAGCACAGGCCGAAATAAGCGCAGAACCCGTCGTGGAAGATGTCACTGCGCTGATGGCCGCCGAAACAGAACAAAAAATGCAGGCCTTCTCGCAGCCCGAGGCAGTCCAATCGATTGAACCACCCAAGGTTGTGGCAGCCGCTCCACCCGCCTCGAATAAACCAGGCAATCCGGCCGCCAGCGCGGACGAAAGTATCCGAGTGAGCCTAAATCGTATCGAAAAACTCATGAACTTCGTCGGTGAACTGGTGATTATGCAAACCGTCTTAAGGGAGCAGGCCTCATTAGGTAATCCCACCTTACGAAAGGCTGTTCACCAACTCGGAAAAGTCACCAAAGAAGTGCAGGACATTTCGATGAGCCTGCGGATGGTGCCGCTCAAGCAGACTTTTCAAAAGATGACCCGAATCGTGCGAGACACCTCGTCAGCACTGGGCAAGTCAGTTCAACTCGTTCTTCAGGGCGAAGACACCGAAGTGGATAAGACCGTCCTTGAGAATCTCGGGGATCCTCTCGTTCATCTCATTCGAAACGCCGTTGATCATGGTGTCGAATCCGCGGAGGAACGTCAAGCTGCCGGAAAAACCGAACCCGGCACGGTTTGGTTGAATGCCTACCACCAGAGCGGCAGTCTGGTCATTGAGATCCGAGACAATGGAGGTGGGTTGGATCCTGTTAAACTCACGAATATAGCAATCCAAAAAGGGATCTTGAAACCTGGCACCCAACTCAGTGAAAAAGATGCTCACCATCTTATTTTTGCACCGGGGTTCTCCACTAAGGCCCAGGTCACGGATATTTCAGGCCGTGGCGTAGGCATGGATGTCGTTCGAACCAATATTGAGCATCTGCAAGGCGATATTAGTATTGAAACCCAATTGGGCAAGGGGACCTGCTTTAAAATTCGCTTGCCCCTCACTCTTGCGATCGTTGATGGAATGGTCATTCGCTCAGGAACTGAGAGATACATCATACCTCTTTCTCATGTGCATGAGTCCGTTCAACCCACTGTGGCGGATGTTCACTTTGTAACGGGTGCCGGTGAAATTTTCAGCCTACGCGGTGAAAACCTCCCGCTTTACCGTCTCTCCATCATTTTGGGGCAGAAGGGGACGGTCAAACCGGCCCATGGCGCAATCGCCATCGTCGTCCGAACCAACGAAAAGCCGTTCGCAATCTTGGTGGATGACATCATTGGTCAGCACCAGGTGGTGATTAAACGCCTGGGTGAGGAACATCGCGCCCTGAAGGGTTTTTCTGGAAGTGCTATTTTGGGAGATGGTCGTCCTGCCCTCATCCTCGAGTTACCCGACCTGATCGCCAAGCATAAACCGCTTCAACTCAATCCCGTTTCCGTAATCAACCCGCTGCCGCAAGTTCAGCCGCAGCAAAGGAGTGCCGCATGAGCGACAGTAATCAGAGTCATTTCACTGGAAATCGGTTTCTCAGTTTTTCACTTGGAAATGAGGATTATGCAATTCCACTTCTGTGCGTCAAAGAAGTGATTGCCGTCCCTGAGGTCACGCCCATACCCTTTACGCCTTCCCATTTTTTGGGAATCATGAATTTGCGTGGGCAGGTGATCTCAGTCATCGATTTACGAACCAAATTTGGCATTAAGCCCCAAAATACCGCTGAAAATGCGGTCATTATCTGCGACTTGGCGCCGATCTGCCTCGGGGTGGTGGTCGACTCAATCGACTCCGTACTCACCCCAGCCGAGGGCGATCTCTCTGGCAAGCCGGATATCCACGGCTCGAAAATTGCCGATTACATTACCAATGTATATCGTAGAAAAGATAAAAGGTTGGTCCTTTTATTAGATATTGCACGGGTCCTCAGTGTTGAAGATATGCACGCCATTAAGAACACCGTGCCATTGAAAAAGGCTGCTTAAATAAAAGGTGGAAACATGAGCTTCACGGATAAATTCAGTCTCAAGCATAAATTAGTCACGATCTGTACTTTAATTAGTCTCTTTGGACTGGCTTCAGGGGTCGCGTCATTTCTGACCCTCAGAAACGTATCCGGTAAATATGAACACGTGACTCATGAAAACCTAAATTCAATAATCGCCAACGCAGATATGCGGCTTAATTTTAGGCGCATTCACGCGAGCTTGGCCATGATGGGCCTTAGCGGAATGACCCCTGAAGGAATCCACGAATATTCAAAAAATATTCGAACCTACGTTGAAAGTTATGAAGCCGCTAATAAAGCGTTTAATGCCCTTCCTTTGGATAAGGACGCGGAGGTTTTGTACAACAAGACCAATGCCCTTTGGCTAAAGTTTAAGGATTTTTCCGAAAAAGGTTCCGAGCTTATGAAATCCAGTAATCCGGCCGATCATGAGGAATTTCGAAAGAATCTTAATGGACTTCATGCTTCGATTGCCGAATACACCGTCGAAATGGGTCGGCTTGCCGATTATCAAGCCGATGAGGCAAAAACCTGGGTCAGTTTGGCTCAATCCGCCTCGACCTCAGCAAACCTGATTATCTCTGTGATTGTTGCTCTCGGCTTTGTCGCCTCACAGATTTTCTCATTTTTCTTTTCCTCAAGTCTGGCCGGAAAGTTGGCTCAAATCGCGGATCGTCTCAGCGAAGGGGCGCAACAAGTGGCTAGCGAATCCACCAATGTCTCATCCGCTTCCACTGAACTATCGTCGGCCGCGCATGAACAGGCGGCGGCGCTTCAGGAGACTGTAGCCTCGCTGGATCAGGTGAGTGCGATGGTGAACAAGAACTCCGACAATGCCACACGGTCTCAAGAGGTATCCTCCAATAGTCAAAGCGTGGCTGAAAAAGGAAAAGTAGTCGTTACCGAAATGATTAGTTCGATTGATGCCATCAGCAAAAGCAATGCTGAAATCATGCGACAAATCGAGCAAAGTAATCAAGAAATGGGCGAAATTGTCAAAGTCATCTCCGAGATTGGCTCTAAAACCAAGGTGATCAATGACATCGTTTTTCAGACTAAGCTCCTCTCTTTCAATGCATCGGTCGAAGCTGCGCGTGCAGGTGAGCACGGCAAGGGTTTTGCGGTGGTTGCCGAAGAGGTCGGAAATCTGGCCCAAATGAGCGGAAATGCGGCGAAAGAAATTACCCAAATGCTCGATGCCAGCATCAGTAAGGTCGAGTCGATCGTCACTCAAACGCAAAGTCGGGTCGATCAATTGGTGGTAACGGGGCGCGAGAAGGTCGAAGCAGGAACTCTGACCGCACGGCGTTGTGGCGAAGTGCTGGATGAAATTGTTACCCAGGTCAACACTGTGACTCAAATGACCGCTGAAATCGCGACCGCTAGCCAGGAACAATCCCAAGGGGTCCAGGAGATCACGAAAGCCATGGGTCAATTGGATCAGGTGACGCAACAAAACACCGCCGCATCACAGGAAGCCAGCGGAGCCTCCGAACGGCTGAGCAAGCAGGCTCATGGGCTTCGCGCAATGGTGGGCGATCTCCGGCACGAGATCGATGGTAATGGCGATACCTCTTCGGGTTCCGTCGCAAAGGCCCCATCAGCGAACGCTGCGAAACCGAAAAGCTCTGGGAGCAAAAAGTTGGCAAAAGTCATTCCGATAAAGCCCAACAAACCCATGGAAAGTGCGGCTGAGCCTGAGGTGAGGCAGGCCGTAGGAGCATCCGGGTTGCCTATTCCGAAAGAAAATGATCCTCGTTTTCAAGATGTTTGAATCGTCACCAACAATCGAGTAAAGCATGATTCCTAAAACTGCTCTTGAACTTTCGATCAACCCAACCTCAGTATTCGAGGACGTCGCGCGCATTGTATCCTCCATTACGGGGGTACAGCTCGGGGAACGACAAAAGACCATGGTCGAAACCCGCGTACGGCGGCGGATCATGGACCTGGGGGTCACCGATGAACACGGCTATTCTGAATATTTGCGGACTCATCTCGAGGCTGAAACCGGTATGTTGGTTTCGCTGTTAACCACGCACCATACCTATTTTTTCCGCGAATTTGCGCATTTTGAATTTCTTGAAAAAAAGGCCATTTCAGCCTGTGTAGCCGCAGCTCAAGCACAGGGACGAAAAACACTCCGAGTCTGGTCGGCCGCCTGCAGTCGTGGGCAAGAAGTCTATTCACTGGCGATGTATCTTGCTTTTCATTTGCCAAGGCTCGCACCGGGATTTTCATTTGAAATCGTAGGGGCGGACGTGGACCCCGAGTCAGTCGCAATCGCTCGAAATGGCGTCTATCATCGCAGCGAAATCAAAGAAGTTCCTCTTTCCTTTTTGGGTGATCACTGGGCCCGGGGAACGGGTGATATTTCTGAATTTGTAAAAGCCAAAAAAGCCCTGAGAAATTCTTGTCGATTCGAAGTTGGAAACCTCATTCAATTGGGGGCACCAAAGGCCGGTGAAGAATACGATATCATTTTTTGCCGTAACGTTTTCATCTACTTCACCCCCGAACAGATCAAACAAATCACCTCTCGGCTCATTGAACGGCTCAGCCCTTATGGGTATTTATTTGTAGGCATTTCCGAGACCCTCAACGGGCTCAATCTACCGATTACTTATGAGGGACCGTCCATTTATTCCAGAACCCGCCCAAAAACCGCGGCAACCGGAGCGGCGCGACCAGCCGCACCCGCACCAGTGGTTTCCATTACTGCGGCGCCTAGCAATAACGCGCTCATTCGCGTCCTTTGTGTGGATGACTCTCCGAGCGTGCATACGCTTCTAAAACGAATCCTTTGCAAAGAAAATGGATTTGAAATCGTGGCTATCGCGATGAATGGGCTTGAGGCGGCTGCCAAGCTTAAGCAGCATAAGGTTGACGTGGTGACCTTGGATATTCACATGCCTGAACAAACCGGAACCGAATATTTACAGAAAAATTATGGCCCGGGGCACCCTCCGGTCGTCATGATTACTTCAGTTTCTCGTGAAAACTCAGATCTAGCGATGTTGGCGCTCAAGAGCGGGGCCAGTGACTTTGTGGAGAAACCGGCTCTTGCTAATTTTGCTGAAAGAGGCGAGGAAATTCGAACCAAACTTCTTTGTGCGGTTCAAAGTCGGGCCAATACCTCAGCAAAAAATATTTCACTGGACCAGGCTTTTAAAACGAAACCTGTGATCACCGCGCCGGATAAATGCCTCCGTGCGATTGTCGCCGGTTATTCCCACGTCGACAAGCTTGCGGCCTTTTTTCGTGAAGCCACCGGCAAGCAACCCCCGTCAATTATCTTTGTCGAGGGCGCTCGGGAGGTCTTGGGAGAATATACCAAGGCCTTGAGCAGCAAAATCGGACTTTCGGTCGAGTTGATTGATTCCACTCAAACTCAACTGCGGGCGGGATCCGTTTATCTTGCGGACTTTGGCTCCTCCTTTGAGCCCATTATGCACCGCGAATGTGCACGCTCCCTTTCCGTCCTCGTCTATGGCGCGACATCAGCCCATAGTAGCAAGCTGATTCAACGATTTTCTGGTTCAGGAAGACAACTTTTGGTCGAAGATCCCGGATCTTCGTCACGACCAGAAGAAAACCGGCTTTCGAGTGTGGCGAGCGATGTGGTACCCGCGACAAGTTTTCCTTACATGTCGATGGAATTTTTGAGTAAGACTCATGGCTAAATCTTTAGGCGAAACACTCATTAAAGCGCGCCCTATGAAACCTCAGTCTTGGGAGGACGGCGACGTTATTCATTTTGAGTTTTCCGAGGGCGTGGTCTTGACCGCGTTTGATCCAGGAGAAAGCCACGGCGTCGCGGTTTTGGTTACATCAGCGACGCTTCCTGATGGTTGGATTGAGGAGACTCTCCGACAAATTCAGCGCCATGTTAAGGTTCAGAAACCTGGGGCGGTCATCAAGCTTATTGGTACTCCAGCGCCCATGAGCACGGTGAGTTCTGCTTTGGCGGGTATCAATCTTACCCCCTCGACCCGGCACGAGCTTGGGCATGGAAACCACGAGGTGTTTTTTTATTCGCAAACCGGACGCGCCCGAGTTTCCAAGGCGGAGCTTCAAGCCGCTGAATCATCGACCCAGCCTTCGGGGCCAATTAAGGTCATGATTGTCGATGACTCGAAGACGATTCGAGATCTTATGACACGTATTTTGTCGTCAGATCCGATGGTCCATGTGGTCGCCACTGCTGAAAGCGCGGAGGCTGCCGAGCCTCTCATTGGCCAGCATCGGCCACACGTCATTACTCTGGATATCCACATGCCTGGCATGGATGGCGTGACGTTTTTGAAAAAGTATTTACCTCAATATCCAATCCCCACCGTGATGATCAGCTCGATCAGTATGGAAGAAGGACCCATGGTCCTGTCGGCCCTTGAAGCTGGCGCAGTGGAGTATATTCAAAAGCCATCCTTTGATCAGCTCAAGGCGCTTGCCCCCGTGATTATTGAAAAAATTAAGTCAGCCGCTGGTGCGAAAGTCACGGTCGGAGGTCGCAGCTCGGCCGCTGGGGCAAGAAATGCGATTTCCGGAATGGGAGAAATGGACTCCTCTCGGGTCATCGCTATTGGTTCCTCTACCGGAGGCACCGAGGCTTTGCGTGTGTTGATGGAGGGACTGCCAGATAAAATTCCGCCGATCGTGATCGTGCAGCATATCCCACCTATTTTTTCGAAAGCCTTTGCCATGCGTATGAATGATCTTTTCCGCTTTGAGGTGCTCGAAGCTTCGGACGGCGATCTCGTTATTCCTAACCGAGTCCTGATTGCCCCTGGGGGCAAGCAAATGTCCCTTAAACGTGTCAAATCAGATGGCACAATTAGAATTGTGATTGATGACTCTCCTCCTGTAAATCGACATAAACCATCCGTGGACGTGTTGCTCGACTCCGTGGTCAAAGAACTTGGCAAATCGGCGGTTGGCGTTATTCTCACCGGCATGGGTGCTGATGGCGCGAAGGGCCTCCTCAAGATGCGCGACGCAGGTTCTAACACTATCGCGCAGGACGAGGCCAGTTGCGTGGTATTTGGAATGCCTCGCGAGGCGATTCGATTAGGCGGTGCTGAAACCGTTGCTCCCCTCGATCAAATTGCAAGCAAGTTGGTTCGGCTACTTCAAGGTCGTTCGGCAAAAAAAGCGAGTTAGCGAATCGCCGTACCTATCCGCGAGGGATGGAAATAAAACTTCCCTTCCATAAAATTCACGATCCAAAACGAAAACCATATGCGGGTGGCTCGCCCCGCGACATTTTTCATCGGGACAAAACCCCAGTAACGACTGTCGTTGGATACATCGCGATTATCGCCCATACAAAAATAAGAATTTGACGGCACTGTAATGGGGCCAAAATCCCGTCCAGATGGGTTATTTTTATCCAAGATCATCAGATGATCCACTTTTTGGTGATCTTGACGCTCTAGATGTTCGATAAAAAAATCCGGATTGGTCACTGTGTATTGGGGGTCACTGAGGACCTCACCACTCAGAATGGCCTTTTGGTCCGCTTCTGGAGTCGGGTCGCGTGGAACGAGTTGATCATTGAGGTATAAAAGCTTGTCTCTGAGTTCGATGCGATCTCCTGGGACACCGACGACGCGTTTGATAAAGTAGATGCTTTCATCTTTTGGAAATCTAAAAACGATAACATCCCCCCGTTGAGGAGGGGCTCGCTTCACTAAATAAAGCGGTTCAGAGAGCAATAAATCTGAAAACGGAAGCTTGAACCCGTAGGCAAATTTATTGACAAAAATATAGTCGCCGATGGCCAGGGTGGGAATCATGGAGCCAGAGGGAATCTTGAAAGATTCAAAAATGCTCGAGCGCACCATAAAAACGATCAACAGGGCGACACCGAGTGAAAAGATATTTTCTAGAAAATACTTAACGCCTGTTTTGGGGCGTTGTCCGACCGGTGAGTTTTGCACAGTTTCGTGGGCATTATCTTCTGTATTCATTGAGGAATGAGCTGTACCGTCTTTGCCGCTCTGTTTCAACCCCAACATTTTTCTTTTCAACCATTAAAAAATAATATACACACCGCGTCATGATTATGAATCACAAATGTTTTATGGGTCTTTTGGGTGTGGTTGCCACTGTCGCCTCGATGGGCGCTCAGGCGGATAATATGATTGAGATTAATCCCGCTGCCGCCGCGGCCGGTGTGCAGGTTTCAATCGGGCAATGTCCTTGCTTCCGGTGGACCATCCAAGCCAAGGTTGGTCAAGGAAGGATTGAAACCAAGGATATTTGGATCTCCATCGATGGTTTGCTCCAATATAGTCAGGCCAGTTCAAGCGACTTTTCAAAGCTGGGTTCACGTAAACTGACCATTGGCGCGGCAGAAGCGCTGATCAAGGGAGCGCACGTGGGATTACGATTTGACGGCGTGACTTTTGGCTCTGAAGGCGACCGTGGTTATAGCAGCATTCTGCGTACCGGGGTTGCCATCTTGGCAAATATTGTCCAAACGGATGCAGTGAAACTCAATCTCAGGACGGGGTATGACTTTGAAAAGCTGACTACCGAGGCTAATCAAAGTGCCACTCGCCATCTGCTTACCGAAACCGCCGAAATTGATTGGACTGCTGGCTCCTTTACAGGACGGGCTACGGCTCGCGTCGGCATGGAGCCAGAATACGGTTTTGATCCCCATCACTTTGTTTTGGGGACAAGCGCCGAGGTTCGCACTCGCATTGTTTCCTTTAGTGACTTTGAATTAGGTGCTTCGGCTCAAGCTTCGGTGGACTATGATCCGTTTCGCGATCTTTTGGGTCTCAACCCGATCAACGCGGTTGGCATGTTGTTGATGGACTTGACCTGGGCCAGGCGCTCCATGAGCAATGATTGATGACTCCTCCATGAGTCATCTTTTTATCCTGCGCTAGTCATCTAACGCTTATTCGGCTCTTTTGCTGTGTGCGAGGTCCCAAGCGCGCCAGCTGTCAATACGAGCGCCTTCTTCTGCAAGTTTTTCTGCATCCAGTGGCTGGTAGTAATACATGGGTAGCTTCAGAAGGTAGCAGAATTGCGTCTCCTGATTGTCTTCATAAGCCTTGTAATTGGCAACACTAGGACATTCTGGGCTGTCGAAGAGTGGAGGCCTGACAGTTCCCTGATCCATCATAAAAACATCAGTCCACGTATGCATTGCCAATGGGGATTTTGTAAATTGAGGATCTAATACGATTTCGGCGCCCTGCACATAAACGAAGGGGGCGACGTGAAACCACCAATGATATCGATGTTCACGAACAAACCGCCGCGTAAAGAACATGAAGACCTTCATGCTATAAACACTGTTTGATTCCCACAATTGATGAGCCCAATAATGGGCGCGTTGATAGCATTGTGACTTATATCTCAACGTCCGAAGTGAATCAAAAAACTGATTAGCCTGACCCAGGGAATCCAGATTCGTGGGCTGATAGCCAAGAGAATCAGCCGGCATTTGAGAGTCCGGAGCCTTAGCCGTCAATCCCATGAGGGATTGCGCGACGATATCCTTCTCCGGTGCGATACCATCTGATGCTTTAACGGATAGGACGTTATCGCCATCGACCATCAATTTGATCGCACTTTTAGTCGCGACTGCTTTTTGGAGTTCAGCAAGAACGTCTTTTTGCGCCGGTTTAACCTGATAGACCCGTCCATCCGAGGTCGAAAGCACCTGCCATGCATTCAAGGTTTGATCAGGCGCAATGAGATCGTGAACGCGCGTATTCACGGCAGCTAAGGGTGCGGCCCCAGCAATCTGGGAATACATCAATGAAATTAAATAAATAAACGTGAAAGACCACTTGTTGGCCATTTTGGAACCCTCTTTTTTGTTTTGTGGCTGTTTAATAAAGGGTTTGCGTCGTGTCAAAAGAAAAACGGGATCTATTTTTTAAAAAATAAATTCACTAATAATTACAGTAAGTTAAACAGGGCAAAAAAATCTCACCGTTTATTGACACACCGCAATATTACGGTTATAAGAAGCCATCTTGAACGGAGGCCAAATGCTTTTCGATGAACAGCCTGAGCTATTACGCGGTCACCTACCTACCCAATACCTTCCCCACATGGGGTATATCGGCAGTCAAGAATTGAAAGTTCCGAACTACCTTTTTACCTCGCGCGTTTCGGCCGGATTTAAGGGCCACGCGGTAGGCTATCCGCATTGTCGAGAACTTGTTGATCTTGTGCTTTCCCGGCCCGCCGAAGAACAGCACCGCCGAAATCAAGCCTTGACTGATTTTTTGCGCAAGCGTGAGATGACTTTTTCTAAACTCACCAAATCCGGCGAATATCGTATTTTTGCCGTGCCTTGTACGACGACGCCCCTCCCTGTTCCTAAATCACTGTTTGATACGCTTGAGCGTTCAGCCCAAGTTTTGGTCGCCGCTCTCCGTTTAGTGCTTCAAGATATTTATGGATCCCAAAGCGTCCGAAAGTCAGCGTTTGTTCAAGCTCTTCCGGATGAAGTTCGGCGCCTTTTTATTAATGCTGTAGAGAAGTCGCCCCAATATTTTCCACAACTCCATGACCCGGTCATGCGAAATTACCCGTTCTTTGATGTGGTCGGTTTGGATCTTGTTTTGACTGAAGACTTGGGTGATGCCGTGGCCCGTGGTCCTCGTCCGATCTCGCAGGCATTGCCCTTCCGTATTCTGGAAATCAATGCAGGCTCACCTTCGGGTGCCTCCAATAATTTACACATTCTTGAGGGTCTCAAGAAGTTTGATCCGGAAGCTCTCGGAACCATGGGAAAGGTGATGCCTAACGACCATTTCCAAATTTTAGGTGCGACCTATCGGTCTCTAGGGGAGACTTGGACAGGTGTGCGTGATGGTGTCCAAATTGTCTTGCCACCAGGGGGTGAAAGCGGCGCTGCCCCAGAAATTCACCAACTGGCAATGTATAGCGGACTCATCTACACGGATTCCGGACAACTCTACCAGGATTCCGCAGGCTTTATTCGTCTCCGCACGGTGAGCGGTAGTGATCCAGTGGTCACGGCGATTTATTCGCGCATCAACTCTGACAGCGCGCTCTTTGATCCTGATCGTAAGCTTTTCCTGAGGGATGCTGAGACGGGCAAGTCCCTTTATGTGACAGACCCGCTTGCTACGACTAAACATCCCAAACCCCTCCGCAATGCTAAAGGGCAGCCCATACCGCTCGAGTCGAGCTATATGATTCCAGGTGCGATCGAAGCGATCTTAGATCGAAAAATTTATGTGGGTGGGTTGAATCGCGTTCTCGACAACAAGATCATCTTGTCCGCTCTTTGTCATTATGCCCCACTTTTTTTCAAAAAAGAGCTAAAAACCTTAGGGATTGATGTCGACGAAGTTCTCCCCGTATCGCCCCCTGAAACCCTTCCTTCCCAAGCCGATTCCGTCGAAGTCATCGCAAAAAATCCAGAAGATTGGGTGATCAAAGCTCCAAATCTTTCGGGAGGAAAGGGCGTCTATATTCTAAAAACGCTCCCGTTGGGAGAGCGGCGCGAAATTTTAGCCAAAGCAAAGGCCCATCCTAAGGATTTTGCGTATCAAAAGTTAGTTCGGATTGGGCGCATTCCAATCGCAAAAAAGGATTCTTGTCGGGACTATCATTTTGCTAATATCGCCGCCGATATCCGAATGTGGTCATTCTACGGCGCGGGCGCAGAAATGCCGTTGCCCCGTCTTACCCATAATGGATTGATCCGTACTGCCCCTGTTGAAAAGGGTCCGCTGAGCAGTATCGTCAACACTTCTAAAGGTGGCGGCTATGCACCGATGATCGTCGTTGATGATGTCGGTCACCCCGCTTCAGTGACCGTCGAGGAGTTGACCCAGAAAAAGATACCAGCCGTATCGCCGACGGACTTGCCGGCCTTTGCGGGGGCCCAGATCGTTCAAATTGCTAAAATAGTCGGAGAATTGCGCGACCATCTCAAGGTAGGGACCGTCGAACTGGTTGATGCCTATTTTTTAGTGACTAGTCTTCGCAAACAGTGCCGAGAAATTCTTTCATTTCTTCATCCTAATAACATGGAGTCAGTCAACGAAATGATTGAATCGCTTGAGCGGCACCTCCGAAAAACCAGGGTGCGGGTCTTTTTTGAGCGTCGTGCCAGGTTGCGCATTCAGGCGGTTACGGCTCTTAAGCGTCTGGAGGGGGCTTTGTCTGACGAATTTTTCAATCGGCTCGACGAATTGAGTGTTCTCAATGTCACCGATAATGAAATTTACGCTTTGACACCTGAACAGCGGCAAAGAGACCGAGAGATTATTTCGGACCTCAAGCGCCTTTGCTGCCATGTCCGTGTCTGGCCTGCCGACCAGGCCCGGGTTTTTGCGGCGCTTGGAAGTTTAGTGGAACAACTTTTTCCGGCGAAAGTACTTTCTCCTGCGGCCTGTCAGAGCCTGCTTTTCAAATTAGAGACTTTCTGCCTCCTTGCCCAATCCCATCTCAGTATTTGGCGGGGGGGAAAAGCATTTTCAGAACTTTTCAATAAGTCCGAAAAAGTACGCGAGATGAAATTCGACATTTTATTCGCCGAACCTTTTCGTCCGCTTGCCAAAAATGAGCATATTTTAGATTACAAACCACTGATTGCCACCGAAGAGGAAGTCAGAACGGGTAAATTGCTTACCGAAACGGGTTTTGTCGCCGAAGATCTTCGCAAAGCGCGATTCGACTGGCTGGCAACTTTGGCTGAAACCCCCGAGGATCTTGAAGCTGCACGGTGGGCACATTTTGTAAAGCATCCGATTATTGCCGAATATCAACGGCTGGTCGATCGCCCTCTCCAATCCAGCGCGAGCGCGATCATGCAAATGCTGGAGATTTTACCCTATGCCAAGTTTAACTTGCTCCAATATGCCCGTACGCAAGGCATCTCCCCCCGAGAGTTGTTTACTAATAAGTTAGTCGATCGTCGAATTGCCGTGCTCTCGACGGAGCAACGGGCTGAGGTTGGTCTTTCTACTTCGGGCTTTGCGGGCGAATGTTTTGCCACCAAGCGAAAGGCACATGGCTTGTTTTCGGACAGTAATATCTATACGTGGACGGCTCTTGAGCTGAATCCCTTGATTCAGGCCTACACCGTCGGTCATGAATTGGTCCATTTTCAGCAAATCCGCGCGATGATGAAGCAGGAAGTGGAAGCGCTTCAGGGTAGCCCACTGGAGTTTGCGCGGTTTCTCAATTTTTACGGTAATTTTTTAGGAATGTCATCGGGAACCATCGAATCAGCAGCGGCTGATGTTTTATTAGATCGTAAGGTCCTTTATGGATTTGCTGAGCTGATGGGGTACGCCCGGCGTGGAAATAATTGGGTGACTGAAATGCGCCAGGCCTTGAGGGCGGGAACCGGGACCTGGAATCATGAAGTCTCAAAATTGGGTTCGATTGTCAGCTATTCAACGGATGCTTCGGTTCAGGTTAAAGTAAAGGCGATTCGTGAAGTGATACCGGCGCTCGAAAATGCGAAGAATATTGTTTTTGCGCAAGAACTGGGTTTGAAGCTGGACCTGGATCCCGTGCAATCAGCCTTGCCATCGGCAAATTCGTTTCAATGCGTGCGTTTCTCCGGGCAAATCCAAAGCCAGGTGCGATCGGCAAAACTTGATTGGGAAACCCTTCGGATCATCGCGAATCATCAGTATCCGGGGGTGCGGTTTCCGCGGCATAAAATAGCCGTGGAAAATCTCACGCTGCACGCCCCTTTGGTGGCGATAGCCTTGGGCGGCAGTTACAACCAAACACAGCAGTAATTCGACGGGGAAAATGGGGACAAGACGGATGAATGCGGATCACGTGATTGCAATAAATGCGGGGAACGCTCACCTCAGTGGTGAGCCGTTGAATCTGGATCGTGACCAACTTGAGCTCTGGCTTATGTTTCGGACGCACACGATTCAAGAAGCCTTGGAGTTTTTTTGTCTGGGCGGCGGCCGAAAGCTTCCCGGCAATACTCGAACGCTGCCATTTTTTAGGGTCAATGGCTATAGTGGCTATGAATACCGCCTGGGTGAGCACTGTCGTGCTGAAGTAGGTTTTGCGCCGCTTCGTTGGGGTGGCTTTGTGGTTCACAAGGTATTTATTGACAGCGAGGGGCGGGAGGAAATTTGGGAGCTTTATTCTGAAACGGGCGTTTTTCAGTCGGTGGATCACGCGCTTTATTTAGATATCTTGTATGTCGATCTCATTGAGATGGACCCGCGATGTCCCCTGATGTCCCACGTCTACAATTATCTTGCCCATGAATACGACCAGGCCCAGTTGGGCGCATCTCGCTCCCGACAAATCAGGGTCATGGAGAGTTTTTTGGGTAAAACTGTCGCCTTACCCTTTCATCGCGATTCGGCCGTTTTGAATCTTTGGGAAAAGGCAATTGCAGCGGAAAGTGACCTTGTTTTGAGCTGGGAAGAGCGACAAAAAGTCCTCGATCAGCTTTTCGGGGAACGGAAAAAAATCGTGGACGTCAAATGCCGCGCGCACGGGCGCAGCAAGCTGATGGCCGGCCTTTTTCTGAGGGCCGGAGATTTTAGAAATCGAGCCCAGCGGCTAGTGTTACGTCCATTTTCGAATATTCGTGGTTTTACCTATAAGTACACGATTGGTGTCTTGATTTGGTTTTTGAAAACCGTCAAGGGCAATATCGGATATTCCATGGCATTAGCTATTTACGGGCCATTTACCTTCTATTTTATTACGCAACCTTTGAATCCCCATGCCATGTGGGCAGTGGGAAGAGTGAGATCTGCCTATCTCGGGGCTTCGCAGGTGGTTTCCGGCTTAGTGGGGCCAGAAGCGAGTGTCGCTACGGCGCCACCGAAGGCGGCAGAGGTTGTGCCGCCACCTCAAGAAAGTCTCGGCCATCATCTCGGAATGCCTTTGTCTACCGACTTTAAGGAAGTCGATGGTCAGAGTTGGGTCGATCGAATGAGCAATTTTAAGAACATGCAAATCGGCTATGAAGAGAACATGCAATTTGCCGCCCGTATGGGTCGTTTGGATCAGATGGAGACTCAACTCAATTTTTCGATGATAGTCGACAGCACTTGGGAGGAGACTGAACGTTATCTCGATCAGCTCGCAATTCTACGCGGCAGTCTTAAAAGCCCTCCTGGGGATTTGATTAAATTTATTGATGATGAAAGCGTTAGGACTCGACGGGTAGAGATGTATGTGTGGGATAAGCTTTTGCGCTATATTTTGGATCATCCCTATGTAGTCATGGATCAATCTAAAGAGCAGGTTTATCGCGACTATTATATGGGGCGCAGCATCTTGCTTTTGCAGGACATGACGAACAAGCTTTCAAGCCGTGAAAGCGACTTTAAGAAACCAGCTGATTATAAACGTCTCGAAAATATAGCCAATGCCTTTCAAAAAACACGAGTTGAGGGCGCTACCATTATGGAGCGACTGAAGAAAAACTCTAAACTGTTCAACCAGGTTGATCATACGGACGGGACCGCGCTTCGCGCCTACATGAAGCGGCAGTGGGAAATTCTTTATTTGCTCCAGAACAAAGCTCAAGAGGCCTCTAATTTTGGACTTCAGACTTATACGTGGTCAGTCCGAAATGCGATCTGGCTTTTACAGAGCTTTTATTCAGCTAAGCGGCGAGAACTGACGCTTCTTTTTGATAGCCCTGCTAAGCCAAAAGAAGCGGTCGCACGTGAGATCAGAACTCAAATCGAACCGCTTTATGAGCAGCTGGTCCATATGATGAACCTTGAATTCGCCAGTATTCGGCCAGAAATTTCGCAGCGACTCCCGGATGACATTGACTCTCGGCAGCGCAAAATTCTGATCGACACGATTGAGGCGTTCGTCGCCGACCGGGAAACGGTTTTGAAAAGGATGATTCAATGACCCCCGGGATAGTTTTGGCGGCGCTACTATTGTGTTTGGGGGTGAGTTCGGCTCATGCTCAAAATATTCCTTCTCTTTCGTGGACTGCCCGGCTCAATGGGCAGGCGCTGGGTGAGTCCCTCGGGACGGCCTATAGTCCGTTCGCGCGTGGACCCTGGCCAATTTATTTCTACCATACTGTGGATTCGGTTTACTCGCTTAATGGCAAAAGTAGTCTGGGCCTTGAGCTTTCAGCCACGCAGGATTTAGTTCACGGCGTGCGAGATTCCTCTCACTATCCCATTGAGCCGACCTTTACGATTTATGACCCTCAAATTTGGTATCACCAAGGGGGGTTACTGGATAATGAGGTCTTTCGTTTGGATGGTCAGGTTTCGCTCTTTCCACCCCTCACAAGCTATTCTCGCAATTATCAAGAGATGCTGATGTCTGCGGCCTTCGATACAACCTGGAATATGAAACTTAAAGATCATCGCTGGACGGCCTATTTGACGACCCGAGTTCGTCCCACCTTCTACAGTCAAAATCAACCACCGCTGGAATACCCCCATTTCGGGGAGCAGCGGGAACGGCTTTTTGTATCAGCTGGGC
>JBBCAW010000153.1:0-3240 GCA_051382295.1 Bdellovibrionota bacterium FG-1 | reverse complement strand
TTTGAACGGCTTATCCTCTCATCACCCTAAACCCACTTCAGCGGAACCAGTCCTGCCAGGGGTTTTGGAATCATCTTAATGTCCAGCCACAAGACTCGCGACGCGACCAATTCTTCGTCGTACCTACCAGTCACAAGTATCGCGTTCCGAGTGAGTTTTAGCTCTTCAATGAGATCGAGTCCGGTTTTGGTTTCGCCCATCAATTCAAAATCAACGAGGTAGGTGACTTCCTTCACGAGAGTAGCCGAGTTCTTAACCCAGGCGATCAGATCCTCGCCCTTGGAGAGATGCACAACGCTTTCAGCGGTGACCGTTGCGCCACTCGCCTTGAACCGCAGGTTCCACAAATCGTGAATTGATCGATCATCATCTAAGATGACCACAGTGCCACTCACAGGAATTTGCAGTTCATCAAGGAACCACCTTGGAGCAGGGGATCGCGGTATTTTAAGCGTGACCTGTGTGCCGTGCTCAAGCTCGGACGCGATTGAGAGTGAGCCGCCACATTTTTCTACCGCCTCGCGGGCGTTGGATAAGCCAATCCCTGAGCCGCCCTTCTTGCCAAATGTTACGCCCCGCTGGCCAAGCTGTGGCAGCAGGTCCTTTGAAATTCCACACCCGGTATCAGCCACCGTGATTTGAACTTGCTCGCCCGAGGCGTGGCAGGTGACTGTGACTTGTCCCTGGCCATCGGGAAGGGATTCCACCGCATTATTGAGTAGATTTGAAAGGGCGATGCGAAGATCGGTTGCTCTGATCGAAGCGAACGCGGCGTAGTTTAGGGCATCCTGCTCTGCGATCACTTCAACGCCTGGGTTGTCTCGGAGTTCCACTCTCTTCTTGGTGACCACGTTATCGATGAGGCTCAATAGGTGTTGAAGCGAGGGCTTTTCGTTGTTCTGCGTTCTGGATACAAGATCGCTGGGAGTGGGGGCC
The DNA here is from genome assembly GCA_051382295.1 of Bdellovibrionota bacterium FG-1. Lineage (GTDB taxonomy): Bacteria > Bdellovibrionota > UBA1018 > UBA1018 > UBA1018 > JBBCAW01. The sequence continues at coordinate 2,304 of JBBCAW010000153.1, read as the reverse complement.
TGACTCGGAATTCGTGGAGGAGCACTGCCAACCGTTTGGGCGCCATCAGCCTGCGCTTTAAGCTCGTCGGTGAGTACGCGAATTTCGCGCATGGCGTGCGCCAGCACGCGTCTGGGTTCATCAGCGGCACCGGCAAGCATGGGCACTGCTTTTTCAGCGGCGACAAGTGGCGAGCGAATATTGTGTGCAACATCGCGGGCCATTTCTGCAAGTGCCTTGCTACGCTCGGAGGCGACCAGTTCTTTTTGATTGGCCTCTAGGCTGTCGAGGAGCTGATCCATTGTTCTACCAATGTTAGAGATTTCGTCTTTTCCCGTGAAATTAAACCGCACACTCAGATCCTTAAGATCCGTGATCTCACGAGTCTTCTGATTGATCCGCGCAATGCGAGCCGTGAGTTTGCGCGCGATAATGTGCGAAAGCACGAAGGCGAAGATCAGGCCCAAGCCCGCCGCGATCAAGAGGGTCCATCCAATTTTTCCAAGGCTTCCGTTCAAATCTCCCAGTGACACCTGCGTTCTGAGCACGTAATTAAATTTCCCGGAGGGGTCCGTGACGAGTTTCTTGCCGACGCACTCGCAACACGATTGCGAGGTGGCTTTGACGGGTGTTGAAAGCTCGATGCTGTCACGGCCTGCCGTCGAAAGACCCGTAACCGGCGTTTGAAACGAGGCAGGATTGGAATCCTCAGTGATTGTGTCGCCGTTCCTGACGAAACTCCCGAGTGGTATTCCGCTGGGTGTGTAGAGGGCCAGGGTCATGAGGTTTTTGTCACTCGCCATCACAGAGCGAAAAAGATCGCCAATGTATCCGACTTCGGTCCCGATATTGATGACGTGACGTCGATCCGCAGTTGGCAGGAGTGCGAACTTCTGCACTTGGTGATCAACGACGCTTGGCATGAGCGGGGTGTGATCGTATTCGCTTTCGCCCGTGAACAATTCTTTGTAGCCAGCGCAAAAACTAAAGAGGCTTGGCAGGTCCTTGATTTTGTACTTGGTTGAGCGAATAAATTTACCGTCGGCCTGGACGAATTCAATGCTCGAAATCCGCAGATTGCGCTGCATGACCCGGAGCTTTTCGTCCGTTGGTATGGGGTGATCGGCGGTATAGTATTTAAGCGCTTGGAGTGCCACTCGCATCGTGTCTTCGGTGCCGCTCTCTAGTTTTTCGATGGTCTCTCCGAGCGTGGTCGCAAGCGACCGATACCGGATCTGGTAGTTCTCGGTAACGCTGCTGGAAAGAGCGCGGTAAGCGCCGCCCACGGCGATCACGAGTAGAAAACTCGAACTGAGAAAAAGGGCCAACAGGGTTTTGCGATAGAAGCTCATTTACGCTACAGCCTTTCGAGTTCCATAACGAGGACGGCAAAGCGATAATCGCCAAAATCCTCACCGGGCAATACTTTGTGCCGAAATCCGTCGGGAAGCATAAGTTTCGCGCTTTTGGTGTTCCAGTGCGTGCCTTCTGTCCGCCACAACTCGGCGTATTCGGCGAGGGTGTGCACAGAATCTTTGAGAACTTCGCCGGAGCCGATGATCTCATTGCTGAAGACAGGTGTGGTCGGGGGTCGCAGATCGGGTGAGGGCTGTGCTGCGATATTGATAGGGACTGCGCTTTCGCACTGGCTGTCTTTGATCGAGTCGACCGTGGTCTTTGGTGCAAATACATTCGTCACCACAAAAAGGCGTTCACCCGGAAGAATTGCGCGAGCTAGCGCCCCGAACGCCGTTGAGAGGTTTTCGACACAGTTTACGACAAAGGTGCAGACGTGAATCGTGCTCTGAACGGGGGAGGTGCGTGAAACCGCTACTCCGAGTCCGTCATGGATTAATTCCACATTAGGGCGTGTGGCAAGGCGAGCATTGAGTGCGGTAAAAGAAGCGTGGCTTGGCTCGATCAAAGTGATTTTCTGAACTCCTCTGGCCTCAAAGAAAGGGACAAAGCGCCCGACTCCGGCCCCCCAGTCGATGACGTGGACACTGGGCATTTGTGCGGGCAAAGAGTTTTCGTACCACTCAAAAATATTGCGATCCGTTTGCCAGGGTTTTGCGGCATCTTTGAGAGCGACATTCTCCATTACGTGGGTAGCGGTGGCGCCGTAAATTCCGTCGGCAGTGCTTGTTGTTTCTTTATCACGGTTCATCGTGATTCTCTTTGTTCGATGGGAGCCGAATCCGTTCGCTCGGTTGGAAGATTGAACGTGATTCCTGGAGTTGCTTCGGTTTTTGGGGCGTAGGGCCTGCGATCGATTCCTAAGTGCGCAAGACGCTTAAAGACCGTGCTGCGGGCAAGTCCCAAGCG
>JBBCAW010000152.1:0-1120 GCA_051382295.1 Bdellovibrionota bacterium FG-1 | reverse complement strand
AAAAAGAAGCACTCAAAAACGCCGCAAAGCGAAAACCCGCTACGACGAAGAAGACCAAATCCCGGGGTTCGCGTCAGGCCTGAATCGGGCTGAATTTCTACGCCCTAGGTGGCTACTCATTCAAGCAATACACTATGACCAGGCTATTTTCTTTGTCAAGACGAGTTAAAGCCGCTCTTGGGCTCAATTTTCTCAATAATGCGCAAATCTATCTTGAAAACTATGTCACAAAATGACATAGTAATATGGAGGCTTTGTTTGGCACGATCGACACAAAAAGCAAAATTGGTGTTCCGGGAAAAACTTACATTGCGAGGCGGATGGCTTCAGGATGCGGTAATCTGGCGAGTACCGACGGATGAGCGTTACCCAGACGGGGTCAAATACCGATTGGCTCTGGTCGATCCCTTGACGGGAAGCATATTGATCCTTTTTGATAATCATTTTCCCAAAGGGCACCATCGGCACCTCAAGACTGGCGAAGAAATTCCATACGATTTTAGTTCCGTTGGAAAGCTTGTGGATGACTATTTGAAGGCAATTGAAGATGAGGAAAATAGGCGATGAAAATAAAAAAAATCAGGATCAAGTCGAAAGACGAATTTTCAAGCGAGCTTCGGTCGGTAGCAAAAACTTTAGATAAGGGCATCACCCCGAAACGGGCCGTCACTGGAGAATACTTTGAATCGCTGGACGCAGTACGTGTAATCCTGACGGACAAGCGTCTTGAATTGTGGCGCACGATTCGCGACAAAAAGCCCGAATCAATCTCTATGGTTGCTCAACTTGCTCATCGAGGCTTCAAGGCCGTGTATCGTGATCTGCTCTTGCTCGAAAGCCTCGGGCTCATAACCTTTAAAAAGACCAAGGGCAAGCGAGGAGATCTGCGAGCACCGGTTAGTCTCGTGGATGAGCTACAGCTGGCGGTCGCTTGAGTATTTTTCGGGTTCCTCAACCTAATGTCCAAGGCTCCGGCAAGAACAGCCGCGACGCGTAATCGCAGTATGAGATCGGAATATTTAGTTTGCGGGAATAATCCGTCTAGTTTTCTGGATTTCTCGTTTTTTAGCGCGGCTATGAACGTGTTTGCTTAAGTGGTAAGGCACTTAGGGCATGCCTT
>JBBCAW010000151.1:0-2512 GCA_051382295.1 Bdellovibrionota bacterium FG-1 | reverse complement strand
TTTGAGACCCGCCCGACCTATCTCTTGATAATACCCTTCGACACTCCCGGGAAGTGCCGTGTGGATCACGGTACGCACATCGGCTTTGTCGATTCCCATCCCAAATGCGACGGTCGCCACAACGACGTCAGTCTTGCCTTCGAGAAACTGGCTTTGCACAGACTCACGAGTCTCAGGGGTCAAACCGGCATGATATGCGGCTGCCCGCAGCGTTTTTTTCAGAGTCACCGCAAGTTCTTCAGCTTCTTTCCTCGTGGGTGCATAAATAATGGCAGGAGTTGCAAGCGATTCTTTCAATAAGTGTAAAACCGCCTCTGGGCGTTGGGAGGGTTTCAAATCCGCAATCTCGATTGCGATATTGGAACGCCTAAATCCATGAATGAAACGCACTTCACTCACAAGTCCCAGCTGACGAACGATATCATCTTGCACTTCAGAAGTTGCGGTGGCGGTCAATGCAATCACGGGCGAGGGTCTCAACTCAGGGAGCCGCGCACCTAGAAGTCGGTAATCGGGTCTAAAATCATGCCCCCACTGCGAGATACAATGCGCTTCATCTACGGCAATTAAAACGGGCTTACGCTTAGCCAACATCTGAACAAATCCTGGCACCGCCAGGCGTTCGGGGGCTACGAACAAAAAATCAAGCTCACCCGAGAGATATTCGAGGCAAGCTTGGCGAGAAAACTGCCGATCAAGACCACTGTGAATCGCCTTAGCGCGAAGACCCATCGACGTGAGCTTTGAGGTTTGATCCTCCATCAAGGCGATCAGAGGACTAATCACAAGCGTGGTACGCCCTAACTCGCCCCCGTGCTGGGCAGCAGCTGCGCGCGCAAGTCCCGGCAATTGATAGCACAAAGATTTTCCGGCACCCGTAGGCATGACCAAAAGAAGATCTCGACCCGCAATCGCGGCCTTGCAAACAGCTTCTTGATGCGGACGAAATGCGCCGTGCCCAAAGGCACGTTTCAGAAGCTCAAGCACTTAGCGTTTTTCCAAAATCCATTTCATCGTGCGAGACGCCAATGAATCAAGCGCGGTAACACCCATCTCGATGTGCGCCTCCTGAGTGTCTTCGATCTTGTTGTGGCTGATCCCCTTCAAAGACTGCGTGAAGATCATCACCGTTGGGATCCCCGCGCGTGCAACCTCCGCTGCATCATGCAAGGGGCCTGAGGGCAGACGAAAGGCTGTGCCGCAAGCACTGCGTACTGCCTCATCACAAAACCCTAAAAGCTCAGGATGAAACGGAATCGGCTCGATAGTCCAAATTTTCTCCCACTCGACCGTACAACCTTCTTCTTCGGCAAACTGGTGAGACTTGGCTTGCGCTTCTTCGAACATCTGTTTCAATACCCGCGGGTCCAAATCACGCTGGTCCAGCGTTGTTTCACATCGCCCCACTACGGCGGTCACGATCCCGGGAAAAGTTTTTACACTTCCCATGGTACAAACGGCATCCGCATGTTTGCTGGCGATTGGCCGAATCTCCAGCGCGAGTTTCGCAGCTGCAGCCAGTGCGTCTTTGCGCACGTTCATCGGAGTGGAGCCCGAATGCGCGGCTTGACCGGTAAAATTGATTCCCCATCTTTCAACGCCTTTAGTTCCGGTCACCACCCCTAAAGCAAGCCCCTTGCGCTCAAGCACAGGACCCTGCTCAATATGAAGTTCCAGGTAAGCCGCAGCGTTTTTGCGCTCAACTGAGGCTTCGGGAAAACGATCAATGTCGACTCCACATTTTTTCTGCGCGTCTTCTAATCGGATTCCTTCTCGATCTGTTCGTCCGCGGTCCGCGGCGATCGTGTGGGTTCCTGCAAAGGCAGAAGACCCTAGCAAACTCCTGCCAAAACGCGCCCCTTCTTCGTCGGCCCAATCCACGAGCCGGATTGTGACAGGCGGTTTGCCTTTATATTGCGTATTGATCCGTCTCAAAACTTCGAGGCCCGCGACGACGCCAAGGCATCCATCAAGCCATCCACCGTTAGGCACGCAATCCAAGTGACTCCCCATGAGCAGGGCCTGTTCGGACTCGCCTCTGAGCATGGCCCAGATATTTCCGGCTGTATCACGGTGAACTTCAACCGGAAGTTCCTTGAGCTTGTCCCTAAACCATTCGCGCGCCTTCAACCAAGTGTCAGTCCAAGCCACGCGCTGGCCGCCAGCGTCAGTTGCGGTGAGGGTTCGTAATTCTTTCAGATCGTTTACGGTACGTTTCGCATTAAGCATATTGCTGCCGAGTCTGTACCAGGAGCCCTAAGCGGTCAAGAGTTTCAAAACACCCGGACCCTATCTCTTAGGTCCCGGAGAGCCGACCTCAGGGTGCAGGGTCTAGCCACCGCAAATTCCTCTTTAAGAACCGCACCTTTGGGGTCCTGCAAAAACTCTCGTGCGACAGGAAGAATCCCTGGAACTGCCTGCTTGCCAACGATTAAATCCACGTGCCCCTTGTTAGGAATTTCATGACTGCTTACAGGGACTCCTTGCGCCCGTAGCTTTTTTACAACTGTTC
>JBBCAW010000150.1:0-16104 GCA_051382295.1 Bdellovibrionota bacterium FG-1 | reverse complement strand
GAAGTCAAATACTCAACTAAAGGCCGGATCCATAGGTGCATCCGATTCAAATGACTTGAAAATCACGATTCAAAAAATTCCTTGCAACGAAGGGCGGGTCCATCCATATTTGAGAGTATGGCTTCGTTTGAGCAACTTCCCTTTGTGCTTTTGGGCGACGATACCGAACATGATCCCGAAGTGCTCACCGACTTTGCAAAAAAGTATCCGGAGCACTCTTTGGCGGTTTATATTCATCGGGTTTCGGGGCGGGCCCTTCCTGCCGGTGCGATTGGGTTTAACACCGCTTTTGAGGTCGCCGTCAGTGAGGTCGAAGCTGGACGCCTCACCGTAGCCCAGGCCGATCGCGTAGCGGATCGTGTTTTGAGTGCCGATGTCCAGGAAATCCTGCCGGAGTTTGTCCAATGTCCGCGCGATTTACCGCTGCCTGAACTGAACGATAGCGAGCTTCAGTTCAAAGCGATTTTGGTTCGGAGTCGGATCCTTTCAATCTGCACCGCCACAGCGAGATAAAGTTGGCGCCACTTTCTTGACGAATCTTGCGCGCTTACTCGCGATTTGTGAGTAGCCAAGTTTCTTCGATTAGGACAGAATGAGTGGCGCGGTCAGTTTTAAAAGATGGCAGCGGTGGAAAAATTGAAATTTGAAAAACCTAAAGGATTAGGGCGACAGGGAGGCTCATTTTCTTATGTATTTAATCAAACGGTATCACTTGGGTGGAGTGGTGGTAGTGGCGGGCTTGTCCCTCACGATGTCGTGTGCTCATTCTTCTTTTCAAAAAACAGGTTCTTATAGTCCAGCCAGTGGCCGCGGACTTGCTTCCGACTTGGGGATGAAGTCAAATGGGGTTTCGGCCAAATTTAAGATTGTCACCGACGCGGATGGTAAAATCGATCAAAATATCCCTATTTTTGTCGGGTTTTCAGATCAAAAAGTACAAGTGCGCGTAGCCGATAAAGAAGACCTTTCTTGCAATATTGGCGGCGTCGGTGGGCGCCATGAAGGGGACGAAACCATTTTTGATCCTGAAGCAACGGATCAAGTGATGTGCGTTTATGTGGGCAGTAAGAAGGATGAAACCGTTGATGTGACCTATGTGAATTCTCCAGTGGCGCCAAACTGGGCCTGGGTGGATGAAAATCATGGCAAAATCACGGCGTCCCTCGCAAAAGTCAAAGAGGGTATTTACGACCCCGCGACCACTCAATTTATTTTGAAGCAGTTGAATGGGACTGCGCCGGAAACCTTTACGATTGCGCCGCGGGGTGAAAAGGTCGGCAAGAAGTTGGTCAATCAAGGTATTAAGAAAATCCTCTCGTTCTCAGATAAGGATTATCTCGAGTTTGTGGCCTCTGATGGGGCCATCGCCCTGGGGCAATGGGCTCTTGATCACGGCAAGGGTAAAGTCACGGTCCAAGGAAAACCCAAGGAACTGAAGAAAAATAAGAAGGGCCTTTTTGTGAATCCCCTTTCCTATTTTCCCGAGGAAGCCCCTTGGCAATTGGTTTGCGATGTTCGGGCTAATGAAAAGGATAAGGATAGAAATGTTGTTTTCCGCGGCGGCGAGACGGGTCGGGTCGTAACGGGCTTTGGTGGTGATGTGTACTGCTCGATTAATCGGCGCAATATTCAGAGCTACGTCGGCGCTTATAACGTGAAAGTTCAGGTTATTCGTCAGGTCGAGGTGATTGCCACGCTTGAAGGTCTATTGGCTAAAAATGAAGAAGCCATGACCAAAAAGCTGAGTGAAAAAAATGCCGCCAATCTTCAAGAACTGGGTCGGAAGGTGACGGTCTTAGTGGATGTGAACCGGAAGTATGTCGAATTTGCCATGAACGAAATGGATGCCCGCGAAAAAGCGGCCAAAATCAAAGAAGCCGAAGAAAAGGCTAAACTTACTGAAGGCACCACGCCAGTCAAACCGGAGGAAGACGCTGACAGCGGAAATGTTTTTTCGGAGCTGAATAAAAAGGCTAGCGCAGGTTTAGAAGCGGAAACCGCCAAGTTTGCGCCGAAGAATTTTAACTACAAATATTACAAAGCTTATCATCAGTTTGAAATTCAACCGTCTATGCACTCCGTAGCCCAGAGTGATGATACTTCGATCGACTTTGTGAAATTTGAAATTAAGAAGGGCATTACGGCCTACGTTCCTCTGGACATAGAAAAGAGTTTTGGTTTCGTGTTTAAACGTGAAAATGTATTTTCGCCCACGGAATACTTTTTAACTGAAACCCCTTGGGGCGCTGAAAAGGTGACTGCGTCCACTTTTACCGTCTGCGGTTCCAAGATTAAGCTTGCAGTGGATCAGGTCAATAATCCTCAATATGGCTTGGCCGCGGCGCCACAAGGGGCAAGCGGGGTTCTTCCTCATTTTCATACCTTTGCCGCAGCCGATCCGAAGGATTGTGCGAGTGAAGCGGGAAATGTCCTCGATATTTCTTTGACTCGCGGCAACGATTTTGAGTTTTGTTACAAGAAGGTCAAGGAGTTGAGACAGTTAAAGCGGGGTCTTCCTTCTGAGGCTTTTGTGTCCTATGCTCCAAGTCGGATTAAGGTGCCTTATTATTCGGCATTCTTGGATCTCAATAAAACGCTGGTTTTGAAAAGCGATGGAACGAGCTCGGGGGATATGCCGCCCACGGCGGATGCGGATCTTCCCACACAGGTCGCCCAAGGGATAATTGTTGCGAGCAATAAGCCGGTTCACCGTTTTTTTCAACGGGAGGCCTATAAGACCAATATCCTGTGGAAAAATGAAAAGGATTCCAAAGGGGATTATTGCATTCCTACTACGACGCTTTTTCCTGAATATGACGCAAGCGGGCTTGTGGAAAGGGCAGTAGATCCAGTTCAAAGCGAGTAATTGAGCGTCCCATTATTTGAAGTGATTAACCGGACCTGCGCTTTTACGCAGGTCCGGTTTTTTTATAAAGTTTGGTTGGCTAACCATTCTGCTAGTGGCGAAAATACAAGTTTTTGGGCTTCGTTTGAAATAAATAGGTCAGCGTGAGCGAGTGAAATCGTGGCGGTGCCCACTTCCAGTAATTTTTTCGAATTCGATTGAACCGCATGGTAGGAGAACTCGGCCGTTTCGCGCGGTACGATCCCATCCCCATTGGCCAATACGCAGAGGAAAGGTTGGGTGACCTTCTTGAGCGATTCTGAAATGTTTGTGCCTCTCAGGATTAGGTCTTTCTTGCGAACCCAGCGCGCAATTTCTCGGTTGACGTGGCGGTTCGGGTCTTCGATGGTTTTAACCAGTTCGCGGGCGGCCTCGGTGTCCGTGATCGATGGATTGAGATAGACCGAAAGAAGCCAGGGCACATGCCGTACCATGCGGGGGAGGAGAAACTCGGCCAGGCGTCGGGTGCCCCTGAGTCGCACGAGTCCGATCAACATAGGCCACGCGAAAGCGCCGCGGATAATAGGGTGGACCCGTACCCAGCGCACCGGTGAACCGATCGCGACCATGGAGCCGATCCGGTGATGCGGGGTCAGGGCCGCATGGATAAACATAAATGTGCCGCCTAGGGAGCAACCAATGATGTCGGCATGGTTGTGTCCGACGGTGCGCGTATGGGCGAGGGCTGCGTCGATCGCAGCACCGAGGTCCGTAACGGCGAGGTCATCGAGCCCGTAGTTATCTCCTCCACCGACGGATACTGACTCGCCTTGAGCGCGCAAGTCGACGCGCCAGACTTCAAAGCCCGCCTCCACCAGAAAACCTTCCAGTGATTGCCCTCGCGGATGAAAACTGAAGATAAACGAATTCATTCCGTAACCTGGCACGATGAGGACGGGTCTTCGGGATTTGACCAGCCGTTTTTCATCCCAGGTCTGGTGCAAAGCGAGATGCCAGCCGTCGTTGTTTGAGACGAGGTGTCGTAGAGTCTTGAGTGCCATCCTTTAAGTCTAATGGGGATTTTATTGGCGGGCCATGGACTTCTTCTTTACGAGGGCTGGTGAGGGAGTCTAGTATGGCCGACAACGATGAAATCCCTGATCTTCACGCTGATGATAATACTTGTCAGTTTTTGTTCTACTTTGGGGTATGCCTCACGCGGTCCGTTCACGCTCAATGCCGCGGTGAGGTTTGCTCTTGAAAACTCCCCGGCATTCGATACTGCCCAAAAAACCGAGGCGGTGCGAGAGTTAGAATATAGGAGTGCGATCACCAAGCTCCTTCCGGCGGTGGATTTTTCTGCGACCCATGGCTTGCAGAATAATATCTCGATCAGCGGCGACAACACCTTGTTAACCCCTAATCCCGCATCGCCTTGGTATAGTTCTCTTGGCTTGGGAATGAGTGCAACCCTCTACGACAACGGGGTGTCTTTAACGAATCTCAAAATTACCGGTCTGAATCGCGACCTAGCCGCTGTGAGCACACTCAAGGCTCGCGACAGCCTCATTTTAAGCGTGGTGGCCGAGTTCTATCGTTATTCATTAGACACCTCTTTACGTGAGGTGAAAAAGCAACAACAGGCGCTGTTGTATAAACAGTTTCAAACACTCTCGAGCCAGTATCAACAGGGTTTCAAGACCAAAAGCGATTTTTTGAGGTTAAAAACTCAGGTGCAGCAGGCTGAAATCGACCAAATGAACGCGCAAAACAATATTGAACGCTCCGCTGCGGAACTGCGTAAACTTATCGGGATAGGGTTTCGTGAGACTGCTCTTTCTGACTTTGAGCCCGTTACAGTCCGGCGTGAACGGCAGATCGAGGCGAAAATACCCGTAAAAGCGCCAGTTTTCGAGGTTATTTACGAATATCGAATCTCGAAGATTTAGGAAGAGATCAACGACAAGAGTGTGACCTTTGCGAAGCGAAATTACCTGCCACGGGTATCCCTCACCTCAGAGTTGACTTATTCCAACTCGAACTATCTGAATTCGAGTACGCCATTCAATGCTACGAATCAGCTTTCTTGGAATGCTCTTCTGACGTTTCAATATAATCTGTGGGATTGGGGGATCAAAAGGCACGATGTGCAAATCGCGGAGTACAATCGAGACATCCAGGCCGATACCCTCCAACAAGGCCTGCTGGAAACCCACGCTCAAATAACAAGCATGATGGTGGATTTATCTCGACTCAGATATCAGCTTAAACTGAGCGAGGAGCTTTTGTCTCTTGAGGAAGAAAGTAATCAAAATCTCGAGAGTCAATATCGTCAGGGAAAAGTGGCTTATCTGGACCTCATCACGGGTTTGAAAAATCTGCTCGACGCCAAGGTGCAGTTTTATACGTCTTATTTTGATGTGCTTCAGGGGATCGCAAAATACCGGTATTTTGAGGGAAAAATTTATGAAGCGGTTTCTGATCAATAAATACGCCTGGTTATTTTTGAGTGCCCTGCTCATCGGGGGGTTAGCATTGACGCGAACCTCTCAGAAAGCGCAGGGGCTGAATATGGGAGCGGTGGTTCGAGGTGACTTGATTCAGCGGGTGACGATTTCTGGGGTCGTAAAACCTAACCGAAGGACCCTGATTTCACCGCCCTATAACGGTTATATTAAAAAAATGTTTGTCGAAGTGGGGCAGCAGCTCAAGGCGGGGGATCCGGTGGTGAGTATCGCGCAGTCCTTGGGCGGGAATGCCGAAGAGGTTTACCCTTTGCGCGCACCTTTTGCGGGAATGGTGGTTCAGGTTCTCAAAACAGAAGGCGAGTATGTTGAGCAGCAAGGTTCTCAGGGAGGAAATGCGTTAGTCAGAATAGACGATCTCACTCGTTTATTTGTTGAGGCGTCCACCCCAGAAATTGAGGTAGACAAGCTGAAGCTGGGGCAAGAGGCCGTCATCAAGGCGTCAGCGGTATTAGGGCGCGCGTACACTGGAAAAATCCGGCATATCTCTTTGGCGGCCAAGGACCAAAACGATTGGGACAAGTCTCGCGTTGAATTTCCGGTTGTGATCGAAGTGACTAACAGTGATTTGCAGCTCAAATCGGGCATGTCGGTTGTCGTGGATATTATCACGAACAAGTTGACCAACATTCTTACCTTGAAGCATGAGTTTCTTCAGAAGGACGGCGACAAATTTTTTGTGGTCACCGAAAATGGCGAAAAAAAACCGATTGAGGTGGGCACTCAGAATGAAGAGGTTTTTGAAGTTCGAGGGGGTGTGAAAGAGGGCGAAAAGATACGGCAGACGGATTTTCTTTCGATTATCAAAGACGAGAAGGTTCTGTGAGTCATGTCATGCTCGAGGTGAAGGATTTAACCTTTTCTTACGAGGTGAATACCCGAAAAGTGGAGGTTCTTAAGGCCCTGAATTTCAGGGTAGAGGCCGGAGAGTTTGTGGGTATTCAGGGGCCCTCGGGCTCGGGCAAATCCACACTTTTTTATATTTTGGGCTTTATGTTGAAGCCGTCCTCCGGGCAAGTGGTTCTGGATGGCCGAGATATTACGGCCTTGTCGGAAGATGATCTGACGGTACTGAGGAATCAAAAAATCGGTTTTGTTTTCCAGCAATGAAATTCTACGTGGACTCCGATAGTACGCTTGTGTCGCAGATGAAAAGATTTCTGAATCTCTTCTCGATTCTTTTGACGGCTATTGCGTTGCTGTCTCTGGTGGTAGGCGGAATCGGAATCAACAATATGATGTTAGTTTCCGTTACTGAGCGGATCAAGGAGTTTGGCTTACGTAAAGCACTCGGGGCAACTCATCGAAGCATTCGTGTGCAAGTTTTGATGGAGTCCGTCGCCCTTTGTGGGGTGGCTGGTGTGGCGGGCGCGTTGATCGGTTTTGGCGCCGCTGCCGGCCCCAGAAATCCCCCCTTGACACTACTGGTGCATTGCATTAGCTACGGTCGCAATTCAGAAAATTTTCTAAGGGGTGAGGATTTCATGAAAAACGTAATGATTTTAGGGGTTGCTGTTTTGGGCTTGAGCTTTATGCCACAATTTTCTTTTGCGTATGGCTACGGCGGGACTTGCTCGGTCGGGTACTCATCGGATAGTTACGGGCGTGGAGTCGAGGCCGCGTTTCGAGGCCGAAGTTCACGTCCCCGCCTCGCCGATGAATTTTGTTACAATCTTGGTTATCAATGGGGTCGGAGTCAGTTGACTGCTGCTGGCGATGATATGGAATGCCGCGGTGATTTTTCAGATGGCTACGCGCAAGGTCTTGAGGCTTCCTCACAGTCCGGTGGTCGCACTTGTTACGGTCCTGGCTATATGGCAGGGCGCGCCTCGCTGAATATTGCTGCGCGCGAAGGTGATTCAGGGGTGGCTGGATCCAACTGTGTGCGTTTGTATCGTCAAGGCGTCGAAGATTTTCGCAATCAAATCGCCGCGACCAATCCCGATGGCAGTGCTAAAGAAGTGAGTTGCTATCAGTTGGGTTACTTTGAAGGACCTCTCGCTCCTTAATTGGGTTTTCCCCTCGCGGGTTGAGCTTGAAAATCCTGTCTCCCTCCCTCATAGTTTCGAGCTGGGGAGGGCGTGGGATGACTTCAAGATTTCAGTTTTTTGGTTTATTGGCCTCCGGATTACTGTGCCTCGGTCTGGCTTCGTCATTTTCGACGGATAGTTTTGCTTCGGTCCAGATTTCGACGGAGTGCTTTTCATTTCAACACCCCCTTCCTTGGTTCTACTGCCTCAATCGAACAGAGGGGAGCGATAGTCCCGACGTCTTGTACTATCTTCATGGCGCTGGCGGAAACGAACGAAGCTGGGTGGATAATGACTGGAAGGCCAAACCCATCGGCGAAGCCTGGGCTGCGGCGGGGATTTCAGCTCCCTTGGTCGTGTCGGTTTCTTTTGGCGCCGAGTGGATTCTTGCGGACGTGAATTCGAGTCCCGTGAGTGGGCTACTGAGGGTTTTTGTTGATGAGGTGCTTCCAAAGATTGAGAAAAAATTAGGTCAAATCCATGGGCGGCGCTTGCTCATGGGTGAATCCATGGGTGGTTTTAATGCCACGCAATTGATTTTGAAATTTCCACGGCTTTTTTCCCGCGCCGTGATCGCCTGCCCCGTGATTGCCGATCTTTCGCCTTACGCTGATCCCAACGAAGTGCAGCGTTTTGTTCGACAGACGGGGGCTAATTTCAGTCGGGTGAGCTGGCTCTTAGGTTTACTGGGGCGGTATTTTGGGTCTGAATCGGCATGGGATCATGCGTCACCACTCCGGTCGGCTCTCTCGCATTTGGGGCCGGGCTCGCCTGCTCTTCATATCTCATGTGGGCGACTTGACGATTTTGGGATTTTTGAAGAAGCGCATCGTTTTGCTCAGATTGCCCAAGCCAATGGCGTCCCCGAGGTGGAGTGGCAACCGTTGGAAGGGGGCCATTGCGTCATTGACCAAAAAGCGATCGCGTTATTCTTGATGTCAAAACATTGACCGTACTTCCAGGGGCTCCCGGCTGTACCGCCAGTCTCCACGGATTTGGGCTTCTCGGTTTCAGCCCACATCAGGAATTCTCGACGAGGTGAGTTCGAGAACAGGATTGTTCGAGAAGCCCGAGTGCCCAAAAGGGCACTTGCAGCATAGGAAGTGCTGCAAAGGGGGAAGGCCGACCGCGACACCCTCGTCGAAAATTCCTAGTTGGTGATAGTTTGCGGGGCGGACAATTACTGATAGAATAACAAGATCATGTTGAGTGCATCTTCTTCTTGGACTTTTCTCCAGTTGCTTCAATTTTTCTTACCGCGAGTTTTTTTTGCCATCGTTTGTGGTGGACTCATGGGTATGGAGCGCGAGCTTAAAAACAAGCCCGCGGGCATTAAAACCAATATTTTGATTTGTATTGGCTCTTCTCTTTATACCTCGGTGTCGGTCTTAATGTCGGTGAGCCTGGCTGAAAAAGGCTATTATGGAGACCCTGCCCGTCTGGCTGCTCAGATTGTTTCCGGAATTGGTTTTTTGGGCGGCGGCGCCATTATGCAGTCCCGAGGGACGGTGGTGGGGCTGACGACGGCCGCAACGATTTGGTGCGTGGCCGCTATTGGCGTATGCATTGGGATTGGTCATTCGGATATTGCCTTGCTTTGCTCCATTACGGTCGTTGTGGTCCTGGTGCTGACCAGTGCGTTTGAGGATCGTGTGCTGGGTCGGTCTTTGGCTTTTGCCTGCGAGATTGTCGTGGATGATCCACAAGGGCAGGTGAGGATGGCGATCAATCAATCTTTGGCGCAAAACAACCTTCTTTTGGATGATTTTGATATCGCCTCGCGGGACGGCTTCAGCGTGTTAACCTGTAAATACAACGGTCACAGAACGGATCACAAAAAATTTGTCCTTGAGTTGTGGAGCACCCCAGGGATTAGAGAGGTGAAGCAATTATGACGCGTCTAGGAGGCAAGCGAGAACAAAGGCGAAAGGAACGCGCCAACGTTGAAAATCGTTTAAAGGGCGTTTATCTCAAGTGTGAAGTTCTTTCACCTAAGGAGATGAAGGCTTTGAATATCTCGGAACTCGGAATTGGCGTTGGGGCGGATGCGTTGGCCAAGGCGCCAGCAGCCAATGAGGTATTGCAGGCTAAATTGTCAGTGGGGCAAACTGTAGCCACAGTCAAAGTGCGTCTAGTGCATCTGAGTCTCACTTTAGCGGGCTTTGAGTTTGTTCATCCCCCGAGCCTTTTGAAAGGGGCTATTCGGAGGTATTTTGAACCTGAGTTGGTGGGAGCCGGCTTGCGTCTGGTGTCGTCGGATGAAAATCAGCAGATTTTCGAATCCACGGATGGGAGTCGTTTGACTCTGAGTGCTCCGTGCGGGGTGCTTCAGCGATTTTCGATTCGAGTTTTAGGGACTGATGTTCAATGGGATTCGACGGGCGGCTTGCGATTGCTGCAGCATGAACAAAAACAAGAAGTGCCGGAATTTTTGCGCCGGCAACTCGTCAAGTTGGTGCAGAGCGCGGATGAGCTTGAGCCCTTGATTCAGCGAACCCTCGAAAATATCTTATTGGGAGTGGTGACGTGATGACAACGGAGAACGGCGGGGTCAAGCCTTACCGCATCAAAGCCATCCATGTGGCCGAGCGACTGAAACTCAAAGAGTTGCGTGAGCGTTTTACTCGGCCGGCGCTCGAGTTTTCGAATTACGAAATGGTCGTGCAGTACACCGAAGACTCTTATCTTTTTGTTTATAATTACGGTTCGGTCGTTTTTTTTAATGTTCCTGATGAGCTGCAGGAACGTGAATTGGGGGCGATTCAGGAATATCGTATGCCGTCTGATCATGGTCGGGCGACTGATGTGTTTCAGCTCGATGTGATTCAGGGCGCACCCACTAAAGTGTTTTTTGATCGAGTCGTGGTGGGTGAGCTTTCGTATTCTTCGGTGAAGATTTCTTGCATGCTTTTGGCCGAAAGCACGGCACTGGAGTACTACGAGGTTTTGATTCAAAATCTCCTCGAGAAAACGAACGTTTTTTCGAAAAAACTGCAACGTCAAGGGCGTATGCTTGAAAACACGGAGGATTTGATCAAATTTATCGGCATGTGCTTGGACACCAAGCAGGAGATTATTTCTAATCTCTATATTGTCGATTCGCCGGATGAGACTTGGGAAAATGTTGAGCTCGACCGCGTGCATCAGGATCTTAAGTCCATGATGGAAATCGATACGCGCTATCGAGCATTGGAATATAAGATCAAAATTATTCAGGAAAGCGTTGAAGTGATTGTGGATCTTTCCAAGTCCAAACGTGAAAACATGCTGGAGATGATCATTATTCTTTTGATTTCGTTTGAAGTCGTGATTTCGATTATAAAATGGCATTAAATATGAAAATTGCTTGCAAAAGCATGAACTTGTTTTTAGCCTAGTAGTATAGACGCGTTTGATTCGCCACAGAGCGTATAAAGGGTAAATCTCATGACCAAAGCCGATCTTATCAATGTTATCGCCGAGAAAGCGCACCTTCAGCATAAGCAAGCCGAGGTTGTGGTGAATATGGTGTTTGATATGATGTCGGATGCTCTCAAGCGGGATGACCGCATTGAGATTCGCGGGTTTGGATCTTTTGTCAATCGGAGCTATGGCAGCTATCAGGGGCGCAATCCTAAGACCGGGCAGGTTGTTCAGGTTCCTCCCAAGCGCGTGCCCTTTTTTAAAGTCGGCAAAGAACTCAAAGAGATGGTTGATCTCGGTCCTGACAATAAGTCAGGGTGAGCGCGAGAATGTGGCATTCTCTCCGGTTTTGCCTCAACGTGGCTAGGGTAGGGGTGGGAATCGGTATGTTGGTTCTACCTTCTCTGGCTCAGGCCTCGCTTTCCAGTATTGGAGTCGGCGTTTCCGTATCCCAGCCTTTGGGTGACGCTGCGCCAGAACTCAATCGTCCTTTGGGTTACGTCGTAGACGCCTGTTGGCATGGTCCGAGTTGGCTGCCTGAGAGCCTCGATTTTCATACGGATCTCTCTTATCAAAAATATTCGATTCAGAATCTCGACGGCGCGGAGCTCGGTTTTGTGAGCTTTTTTGCCGGCCCTAAGATCACGGGCGGCGCGGCCTTTTGGGGAATTGTTCCTTCGTTTTCAGTCGAAGTGGGGGGAGTGCATGATTCCCTCAGCTTTTCAGGGGCGCCCAGCGCGACCAGTAACTCGGCCACCCGGTTCGGCCTTCAATTTCTACCCGCCTTGGATATTCCGATTTTTCACCAGTTAGGCGCGGTCATTGCGCTCCCCATGACCGTGGTTTTTCAGAACATCACTCTGGGGATCTGGAGTAGTTCATTTTCACTCAGGTGGGCGCTATGAATCGGCGTGTTCGTCAGTGGGCTGGCGCAAGTCTTTTGGGGTTCTGTTTGACGGGGATGGGCTGTGGTTCAGGAAATGAACCGCTGTCGCTCTTGGGAAATCCCGGCACGCGGCTGAATGACTCTTTGGTGCTGCCTTATAATGCCGCGTCGGGAGGGGTTGGGGGCGTTGCCATCGATCTTTGGTCCGTGACACCTTTTTCGGCAAGCCAGGTGAGCGCGGATGGCTTTGATTTTATTTATCATATCTCTGGAAGTTATGCGATTTTGGCTCCTTGGGGCGGTCTGGTGACCGCAGTGGATACGGCTTCGGTGACGATTTGGCACAATGTCCATGTGTCGACTCGTTTGAGTCGCATGACGAGTGCCCCGTCCGTGAGGGTGGGTGACTTGATCACGGCAGGGACTCAGCTTTCGACCACCGCAATCAATTCGCCTTCCGTCAATAATCTGGTTCATTTTTCCGTGTTGGTCGATGGAGTGGCGGTTTGCCCTTATGGGTATTTGGCGCCCACGGCTAAAACTCCGCTCAATACGGTGCTCAAGCGAGATGGTCTTGAGCCGTGCACGGAGTAACAAGAGCAGGTTAGCTGCCGTTTCGTAGCCGGAGGAGGTAGATTCCCACTACTCCCGCCGCCACCAGTAGGCGCCAGACTGCGTACTGTCCCATTCCGCCTCGTTGAATATGTTTGAGGAACGCGCCGATCGCGAGGAGGCTGGAAAAAAACGTGACTACAAAAGCCACGCCCAGCGTGAGCCAGGATAAATCGCCAGTTATAGTCAGGGTTTGAAAATGAAAGTCGCGAAACTGCGTGGCCCCGCTCGCGATTAAAATCGGAAGTGCTGCAAAAAAACTGAATTTGGCGGCGGCCTCGCGCCTATAGTTTCTAAAAAAACCGCCACTCAAGGCGGCGGCTTGGCGGTCGCAACCTGGAATGAGGGATGCAATCTGTGCAACGCCAATGACGATGGAATCGATGATATTCCAGTCGTACATGTTTTTATTTCGGCGGCTCATGGAGTCGCCAAACCAGAGCAATAGTCCAAAACCGCCCAGCGTGGCGGCTATGACGAGCGGGGAGGAATTGAGCTTCGCGGTGATGTCTTCGTGAAAATAGTACCAAGTGACCGCCAGGGGCAAGGTGGCAAGTCCTAGAAATAAAGGAAGGCGCTCATCCTGAGTCATGGGTTTTTTTCGGTAAATCAGGACTTGGAGCAGGCACGAGATCATACTGGCCCAGTCATGAATGAAGTAAATAAACGCGGCGAGTGCGGAACCTAAAAATAACGCACCGAGTAAAGCTCCTGAGGGTTCGGTCCATCCCGTAAAGTAAGCTAAAAGAACTCTGTGGGCCGCTGATCCCACCGGTAAAAACTCAGTAAATCCCTGTAAAACACCATAGACGATCGCCTGAAAAGTAGTCATGTGGACAAAGTCTACCGAGGTGAACGGGGAGAGGAAACAGAATTTGTTCAAAAAATCGTTTACATGGATGGAAGGCAAGTGTTACGCACTGCGAAGTTTTATCGGGGACAAAAATAAATGATGAAGAAGAATGGATTTCAGCGCTGGGTCGCGATTGCTTTTGGGGTCGTGCCGCTACTCGGATGGAGTGCGAACGTTTTGGCTTCGGCCCACCATATGTTTGAAGATGAAGCTGCCGCTTGGACTGACCGAAACGGTGCCGAGCGGATGATTGGCCCCAGTCGTTGGGATGGATCGAATGATCCGGCGACTTGGAGCACTCAGTATCAATACGTCTTAACTGAACTTCCGTTGCAGGGGCGGATGCAGGATCACACCCCTTGGTCGGATACTTATTGGCCAAGTAACCAGGCCGGAATCGCCGCTCGTTGGAATTGGGTGGGTTTCAATGGTTTTAGATATGGTCTCTTTAGTGAGTCCCAGATTCGCGCGATGGCGCCCGGGGATTTGGCGAGGCTTTCGCCGGCTGAAAAATACGATATTTTTCTGGGACGTTTTGACTATCCGACCGTAAGCATGGTGCGCGGGGGGACTAGCCCTCATGCCGAGTATTGGTCTGGAATTTGTCATGGCTGGTCTCCGGCTGCCCTCAATCATGCCGAGCCGGCTCCGGTGACGGTGAAGGGTCCCAGTGGCGTTGCGGTTCCTTTTGGGTCGGCCGATGTGAAAGCCTTGTTGGATTATTATTACGCGGACAACGCCAAGGCGACCACCTTCATGGGGTTGAAGTGCCAGGCGGGCGAGGGTGGCAATATTTTTAGACGGATTGGGAGCGCGTTCCTGAAAAACAGTGCGGCCTGCCAAGATGTCAATGCAGGGGCTCTGCATGTGATTTTTGGAAATGAACTCGGACTTCGGCATCAAGGTTTTGTGGCCGATGTGGATCGTTGGCGCGAAGTCTGGAATCAGCCGGTCTACGCTTATTCGTCGATGATTACCGGCTATCAGCGGCCATCGAGCGATGCGGCACCGGGCACGGTCCAGGAAGCCGTGATTCATTCTGAAATGTTTTACGCGGATGAAATCGATCCGAAATGGGATCCGGTGGTGGGTACGCCTGCTTTTAAACAGGGCGTCGAGAAGTATGACTACACGGTCGAACTCGATGCTGCGGGTCGGATCATTGGCGGCCAGTGGCTCTCGGCTAACCGTCCTGATTTCTTGTGGACCGCTGCGCGTCTCGAATTTACAGGGTTCTTTTCCGGAATTCAGGCCATCTATCAGGCGAAGGTCAAACCTTAAATCAAGCTGGAACATGGGTTGCAGTGCCTAACAGCAAATGGCGCCCCCTGCTCGAAAAGTTCGCTGGAATATTTTTTTTGTCCTGGCCGCTGTTTGGTTAGCGCTGGGGGTTCGTGATGTCATTGTTTATAACAAGCAAGTGGAGTCGATCCCCTATAGTCAATTTTTGAAGTTTCTGGATGAGCACAATCTGGATCAAGTGATGATTGGCTCGGGCCGGGTTGAAGGAGTGCTGAAGACTCCGCCGGCAGGGCATCCTAATCGCTTCGTTGCGGTTAAAGTGGACGATCCCGGCTTGATTCAAAGGTTGGCGGCCGCTCAGGTGCGTTTTGAGGGGCTCCGCGAAAGCTCATTTCTAAAGGATGTCTTGACGTGGACCCTGCCCTTATTGCTCATGCTGGGGTTTTGGTGGTTCGTGATGGGGCGTATGGGCCGGGCGCAGGGACAGTTGTTTTCGCTCGGAAAAGCCAAGGCCAAGGTCTTTGTGGAACGGGATCTCAAAATTCGTTTTGGCGATGTTGCAGGAGTGGATGAAGCTAAAGAAGAACTGCTGGAACTCGTCAATTTTTTGAAAGCGCCGGTTCCCTATGGTCGATTAGGGGGGCGTATGCCCAAGGGGATGCTTTTGGTGGGGCCTCCGGGGACTGGAAAAACCCTCCTAGCGCGCGCGGTGGCGGGGGAGGCGGGCGTGCCTTTTTTTTCGATCAATGGTTCCGAATTTGTGGAGATGTTCGTGGGTTTGGGGGCGGCGCGGGTCCGTGATTTGTTTGAGCAGGCGAGGAGTCAGGCCCCTTGTATTATTTTTATCGATGAGCTGGATGCTCTGGGCAAAGCCCGAGGGATTCAGGCGATTTCGGGGGGAAATGACGAAAAAGAGCAAACCCTCAACCAGCTTTTGGCCGAATTGGATGGCTTTGACCCTTCTCAGGGCGTGGTTTTGTTGGCTGCGACGAATCGGCCAGAAGTTTTGGATCCGGCCCTCTTGCGATCTGGACGTTTTGATCGGCAGATCATGATTGAAAAGCCGGATCGAAAAGGGCGTGAGCAGATTCTAAGCCTTCATCTCAAAAAGGTGCAGTTCGCTCCGAACGTGGACTCCGGGGCGATCGCGGCCTTGACGGCGGGATTTTCGGGAGCGGATCTTGCGAATCTCGCGAATGAGGCGGCCCTGATTGCGACTCGTCGCGGGGCGATTCAGGTTGAAAAACGTGATTTTACGGAGGGCATCGAGCGCATTGTCGGGGGATTGGAACACAAAAGCCGCATCCTCAGTCCTCAGGAAAAAGAGCGCGTCGCGTTTCATGAAATGGGCCATGCGGCGGTTTCGTTTGTCTTGGAGCGGGGGCAAACGATTCACAAAGTGAGCATTATTTCGCGGGGGATCGGGGCGCTGGGATACACGATGAGCCGCCCCACCGAGGATCGCTATCTGATTAACCGCGATGAACTTGAAAACAAGCTGGTGGTGTTATTGGGGGGGCGCGCGGCAGAGACGGTGTTTTTCAGTGAAATTTCGACGGGCGCCGCGGATGACTTAGATAAAGCGACTGAAATCGCCCGGGCGATGGTGACGCGCTATGGGATGGGTCAGTCCCTGGGACTTCTGACGTTTGACCGTGAGACGGCGCCGATGTTGGGCGGACAACTGCTCGCGCGAAGTCATGACTATA
>JBBCAW010000149.1:0-2284 GCA_051382295.1 Bdellovibrionota bacterium FG-1 | reverse complement strand
ATAGCAGGGCCCCTCGTGCCCGTTAAATAAGGCGACCTGACCTTCAAAGCGTTGAATCGAGCCGTAGATGACCGGGATTCCAGCCTTGTAGGCGGCGTCGTTGATGAGGTATTTTGCCAAAAAGTTGTCGGTTCCATCGATGACCAGGTCAAAGGATTGAAAAAGCGACCACGCATTTTGAGAATCGAGCGCAAACGGAAAGGCTCGAATTTTGACCCCTGGATTGAGATCCTTGAGTCTTCGTTCTGCACAGTGGGTTTTGGCTTGTCCGTCATCAGAGCTTCCAAAGAGAATCTGCCTCTGAAGATTGCTGATGCGCACCTGGTCGGGATCCATGAGGCCAATTTCACCCACGCCGGCAGCGGCGAGGTAAAGTGCCGCAGGCGAACCCAGTCCGCCCATCCCCACGCAAAGAACCCTAGCAGCCCCAAGCCGGGCTTGGCCTTCCGAGCCGATTTCTTTGAGGATGGTTTGGCGAGAATAGCGAGGCATATTTTGGCTTTTCTATCGCAAAATTCGAAAGTAAAATAGTATGATCCTGATAAGGGGTTCAATTCATGCTTGAAAGACGATCGTTGGGCGAAAAACTGTCCTTTATTTTGTTGTTTTTCGGTTTTTTGGCAGCGATTTTTTGTCTGAGTTGGGTTCACCAAATGTGGGTCAATCGACAGCATTTGACTGCTGCCCGGCTGTTTAATGACTTAGCGGACGATGTCATTCAGGCTACGGTCCAAAACGCCGTTGAACGGGGTGCGACGAATGTCTTTTTGTCATCCCAGGGCGCGCCTCCCCCGGAGCTTGTGGTCAAAATCGAGAATGCTCGAAAACTGGGGGATGCCGCATTTTTGAAGGAAGTGCAGCTTTTTTCGAAATTAGAGGCACTGCAGGGCATCAATATCCGCCTTGAACTTGCAGAAAAAAATCTAAAAGAGATTCGCGGTCGTTTCGAAACGCTCAGGCAAAAAGTGGATTCTGACCTCCGTTCAGGGCAGCGCTCGGTGGTTTCCAAGGAGTGGGTCGAAACTGCCACGGCGATGATTGAAGCTCAAACCGAGGCCCGACTCGCCGCCGTGTTTCCCGTGACGGTCAATGAGTCCGCGATCGTCGTCAATTTACAAATCAAGCACTTGCTCTGGACCGCCGCGGAGTTTTCAGGGCGAGAACGCGCCTTGCTGGGCTCGTTTGTGGCTTCTTCAAAGCCGATTTCGCCTGAAAGTCTGCAAAATATCCATTCGTGGCGGTTTATGGTTGAGCGGGCCTTGAAAGAGGTGGTCGAGTACCGCAGCAGTCTTGAAAAGAATCCGGTATTTGTAAAGGCCTTGGGTCAGCTCGAGTTGGAGTTTTTTGGGAAGTGGCAAAAAAGACGGCTAGAGGTTCTGTTGGCCGCTACTGAAGGGCATTATCCGCTGACCGGGGCTCAATGGATGACAGAGGCGACCCAAGCGATCGAAAGTATTTTGGCGGTTTCGGATGTGGTTTCAAAGGAATTGGCGAGCAGGATCGTACGAGATGAGCGCTGGGCCTGGGGCAAGGCCGGTGGGGCGGGGTTCCTATTTTTGGTCCTTTTGGGTGTTTTGGGGGGCAGTGTTTGGTATCTCAGAACCCGGGTAAATGAGCGCGTCAACTTCTTGATTGAATGCATGAAGGAGAGCGGGGACCAGGCACGTTTGGCTTCCGAGCAGGTTGCCGCAGCGGCGCAAGCGCTTTCGGAGGCCAATGTTGAGCAAGCGGCGGCGATCGTGGAAACTGCGGCGAGCGTGACGGAGGTGACTTCGATGATCAAGAACACCGCCGCCAATGCCGAGGAATCGACGGTTATGGCCACTAAGGCCAATGAGTCTGCGGTCTTGGGTGCGGCTTCAGCCGGGGAAATGTCGAAGGCGATGGTCGCTATCGAAAAGAGTTATGAGCTCATCACGCAGCAGATGGCCGCTGGAAATGCGGAGATTAACGAGATTGGTAAATTGATCCAGACCATTGGGGATAAGACTAAGGTGATTAACGACATCGTTTTTCAAACTAAACTCTTGTCATTTAATGCTTCGGTCGAAGCCGCCCGTGCGGGTGAGCATGGGAGAGAATTTGCCATCGTCGCCGAAGAGGTGGGAAAGCTTGCGGCTATGAGTGGTGCCGCGGCTCAAGAGATCAGAACGCTGCTGGATGAAAGTATCAAGAAGGTCCAAGGGATGGTGGCGCAATCTCGGCAGCGAGTCGAACAGGTGACCGCTTTAGGGAAAAGTACGGTGGGTGATGGCGTTAAAAGTACGGATAAAGTGACGGCCAT
>JBBCAW010000148.1:0-4045 GCA_051382295.1 Bdellovibrionota bacterium FG-1 | reverse complement strand
TTCCAATTCCTTGATCCCACGGCTAATGGTCGAAAGAGAAATATCAGTGGCGCGCTCCACCTTTGCAATACCGCCGTGTCCGATGGATACAGCTTCGGCCGCTGCCCAAAGTCTTCGGCTGCGTTCGTTCAACGCAGGCGCGATAGCCCGGTACTTCTGACGAAGACCACGGATGTTCACAGAAAAAACGGTACACTATGTTTACTGTGAAATCACTCAGTTATTTTGTTACAGTTCCTTAGAGACGAATCGCGATGCCCGCATCGGCCATGCCGAATTGCTTGTTCCCGCGTACGGAAGCCGTGATGCTCCAGAGGTCGCCCACATTTACATTGAACCGGGCTCCTGCGTGTGGGGAGACCCAGTTGAGGCCCTTCCTTGCAAGAGTACTGGCACCGGCAAGCACGCCGACTTCGATAAGTTCGTCAAAACGTCCCAGAGAGAGGCGAAGAGGGACAATTTCAATTTCTCCTCCTCCAAAAACCTCGTGGTGAAGGAGCGGAACAATTCCTCCGAAGGTATTGATTCCAATTTGTTTTGCTAAGAAGAAACTTGCCGAAAGCAGTGCTCCCCCTTTTCCATGGCTGTTAAGAGGGGCATCCAGGAGCCCCGAGCCGATGACTCTCCATCGTTTCAATTCGCGCGGTTTTTCCACGAGGGTATCGGCCTTTGCGGTGGTGAAGGCAGGGGATTCTGTGGCGGGAGTCGTAGCCTGTAGCGATACAGGCGCCGGGCTTGGCGCCGGTGCTGTTGTCTTGACCGCGCCGTCAGGCCTCACGCTCACCGTCGGAGTAGCCGTACTATTGTTGCCCTGTTCTGTGTTGTTGAAATAAAAGTTGTATGTCCCCGTTCATGCCGCCCAACTCGCGCCGAAAAACGCGAGGGTTACACCCAGGACAAGGGTCCAGCTGTCGCGCAGCTCTTGTTTCCAGTTTCGTCTTCTTGAAGTCCCCATATAATCCCCTTCTTCTCTCTGCAGTTTGACCGCACGAAAGAGAAAAGCACGAACGGTACCAAGGTCAATCCATCGAAATCAAAGGGCAATTTTCCTGCAGCCCTCGGCCTACTGACATATTTGTCAGGCCCCTAAGTCAAATATGTCAGTGGCGGTCTAATATGATGTGTCAAAAAATAAGTTCAGGCCTAATTGGGCGTTGACATGGATGTCGCTTTGCGTTAAAAGCTCGATCTGAAGCTGAATATACGGGTTGCTCCTATGAGCACGTCCCGAAAACACAAGATAAACTCAGGAGATAAAAATGAAATTTTCGTCAATCGCTCTAATGTCCCTAGCCCTCGCAGCCACCTCGGCTTCATCGGCCTTCGCCGCAACCACCGGAACGCTGTCGCTCTCAGGCGTCGTCCCTGCTGTGACCGCAGTCGTGCTGACCCCACAAGCTGCGGCTTCGAACCTTGATCTTGCTACCGGCGCTACAAATTTGATGATCGCCACTGCAACAGAAGCTAATAATACTCAAAACGGCTATACGCTAAAGATCGCTTCTGCAAACTCAGGTTTGCTCAAAAATGGCACCCTGGGCTCCGTCACTTATACGGCTCGTTATGGCCTGGCGGGTTTCACGCTCTCCAGCACGCCTGTGACCGTGATCAATCAAGCTTCGCAAAGCGCGATCGTCAGCCTGGGTAGACCCCTTGATATTTCCTTTGCCGGAACTGCGCCAATTAATCTCATGGCGGGTACCTACAGCGACACGCTGACGTTCACGATTACGGCGAACTAATAGTTTTTGACAAACGCGTCATCTTTCCATAGAACCACCGTCTATGCGAAATTTACTATTAGGTCTCGGCGTCATTTCCTCGGTATTTTTTTCTTGGGCATTTTTGTCTCCGACCCCCGGGTTTTCCTGGGGGTCTTTTTCAATTGCCAACACCCATCAGTTCCTCCTCGATGTCGCTTATGATCAGTTGAAACTGGACCCCGCTTTTGAGGGCTCCGGGTTTCCCAAGCTTGAAGACATCACGGCGCACGAGGGCGTCTTTATCGTAGGCGGCGACGGCTCGGATCTGTCTCTGATCTCCGGCCCCGGTCCTGATAATCCGAACACGACCCCTGATTCTTGGCACTATTATAATCCCGAAACGGGCAAGGGAAACGCGCCTGAGCAGACGGCGCGGTATTTCAAATACCTCTCCCTAGGCATTGTAAAAGGAACTTCAAAAGAAGCCGTAAACCAGGGCGCTGCTTGGGGCGCGCACTTTTTGGCCGATATGTCGGTGCCCTACCATGTGACGGGTATGCCTACGACTGAGGCGCTGGAACTGACAAAGGGTGATGATGAGGCGGCAGCGATTCCGTTGGAGATTAAGTTTACGGATGATCTTTATAAGATGAACTATCTGGGCTCGGGCGCGCACGCCAACGACTGGAAAGGCGAGCTGACTTGCCACTTTGCCGACTCCGCTGCGCGCGACGATAAGGCGGATTGGTTTGATCCTTGGTATTGGAACTCTTCAGTATGCAAATCCACGCTTTCCAGCCATATGCAGTGGGAAGCCTGGGTTTTTCATAATTGGGTCAATGAGAGCGTCGTGCTTAAGGGCTATAGCCCGAGCTGGAAAAATCCTGAGCCTGTGTTTGATAATCCGTGGGAAAAAACTGCGGAAGCTTTTGCGGAACTTGCTCGGACGTCTGCCACCACGACGCGCGCGCATGTAGGCTCATGGCTTACCTCTTCGACTGATCCTTTGATTCAAGCGGCGACCGATATTTGGACGATGTGGCGCGCTTCTTTTACAGCGATTAGGGCCCTCCCGTTTTCAGCGCAAGGCGAAGCCGATCCCGCTAAACAAACCTATGTCGTCAAAGTCGCGGTCGCGAATTTTGCGCTGGAGACTGTGAAAAACGTACGCGTGCGTTTGACCGCGATTCAAGGCGCGACCTTGATCGACGGTACAGCTGAGCAAAGCATAGGCGAAGTGGAGAGCTATCCCGGCACGAACAAAGTCGGAATGGGCGGCGCTTGGACTCTGAAAGTTCCTGCGCCTAAAGAGGCAAAGGTGCGTATTGAAGTGATCGGCGCGTATTCGCAAGTTCCCGATCGGCAGTACTATATTTTCGAAACACGTCCCGAAGGATTGTCGGATACGCTGTACTACAAGGGCAACGCCGAAGGTGCCCTGTCTGGTGAAGTGTCGCTGGCTCGATATTCCAGCGGCTCCATTGTGGGATTCAATGAAGTGCAGTTTTTGGGGATGAGTTGCAGATCCAGTATTAGCGCGAGTATAGATGGAACGCAGGCGGTAAAGGGAGGGATCGCGTTTAATTGCTCCGTGGCCGGGCATCCCATCGTTTATACGGGGACTTTTTCGGGATCCATCAAGCATGAGAAATTTAGTGCAAGCTATAGCGTGAAGAATTCGGATAAACCGGGCGAAGATTCAGTCGCGGGGAGTTTTGAGCTTAAAGTCAGCAGTTTTGAACAGTAAAGTTTTTGGGAGGTGTACATGTCTAAGTCGACCGGGATTCTTGCCGTTTTGTGTCTCATTACTATCTCCACTGCTTTTGCCGCGGCGAAGCCTCTATTGCCCTCCGATGCGCTTCGCGTTCCGCTCGTTCGCCAAGCCACCGATTATAGTTGTGGCGCAGCGGCGCTGGCTTCGATCCTTTATTATTGGAAGGTTTTTGATGGCAACGAGTCTTCGTTGTATGCGCTTCTTGAGACGACGCCTAACGACGGAACGGAGCCTGCGAAACTGGTAGAGGGTGCCCGCTCTTTTGGGCTGGACGCGCGGATGCAAGAGAACCTGAGCATCGCAGACTTACAGTCGTTCTTGAGCAAAGGCTTCACAGTGATCGTAGATCTGCAGGCGTGGGATTCGGATCGGTCTCTGAGTGGAAAGCCCTGGAAAGACGTTTGGGAAAGCGGTCACTACGTCGTATTGGTGGGGCTTGATCAGCAGTTCGCAAACCTGACTTGAATTAGGGCTTCAAAAGCCCAACGCACCGCAAACAAAAAAACGTCGGAATCGGTGGACAACAGAAGACCCTGGACCTGTTGGGTCCGATGTTCTACGGCAGTTT
>JBBCAW010000147.1:0-32775 GCA_051382295.1 Bdellovibrionota bacterium FG-1 | reverse complement strand
CCTATATAGGCATTGAGCGCAAGATTCTCAACCGCATGAAAACGATGGCAAATGACGGGTTGGTCAATTTGGTCGAAACCAATGAACGGATGTTTGCCGAGGGAGTCGCCGCTGGCTCAGATTCCATCACGGGCTTTGTGTCGGCCGGCGCGGCCGCAGCCGGTGGACCCGACAAAACCTCGACGACGACTGCCAATATCAAGAAGGTGGCGGGATGGTAACCCCCTGGAAATTCCTGCCCATTGACTGTCCCCACGCAGTTTGTCACTCTAAAACCAATGGAGTGGACCTGCCCTCACTGCAAAATAGCTCTCGCCTCGGCTGACTCACAAACTCCCGCGCCCGAACCGCGTCCGGGATGGAAACTCGCGCGTTGCGCGAAATGTCGCGGTTACGCGATGATCGAAAAAAAGAGTGGTCAGACGGTGCGCTTTGAACCAGGCCCAAAACCTCAATCATTGCCAAATACATTGCCAGCCCCATTGCCAGAATTGCCCCCACGACGACGCCCTTTACCCCCCCGCCGAAACCCATTTTTAGGGGCCATTGCCACGACTTTGGGAACGATCGTCTTTGCGCTGGCGATTGGCTTTCCACTCACTTTTAAAAGCCTAGCGCCTCCTCACTCAAAACCCGCCCCAGCGCCCCTAGTTCCGCAAAAACCCCGCCCCACCTCAGACACTATTCATTCTGCTGCGATGGCCCCGACCCGATCCATTCCAGCTCCCGGGGAGCCCCCCCTTTACTTGCATGCTCGCGAGGGAATGCGAAACCTCGAACTCCGCTCGGGCCCCGGTCAGGAATTTCCGCTCATTGGCTCTGCCAAAGTGGACGTCGAATACCCGGTTCTGGAATGGCGCGGCCGTTGGTTCATGGTTTCGTTGGATGAAAATGGCGGAAAAACGGCGTGGGTTCACTACGACAAAGTTGAACTAGTTTCGGAGAACGCACCATGACGGAGCCCCGTGGCCGAATTTTTTCACTGCCCACCTTGGCGGGCGGCACATCAGACCTCTCGAACGAAAACCCCGAGATCGACGCACTTTTTCAGGCTTTTCGGCAAGTGGAGGCAACCCAGGTGCGCGAGCGCGCGCTCGCCTCTCGCCTCAAAAATGATTTGATCGCGCTCCAATCCCGTCACGCCCGCGAGACCGCGCAGGCTCAGCAACAGCTCAAACACTACGCTGAATGCTACGAAGAACTAAGATCCCACTTTCAGGCTTCCCAGGCCCGGCTCCAGCAAGCTCAAGCTCATGCGCAAAAGCTGCAACAAGCGATGGCGTCGCAACGGTCGAATACGGATGATGGCCTTAAAAAAGCACAAATCGAGCTTCAAGTCGCCAAGGCGACCGTGGATCACCTCCGACAAACGAATCAAAGCCTGGAACAGGCCTTGGGTCAAATTCGGCCTGATTTTGCCCGCTCCCAAAGCGACTTAGAAAGAGCGCAAGCAGATGCGCTGGAGCGAGAGCATAAATACCAAGCACTGCTCATGAGCCAACGGTCTCAAGAAAAAGCTTATCAAGACACGATCACGGCGCTTAAAGACAATCTTCGTCGGACCCAAAATGAAACCCATCAGTACAAAGATCGCTGGATTGACGCTGAACGAATCAAGCAGAACTCGGAGACGAGTACTCAGCATCTTGAAGAGCTCAAGCATAAAGTTCGTGACCTCACCGAAGCCAACCGCGAACTAGCGGAAAGGCAGAAGTTCTTTAAAGTCCGTGAGACGCAGGACACCCAGACTATCCGGGAACTCGCCGAAACCCGCGATCGCCTCGCCGATGCGGAAGCGCGCCTCTCCCAAATGTCGATGGAACTCGCGCGATCCAAAGTCACGCGGGTGGCCCGCCCATCCCCTCCGCCAGCACCTCGTCGGTTCAGCGATGACACCTTTCCGATGGATGACCTCGCCATCATGGGTTATCCGATCAGCGGGGAGTTGAAGTAGGATTTGTGGCGCCCAATTCTTTGCGCAGATAGTTGGCGTAACCTTCAAGTCCACCCCACTGGCGCGCTTCGAATTGAAAAATTGGATACTCGGAGGATCGATCTTGAAGTTCGGAATCAACGATGGACAGCAACACTTCAGCAATGTGCCTCGGAATTGGCTCTTTTTCGGGAGAGAGAAAAGTCAGCGGCGTTCCACCATCGAAGTTGACCATTCCTGAAAAAACAGCAAAGAAGGTCGTATCGAATATTCGATCACTCCCCCTGAAGGCAAGATAGCTTTTGCTCATTTCAGAGGTCCAGGTTTTCCGACGAGCAGAATCGTTTCCCAGGCTCACGAAAATAAGCTGAAAATAACGTTGCGGCTCAAGTTGGATTTCGGCTTTCATGGGTGAAGCCATCCCGGGTTTCGCCTCAGGCGATTTTCTTTCTGGGTGACGAGTCTGTGCTTGAGTGGGAGGTAAATTTTTCTTTGGATCTAACAGGGTGCCTTCTTTAATCCCCACTATTTTAGGATCCATCAAGAGGTCATAAACGGGCGCCATAAAATTCAGAGCGCTCTCAGAAATCACATTTTTACCGGTGGCATTTAAATTAAGTGCTCCCTGGATTCGGTCGTCGCCAATTTTATAAATAGCCTTACGCACTTGCTCATTTTGATTCATATACCGAAGTAGGCTCTTGGGATCCTTCTTAACTGCCTCTCCAAAAGCCTCGCCCAATTGAAGATAGTCTTTGATTTGTGGGTATTTTTCAATCCAGGCTTGGGTAATGGCGGCCTTATTAGAAGCAACCAGTGGCAGATCCCTGATGTCTGTAAAATCCACGATCATGCTGCGAACGACGTCGAGAGTTTGAAAGATTTCAGTTCTTTGACTCGCTGAGAGCCGATCGATTTTGAGCGGATTTCCAAGTGATCGAATCATTTGCTTATACGGGTCAGATTCTACCAATTGCTGTAGCCTTTCTTCATACCGCTTAAGGAGAAACTCTTGTTTTCCCTTGCCGGATAAAGATTGATACACAACCAGGTCCTGCTTTTTATCAAAGACAAAACCTTCTTTGCCATCCAGGTAGCTCCAGGAAAATCCTAAATTGATTCGACGTTGAATTCCCTCAGTCCTAGGATCAGCTATAAGCCTCCTTGGATCACTTGGAGGCAAATAGTTCGCAGGGCGATCAAAATCCTGCTCAGCTTCGTCCGGAGCTTTTTGCCGTGCCGGATCTTCCTCCGCGATCGCCTTACCCGGGGGTGACTCGGTCCCATAAGGAGGTGAGTAGGGGGTGGGAACATTCAAGTCATCCGGCGGAATCGGCGATTGAAACTCGGAGTGCCAGCTCATGGACTTGGGGTCGATGGGATGGCGTGACGGAGTCCCTTCGTGATGGCCTCCGATCCAGAATTTTTCATTCGTCTTTTGTGAAACGGGTCCCCTTTTATTGAGATAGGCTTGGTAAAAGAACATTTCAGAAAAAAGAGTGCCGTCCTCCGTCGAGGAAGTTTTGCCTCGCAAAGGTTTCCAAATCTTTTGAACCTTTTGGCCAGGTGCCGGCGGCGAATAGACCACCAGTTCCTGATGCTCCCCATTCACATAGAAAAAACCATATTTTTTGCCGTCATCCGGCTCCAAACCCAGCTGCTTAACCAAGGCGTAAAAACTTCTAGCCTTGGCATGGCAATTTCCACCGAGCTTTTTGATGACTTGAAAAATACCCGAGTTTTCGATGACGTAGGGTCTAAGATAATCTGCAAAAAAAAGATCCCCCAAAGCCCCAATTTTCTCATCATTGGACGCGGGCTTTCCTGGGGTGCCCGGAACGGTCTTGAGAAATTCGCCGTATTTCTGAACCATTTGCGCCCAGTCCTTTTTGAACTGCGCTACCTCTTTTTGGGTAATAAATCGTTCCTTAAGCCGTTTCCCCTTGGCCTGATCCTGGGCAAGTCGCTGGTT
This sequence comes from Bdellovibrionota bacterium FG-1, assembly GCA_051382295.1. GTDB lineage: Bacteria > Bdellovibrionota > UBA1018 > UBA1018 > UBA1018 > JBBCAW01. Next base: position 28,870 of record JBBCAW010000147.1, on the reverse strand, counting down.
ATGTCCGCGCACTTCGGCGTCGATAGCAAACTCGGCCGGGTGATCTGGAACTTTTCCATTGGTTTTAAAATTTTTCAGATCGGCCCGCGCCTCTTGAACGAGCTGAACTTCAGTGCGGACCCTAGCCGGAATATTGGGTTCAAGATTCGGAGGCTTTGTCATTCGAGCATCAATGGCCCGAGACATTTCCGCGATCGGATCTTTGGGCTGGGGCTTGGCCTTTTCTACGGCAGGTACGGTTTTAGGCGGCAAAGGATTTGTCGTTGACGAAGTCGAGCCATCATCAAAAACGGCTACCGCCTCTTCGGCCTGAGCGAGTTCACTTTCCTGAAAACTCGTCAGCGGACTGAGAGGTTCGGTTTTGCAGTGATAGCGATATTCTGCATTGAGCGGAAGTCCCCGACAGACCCCAGGGTTTTTGGATGACCAACCTCCTTTGCGAATTTGCCGCAGATTTTTGATCCAGGCGCGAGTTCGGTCCTGAAGCGCAACCCAATGTTCGCAATCTTCATCGGATAAGGGAAAGTGAACCTTCGGCAGCGTCTGCTGAGCCGTCGCCAAGCGCTGACTGATTTGTTGCTCGATGAATCTGCTACAACCACTGAGTGCGGCCACAGCGCGATCCATAAAACCGGAGGGTTTTTGAAGCTGCATGAATTCAGTGCGAAATTCGGTCAGTTCCTTTTCAAGGTCCGCGCTGCTCGAAAAAATACAACTCGACGTCGGTTGCGCATTCCCGACGAAGGGGCTCAGCAAAAGGAACGCAGAAATGAGAATAACGGCGAACCGGCCAGGCCGGGTCGCAGGATTCAAGCCCATGATAACGTAACGGTATTTGGGGGTGAGAACTCAAGAAAAACGGGGAGATACCGGGCGATATTTGACTTTTTGATACAGGGTGACGGTTTTTTGACTTCACACTCAGCGCGAGAGGAGGTGGCATCCCAGAGTTCGGGCTCGTTTGTCTACGCGGAGAGCTGTTTGGGGTCGCCGGTCACAATGAGGGAGCGTCTACTCCTAGCAGACCAATCGGAATTTTCCTCAATTTTTTCATATCATTGGACTGTTTCGATGCTTTATTATGATCAGAGGATAGGTGAATGAGTTTTATAAATAGGCTTTTTTTGGCATTGTTTGTGCCGCTCATCGTTTTGCTGCTTTTGGGCTCCTTTGTGGCCGAGCGGGCTATTTCTATTCATTTACGTGATCAATACGTTTCTTGATATCAAACTTTAAGTCACGTGATCGCCGCGACCTTTCGCGAAATGGACTCTACCGTTGATAAAGTCAGCGCAAATGCGGCCTCAGTCCTGTTTCAAGTCGATAAACTCAAGGGGCTACCGACCACCGAGGAGCTGAAAAAGTTGGCGAGAGATCTCAACGTGTCCCATTTTTATATTACCGATGAGACCGGACGATTTATCAGGCACACCGACTTACGGGTTGAGGATGTAAAATACAAACTTTTTGACTTTTGTGAAGACTATCGCCAGCTCATTACGGGGAACACACTGATTCAGCAGACTCCCATTATTCCAAGCGAACTAGGGTCGTATACTGGACCCTATAAGTTTACGATGATTCCCAATCATAACCGCACCCGTGTACTCGAGGTCGGTTACCATATGAGATTTATTGCTGACACGCTTTTTGAGGTCGTAAAATCCGATAAAAATATACGGTCCATCGGCTTTTTTTCGCCTAGCGGATTTGAACTCGGGTCTATTTCTGCAGATGGAAAACTCACTCACGGACGCGTGATGGATTCTGCGGAAATCTCTCAGGAATCGGTAAAAGTATCTGGCACCGGGGTCACGGTGAATACGTTGATCCCGGCTGGCACAAAAAATTGCTGTGAATGCAGATTCAAGAAGGTCAGCAGTGTCTCGGGTGACTATTTTTATGCATTACGGACAGAGGTGTCGCTTCAACCATTTTTGGATGATCTCGCGGGCATGAGGAAAGGGTTGATTCTGCTTGTTTTGATCCTTTTTTTCGTCAGCGGGGGTGCGGCTGCTCTGCTTTCAAGGCTCTTGGTCAGGGAGTTGAACGTCATTAATCTGGGCGTTGGGAAGGTGATGGAATCCAATGACCTGAGTGCAAGGATCTTGGTTAAAGGATCTCATGAGTTTACAAGACTCGCCGAGAATTTTAATAAAATGATAGGCAGGCTTGCCGAGAGTCAAAAAAATGAGTTGGATCGAGAGCGACACAGAGCGATGGGTCAAATTTCGTCCCAAGTCGCCCACGACATTCGTTCTCCTTTGGCTGCACTCGATAACGTTATTGGGCACACCACGGTTCTGCCTGAAGATGACCGTATCCTTGTTCGTGCTGCCATTAACCGAATAAAGGACATTGCCAATAACCTGATAGAGAAAAATCGTGAACTCAAATTCGGCCCCAGAGGCGCTGGCGAGGAGGTATCCACGTCTGCCGAAGTCCCCATGGTTCAACTTCTCTCTAGCCTCGTGGAACCCCTTATCACTGAAAAGCGGATGCAGTTCAGGTCCAAGATCGGCATCGAGATTGACGGGCGCGTGAACACATCGTCCTACGGCTTATTTGCTAAAATCCAACCCACGGAATTTAAGAGAGTGCTCTCGAATCTAGTCAATAACGCAGTGGAGGTATTGGGCGATAAGGGTACCGTGACCATCACGCTCGCAACCAAGAGCGACCAAATTGAAATTCGTATTACCGACAACGGCAAAGGTATTCCCGCAGAAATATTGGCCAAGCTAGGACAGCGGGGCGAGACTCATGGCAAACAAGGCGGGTCAGGGCTCGGGCTTTACCATGCCAGAACATCGGTTGAGAGTTGGGGCGGTAAGCTCCAGCTAGCTTCAGAAGTTGGCAAGGGTACCACTGTGATCATTACCTTGCCGCAAGCAAAGGCTCCTGAATGGTTTGTATCTGAGTTAATTCTCACGCCTCAGATCCCTGTGGTCGTGCTCGATGACGACTCTTCGATTCACGGTATATGGCAGGGGCGCTTTGATTCACTAGGTGTGGCGGAAAAAGGGATCGACGTAATGCATTTCTCAACGCCCGATGAATTGACCAAGTGGGTGACTGAATCCCCAGCCGCCAAGACTGCTCTGTACCTTGCCGATTTTGAACTTCTTGGCCACAAGCAAACGGGACTCGATTTGATCGAGGCGTTAAAGCTGGGCCCACAAAGTATCCTCGTGACCAGTCGCTTTGAAGAAAAGCATATCATGGAGGGGTGCCGCCGCCTGGGGGTTCGTCTGATTCCAACGTCCTTTGAGATATTTGAATAGTTGATGATTTCACCATTCATTTGGGCGGCGATTTCAAGAAAATCTTTGAATGGGTCGATTTTTCTCAGCAATTGTTCAACTAAGATCTCCTCTTTTACGTAATTTTTGACGTAACCTCTGAGGAGGTCTTCTTTTTTCTCGATTTCAGCGAAGGGGTACAGGAGAGGCAGAGTACCAAACGAAAGCGCAGCCTCCAGACTGAAATCCTGACCTAGCTCGTTCGAGGTAAATGGAAAAAGTGAGTACGAAACCGCTCTACCGCCGAGCAAATTTCCACCGTGCCGTTTTAACTTTCGGGCGCTCGAACCTGTGAGCATAAAGAATGTCCTCTTTGGGTTGGGCGTTTCTATTTCTCTATGGACGATATCGAACAGTTTTGGAAATTTTTGAATCTCATCGATTACCACATAGTCAAAATCGGATTCTTTCAGGCGGGATGAAAGTGTATCACGGTGTTTGCCGTAGGTGTCCTCATCCGCCTCAGTGAGCACGTCGATCCAGAGAACTCGAGCTCCAAATAGAAATAAGTCACTGTTTTTAGAGAGTTTTTATGCTCGGTTAACCATACTTCGGAAGTGTACGCCACATTCGAAGTATGGTTAACCTGTATGAACGGTGTTCTGTCACTGTAGCTAGTCATGAATAATTTTGATTTCATTATTTAATGATGGTATCAATACCATTAGTGAAAGCCGTTGAACTCTTGAGAGAAAAGCTGGTTTTGAATCATAAAGATGGGATTCGTCAGGCTATCTTTGAAATCGTTATCTGGGAGGTTCCCTCTTCGACTCATTATCCCACCGGAGTCAAATATCGGGCATGGCTTTCTGAAGGTGGGGTCACACTTTTTGGTTTTGACAATCACAAACCCAAGGGGCCCCATTTACACATTCAAGGTCGTGAGGTCGGTTATGTGTATCGAGGACTGAGCCCTTTGCGGGAAGATATCGAAGCGATTATTCGACAAGAGGGGTTTATTTATGAAGCTTAAACGTGTGATGTTGGTTGTCGAATCTCAGAAGAAGGCAATGGATCGTGCCTTTAATGTTTTGGCGAAACCATCGAGGAAGTTTTCTGGAACCGCCATTATTAGTTTTCCAGATTTTGAAACTCTTGGGCGAGTGATTACCGGCGCTCGGATTGAACTCTTGAATGTGATTCGTCTGCAAAAGCCTAAATCCATTCAGGAGCTCGCGCGAATGGTGAAGCGAAATTTTAAAAATGTTCATCAAGATGTGCAACTCCTCAAGGAGTTTGGTCTGATTGAGTTAAAGAATGGTCCCAGGCGCTCTGCGGCCCCGCAAGCGAAGTTTAAGGAACTTATTTTAGCGGCTTAACGTGATCCTGGGAAAACAACTCATTGACGGCTATTTTAGTGACGAGTTTTTTGACGTCAAAGACGCCCTCAAAGCTCCTCATGTACCACTCAATTGATTCCGCCGAGCCCCAGCTCATCGAAATGTTCCAGGGATATGGTCAACGCCAGGTAGCGGCTTTCATATTTTCCATCGAGTTGATTTTTTACAAAACCGCCCACCCGTGCCGCAACACAAACAAAATCAAAGCCGACGCCCCCGAATGCCATGAGGCGAATACAGGTACTCAAATAATCCAATCTCGTTTGTCAATTGAGCGAAAAAAAATCAATCACCAGCGCGCGCACAGCCTCTTCTTTAGACGGGGCGATTTGCCGATTGAACTCTTCTAGCGCCCGTACCCAGTGTTCTCGGAGCCGAACGGCATCGGCCTCAGATAAACTCACCACAGCCGAATAATGCAAGGCTTGGTCGCTTTGTGCTCCTTTTCCTCGGTCGAGTGATTTGAGGGCCTCGATTCTCCAGTTCGAATGGTGCTGACGAATGAGTCCAGCGTCTTTTCCTAAGTGCAACCGATTGAGGCCGACCCGAAAACGCCCACGCTCCTCGATGGCAAGTCCAGTCTCCCTGAGAAAGGAGAGGACTTCGAGCAAACGCTCTCTGGGAATTTTTAAAACAGCTTCGAGCGCGTCGACTGTTTGAAAAGCCGGCACTGAAATACAGGCATGAACTGCCGCATACTGGTAGGAGCTGTAATATATATTTTGATGTTCAATGGTAAGGGACTTTGCTTCGGTAAATCGCGCCTGAAGATTGATGCGGGCCTCACGCGCGGTTTCGATCTTTTGCCAGAAGTAATTTTTCAATGCCTTGTTGCCGGCGCGATCCCACTCTACGAGAAGTAGAAAAAAATCGACCTCTTCATTGGAATGCCCCAATAAACGCTGAATGGCCTGTGCCTGCTCGAGACTGAGCTGGGCTTTTTCCAAAAGCACGCGCGAGAAATAAACGGGCTGACACCCTGCCGCTTTGGCCATCGCGGAAATGAGGCCGCGCCCCCTTTTAGGCTGCTCAGAAATCCAGGTTTTCAGGTATTCGCGATAATTGGAACTTGAATAAAAATCTGCCATTTTAGTCCCTTACGAAGCAATTAGTCCTAACAGGACCAATACTAACAGATTTTGAATCTTAAAACATCTATTCATAATCCAATAACTCAAGTATAAGTCTTTTTAACGCGATGAATCATCGAAAGACGCCTTACGAGGGGGCCTTGGATGAGCGGCGAATGAACCATTGAGATTGGAGAATAAAGACATGTTTTCAATGAAGATTTTGTTTTGGACCACTTTTTCACTGATGACGGTTTTGAATCTTCGACACCCGTGATTCAATAGCTAAACTAAATTACTCAAACAATATAAAAGGAGATTCGTATGAATTCTAAAAAAAGCATGACTCTTGGATTACTTACTGGCCTAACTCTCACTCTGGCAGCACTACCGGCCTTCGCAAAAGAAGGCACCAATACGGGAGGCGGCGGGGATGCTTCTGAGAAGCGGGTGGATGAAATCCGCGGGGATATTCTTAAATGGATTAGCGAGGGTGGCGCCACCGGTCTGAGATTTCCAGCCCCAATACCCTATCACTTTTATCAAAGCTCGATGAGCGCACGACTGGAGCCTCATGCAGTCGTCGTGGGCTTTGTCACGACCGAGCAAGAAAAAAATAGCTCTGATCCTGAGCTGAATGTCATCGTGAACGGGCAACCCAAGACCTGCCGTGGGTTTATTTCCAATCGCGATCACTTGCAGCACATTCTCTGCAACACCGAGCGGTTTGCCGCCATATCCGAGGCAGATCAGTACTCGCTTGTCCATCACGAATACGCGGGACTTTCGGGCGTCGAGCAAAACATCGGAGCCTCGTCCGATTATGTGATTTCGAACCAGATCACTGCGTACCTCACGCAGCAAACCGTACTGAAGCTGTCGATCAAACCCCACATGACGCCGGAAAAAAGAGAAGAAATTGCTATCAAAATCGTGAAGAAAACATTCGAAAAAGCGGACGCGCTGGCGACCATTTACGATATCGCGAATCCGAAAGTCGAAGCCGAGATGCGGATTGAACTCGAAGCCTGGTACATGAGCCCAGGGATTACAGGAATCTTCATGCCGAGCCGATGCGGATCTGAAAATGGGTCTCAGCTCGATGCAGTCAGTTGCGTCCGCGTGAAGTACAAGTATTACTTCGATGCTCGCTCCAAATGGATCAAGGCACAACTCAACCAATGGTGGGCGAAGATCAAGAGCACGGTTCCAGCGGACAATGACCTACTGGCCAAAGCGGACCGATGGATCTCAAACATCAATCCGGATGGCGAGATCAGCGATAATCGGCGCGTATCCCCACATTCGACGTCCACCTTCGCGTTCGGCACGATCGAAGACGTTTACTTTGACCCAAAGTCAGGCATCCGTCTGCTTTCGAGCTACGATGGAGAGCAAAGACACCGAGCCAACGAAATCGACCTGTATGCACCGAAAATCGCAGCCAAGGAATTCCTGGCCATCGAAGGGATCTGATCCTCCGAAATCCCTCACTTCATGCCCGCAATATCCGAACGATGTTGCGGGCATTGTCTTGCGTCTTTCTGACGACTTGTGTGTCAAAACACGAACAATGTCGATGCCGATTTTTTAGAGGCTTCCTTGCTGCTGCAAAACTCAGTGCTCGTCTCGTTCTAGCGAGCCGGAGCTGACCTAGAGATGGTTGTTTTTCAGGCTTTTCCGCCTCAGGACGCGCGACGTCTGCCTCACGATAGCAAAGGGTCCTTGCAGCCAAATTTTTCAAATCCACATGAGTTGCATCAACTGCCTACCCACGGCAGTAAACCCCATTGACTCGAAGAACGGGCGCCGACAGTGTTGTTGTTCCACATCGTTTACCTTCTTTATAAAACCATCAACCTCTTTGCCGGCCCACCCCCCCGATACCTTGACAGAGACCTCCCCTTTGCGGGACAACCATCCCATCATGGCAAAATTCTGCGCACTCACCCTGGCCCTCTGCATCCAATGCCTCCTCTTCATCCCTACGGCCCAAGCCGCCCCGGCTAAGCCTTTATTGCCCCCCCGCCCGAAGCTCATAGTCGTGATGGTCATTGACCAATTTCGCGCGGATTACCTCCTCCGTTTTGAAAAACGCTTCCTGCCCGCGAAAGACGCGAAAGGACAAGTCGGCGGGTTTAGTTACCTCATGTCTCAAGGAGCCTACTTTCCGATGGCTGAGTACACTTTGCTCCAAAGCATGACCTGCCCAGGGCACGCTACAATCCTCACGGGCGCTATGCCCTATCAAATGGGTATCCCCATCAATTACTGGCAAGATACTCAGAAAGACCAACTCGTTTATTGTGCCGAAGACTCTGAATTTTCAACCGTCGGGGCTCCCGACTTCCCGCACGCCGGCACTTCTCCAAAAAATCTGATTGCCAGCACGGTGGGAGACGAACTCAAAAATGCCGGTTTTCCTTCACGCGTAGTCACTGTGGCGCTCAAAGACCGCGCGGCCATCATGCTCGGCGGACACCGCGCAGATCTCGCTTTCTGGATGAACAACAAAACGCACGGCTGGGTATCGAGCAACTATTATCTACCGGACAAAAAGCTTCCCGCCTGGCTTGAAAAATTGAACGCTGACATCAAAAAAGACGCCACAAATCGAAAAATCAAATGGGAAGCCATCGGACCCGGAACGGGATATTCTGAAGAATCTCCCCGTACAATTAATGATGCCGAAGATATCGGCACTCACTTTCCACACGAAGTCCTTGCCTCGGCCAAAGCCGCGCTCGCGCTCCCCTACGGAATGGAGCTGACCGAAACCGCTGCCGAACGCGCCCTGGACGCGTATCGCTTGGGTCAAGGTCAATCCACCGATCTTTTGGCGATGAGCTTTTCAAGTCACGATTACATCAGTCACGCTTTTGGAGTAAATAGCCGCGAAATGGAAGAAATGACCCTCTCGGAAGATCGACTCATTTCCAAATTTTTAAACCATCTTCGCACCACTTTGCCAGGTGGGCTCAAAGACGTTACCTTAGTTTTGACCGGTGATCACGGAACGCCTCCCAATCCGGACTATCTCAAACCCAAACATATCGATGCGGGCAGAATCATTGAAAATGATCTTACAGCGGCGCTAGAAAAATTATTGAATAAAAAATTTGGAACCCCCTCAGACGGACTAAAATGGATTTCTAGCAATCATGACTTGGCGATTTATGTGAATCGACAAGCTGTGGCGAGCCGAAAAGTGGCCCTGGCTGCGGTTTTGGATGAAATCAAAGCCCATGTCCTTAAAATCCACGGCATCGCCCACGCTTTTACTGTTTTCGATCACGCCAATCGCAAAATCCCACCCGGCTTGCACGAACAACAAATTTTGCAGGGCTATTTTCCCGGGCGAAGCGGCGATGTCATGATGATCCCGCTTCCGAACTATATGGTTGACGGAGACACCGTAACTCATCTCACGGGGTATAACTATGATCGCATGGTTCCGCTGATCATCAGTGGACCAAGAATCCGCGCTGGAAATTATCCCCAACACGTCAGAGTCATCGACCTGGCCCCCACCCTCTCCTATCTAGCGGGCACGATCCCCCCTTCTTTATCCGAAGGACGTGTCCTCAGTGAAATCATCGCCGATGCACCAGGGAATTCTCGGTGATCGGCCCCAGTACGCCCCCCCCCGCTTGGCGCAAGGGCGCCTGGATTCTTGGACTCGCCACGGCCGTATTTTTTTTGGCCTCGCGACTTCCCTTCGGCCCAGTCCCTTGGCCTGACGCTTCGGCGTTTTTTTTATGCGGCCCCGATTTGCTCAATTGGCCTCCTGCCTGGAAAATGCACAATCAGGCCGCGTTCATTCCTAGTTATGACATAGCTAACTTCAATATCATGCCTGCACTTCCTTTCGTCCTCGCGGCGGCGATGAAACTCGGTTTCGGAACTTTGGTCACTCCATCGTTTTTGCTCAAAGGAATCAGCCTGCTTGGACTTCTCGCTTGGACCTGGGCCCTTTGGACCTTACTCATCGAATGGCTCACTCCAAACCATGGCCGATCCCGCGCCCTCTGGGCCGCCAGTCTCCTTGCGCTCGGTGGCCTTTGGGATCCCATCCTGAGATGGGGCACGTTTGTGGTGCGTACTGAGATTTGGATAGGCCTTTGCTGGGTCTGGATTCTTCGCGAGCTGGGACGCTGGGAACGCATCGAGGCGGAGACTCCCGAACTGGCGCAGGAAAAATGGCCACGCCTCGCCTGGCGACTTGCGGGCTTCATCGCGCTTTCGGCCTACATTCATTACGAAGCCGTGTTTTTTGTTCCCGCGATCATAATCGGGCTAGGCTTTTCGCGCGGGTGGTTCAGGCGTTTACTCGGAATTGGTCTGCGTACTTTGGCTTTTCTTTCGCCCTGGCTCCTCTTTGTTTTTGTCCATTTCGGACTTTTCTTTGAACAGATGGAAATTCAATTTCATCGACTCGCGCATGTCAATACGTGGATGCTCAGCCCCTACCTGATTTTCCATAGCTTGTTTCTGGAACATGGCAGTCCCGCCGGGTCACCTAAATTTTTCAATCTCGCTAAAGGTCTTTTCTGGGCGCTCATTTTAGGACTCAGTTTGATTTTTCCAAGGACGCTATTTCAGGTTATTGGCCAGGCTTTTCGCCGCTCAGCCCCCGTAGGGTCCCGCGTGCTTTTAGCTGCTATTTTAGCTTTCTTTTTCACTTTTTATCTTTGGGCTACTAAGGCGGAAGTTTGGTTTATCACCCTCTGTCACGTTTCAGCATGGTGTGCCTTTGGGGCAGCCCTTTTATGCCTCCAAACGTCCTGGAAATCCCGAATTGTGGTTGGCTTTTCCGGAGCCTATGCACTCTTAGGCCTGGCCGCATCGATCGGCCAAGCACACGATATTTCTCCCGGCTATACGTGGGCTCAATACACAAAATGGGTGGATTGCATCGACCAAATCTCGCAACTCGCGACTCCACTAGAACACGGAGGGGTGGCCAAAATCTGGGAGCCTAACGTACCCGATGTCCTGGTCGAACTTTCGCAGCGACACCCGGGCTGGGATCTCACCCGATCTCTGGACTTTCCGAATCGCCGCAACCTCGCGCTCGACGCCGCACAACGAATGGACGTGATCATTCTCAGCCGCGCCTTTAACCCTAAGGACGCGGCCGCTACGGCGCAATACCAAGGGAGGCTTCGGATGCCTGATCTGGATCGCCTGTCGCGAGAGGAAGACCTCCCGTTTGGCCCATGGGCTTTAAACGAACTCGGTCGAACCAACTCCCCCTGGAAGTCGGTGGTCTGCGAGGTAGGACCGTTTTGGGCGACCGTGGTGTTTAAGAAGTAGGCAGTTGCCACTTCCCTAGTTCCTGAAAATCCGACCATACGCCTATTACATGAGTTAATTCAGGCCTATTTTTATGAACTTGGGCTGGCATGTCGCTTGTAACACCCCCCTTTGAAAAGAGAGCCTCGCGATGCACGTATTCCCTTCTCTCATAGTTTTTGCTCTATTTGCCGTGATGTCACCCATCGCTCAAGCGAATAGCAATACGAACGGACAAGATTGCGCCCCGCAAGCAGGCACACCGATGACCCCGAGTCCCTACCTCGACGCCCGTTATTTTACGGATGCGGATGAGCTTCTGGCGCCCCCTTTGGGAGGTGAAAATCTAAACCTCGGGGCCCTTCCTCCTCATAAACGGACTTTCTGCCAGCGAACGGATGCGTCCATTATTCAAGACATCCTGAATTTTCCAAAACAACAGACACTTTCCTTCAAAAATCCGAAAGGAAGCTTTAAAACCGGACTCTGTTGGCTCCATACGCGCTTTCAACGATTTGCGAGCTACCTCGCCAATTTTCGACCCGACTCGCCACAACCCACTCGAAACCAAGCGAAGGCGCTGATCGCCCAAATCAGCCACGGCCAAGTCACCGAAATCCCCGGCTATGCAGATCTAGATAGCTTTTCCAATGACTTTTCGGACGAGGTCATTAGCGAACTCAATTCGATGGGCTATCGCGAACTCCTTCAAAATGAACTCTCCAGGCGCCTCGGCGATTCGCGCTCGCTAGCCCCTGCTGATATGGCAGCGGTGATGGATGATATCTATGGCAAAGTTGCGCTCTTCCCTCACGAGCTTTTCTTGAGAATTAGAATGCAAAACCAGATCACGCCTTTTCAATCGCATGCTTTACTCTTGCTATCGATCAAGCCGCTTCAGGCCAATAATGTTCACAGTTCATCCATGCCCTGGTTGCGAAGCAAAGCAGGTTACGAACTCAATTTTATTGACTCCAACTCCCCAGGTGAAATTATCACGGCCGACTATTTCTATGGCGAAACGCAGTTGAGCTATTGCTACAACGAGATCAATGACCCCATTCCAACACGTCACTGCGCAAAAGCTGCAGTATATCCGGAGTTCGAAGAAGATATCCTTCCTATCCATCGGGCGATTGAAGAGTATTGTCGACATTAGTCAGGGTTGCTTTTCATTCAAGGGCCCATGACGGTAAACCCGCCAGTATCCGTCTGTTCGAATTAAATCCGTCGATAATCCACAAATACTCTTGGGCAAAGGGGTATCACTTCCCTCTCGAACCACGATCCACATCGGACATTGCCCGTTCCAGGTTTCCAGTTCAGGCCAGCGCATGACTTCGAGTCGATTGGCCACCCAAGGCCCCGCAAGTTCGTCGGCCACGACAGAGTCTTTTACGGGCAAATCGCCTAAAAGGGTCCGTGCGCCCGTCTGTGTCCATGCTTCTAAGCCATACTCCCTGATCAAACCGATCGGATCGTGATCCCAAGCAAGAAGAGCCAACAAGGCCCAGGCCGCCGCTACCTTTTTTTGTTTCGTTTCCGAACTCAAGGCCGCAATTTGCACAATCGTCAACACCGCCAGGATCGGCCAAAGTTCACAAACATAATGAAACCCCGACCGTCTTAAAGGCGGATAGGTTGCGATCGCTGCGCTCAGCAACGAGGGAAGCAAAACCACTAGCCAAACCCCTTTTTTGCGATCAGTTTTTAAGAGCCACAACGGCAAAAAGAGCCAAGGTAAAAATACCGTTAAAAAATATCGCCCGAGCTCGCGCGCACCGACTTTTTGGACCACCAGCCACGGATGCGTCAGCAACGTTTGAGCAAAGCCGCCCAAGCCATGCCCTAAATATGAATAATACTTATCAAAATAATTTTTTACCGCTGGGTGAGGGATTTTTTCAAACCAAACAAAGACAAAAACCAAACAGAGCGCAGTCAACCAGAGGCGTTTGCGCGCACTCTTCCGCTGCACGCCCCAGAGCCCCAAAGCCATTGCTACATCCAATAACAAAATTTCCTTGGCCGCGGCAGTCACCATAAAAAGAGCGAACACAAGGGCTGTTTTCCATTTCCCTAAAGCCTGGCCCGAAAACAAAAAGGCATAGGCCCACGAAAGCGCCGCAAACGCGATTGCCGTATCATGAAAACCCCAACGCAAATTCCCCCAAAGGCTATCAAAGACCAGACCAAAAAGCACTGCAGCCGCTGGAAGGGTCCCGTCTCCCCGGTTTTTACGATCCTGTTGCTCGGCCAACCAGATCCAAGCCGCGATTCCACACATCACTAGACCAGCGTGCACAACCGGCAAAGTTAAAGCCGAGCTTCCAGTGAACCAAAAAATGGGAACCAACAGAACATAGGAAAGTGAAAGATGGTCGAGAAGATAGTTTCCCGCGCCGCTAATCGTACTCACAAAACCATGCCCGTGCGCGACCGCCCAGACCACTTGATGATAAAGGCCCACATCCCAAAGTGGAAAGCGCAAGGCTAAGCCCTGTAATACCCCAAGGAGCAAAGCTACGCCGAAGGCGGCGCCCCAAACGCTCCAACGAAAACGACGGCTCTTGAGCGCCCCCCAAAACCAATACGTCGCACGAAGCCAAACACTTTTCGTTCTCAGAATAGGGACAAGCCAGGCTAAAAGCAGCGCCAACAGAATTCCAGCCCGCCTGAGATCAGCCGCATGCCTCAAAATGACATGGCCTTGCCATTGAATGCCCCCCAGCCCCCAAAGCACGGCCAAAATGAGTAAAACAAGGTCCAAGACCCAAGCCAAAATCACCATACCGCAATGATTGACAAACCCATGGCCCTGAGTCAACGCTTTCAAGGGATGACCCTCTTTAAGCTCAAATGGTTATTGATCGCGGCGGCAATCGTGCTTCTTTTTACCTCCAAACGGCTGAAAAGACTTCAACCTTGGGCCCAAAGTCATTTTGTTTCCTTATCTCTGGGACTGAATGGCTCCTTCTTTATTTTGGCCCTATTAGCCAAAATTTCGCAACTCGCCTCGCTCCGAATGAGCGGTCAAGATTTTTGGCTTTTTCAAGACCTGCTAGAACAGATGCGACAAGGGGGTTGGATGCTCACCCGCTTTGCCCCTCAAGCCATTGGCATGGTCCAACATGGGGCAGTACATCTTTTTTTTTCCTGGGCGACCCTCATACCCTTCGCTTGGGTTTTTGGCTCAACGACGGCGACCCTTCTTTGGGGACCTCTCGTATTTGCCGGAGCAGGGGCCTTCCTTGCTGCCCTTGTGCGACAGCGGGCAGGAGGCCTCAATGCCCTTCTGATCAATGCGGCATTTCTGTTTTCCAGCCTGGTGGCACGGGTTCTGATGTTTGAGGTTCACCCTGAGAGCGCCTATCCCTTGTTCACTTTTGCATGGGCGTGGGCCGCAGGATGGAGTGACAATCGAGTCCGACCGACCCCCTTGATCGCAGCGACGTTATTACTTACGGGGATCAAAGAAGATTCCTTCTTAGTTTTGTTCCCATTACTCGCTGTCAGCCTGCACGCTTCGGCTAGGCCGCGGCGATGGTTAGGCGTTTCGGCTCTTCTTTCGATCGCGATGACCGGATTCTTTTTTTATGCCATCCGAAATTATTCCAACGGAAGCTGGGGGCCTCACACATGGCAGAACATGCCCGTCGTCCTCCCCGTCGGCGCAGGACTCATGCACTACCATCATTGGGATGGCCCCGGCAGCGCGATCATCATTCTATCGGAGGTCTTTGCAGAAAAAGGTGGCCTTTTAGCCGTCATAGGGGGATTTTTTACCTATCTTATTTCGCGCCCGCTGCTTTCGCTGTGGATCTTAGCGCCATGGATTCTACTTCAATCCACGTTTTGGCTGACCGCCCTTCCCCTATTAGCGGTCTTTTCCCTGCTCCAAGATCCCGGAAAGCTTCTCAATTATTATTCGGCTCCCTTACTCGGTATCTTTTGGCTAGCAGCATCCCAAATAGGACCCTTTCAGCCCAAGAACAAAGCCTCTCCATTCAACTCCAGTCTTTGGCTTCTGATCGGCTGTTTTCTACTCGGAGGCTCGAGTCTCGAATTTTTCCGACCCACTCATCAGCAAGAGCAGACCAAAAAAGATATTCTTTCGCTTGCCCATTGCCTTCCAAAACCCTCGCAAGGCCCTCGAGGGATGGTGAGTAGCCAGTTTTTGAATCTTATTCCTCGAAACCAAGTTCGAGCTGACCACATCGGCAGTGAAGCATTAGAAACTTTCGATTTTTTTCTCTTCTCAACGGACCTTCCAAGCTACGAATTTCCTCTATCAGCAGCCGAAGTCCTCTTGGAACGTCTGAAGAAAGATCCTCAATGGATGCGACTCGACCCGCAATGTAAACTCCATCCGCTAACCACTCCAAACACCGGACTAACGCATTACGCAATCGTTAAAACCAATGTTGGAGGGGCGTACTCCGAGTAAACACTTCCTCATTGACGCGCACCGCACAAGCGGCCTAAATAGAGAGGACCCTATGCTGAAAGTTCATGGAGCTTAAGTTGGAAAAGTTCAGTTACCTAAAAAGTACCAATACCCAATACATCGACGAAATGTTCGACCGGTATAACGAAGACCCCGATGCCGTAGATTCTTCCTGGCGCTATTTTTTTGACGGAATGGAACTCGGATCTCCAAGTGTGCAAGCCCCTCCCTCGACAGATCTGAGTCAAGAGAGTAAAGTCGCTGAACTGATCATAGCCTACCGCGGGTTTGGAAGACTCGTGGCTGACCTTGACCCCCTCACTCCTCCGCAAACCTCTCATCCGATGCTGGAACTTTCTCGTTTTCAACTCTCCGCAGGCGACCTGCAAAAGACCTTTGCAGCGGGCAAGATGCTTGGCATGGGCGCCGCAACACTCAGCGAAATCATCGCCCGCCTTCGTGAAACCTATAGCAGTTCAATCGGGGTCGAATTCACTCATATTCAAGACCGGACCGAACGGGAATGGCTGCAGCAAAAAATGGAGTCTTCGCGCAACCGTGAGAATTTCGATCTAGAAACCCGCCAGTTCATCCTGAGGCGCCTCAGCGAAAGCGAGGGCTTCGAAAGATTTCTACACACCCGCTATGTGGCGCAAAAACGTTTTTCAATCGAAGGTGGCGAAAGCGTTATTCCAGCTTTAGATTGTGTCATTGAAATCGGCGCGGAACACGGAGCTACCGAGTTTGTATTAGGAATGGCCCACCGCGGACGTCTCAACGTTTTGACTCATATTTTCGGAAAGAAACCTGAATATATTTTCACTGAATTCGAGGGCACCTACAAAACCGACTTAAGCCTAGGGGAAGGCGACGTCAAGTACCACATGGGTTACTCGGCTGACTTCAAAACTCGAAAAGGTAAAGACGTTCACCTTTCGCTCGCCAACAACCCTAGCCATTTAGAATTTGTGAATCCGGTCATCGAAGGAATGGCCCGCGCCAAGCAAACCTATCTGGGAGACACCCACCGTACAAAGGTGATCCCGATTCAGATTCACGGGGACGCCGCTTTTGCGGGTCAAGGCGTCTGTTACGAAACCCTAGGGCTGTCGCAGCTTGCGGGCTACAATACAGGCGGCACTCTTCATCTGGTGATCAATAATCAGGTGGGTTTTACGACTTCGCCCAAGGACTCACGCTCCACCACCTATTCGACCGATCTGGCAAAAATGCTGGAAACCCCGATTTTTCACATCAACGGCGACGATCCTGAGGCCGTCTGGTATGGATGCAAGCTTGCCATAGAATATCGACAAACGTTCAAAAAAGACGTATTTATCGACCTCATTTGTTACCGCAAACATGGGCATAACGAGGGCGATGAACCAACCTTTACGCAGCCGCTCCTTTATAGGAAAATTAAAAACCACACGTCCACCCGAGCGCTTTACGCGCAGAAACTTGAGTCCGAAAACCTTATTCCTCCGGGCAGTGGCCAAAAAATCGTCGACGAAATCACGGTCTCCTTCCTGGCAGCACAGGCCCTTGCCAAAGCAGAGGCCCCACACCCTGGACCTTCGGTTTTTGGAAGTCGTTGGAAGGGTTTGAAACGTCCCACTGAAGGCGACATTTTCAAGACCGTCAACACTTCTGTAGAAGAAAAGACGCTCAAGGAGCTCGCCGAAAAACTGAATCGCAGTCCCGCGGGCTTTAGTCTTCATCCAAAATTACGGCGTTTCTTTGAAGCTCGTCTCAAGGCTGTCCAAGATGGCCAAGGGCTGGACTGGGGCAACGGAGAAACCCTCGCTTACGCCTCTTTGGTCCACGAGGGATATCCCGTTCGACTTTCGGGGCAAGATGCAGAGCGCGGCACCTTTACCCATCGGCACTGCGTCCTCAACGATTTTGAAACAGGCGAGGCCTATTGCCCCCTCAATCACCTCAGCGAGGGGCAGGCCTTGTTTGATGTTCACAATTCCAGCCTTTCAGAAACGGCGGTACTCGGCTTTGAATATGGGTTTTCACTGTCTGATCCGAACACCCTTTCGATTTGGGAAGCTCAATTTGGCGATTTTGCCAATGGTGCTCAAGTGATTATCGATCAGTTTATCGCCTCCGGCGAAAGCAAATGGCAACGCATGAGCGGCCTGACTCTTTTACTCCCCCACGGTTATGAGGGACAAGGCCCAGAACATTCCAGCGCGCGCCTGGAGCGCTTTTTACAGCTTTGTGGCAAAAACAACTTAACGGTCGCCAATTTCACCACTCCCGCGCAGCTTTTTCATGGCTTACGCAGACAGATCAAGCGCGACTTCCGCAAACCATTGATTATCATGTCACCTAAGAGCATGCTCCGACATCCCCTGGCGATCTCTTCGCTGGCTGACTTTGCCCAAGGCCAGTTTCAAGAGGTGATTACCGATACCGCAATGACCTCGATCTCTGATCGTAACGAAATCAAACGGATCATCCTTTGCTCGGGTAAAATCTACTACGATCTTTTGGCCGAACGCACCCTTCAAAACCGAAAAGACACGGCCATCATCCGCGTTGAACAGCTTTACCCCTGGCCGGCAGCTGCACTCAAAAAGGCCCTCAACGAGTTCAAAAACACTCAAAAAATAATTTGGGTCCAAGAAGAACCACAGAACATGGGCGCCTGGAGTTTTGTTTTTAATACCTGGTCAGGCGGCTACGACCAGTTTGGAAGAAACATGGGCAATAAGCCCATCTTTTACGTAGGCCGTGATGTTGGCGCAGCCTCTGCAGGTGGGTCGCCCAAGGTTCATGAAACAGAACAAAAAGAAATCTTAAAGAAGGCATTTAACGAGGAACCCCATGCAACATAATGTCGTCGCACCCAGTGTTGGTGAATCGATTACTGAAGTCAGTATTCTCAAGTGGGCCAAGGCCGATGGTGCCCTGGTTAAACCCGGAGATCTTCTCCTCGAAATTGAATCCGACAAAGCTACGGTAGAACTTGTCTCCGAATACTCAGGCAAACTTTCGATCACTCGGCAAGCAGGAGAACGCATTCCGATCGGCGCCGTCCTCGGGATGATTGACGACTCCGTCGTCGGCTCGACCGAAGCTTCCAAGCCTGCTTCAGCCCAAGCGTCTACACCTGCTCCCGCTGCCCACCTTTCCAACGCCACCCCCGGTCCCGCGGCCCGGAAAACAGCCGCTGATTTGGGCTACCCCATAAGCCAAATCCCAGGGACCGGAAAAGACGGACGCGTCACCAAAGGGGATGTCCTAGGTTATACCGCACCGGCCGCCGCAACGCCCGTTGCACCTATTCCGTCTCAAATCAAAGATCGTCCCGGCGACCGTCGTGTCCCGATGAGCAACCTCCGAGCAAGAATCGCCGAACGTCTCGTGCAAGCCCAACACACAGCTGCGATTCTCACCACGTTCAACGAAGTCGACATGAGCGCGATCTTAGAACTTCGAAATAAAAACAAAGACGCCTTCAAAGCAAAGCACGGAGTCTCTCTTGGCTTTATGAGCTTCTTTACCCGCGCTTGCGTTGAGGCCTTCAAAGAAGTCCCCGACGTGAACGGTTCGATCGATGGCCGCGACGCGATCTATCACGACTATGTGGATATGGGAATTGCCGTAGGCACCGAACGGGGCCTCGTCGTTCCGATCATCAAAGATGCCCACAAAATGAACTTTGTCGATATCGAAAAGAAAATCGCCGAACTCGCGATCAAAGCTCGGGACGGCAAACTCTCGATCGCCGACCTGAGCGGCGGAACATTTACTATCTCCAACGGCGGAGTTTATGGATCCCTGCTGTCGACTCCCATTCTCACGCCCCCGCAGAGTGGTATTTTGGGAATGCACAAGACCCAGGAACGCCCTGTGGTGGTCGAAAAAGATGGCAAAAAAACGATCGAGATTCGGCCGATGATGTATCTGGCGCTTTCCTACGATCACCGCCTCATTGACGGAAAAGGCGCCGTGACCTTTTTGGTCAAAGTGAAAGAAAATCTCGAAAATCCAATAAAAATGGGCTTTGAATTTTAATTCAGAAGGACTCGATAAATGGAAAACTTTGATCTGGTGGTCATTGGTGGCGGACCCGGGGGCTATGTGGGCGCGATTCGCGCAGCCCAACTCGGAATGAAAGTGGCATGTGTCGAAAAGCGAAAAGGCTATGGCGGCACCTGCCTCAATGTCGGCTGCATTCCATCCAAAGCGCTGCTCGAGTCAAGTGAGCATTACTATCACACCAAAAACAAACTCGCCAAACACGGCGTACTAGTCGACAACGTCCGCATGGATGTCGCCGCGATGCTCAAACGCAAAGACGCGGTAGTTCGGCAGAATGTGAATGGCATCGCTGGCCTTCTCAAAAAGAATAAAATTGAGGCGGTCAACGGCATCGGTAAAATCACCCAAGTGCAAGGTGACCTTAAAACTGTGGAGGTGACTAGCGAGGCGGGGAATCGCACCCTTCAAGCCCGCAACGTCATGATCGCCACCGGAAGCACGCCCGTAGAACTACCCTTCCTTAAATTCGATGGCAAACGTGTCCTCAGCTCCACCGAGGCCCTCGAACTCAAGGAGGTTCCGAAACACCTCGTCGTCGTTGGCGGCGGCGTGATCGGCCTAGAACTTGGCTCGGTTTGGATGCGCCTCGGAGCGCGCGTCACCGTGGTCGAATTTCTAGATCGGATTTTACCCCCGGTAGATCGACAGATCTCACAAGAACTCTTTAAGGTGCTCCAAAAACAAGGCATGGAGTTCAGGCTCGCGCACAAATGTCTGGGTGCCAAGCCAGACGGTACAAACGGGTTAGTTGTGGAAATCGAAGAACTTGCCTCCGGAACCAAGTCTGCTCTCGAATGCGACTACGTGCTCGTCGCCACCGGCCGTCGCCCTTATACTGACGGACTGGGACTCCAAGAACTTGGCATTGAAACCGACAAGGCCGGCCGCGTGGTTATTGACTCGCATTTTCAAACGAAGATTTCTGGAATTTATGCGGTGGGTGATGTCGTCGTCGGCCCAATGCTCGCTCACAAAGCTGAAGAAGATGGTATCGCCTGCGTTGAAACTATGGCAGGACAACACGGTCACGTCAATTACGACACTCTGCCAAATGTGGTCTATACCTGGCCCGAAATCGCGACGGTGGGCCTCAACGAAGAAGAGCTTAAAGCCAAGAACATCGAGTTCAAAGTCGGCACCTTTCCATTTATGGCCAATGGACGGGCCCGCACAATGGAAGAAACCGATGGCCTCGTCAAAATCATTGCCGACGCTAAAACAGATCGGGTACTGGGGGTCCACATCGTGGGCCCGCGAGCCAGTGACCTGATCCCCGAAGCGGTGTCGGTGATGGAGTTTGGGGGCAGCGCCGAAGACATCGCGCGCACCTGCCATGCCCACCCTACGCTGTCTGAAACGGTGAAAGAAGCGGCCATGGCCGTGGCTAAGCGACAAATTCACTTGTAATTTTCACACCGCCGGGGCGGCAGTTTTTGCCGATCTTTTTTTCTAGATATTTCCTTTATAATCCCAAGAAGGAAGTGAATGAAAGATGATGAATTATCGCCCCCTCTTGGGTCAAAAAGAGTTTGCTACTGAACAAGAACAAACCTTCGCGGAATATCTTGTCGGGAAAAAAACCGTCATTGCCGACTCGAACAGTATTTCGCGAGTGGTGATTGCGCAGTGTCTTGCGGCTCTCGGCGCCCGCACGACGGACATGACCCTCACGACCAACTACGACGACGCTCGGGAAGCGATCGTGAGGCTTAAGCCCAATGTGGTCATTTGCGACTACGATCTCGGAAAACGCTGTGGCTTGGATCTTTTGCCAGAACAACGTGCCACGCGCCCCGAAAGCAAAGACACGCTGTTTATTTTGGTCACGGGAAACACGAGTCAGTCCGCGATCGCCCGCGCCGCGGAAGAAGACATCGACACCTTTATCATTAAGCCTTTTACACCGACTTCGCTCAAGGCTGCCATTCTCAAGACGGCTATCAGTAAATTGAGACCACCGGCTTATTTAATCGAGATCGACAAAGGCAAAATGGCGATGAATGAAGGCCGCTATGACGATGCTTTTGGCAATTTTGAAAAAGCAAAATCGCTGGATACCACCCCAGAGCTGGCTTGCTATTACCTCGCTCAGGCAAAAATGCTCAAGCAAGCCTATGAAGGGGCTCTTGAGCATTTTGAAGAGGGCCTCGGTTACAATCAAATTCACTATAAAAGCCTGGTAGGACTGCATGAACTCCTCCTAAAAAAAGGCGAACATCAACGCGCCTATCAGGTCATTCGTAAAATATCGGGCTATTTTCCGGCCAATCCTCAACGCCTCAACGGCGTGCTGCGCCTGGCAATTCAAACGGGAAACTTTGATGATATTGATCAGTATTATGAAACCTACAAAAACATCGATCATCGCACGGAAGAAATGGTTCGAACGATGTGCGCGGCGCTCGTGGTGGCGGGAAAATTTTACCTTAAATCAGCCAATCTAGAACGATGCGTGAGCTACTTTAATAAGGCGACCGTGAGCTGCGGCGGAAAAACCCGCATTTTTCGTGAAATTGTCATCTCGCTCACGGAGCACGGCCAATTCCAAGCAGCCGAAGAATTCCTGATCAAGTTTCCCCTAGGGGCCCAGAAGGGCACCGACTACGCTGCTTGCAATTTGCTTCTGACGGACAAGGTTCAAGGCCCCTCTTTTGCGATCGCACGGGGACGCGAGTATATCAAGCAGGGTCTCCATGACCCGTTGATCTATAAGATTCTGATCGAGCGTTCATATGAAGCAGGCTATACGGACTCGGCGGATGACTTAGTGAAGGTGGCGCGGTCGCGGTGGCCTGAAAACGCCACTTCGGTCGCCACCTGAAAGACTCTTATTCGGCTCGCGCCCCAGGGCGGTTTCGCAAAGCCTTGGGTAATTACGGAAAAAACCCGGGCACGGCCCGAGGATCACCAAAACGGTAGCGTTCCACAGGCAAAACTGATCGTTCGGCCTTCAACTTAGCGGGGAGTTTAGGCGTTGCTATGGGTTGAAGCGGCGATGGGGGTACCTCAACTTGAGGAGGGGTTTCTAACGGAACCATTTCAATACGCGTAGGCGCCTGAGGCGATATCGAGGTAGTAGGCTCCGCAACTGGCTCACTCTCAGGTTGCGCCAAGGGTTCCGGCTGAGCGACGGACAACGGGGAGGGGCTGGGTAAGATTGCCGTCACACCCGAAGAAGGTACAACCAATGGTGAGGGAGTTTGTACTAACGGCGCCCAGAGACCATTTTCAGCGCCGGCACCCTTCCATTTCACGGCAATCCCCTGAGTGAGAATTTGACCTTCTCCACCATCATCCGAACACTCGGGTGTTTTATAGGTCTCCCGCCTGCCGTCTTCCAAAAACACAACGGACTGCACATCGACCACGGCGTCGGCACCCTGTTTCTTGGCAAACCTCAGCAATTCACGAGCGGATTTATTATAATAATTCCGGCACAGATCCTTTTCTTCCCGAACTGCGTCCAAAGTGGCGTAATCCACCTTGCTGCGAACAGGTCCCAAGACGGTATACGGGCGACTCACTTCACCGATAAAGACGTTTTTCGGAAAAACGTAGCGTTCGTATTTTGGCTCCGGCACAGTCGCACAGCCACCCATACCCCAGGCGATTATACCTAAACTCACTAGAATCAATCTCAGCTTGGCCGACATTCCGTAAAACCATCTTACGAGATAAAAAAAAAGAATTCATTGGGCAAAATATTCAGCCTCCCCGAGAACACGACTTGGTGTTACCGTTAACCTACTATGCTTTCACATCTGTTTCTTGGGATCTCGTTGGTGGGTGCCGAATGGGTTCTTTATTTACTCGTTCTGCTATCACTCCTTTCAGTCACTCTCATCATTGAACGCGTGCGGTTCTACCGAACGGCTAGCCGAGAACTCGAGGGCTTTCGGCAGCAGCTTCGGGTACAGGCCACTGAGGGCAACTGGGCGGCAGCGGCTAAAACGGCCGACGCGCGGCTCAAGCAGATGGGGGGTACGCCTGACCTTGAAACGCAAATGGCCCATGCCCTGCTCTCGCACCCTCCCAAGAGCACTCCCGACATCCTCACCGAAGTGGCGCAAGATCCCGTGTTGAGAGCCCGGCTGGAATGGGACCGCAATTTAGCGGTTCTGGCCACGATTGGATCAAACGCTCCCTTCATTGGGTTATTCGGCACCGTCCTTGGCATTATCAAGGCATTCCATGATCTTTCACGACAGGTAGCCCAAGGGGCCTCCACCGTGACCGCAGGGATTTCAGAGGCGCTGGTGGCAACCGCCGTGGGACTACTGGTCGCGATACCCGCTGTGGTTGCGTTCAATCTCTTTCAACGTCGAGTCAAAGTGGCCCTTGCTGAGGCCGAAGCACTCAAAAGTTTTTTAATCGGCAAACTTTCGAAATAGCCGTCTTCTCAGAAAGGATACGAAATGGCAGGGGGTTTTGGCAATTCGTCCGACGAAGACTTTATCTCTGGAATCAACGTCACCCCTTTGGTCGATGTCGTGCTCGTGCTGTTGATTATTTTTATGATCACCGCACCGGCAATCTACCAATCCGCGATCAAGGTTCAACTCCCCAAAGCCAAAACGGGCCAAGAATCCCCAAAAAGCCCCTTTAATTTTACGATTACTAAAGACGGCCAACTCAGCTGGGATAAAACCAATCTCACCTGGGATGAGCTCGGCAAGCGTCTGGCTACGCTCAGCGCCACAGTGACCGACCAAACCGCTCTCATCACGGCGGATGAGGCCACGCCCCACGGCACCGTGATCAAACTGATGGATGCTTTAAGACAAGCGGGGCTGACGCACTTTGCGTTGAATGTGGAGATTCCGCATTAAAAAATAAAGGTCGCCCCGGCCATGAACTGGTAATCATACTCCGTTCCATTATCGCCCTGCGGATCAGCCTCGGAGGTCCCAAATGGGCTCGAATGAAAAGCGGCATTGAGACTGTTGCGAATAAAAATTCTGAAAAACTTCGCCACATCAAAACTCACTTCGTTATAGGCTTTTATGTCGCTTTCGATGGCGAAGCTCTGACCTACGTTTCCGCCCAGGTTGAGATCGGCCGCCCCCCCAAAAGTAATTCGCACCTTAAAGGGTCCAGTCGCTATGACAAGCCCGAGTTCGGCATTCAAAGCCACCAGGTTAACGCCATAAAAATGCGCGTGATCTGACAGGTGAGTGGCCATTCGATAACCCAAGGCATCCGCCGCAACTTTGGCATAAATCAAAGCGCGCTCACTGATGTGTGACGGCCCAAGATAGCGGGTACCCACCCCAATCGCATCAACGCGAATCACGAGATCTTGATTGAGATGAATATCGGTCCCCACATGGGTCGGCAGCACTCGAATCTCTCGTGCACTCACGCCCTCACCGGTCCTGAAAACAGCCGGCACAAACTCGACATCCGCATAAGTGATGCGCCTACCATTGGCATCCGTTGCAACCGCGAGATCACCCCGAAGACGCGCAAAAACAAGAGCAGGAATTCCGGCAACATGCCGTAACCCCATACCTTCTACATTAACTCGAAGCGCAACTTCGACCGGGTCATAGGGATCCGCCTCGATGCCAGCCCCTACTTCGATCATGGGTGGCGTGACGTCGGCGGCGTGACCGAAAATGGGGGCCAAAGAGACCAGCAAGAGTCCTAGAAGTGCCAAATTAAAATGAGGAAAGCCCAACCGCAGCATAAGGAGGGTATATCTCAAGATAATGCATTGCGTCAAATACAAAGTAACCTCGTAACCCTACTTCTCCGCCGGACACGAATCACACCCTGAAGCCTTTATTTCATGGCCGCGAATGCTCATCGCTAACCCCACTTTGCCCCGCTTGAGCAACCAACGAGCCACTGGCCCCGCCACGGATTTTCTATAAAATCGATAGATCATTCCCAACACCGCAATCGCGACGATGCCAAAGACGATCACCTCTTGAAGCTGCGGATTAAGCCAGGTCATCATTTAAACATTCACCCCAGCCCCGCCAACCGAGCCAAATGAAAGGTCGCAAAAGACCCTAAATAGGCCAGGACAGTCATATAACCTAACATGACGGCGGGCCACCTCCACGAATTGGTCTCTCGCCGAGTCACTGCCAAAGTCGAAAGGCACTGGCAAGCGAGGACGTACCAAACCAGCAAACTCAACGCCGTCGCCACGCTCCAGTCTTTTGCAAGGCGATCTCCCAATTTCTGCTCGTGGTTTTCCACCGCGTAAACGGTACCCAGCGCACTGATCATCACTTCGCGCGCGGCAAAGCCTGGAATCATCGCTACCGCGATTCGCCAATTGAACCCGATCGGCCTCACCAGTGGTTCAATCGCATGCCCAATTCTTCCCGCATAACTATAAGAAATCGCGGGTTCGATCACGCCTTGGGGCACCTGAAGCGATGGCTTGGGATAAGACGCCAAGAACCAAAGCAACACGGATAAACTGAGAATGACCGTGCCGGCGCGTCTCAAAAACAGCCGCGCGCGTTCAAACAAACCATAAACCACGCTGCGCGGGCTCGGCCACTTATAAGTTGGAAGCTCCATCAAAAGCGGGGGCCGCGGACCTTTTAAAAGTGTCCTACGAAAAATCACCGCCATCACCAAGGCCGCGAAAATTCCGGCCAAATACAGGCCTAACATCACCAGACCCTGCAACTTAATTGGACCCAAAATAGCCACATTCGGAATAAAGGCTGCGACCAGAAGTGAGTAAATCGGAAGCCGCGCCGAACAAGTCATCAAGGGTGCGACTAATATCGTCGTCAGACGATCACGACGGTTCTCGATTGTTCGAGTCGCCATAATCCCCGGAATGGCACACGCGAAAGACGAAAGCAGCGGAATGAAGGCTCGCCCATGAAGCCCCACCCTTCCCATGAGACGATCCATCAAAAAAGCCGCCCGCGCCATATAGCCCGAGTCTTCAAGCACCAAAATAAAAAGAAAAAGGAGGAGAATTTGCGGAAGAAATACGAGCACCGCGCCCACCCCGGCAATCACGCCATCCACGAGCAAACTCTGCAGCGGCCCGGCGGGCATCCAACTCGCGACTAAGGTTCCAAAGTACTGGACACCCGCCTTGATCCAATCCATCGGTGCGGCGGCCCAAGTAAAAATAGCCTGAAATAAAATCGCTAAAACCGTCAGCAATAAAAGAGTACCCCAAAGCGGATGCAAAACCACTCGATCGATCCGATCCGTCCAAAGCGCCGGGCGCGAAACTTTGCGCGTAGCCGCACGAATAATCCGATCCACATCCGCAAAACGAGCACGAATCTGATCCGCGGTCGGCCGCGACCATCCACCACGAGTGTCTGAAGACACGGGGAGAGGATCAGACGCCTGAATTTGGCGCTCGACCTGCTTCATGAGTTCATCAATACCCTGTCGCTTGACAGCAACGGTAGGCACCACGGGCGCACCGATCTCTCGGGCCAAAACCTCTAGGTCCAACTCGAGACCTCGCTCGTGAGCTAAATCCATCATATTGAGGGCCAACACAACAGGTCGATTCAGTGCACGAAGCTCGAGCACCAGACCCAAATTGCGTTCGAGATTATTGGCGTCAGCCACGGCAACGAGAACATGGGGGACTTTTTCGTGCTCTTGCAAACCCAAAATCACATCTCGGGTAATGGCTTCGTCCGGGGTTCGCGCGTCCAAACTATAAGTGCCGGGAAGATCCAATAAATTGAGGGTTTGCCCGGAAGCGGTGACGACGCTTCCCTCCTTGCGTTCGACGGTCACCCCTGGATAATTTCCAACCTTTTGGCGACTGCCCGTGATGGCATTAAACAATGCGGTTTTGCCACAGTTAGGATTTCCAGCCAAGGCAATCAAAGGAATGGAATCACTCATACTGCACTCACACGCTTGACCCAAACATGGTTCGCTTCATTACGCCTCAAAGCAATCAAAGCGCCGCGCACTCGGACAGCGATCGGATCTCCGCTAAAAGGGGCTTCATGGACTACCTCGATCGAGGACCCTTCAATCAGTCCCATTTCCATGAGACGCGCAATCATTTCATTATCCTCACGAGTCCCCAATTCCCACGCCGAACCGACTGAAACAATCTGGGCGTGAAAACCGCGCTTGAGTTCACCTAATTTTATGTTGCCACTCATTCGAGTAAATCCTCCACATGCAAAAGCCCCTGCTCCAGCATTCGATCAATGTGTTCGTCGTCGAGGGAATAGAAAGAAGCCCGCCCATCGCGACGTACTTTAACCAGTTGAAGATTGCGCAGAGTACGCAAATGATGGCTCACGGCCGGCTGACTCATCGAGAGGGACTTCGCTAAATCTCCCACGCAAAGTTCGCCGCGCGAGAGCACCCATACGATTTGAACTCTCGTCGTATCGCTCAGAGCCTGAAAGGTGTCGGCCAGAAGCTCAAATTTTCGCCGACTGCGAGCGTCCTTCGTCATCTGTACCGTGATTTTTGCCAGTTGCACTGATTGCATAAACATATACTTATATATGGATCAGTCAAATTTCAACGGAATTTTCGAAAAATGATTTCCCCCACGAACATCAACACCAGCGAAACCCCACCAATCAGGCTCCGCAACAGGATCAGATTTCCCAAATCCACCTGATAGGCCAAGTAGAGGAAAATTAAGCTTTTTATATAAAAATAGACCACCCAAACGAGGGTCACTTTTCGAAGATAATGATGCCCGTGCTCGTCCAAATTGGGGCGTACTTTCTCCGGAAGGGCCGCTGCAAACCAGGCGACGAGGGGGAGGCGAGTAAAAAGGGTCACCAAAAATACGGTACCCATGACGAAATTTTGAGCAAACGGCTCAAGCCTGAAAAACCGTGGGCTCGCCACGAGCAAATCAATTGAACCCAAAAGAACGGTAAAACCAGAGGCCACGAGAAAAAACGGCGAAATCGCCAAGCGAAACACCGCATGAAGGAGCAATTGAAGACAGGTCACCGCGATTGCAAGTCCGATGGCGGGCTTGGCCCCATAGGCGCGAAACATCCAAAAAAAGACAATCGGCGTCGCAAAGTTTTTTAGCGTAAACTCAAGGGCCGTCCAGATATTTCGAAAGGTATTTTGCAGTTTTCTAGAACCCACGATTAGAATCGTGCTCCAATCCCAACGTTAAATTCTGCCTCGCCCAGATGAAGCGGGTCCGAGGCATTAGACAAGTCGAGGCGATCATATTCAACCTCGGCAAAAATTGAAAAATGCACTTTGAATCGATCCACCAAAAGGGCGAGCTTGCCAATCGCTTCACTTTGAATGGCTGCTGCCATGCTTTTCTGACCGATACCCCCCCCTGACCAAGGCTGAAATTCACTTTGTCCCAATTGCCTTGAAGAATCTAAGAAATGATGACTCCAAAAT
>JBBCAW010000146.1:0-1555 GCA_051382295.1 Bdellovibrionota bacterium FG-1 | reverse complement strand
CACATCGGCTTTTCTACCGAGAAAATATTCGGCCTCCATGCTGGTGATTTCACTGATGGTGGTGAAGCAGGTCGCTCCGGTGGCCGCGGCCCGCTCGATGGCGAACCGCGAGTAGATATTGCGGCGCTTCGCCTCGACGAACGGGTTGACGGAAGGCAGGTTTTGATAAAAATTTGGGTCATCGGCGGCAAGATGCCTTCCCAAAATCGTGGCATGCGTCGTAAAAATGGTGCTGACCGGAAGTTGCCGCTTGAGGAGAATGGGAATCGGGATGCCCGCCATCCATTCATGAAATTGCGCGAGTAGTTGGGGAGGGGTTGCCATTTCACGGGTGATTCTTGCTAGCATTTCAATAAAATCAGCGGCGAGATAGCCAAAAAGCAGGCAGTCCTCGATTTCACGTTCATCGCCCACCTGAATGTCGTGGTCTTTCCACATTAAATATTTCAAGACATCGAGTTGCGATCGGGCTTGATTGAAATCAATCAGCACGGCTTGCGGTTCACCATCGATGAGCCATCGACCAAAATAAACCTCAATGCCTTTTTCCCGCTCCAAAAGATCGCACGCCGCACCCAAGGGGCCGGTTCGCGGGGCCGGCTCAAACTCGATGCCGGCCGAGGCGGGACTGTAAGGTCCGATCAAGCAATAGTTATCGCCCCATTCATTGACCATGGCTTGTGCCTTGGTGCGGAGTACGGTGTAGATGCCTCCCAATTGCAGGCAAACTTCCCAGCCAACTTCAACGAGTAGAGCGTCATCGTTCCATCGGGCGCGCATAGGCCTCAGTTTGGATGGATCGACTCAAACTAACAATGGGGAAAAAGCATAACGCTACGCATTTTTCCCTAACCGCCCGCGTTCATCATCAAGCTGTAGTTAACGGAGGGGAAGGACTGCGTCGTTCCATCCGCAGGCGCATCCGCGCCAACCTTGCGCGAGATCTGAATCAGGTAAGTCTGCCCAGGTTGAATCGCGCCGTTGAAACCCACAGTCTCGAACATTCCTGGGCGTTGGCGTTCTCCACCTAGGGTATCGACTCCCTCGGCGATCACGGCCCCGTTGGTGTCCATGACTTTAGCATGAAGGCCCGCGCCCGCGAGGTCGAGCGAGCCCATGCCTTGATTGCCGGTAAAGATCACCCAATCAATGGGCCCGGTGATGATGCCGTCCCAGGGGCCGGGATCAATGGGATTCCAAACAAAAGGATTTTCGGGCATGAGGACTGGAATTTGCTTAGTATCCATCACCGTGCCCGCGCTCAGATTGTAGCGTGTCTTCTGGCCACTCACTCGGAAGACCAGGGTCTTGCCGCCATCCTTTTTGTCAAAAGTGAAAATGACTTTTTGACCCGACTCACCGTTGATGTAGGCTTTGGTCGCCGCATCGTAATAAGAAAACTGGACTGGAAAATCTGCCTGGTCAATGCCGACAGAGTAGTAGGTCATGCCGGGAAGGAGTTTACTCGGGATGGTGAATTTGTAGTAATCCACATCCGCATTCTGATGAAGATTGACGGACCATTCGCCTGAACCCGGCGAGGCGGGGGTGGTGA
>JBBCAW010000145.1:0-1336 GCA_051382295.1 Bdellovibrionota bacterium FG-1 | reverse complement strand
GTACTAAAACTTTTTCCCCACAGCTTTTGGTTTCACGGCAAATGGAATTTGCGGATCCTTATTTAGGAATTGCCTATTCTTACGCGACAGGAGTGGCGGATGCCGACATTGTCGGAATCATCAATTC
This sequence comes from Bdellovibrionota bacterium FG-1, assembly GCA_051382295.1. Classification (GTDB taxonomy): domain Bacteria; phylum Bdellovibrionota; class UBA1018; order UBA1018; family UBA1018; genus JBBCAW01. The sequence continues at coordinate 1,209 of JBBCAW010000145.1, read as the reverse complement.
GGTTACGGGCGTGGGCACGGAGACCATTCCGCTGCCGTCGCTTCATAAAACCGGTTCCGCCCAAGGAGCGATGGCCTTTGGCGGGATCTCACTCAAGCTCCCACGTTCTGGCGCAAGAATGACGCTTGAGTTTTCGTATAGCACGGCCGGAACGAACACCCTGGGAACCAAAATAGGAATGGCCTTTTAAGGCGGAGGTTGAATGGTGAGTCGAGTTTTACTCATTTCAGAGCGCCCCGAAGATCAAAAGATGGCCGAATTCGTCGCATTTTCGAATGATCTTGCTTTGGAACGGGTGGTGAGCCCGTACTTGTTGCCCGACGTGCTTGCGCAACATGCTGAAAGTCTTATTTTTTGGGATGCCGATGATCCCGTGCGGGGCGAGGCGGTAGGGGCGGCTTTAGCTAATGTGGTTTCACCCCTGCGGGTATTTGCCGTAACCGACAAGCCCTTATTTGAAAATCCTCATTTGGCTAAATTTCCGGTTTTTGGCCATCATTTATTTAGGCGCTTTGATGAACCGGCGCCCATGCTTTTGGCGCGATTGGCCGGAATCATACTTCGCGGGGAGCCTTTTGGTATAGCTAGGTATTTTCCGGAAAAAGCAGACATCCGAAAAATCGTGATCAAGCGTTCGGGGCAAAAGCACGCTGCGGTTGAAGCGATTCAAAATATTTTTGTACGCCAAAACGTGAATACTCGGCTTTCGGCATTGGTGGCTCAAGCCGTAGATGAACTTTTAATGAACGCACTTTTTGATGCCCCCGTATTGCCAAATGGAATGGCCCTCAGACGAGGGACGGATCGCAATGCGGATTTCGAGCTGATTGAACAGGAATACGTGGTAGTCGAGGTCGCCTCGATTTTTGATTATATTGGAATTTGTGTTGCGGATCAGTTTGGCTCACTTAAAAAGAGTGTTTTGATGAACGTGCTCGCTCGTAACCTACCGGTGGATTTGGCTCATGTCCCATCTCATGATCCGACTGTCAGCATGGGTCTAAAAGGGATTATTCAGTCGGGGCTCAGTTTAGTCTTTGCCTCTCAACCTGGAGTTCGGACCGAGGTGATGTTGTTTTTCAAACCGGATACGACCTATAAAGACTTTAGGTCGGGTTTTCGGTTTTTAAGTTTGATGATGGATTGACTGAAGCGCCGTTGCCCCACTTGCTAGCAGCGCCAGGAAACTTTCAGGCTTGAGGCTCGCGC
>JBBCAW010000144.1:0-1444 GCA_051382295.1 Bdellovibrionota bacterium FG-1 | reverse complement strand
CCCATACCCAGGGCGGCAATATCTCGTTGCCTCCCATCAGGGAAGATGATCGATTTCCAGGTAAGACGCGCTCGTTCGCTCTCATCATCAAATGTCACATCACCAAGAATTCGTGAGCCTCGCGGAATAGCTATGTCTGAGTCATGGAGCACATCGCCGGATACTTCCCCGATCACCGGCATGGATTCGCCACCCACACTCACGTTCTGCGTAATCCTGACCGCGAACCTGCTCCCTGGCGGAAGCTGTGTTCGCGAGTCCGTTCCTTGTCGCGAGAGAATCATCGAACTATTGAGATTTCGGGTGCCCCCTTTGCCAGCATTTTGAGGAGGCGCATTAAGACCACTCAGTACATCAAAACCGCGAGCGGCAGCACTCGCGGCGTTTTCTCGCGGCATTGTGCCACCTGACCCTGACAATGATGGCTCGGGAACGGTGGTCTCGGGCATCCGTCGATCCGAGGTCGAATCCGTCTTGGTATTAAAACCACCGAGTTCCTTGGGTTTCGGGGACGGGAGCAAGAGTAAGATCAAAACGGTTAACCCCACAACGAAACCGCCCACTTTGACGAGTAGTCCAATGTTCAGGTCACGCTTACTGGTAAAGGGTTTCCGTTCCTTCCAAAAAAGTCGCGAGATAAAGTTACGCTCTTTGATTATTTCCATAAGTCCACCTTGGGAAGAGTGCAAACGGCCGTTTTTTCTCGCCTCAACTCAATTCGCAAAGGAAGTGCGCTGTCTATGTCTCGTCGCAAAATCTGCAAAACACCCCGGATCGCCTGGCCTGGCTCCATTCGCACAGATGATAAAAAGAGATTTTGAATCGGTCGGGCCTTTCCTTCCTGTATTAACCAAAGCCAACTTGGATCAAATGAGTCGGGTCGGGATGCGCTCACCTCAAATTCGATCAGCAAAACACCACTCGGTGCCCTCCCCAGACGAGTCGCAGCAAGTCTCAAATCATCAAGACGGAGGCGCTTATTTAGCTTGGTCCAAATCGTTGCACCATTTGTCGAATGCTCGGCATCGCGCGCTGGTGGTTTGGGTGACTCCAGATACACCACATAATCAGCAGCCGCTTCGTTGCCAGTTGCGAGCTGAATATTATAGCGTTTAAAGTCCGTATAGACGTAGAGGTTGCTCTTTGCCCCTGCTCTCAGCGGCTTAATCGTTATCGCCCGGTCGAGATACTCAACACGAAAGCCCTCTTGGTCACCCACGACCACACTGCTCGGAGTATCTGGAACCTGAATAATCGTTGCGATGCCGATAGCGGTGTGAACGATCACGATCTGATCACCCCCGACTGAAACGTGCCGGACTCGTCCCTCAGAAGCGAGCGTTTGATGACACACGATTAAGAGCACTCCAAACACAAGCGCGCGTTTCATTTATTGGCCCTCCTTCTCCTGAGTGATGTATAGGCCCCAAGGGTTTTCGCGAGT
>JBBCAW010000143.1:0-9113 GCA_051382295.1 Bdellovibrionota bacterium FG-1 | reverse complement strand
TTTCCGTTGGTCACGCTGATGGCGGAGGTGAGATAGGCGCGCTCGGCGGCGTCCATGAAAGCTGCGTAGGAGGTGTTGTTGAGATCAGGCAGTTCGGTAGGAAGTTTTGATTCGAGCGTGCGAATATCGGCTGCGGGGCCGCTCACATGATCAAACGAAATATCTTCGGCTTCAATTATTTTTGGGCCGCACGTGCCGTTTTTGGTGGTGTGTCTTACGCGCAGAAAAGCGCGTTCAATGGAATTCCCAAGCTCGCGAATGTTGCCCGGCCATTCATGCTGCATGAGTTTTCTCACGGCACGGTCCGAAATCTTAAGCGTCGGACCATCCAGACTGCGGCAAAAATGCTGCGCCAACGCTGGAATGTCCGCGAGTCGCTCGCGAAGTGGGGTCGTTTGGAGGCGGACAATGCTGAGGCGATAGAAGAGGTCTTGGCGGAACTGCTTTTGCCTGACCATCTCTTCGAGGTTCTTGTTGGTAGCGGCGATCACCCGACAATTAGTGTGAATCGGTTTGGTGCCGCCTACGCGAAAGTAGGTTCCGTCTTCGATTACGCGAAGGATCTTGCTCTGCGCTTCGTAAGGGAGATCACCGATTTCGTCGAGGAAAATGTCGCCGTCGTGGGCTAATTCAAATTTCCCAGGCCTGTCACTCGTAGCGCCTGTGAAAGTTCCTTTTTGGTGGCCGAAGAGTTCTTCTTCGATCAAGTTTTCGGGGATTGCGGCGCAGTTAAGGACTACCAGGGGGCGCTGTTTTCCGTCAGAAAGGGCGTTGATCCGACGGGCGATCAGCTCTTTGCCCGTGCCGCTTTCGCCGGTGATGAGGAAATTCGACATCGCGCCTTTTACCGAAAGAATGTGCTCGCGAAGGGCCGCAGTGGAGGGGGAGCTGCCAATGATTTCGTATTTGAATGCGGTTCGAACTTGTTCTTTTAGGCTGATGAGGCTTCGCGTATCCGCCGCGCGCTCAACCACAAACGGAATTCGGATGAGAAGGTCGGCGAGGCCGCCTTCGGATTTCACAACGTAATCGTCGGCGCCCAACATCATGCAGCGTTTTCCACTGCTGGCTTCTTTGTCCTCGGTGAGGATGATGACGACTGTGTTGGGATTGTCTTCTTTGATGCTCTTGATGAGGGTGGTGCCGTCGCCATCGGGCAGGCGCTTGTCGAGGATGACCACATCGTAGGTTTTGGTCTTGAGCGCTTCTTTGGCTGACTTGAGATCGGCCCTGCCATCGACATTCATGAACACGCTGAGGAGCTGAACGACACTTTCGCGAAAGGCATCGGAGTCTTCGACGATGAGGATTTCTAAATCGGATTTCATACTACTTGTTTCCCTTGCTGCCCGGATTACCGCAGGGCTGCCGGCTTGTCTCTGTTTTTTTGATGGGGCCGTCGTTTTTTGAGACTTTTGTGTGTGCAGTCTCGATTGAGGGCGGGGTGTGTGGCGAATTCATGTGGCGCTTCGCGTGATTAGTGCTTTGCGTTAGTGTTTGTGGCGGTGGGCGGAGGGGTTTCGACCGGGTCTGTAGCCGGGATTTCGTCGTGCTGGAGTTCGCCGATTGGCTGTCATTGATTCGCTCTCCTTGTTTGGGATGCCGACCTGCGCTTGCGACCTGTCTGCTCTCCTTGCCGCAGCACCCTGTCCCGCCAGGCTTTCGTTCCTCTACAGCCTGTCATGCCGGGTGCCCTGGGGATGCGGCGCGGAGGACAGGATCACCGCTCTGGTCTGGTTTCGTCTTCGTTCCCTCGCTTTGGGCGAGAGGGAACGCAGTCAAACCCACCCTCTGAAACAAGGAGACCAAAATGACGACCCAAAGAATCACTCGAAGAACTACTCAACGAACCACAATGAAATCCGCGATTGAAAAAATCCTAACCGCTCACAAACAACTCGACGCTTTCAATACAAACGAAGACTACGCGGTGAAAATCGCCAACGAGGGCTACATGCCTCTCTCAATCGAGAAGCACGGCAAACACGTCACAGTCACTCACTACTTTGAGCAATACGGCGACCTCGTCCCAGACCCTGACATGGAATTTGTCGACCTAGGAAACAGCGAGTGGCTCCCCGTAGCGATCCAGCATTCGACGGGTCTCTATTGCAGAGCCGCAGAACAAGCCGCCAGCGGCAACTGGCTCATCTCAAAGCGTGCGATGCGTGATCTCGAATCCTTCTCGCGGAGGTGGGCGCGCAATCTTCTGGCTCAGGGATTCGCAAAGGGGGAGCTCGTGAGAGCCTCCTCCGGCTGAGGCGGCGCGGTCGCGGACCCAGGGAGGGGTTCGCGGCTAGCATCCGGTGACACCGATATTCTGTGAGTTCCACCATCTCCCAATTCCCATAATTCTCCCCGGCTGCGAATTCGGCGAAAACGGCAATCCGCGAAGAAGTTCTACAAGCACTTCGCGCTGACGTTCTTCGCTTGAAAATGCCTTGTTAAAGGCGTTCTCCTTCGCCGTCCATTCATCGGCTTCTCGCGCCTCGGTTTCGAGTTTCTGTTTTTCGGCTTCGGCTTCTCGCAGTTCACGTTCAATTCGCTCGTGTGCCTTAAACCGGCGAGCTTCAACCTCGTTCAGAACTTCACCCATTGCCTTGCTCAAATACGCCATCGGAGAGTGGCAGGGTTGCGCTGATTCACCCACTCCGCGCTCTTCGAGGCGAATCAAGCAATCTGCGATGTCTTCGGCGCAGTAATCCCCCTGTAGCGATTCAAATGCTTTCCACTCGCTCTCACGTTTTTTCGCAGGCTTCAATTCGTCGAAATATTTTTGCAATGAATCTGGAAGCTGAGAAAGAGTGTTTCTATATCTTGAATTATCTTTAAAGTAGGTTCCTGCAGCAACCGGGGCGGTGGTTGCTACGGAAACCAGGGCGGGGGTTCTTGCAGCAACCTGGGTTGCCACAGGAACCGGGGTTGCTGGAGAAACCAAGGTGCTCGTTGTTGGGTTGAACACTTCGTCGGCTGATACAAATCCGAACTGATTGGGTCGATTTTGATCGCCAGGAATTTTCTCAATCACCCCCTTTGCTACAAGCTCAGCGAGGGCCTGGAGTACCGCTGGACCACGCAATCCCGTTTGCCTTTCGATGACAGCTTTGGAAATGGGAGAAAATTTCCGTTGGTACGAAATCGTAAAGCGCCCAATGAGCAGCGCGACTTGCATCTCGCTGCGAAGGAGGTCGCCACTCACCATTCGCATGAGTAACGAGTTTGGGATGCGCGTGTATCCGTGCTGAAGCTTTGGGCTCGCTTGGGTTTCCAAGACTACGGCGCTGTCCTGCTCCGGTGCGTGATGCACTTCGCCCCGTGCGTGGACCTGGGTTCCCCTATCGACCATGGTTCGTGGGAGAACCTGGGTTGGTGCAGGAACCGTGGCATCCCCAGGAACCCTGGTTTCCAGGGCAACCGGGGTCTGTGTGGGAGCCTGGGCTTCTGTAGCAACCCTGGTTTGCGCAGGAACCACGGTCTCGCTACCAACCAAGGTGGCCCCTTCCGCGCAGTTTCCGGCACTTACGTTCTGCACCTGGGTTTCCACAGCAACCATGGTCGGTACAGCAACCGTGGTATCTCCAGGAACCTGGGTTGGTATAGGAACCACGGTTTGTGGAGCAACCCCGGTTTCCACAGGAACCAAGGTGATTGACTCAAATTGCGGTGATGGGGGTTGCGGAGCTGCAAACGTCGGCGCGGAGGAGGGGAGTCTTAGGGGCTTTCGCACTTGCAGGGCTTCGAGCGCGTTTTTTAGTTCTAACTTGGCTTTCACAGTGCACCCCCGTTAACGACGGAGAGCGCCGGGCGCCCATCGGCGTTGGCCACTGAGCTTACGTCACCAATGTGCAACCGTTCCATAACCTCATCCGCAAGGCCGAGATAATCGCGCGCACCTGCGCTCTCAGGTGCGTGATGGAAAATCGTCTTCCCGAGCGCCGGGGCCTCGCGCAATTTGACTGACCGCCTGATTTTAGTTTCAAACACTTGCTCGCCGAAACTTGCCACTAGCGTGTCCCAGGTTTGGCCCGACATATTGGTGGGATCAACCAATGTCAGAAGATAACCTAAGATCGCGAGTCCGGGGTTTGTGCCACCTCGGATCTCCTCGATCTCAGTGGCAAGCTCACGGATTCCCATCATGGCGAAATAGCCAGAATCGACGGGTACAATGAGCTGAGTTGCTGCGTTTAGTGCCGAATTCATGAGTGGCCCAAAGGTCGGAGGGGTATCAACTATGATTGCCGAGTATTGCGTGCGAAGCGGCTGGAGACGTTGCGCAAGTCGTAGCTCCGAGTTAGTCAGTGAGACCATCTCGCGTTCAACTCGCGAGAGCAGGGGAGTGGCAGGAATCAAATCGAGACCATCCCCTTTGTAGATTACGCGTTCAATAGGGAGCGCTCGGTCACGAATCATCTCAGCGATTGATCCCTGTATGCTCTCCAAGCGGATGCCCACACCCTGAGTGGCGTTGCCTTGAGGGTCAAGATCGACAAGCAGCACGCGCAAATCTTGGAGCGCAAGTGCTTGCGCGAGATTTATGGCGGTGGTCGTTTTTTCCACCCCCCCCCTCTGATTAGCGATTGCGATAACTGGACATTGTGATTGATTCATATTCTCTCCATTCGTGTTGACAGGGGAGGCACTTCTCTTTAAGAATGGAGAAGTGCCCGCCAGGAGCCGCGTAAAGCAGCTCCGGTTAAGGTTGCAAACATCAGCTTCCGGACCTGATAAGATCGAAGAGCTGAGTGAGTTAAAATTTGAGAAGCCCAGGGCACATTTTACAAGAATGGCTTTGGGCTTTTTTTTTAGATGATTGTGCGCACTAAGATACCTACCTTCTCATTCTTGCTGGCAGGAAAAGTCGCCTTACGACGTGAAACGGGGCCGACTTTGTCCTACGTTTTGAACCGGCTTTTGGTAGGCCAAAAATAGGCAAGAAATAGGAAATTCCCGAAATCTAGCGACTGACCGGGAAATGCTGAAAGCTGCAACTCGATCCTAACTGCTTGAATCGATTACACTGCGTTTTCCGCTTCTTGCTTTATTTTTGTTAATTTTTTCAGTGGAATCAAACTTAAGAATGGCTGGGGCGCTAGGACTCGAACCTAGGAATGGCGGAATCAAAATCCGCTAGCTTAGCCACTTGCCGACGCCCCAGCAGACGTACCCAGGTTTGCTTTAGCGCAACTGAGTAATCTCTTCATGTGAGATTGCCGCAAATCCATCGCTTTGTCTAATCAGAAATTGGTGGCCCCCTTACGAGGCCGCGCCAGAAGCGCGGCTAATCATGCCGTGGGGTGTTAGCTCGGTTCTTTCCCTTGAGTGTGCACATACAGATCTTCGACCTTCTGGCGTGCCCAGGGGGTGCGTCTCAAAAAGGTGAGGCTGGATTTTACGCTGGGATTAATCGTGAAACACTTGATGTCAATCATGCTCCCCAACTCCTCCCAGCCATAAACCTCGACGAGCTTCGTTACAATCATTTCAAGGGTGACACCATGGAGCGGATTGTTGGGTTGCTTAGCCATGACGATTAAGGCACGCAGGTGATATTGGCGACATTGTCGCTGGCGCTATGAGTAGTCGTGTAACTTGCGTCAACAATCGTAAATGTGGTGCAGTTCTTCGTATTTGGGAGCAAGCCTAGTCCAATCGGAATATCAATTCCGGCGGTGGCTTTGTTCATCGAAACATAAAACGCTCGTCCGATATAGCTCCCATAGCCCGCAATTTTGTTGGTCGCCAAAGAGGGTACGTTAAGAGACGGATTCGCAACGATCAGTGGCACTAACCAATCATTGAGGACGATCGCGGTTCGTGCAAAGGCCTCGGCGCCAATTTTGGGAAAGTTCGCCGGCACTCCTACCATTTTGGCCGAAATACTCTGGATATAAGAGGCCGATAGAATCGCATTCACTGGATCAATGGATGCGAGAAACAGCGCTTTTCGCTCGGTGTTCTGAATCAGGTTGGCAGGAGTGACATTTACGCCCACGCCGTCCAGCCCCTGCACAACGCGGAAAAAACAATCCAATACGACGTTAGCGCGAAGCCTCATTAGCGCCGCATCCGTGACTTCGGTGGCGAAAAGTGTCGCAATATTTTCCATCGGATTGGCCGTGAGATCGGCCTCAGTCAATGTGAGACTCTTCTCGGCAAAAAGATCGATAATCTGCTGAGACGTAAAACTATTGGCGAGCGGGGTCGTCATCGGCGTAATGTAGATTGTTCCACTGCTTTGTACGGTGCCTCGGAGGCGATTCTGATAGTCCTTGCCGTTATGCGTTCCCAGTTTGCTTGATTTCATCAAAATGATGGAACCCGCCAGCCGGCTGGGGATCAAAGGAGAAGGCGCCGCTTGAATTTGAAACCGTTGAGAGGAGTTCTCCGTCGTCGCACTCCTCGTTGCTATTGGCATCGACGCAACACTGCGCGCCTGAGATATAGGGATCCGCCACGACAAAAGACAGGCTCGGCGTAGGTGAGGCCGAAGGTGAGGGGCTGGCACTTGCTTCAGCGCTTGGACTTGGGCTTGGACTCACAGCCGCTTCAGGATCCGTCATGACCTGGGTTGAGCATCCGGTCATTTGTAGTAAGCCCAGCGAAACACCGAATGAGACGCCGAACGACAAACTCAAGACGAGTCCGTAGAATTCACGTTTAAACATCGCGTCCTACTTTGGGCCTTATTTTTAAATTGGTGGACCCTCTTGAGGCGGGTGCAATAAATGGCATCCAACCAAGAACTGTTTTGATTTCAACGATCAAGACGCTTCCTGACTATGCTAACGAAGGTGTCATCCACGATTTATACGTCACAAAAGGGCTCTCTGTAGCCCAGGTTGCAGAGTTAACTTTGGCATCCAGAACGGCGGTTTTGGCGAGTCTCGAACGGTTCAAAATCCCCACTCGCGCTCCCCATCTTTTCCATGGCCGCCATGGCAATCCCCCCTTTGGGTACCACATGGTGGGGGGTCAGTTGGTCGGGTATCCGAAAGAGAAGAAAGTCATCCAGGCGGTGAAGAAAATGTACTTAGAGGAGAAGCTTTCGCTTAATGCCATCGCAAGGGCGCTGACTAGGAGCGGAATCCCAACGAAGAAGACCAAAGGCCCGTGGCATCACGAGATGGTTCGAGCCATTTTGAAGAGAGAGAAGTTAGCTTAACAAATTAACACAGGAATTAAGGAGCCCCCTATGCAATCAGTTATTGGAGCAGTCTTTGGAGTTTTAACCCTCGTCCTCGCCGGGACCGCAATCGGCCCGGTCTATCGAGTCGTAAAGCGGGAGCGTCATTATGGTTTATCACGGTCTGCCGTCACTGGAGAGCTACACGCGAAAGCTTACGGCTCCGGTGGGCTCGCGGGGCAAGCGCTCTTAAAACCCCGTGTAAGCGTCCATCTCTTCCTTGCTCATCCCGAAAGGTCCTCCGCCAGGCCGCCGAATCACTCGGGGTTGTGGTTTTTCACGGGGCACGGGTTCACGTTTCTGGCGTGACTGCGGTGACTTTTTCCACCTCTCGATCTGCCGCTCGTAATCTGCGACCTCGGTTTCAAGTTCGTGGGTGTTCCCTTTAATGTCGTACTCGATCTGTCTCGAAAGTGCTTTGAGTTTACTGACCTGCTTTTGCGTTTCAATAAAATTCTGCCTCCAGTGGTGGTTGTATTCGCAGTCGCGCACGAGAAGAACTTCGTTGGCGTGGCGGATGCCGTCATGAAGCCTTTTGAAATTCCGCGGCTATTGGACGCGGTCAAGAAGCACTGCCCGAAATAGGCGGCTCTTCATGCAGATGTCATACCCTGCAAATATGGTATTGAAACTTCAACATCCGGAAGTCCTAACTCTTTCACAATTTGTGCAGATTCCCCCCCCTGTCTGAAAGACGGGCGCATGTAGTGCGGTCCTTCGATATTTGGTTCTCAGGCTGCCGGATCCTTGGTCTTGCATTCATTGGAGTCAGAAAGCTGACTCTTCATTAGAGGAGCAAACACGTAGCGGAAGAGGACTGCTGCGGCAGTGCTACCAGTGAGCGGACCGAAGATGTAAATAACAAAGAAGCCCCCACGTGGGCCAGGGATCGCAACCTCACCCCACCCGAATAGATAGGCTATTATTCTGGGTCCAAAATCTCGCGCGGGGTTGAATCCTGCCTGACCTAGTGGCGCGAGCAAGCTAATGAGAGCCGTAAGCGCTGCTCCAATGAGAAGCGGGGTAATGCCGTCATCGGGCCTGCCGGCATTGCATGTGTCGGTCACGAAAAAGATCAGCATTACGAGTAAAAAGGTCCCAAGGGCTTCAGCCAGAAAAGCAGATCCCATGCTCACCGCCGCAGGCGAGATCGTTACTGAGGGATTTGGAAAATATTCTCCAAACATCATCGCAGTTTGAACGGATTCAGGCGCGCCTCGGACAATCTGATGTGAAAGCTCAAAGGCGGTAATTGATCCACAAAATAAAGCATAAAGAGTCAAGGCAGCAAGGATGGCTCCACATAGCTGTGCCATCCAGTACGAAGGAATCTCTCGCCAGGACATGCGGCCAACAACTACCATGGCAAGACTGACTGCTGGGTTGAGGTGGGCGCAAGAAAGATGTCGAGCGCTGTAAATGGCGAGGCTCACGCCGATGCCCCAGATCGCGGCCACTTGAAATAGGCCTATATGCGCGGAAAACAAAACGGTCACGGCGATGGATCCACAACCAAAGAAGACTAGGATAAAAGTTCCTAGTAATTCTCCCAGCATGTCAGTCAACAAAAAAGGAAAATACGGCTGGTTCGTTCTGATTTTTAATCCCTCTTTTCAATCAGGCCTTTTATCCACCAACAATTTCTTTGCTGCAAGATTTTTCAACATATCAGGAATGGAAACGTTATATACTGTGCTGCGCAATGGCTTTCCCCTCTAGCCACTTGAGGGATCGTACGGCTTGTCCCAGACTTGCTCCTAACTGAGGGTGTTTGCTTTCGTCCAAATTAGAGGATAGGTAGAAAATGAGGTTTCCCTTATGGGTCGAATTAGGGCGGATAACAGAAAGCCGCACACAGTGAGAGTAAGTGATGTCGGTTTTGCTCTCGCTTTTGATTTGTTGGACCTTGTGAGTTCCGGGGGAGTAT
>JBBCAW010000142.1:0-4034 GCA_051382295.1 Bdellovibrionota bacterium FG-1 | reverse complement strand
TCTGGCAGTACGAAACTCTTGATGCGTTAACCAGCACGCGAATACGAGGATGTAAGCTCAAGGTCTAGCCTGACTTCCAAATCACCCAAGGATTCTTTCTGCGTTGACAAGGGACCGTCCATACGAGCCCGTTCAAACCACCTCTTTGCTGGGGGCCGAGCCAGCTCCCGGGGTCCTGGCGAGGGTCTAAGCGGATATGCGAACGTGCTCATGCCGGTTTAAACTGCAAAACGCAGGGAAAAGCTGAGTCAATAATTCCGTGGAAGCGGCGGGATAAAAAGGGGCCAATTTTTGCGGTTTGATGGGTACCAATGGCGGAATGAGAGGGGCCAGTCGGATGGCTTTTTTGGCCCGAGGCGTACGCTCGCCTGACCTGTCGGCCACGAGGGCGTAGATCTGCCCGCGCCCCATGACCACCGATCCGAGTTGGATCGGGAGTCACGGCAGCTGCGAGCTCTTAAGTTTTAATGCTTGGTTTGGTTCTTCTTTTTTCGTTGGTACTGCGGATAGCTCTCTCCTTCCAGATAAAACACCTCCGCGTCCGAGGTCAAACGTTCGACAATGACGAGAGCGGTGGATTCGGCGGCAAAGATTTGATTCCAATGTCCGAAGGCGAAGTTGGTGGTCACTACCGTGCCGAGCCCCCTGTCATGCCTATCGGAGATCACCTGGAAAAAGAGATTTCCTGCTTCCGTATCCATCGTCACGTAGCCGAGTTCGTCTACGATCAGAAGCTGAGGTTTGCGGTATTTGCGGAGCTCACGCTCCAGGTTGTGGACAGCCTTGGCCGTGGCCAGGTCATTCACAATCTGAGAGGCCCGGCTATACAAGACGGACAATCCCGCCTGGCAAGCCGCGTACCCCAAAGCCCGTCCGAGATGGGTCTTTCCCAAGCCCGTGTTGCCTACGAAAACCGCACGAGGTACGCTGCCCCCTTGGGTGTGGTTATAAAGTTTGAGGTAATCCTTCTCAATCGCCCGAGTGGACGTGTTGTATTGGAAGTCGAACTGATCCACAGTCTGGTTACGAATGAACTTCGCGTCGTAAATTCGCCGGTGGATTCCCGCTGAGTGGCGTTCGGCCATTTCGGTGGCAATCCACTTTTTTAGGCTGGCACTCAGACTATGCTGCTCTGCTGGCTTCAGGCGCGGCCAGTCCTCCACGAGCATGTCTCTCCAATGTTTAAGTTTCAACTGGGTCAGGCCGTCCAGTAGAGGTGTCAAATCGGGCGGGATCGTCGGATCGGGCTGCTGGATCGGGCGTTGATTGGTCTTCGCGTGAAGGGGGCCGGGCTGGCTCTGCGGTTTCAAATTGGTCGGGATTTCCATGGTTTCTTTTCTCCTGCGAGTCTGGGGTGAGTGTCGCGGGAGGCGTCGACTCGCCTGAACGCTCCAACGAGTTCAGGATCAGCTGGTCGTACTGCCTGAGATCAATTCGTGAAGGGATACGAGCCAACCGTTCGTCTTGAAGATTCATTGGAGCGGGCCGTGTGATGTCACTGCGACCTTCACTGCTTCTTTCACGATGCTTGAGGGCCAGCTCGATCTGCTCCGTGCCGATCGTACCGCGCTTGAGCAGCGAATCGACCGTTTCGGCAAGCACATTTGCGCCGTAAATCGTCCCCAACGCAAGCAGACGCGAGACTTCATGCCTGAGCGAACGATGAGAGTGGCGCAAGCATTTTAAATACTGCTTGAGTGGGGCACCGTAGCTTTCAAGCGTCTCAATCTGCCAGTGGATGTGGGCGTTTTTTCCCTGCGGTTTTCTCTCTTTGAGCCCCTGCTCGTGCTCGGGCTTTGTGAAGGGTCGTTGGTGCTTCACGTAGCAGCGCTCGTGCTTGGTGACGAAGTGATCTTGGTAGTAAACCCGGATCTCAAGAGCATCAATTCGAACGGTCGCCACGCAGCCCACCAAGGTCCAGGGGACCGAATACTGGTTTGTCTCGTAAATGATATGGAAGTCGGGGCGGATCTCCTCAGAGAATACCTCGTCGGTGTCGTAAGGAGCGGGATTCGCCTTTTGTAAATGCTCCTTCTCCTCGTGGTCAAAGATGAGCCTGGGGATCTTGCGTGTCGATCGGTGCTCGCGGAGATTGGCGGTTTCATCACGCCACTCAGTGGCCTGCGCACAGAGATCTGAAAAATCCTTGAATTTTCGGTTATGCCAGAAGTTCATGCGAATATATTTTACGCCATCTTCGACTCGGCCCTTTTCGTTCCCCTTGGCGAGGTTGCAAGCGTAGGGCTTCAGGTGGTGATGACCAACGTAAGCTAAAAATCGGGCATTAAAGCGGGTGAGTTTACCCATGCGCTCCGATACGGCGGCCGGCAAGTTGTCATACCAGCCCTCAATGGGCACCCGGTTCTCAAAATAGCGGATCGCGTTTTCGTGGCAGCGAATGAACTCCTCAAACTTTTCAGATCTCGTGAACTCGATGTAAAGCAGTCGAGAGTAACAAAGGACCATAATAAAGCAGTGAATCTTGACGCCGTCTCCAAAAACATCCTGAAATTCGCCCCAGTCAACCTGGGCTGCCTCTCCCACAATAAAGGTCATTTTGAAAAATGCCTCGGCCTTGGGCTGCGATCTGATTCGTTGGGCCTTCACCCATTCCCTCAAAATCGTGTAGCCACCGTCATAACCCAAGCTGCGGATCCGTTGCATGAGCACCATCACCGTCGTGTCCGGGTCCTCTTGGATGAGCTTGAGCACCTCCTGTTTGAAATCATCTAAACGCGAAATGCGTGTGGATGATTGGATCCCAAGCACCACGGAGCTGCGATCAATCACGCGCACGACACTTTTGCGATTGATCCCCAGTTCTCGGGCGATCGCCCGAGCGGTCTGTTTCTTTGCAAAATGGCGCGACAGGATGTCAGTCTGAATTTCTGGGCTCAGCATGAGGATGCCCTCCTCTCCAGCAGGCTCATCCGAGTCCCTTCATGCTCATCTGACGTAAATCCCGAAAAGGTCCCATACCCCGGCGACGTCCCGGCTCGATGACCTCGACTGAGTAGTAAACACTATCGTTACCGAATCCGAAACCGTCGCAAAGGCCCAGCGCGGGCGAATTTCCCTGTGCGTCCGCACACAGTACAACTGATAAGGGCTCCCCGATCCACAGCGAAAGCCCCTCCAGTAGAGTTGCTGCTGCCCGAGAATGGGCTACCCCGGGCGGGGGCAAAGCCGCACGGAGCAGCTCGCGGTTCCCCCATTGAAAAAGCAAGCGAGTTTGTTCCCGTGAGGGGCGGATAATGCAACAAGGTCGGTTCATGGATCTCTTTCATGACCGAGGGGTGGAGGGTGGTAGGCAGAACCACGGGTTTTTCCTCGGGCGCACACACATTGCCTGAATCTTCAAGAGGAGGTCGACCCTGATCCGTCACTTTTTTGCGGGCACGATAGGCCCTTTGGCGGTCGGCATGGTCCCGCCGCCCCTCACGCGTCTCCTGGTGCCGCCGATTTGCCTGCTGGCGTTTCCTTCTCTGGCCCGTTGCACGGCACTCATCCGAACAATAGGTTTGTCCGTGATCACAATGCTGGCAAAGATAAAAGATGCGACTGCAATGACTGCAACGAGCCTCACGCAAAATACAGGTAGCATCCACGTCGATGGGAAAAATCGGGAGCATTGACAAAGCCTCTGACCCAATTTTACATAAATCTAAGAATTGGAGGCTCCATGTCACGCAAACGGAAACCTAATCGATCTGAACGGCAGAGACGGCAAGAAATTAAGGCAAAAGGCGCATTTGAAGAGGTAGTCGAAGATACGGCCTCGACCTTTAGGCGCCGCGCAAAAATAAAATCACATAAAGTCGGATAATTGGGTCACTAAAACAGAGCAATGTTCTGTGCTACATCGATAACATCTCTAAAACACCGTTAGAAAACTGCCGTATTCCTTATGATCAACGGAATGCTTGTTTGACCATAATGTCTCTATTGATCTTTTTGTGTATTAGTAGAACAATAGGGACATTATGAAAACGGAAATATACAGCTCAAGAACCCTGACTAACCTTTTGAAATCA
>JBBCAW010000141.1:0-27504 GCA_051382295.1 Bdellovibrionota bacterium FG-1 | reverse complement strand
TCCAGATAGAGGAGGCATGCCGCCTCATCAGGAAACATGAGCTGAAAGTCCAGATGGGTTATCGGATATTCAGGAGGGGAGTTTTTCGGTGGCGGTGGCTTTTGACCCGCAGTTGGCATCGCTAAAACCCTCTGCGACGCACCGTAGCTTAAATGCTATTAAGTGACAACCGGATAAGCAGGGAATAAAACGACCCGTTGGATCGTGCTCAACCACTTTGATCGAGGAATCAACCCCCAAAAACTTAAACAACCCCATGCGCTCAAAGTAATGACGTGACTTCGCCTCGAACGGCTCACAGACAATTGCAGAAGGCCTTACGGTCTGCCCCAGAGCCGCCACCATGGCAAGTACGGCTGGATGAACAGAAATCCACTTTTTGTTCGCTGTAATCTTCAGGCGTTCGCTTTCCATGGGATCAAACGAGCGGACAAAAGCTTCAAAATTTCCCAAGAAAGCACTATTGGGCAAAGCAATCTTCATATTCTATATTTACCGGGATTCCCGAGAATAAGTCAATATCCCGGGATTCCCGGGAATAAGGATTTTTACCTGGAATCCCGGGATGATCATGTAATATTAAAAAAACATCATGGTTTTAGATAGTTATACAAAATCCATCGTAGCTAGTCAGCCTTCAGCTAACAGGCGTCAGCTAAGACGAATAAAAACAAGAATTTATAAAGCCGTCTGAGACAACTTTCGAAAAGTTACATCCGTCTAACAGCAATGAATGTCTTTGAACCCTTTTATAAAGCTGATTGCTGTTCGCTGAAGGCTGACTAGCTACAATCCATCAACCATTCCAAGCCTTCTGCCGATACCTTCTCTATGGGCGACAAACACTCACCCCTTCACCGCCAAAGCCATGAAGCAGAACCCCTGCTCTCATTCTTAGAAAGCTTCAGCGCATCTCATGGCCTGGCCACCCTCGCCCGGCACGACCTTGCCACAGGATCGCTCAAGATCAGCCCCCTGGCGGAAATCTCGAGCGACCACAAAGGCCGCACCCGCGCAGGGGCTGGCTTTGAATGGAGTCCGAACCAACGCACCATTTACCTTTCACTCCCGGGTGAGCTCGGC
Organism: Bdellovibrionota bacterium FG-1; assembly: GCA_051382295.1. Classification (GTDB taxonomy): domain Bacteria; phylum Bdellovibrionota; class UBA1018; order UBA1018; family UBA1018; genus JBBCAW01. The sequence goes on along the minus strand of JBBCAW010000141.1, from coordinate 26,421 downwards.
CTAAGCGCCGCACTCTTCTATCACGAACTCATTCATGCCTACGACTCTGCGTACGCTCAAAGCGGATCCCGGAGTCTTCAAATGTGGAGTCAATGCCGCCTGAATTTAAAGCAACATTTTCCAGATCAAGACTTCTCTTCCGATTCCAGAGTGCTACTCCAACAGGTTCTTCAAATCGCTCAAGGACCCCGCGTGCAACGGATCGCCCCCGTCATTTCTGAGCTAGAACGCGCCGTGCGGTTTGATCAAAAACGCCTCTTTTTGACCGAGCGCCGCGCGCATAATGAAACCTTCGCTTGGATCCAAGCGCTCAGCGCTGACATTCCCGCCTTTCCCGAATACCTGGCGAGACAAAAATCCCACGGTTTTCTGCTCGACCGAAACCCCGATGACAACGAACTCATCCAAGCCTACGAACTGAATTCTCATTATCTGCGAGCAGCTTAAATCCTCAATTTGGTCCGAAATCGCGCCAAAAAGGTTCAAACCTGAACCATAAAGTTACTTAAACTCGATTTAACCCCAAGAAGAGCTGGCATCAGCCTTGCTCATCGAGCCCCTAGCCAAACCCAAGCGGTGTGGAAGGAACCACCTCCTAACTTCTACAAAAGAAAGGAGGTAATCCATGAAATACAATACCACCAAGTACTGTATAGATCGGATTCGACTGGAAAAACTGAAACAAAAAACTTGGATTCTCGCTATCCTAGCCAAGTCTTTGTTTCTGCTGGTCGATTGGATTGCCGAAACACTCAGGTGACCACGAGGAGACGGCGGGCACAGCATAAACGCCTCGACCCTCAAGGTAGAGAACCGCTGGGTTTGGTCACTTCATTTTGACCCAAACCCTGCTTAAGCCGCCCGCCGAGTCGTCACCGACTCCTCCTCGCGCCCATAAGCAGCTTCGGCCTTCGCCGAACCTGTGAGCGCCACCAGCATAATCATTCCAAAACCCTCGATCACGTGCACTGCCCACTGCCCACCTGAAAGGATCGTGCGGTACCCCATTAAGTAAGGAGCTAAAATCAAATAACCACCGAGCACCCCGTCTAAGAACATATGAAATCCCACGGGGATAACCTTAAAGATGGAATAGCGATAACGAGTCAAAAGACTATAAATAATCAGCGTTGAGCCCAACATAGAAAAGGTACTACGAGCCGCGTCTAACGCTGCGAAGCCAAAAAACGCCGGAGAAACCAACAAAACGATTCCAGCAACATAATCCAAAATACTATGACCCCGAAGTGAAATTAAACGCATAAAAAGGATCCTCCCGGTTTGCAGATCCTTGCGTTGCAAAAATGATGGCAAACTCAAAAGTGCCGCTCGCCCTGATGCGTTAAGTTAATTGCCTCGTGCCGAAACAGCGGTCAGTACGCTTGCGTAACTCCAGGTGAGATCTTCAGCGCTCTGCATATATCCCGTATCGCGGTTAAATTGCTCAGACAAAGAACCACTCGAAGCAGAATGGAACCGTACCCGGCGAAGATAAGAATCCCCGGTTTCGCGAAGCCCCTGAATCAAAAGTGGATACCGAGAATCGAAAGACGAAATAACCTCACCGGCCATCAATGATAGCTGAGAATAATTATTCAAATGCCGAAATAGCGCCATAACAGCCGGAGTCACCCGAATCGCGGGTTGTTTTTCAAATTGACGAGCGCAACGATAGTAAAGCTCGGCAAAGGCATTCGTGGCCAAGAACCAAGGATTGCCTTGAAGATGACGGGACGACCCACTGTAAACATCCTCCGGGTACCGTCCAATCGCGGGCCCTAAAAGCTGGCCATCGAGATCTTTTTCTACGGTGTTGATTAAGTAAATACTCTTAAACGTTTCAGCTAACCGTGCGGCCGTCGCCAAAATACGATCGTCGGTGACGCCAAAAAACTGATCCTGCGTACGCGGGCTCGCCGAGGCATGCAAGGCTCCTAAAACAACGGCAACATCCAGCCCACTGTTTTTGCCATAATCTTTACCATAGACCGTATCGAGGCTTGCCAACACGATGCCGCGATCGGGCCGCCAGTGCCGATTAATTTCGGGCTCCATGGCAGAAGCCTGTCCGCGATACCACTTAGCGGCCTCGGGGTCTCCGAGACGATCTGCGAGCGCCGCGCCTTCCAACAACGCCCGACGCTGCACGAGACGGGTATAAAAATGAGAGCCTTTGACCTCTTCCCATAAGTCAAAAGAGGGGTCTCGCCAATGATCCGATACAAATTCTAAATCGACTTTGATGACAGTTCGACCTGGAAGTCCAAGATTATAAAGACGTCCCCACACCAAGTCGGCTCGCCCGGCATCGACCAAACGGTGCGCGAATCGAATCAAAGTGAGCGCACGAAGCGCGGGACCATCGTTTTGAGGCCGTCCCCAAGGCAACTCATACGCACGACCATCCACGCGAAATTTGGGCTCGCCCACGCCTAGCTCATCAGCGCCACCGCTGGCGTTCGCGGTCAGCTGAATTCGGCGAGAAAATCCGACATAGTCCAAAAGGAGGGTCAAATAGCGGGACTGGTCGGAGGGGTCAGTGGCATTTTCAAAAAGACCTAAAACCGCATCCATTGTTAAAGCGCCATCGCGCACCCAATGAAATCGATAATCAGGAACACGAGAAGGCGCAGCAACCACCGAACCCGGCACTGCATCAGGGACAGCAGGAGAAGACCCTATATTTCGCAACATCCCTCGAACGGAAAAATCACTTTGCGAGAAAATCCATTGATCCAGGTCACCCGCACTCGCGGTTTTCCCAAAAATCAAACAGCCAAAACAACTCAGAGCAATGAAGGCTCTCAGAATTCTTATGCGCCAAACACGGATGAATCTACACTGCATCACACCAGGTTCCCCCTCGAAACTGATCACAATCAGAGCATCATCTTTATGATTGCTCTAACTAATCACCGGGTTTCCACCAAAGCAACGATTTTCAATTCACAACGGAACTTAATATGAATTTTCATTAACACTTGCTTCGCTCCGTTATCGGTCATGGACCTACCCTATCCCTCTGCCAAATAGAGGCCATGCTGCACGAGGTGCGATTTGACTTCTCGAGGTAACCCCGGATAGGTTGAAGCTAAGAATAGGGAGGCATTTCAAGATTGAAACCACAAATGATTTCTTTTTATTGCGTCCTCAAGGACCCTCTTGGGAAGATTATCAGCTCTTCCTTCATCCATGACATTCTTACTCACCAGGCCGGGAACGGCCCTGGATCAGTGGCTGCCTTTTCGGGATTTCATGAGCCCATTCGCGGTCTGTTAGATGGACTCCAAGGTTTAAAAAAGGGAGAAAAACGAAGTATTTTTGTGCGAGCAGAACAAGCTTATGGATTTTATGACCCCTCGCTGGTCATGACAATGCCACGCCGAAGATTACCGCAAGGAAAGCACCTTGAAATCGGTTACCAAGTAGTCACTCAATGCAATGACGGCGAAACCCGCGTGTTTCGTGTGATTGCTGGAGACCCTCTCCACGTCACTCTCGATGGCAATCATCCGTTAGCGGGGCAGGATCTCTGCTTCGATATTGAAGCAACCGCTACTCGTGAAGCCACCGTCGATGAGATCGCGCAGATGAGCATGGGCGCCGCCTCGCAGTTGCTCCACTAAAACTGGTCCATCAGCCTAGGAAGACTGAGTAAAAAAAGTAGGGCGAAAACAAAAAAAAGACGTCAGGATCAGGTAATTCCAGAAAATCACCGCCTGGAGTACAAGCTCCTGACGGCGGGATCGAACTTTGAAGCATCCGTTAAGTGCTCGGATGCTCAGTGAGCACGGTATTGTGATAGTAAACGTAGATAGCGATGTGCGCCGCAAGCCGGTCCTTTCGCTTGGTGGTGCACCAGGTTCTCCAAAACAGCCGGTTGATGTTCGCCCGAAGCATCGCGGCGGTGTGATTAAACGAAAATAACGGGTCAAACCCAGTCTTTTTGAGTTCCCCCTGACCCACAACACAACCGCGCGAACCCTTAATGGTCTTGTGGGTGACCGTTTCTGGAAGCGATTTTTTGATCCAACTTGGATATTTTGGATTTTGATCCGAAGTGATTTCCACTTGAGGATCCAGAACTTTTGCAATTTCCACGAAAAGTGACGCGGCCGCAGCCGGGCGGCCATCATGGCGAGGGCCGTATTTTTTGAGCGACTTTTCAACCAACATTCCTTTGCTCGGCATTTCACAGACACGAAAACCGAGGATCTTTCGACTTTTTGTCTCAACCACGAGTGGAACACTCAGTGGCATGCATTTTGATTTTTCGAAGGTCTCCATTTCATCAAATTGCGCCCTCTTGATCTTGTTCTCGCCCTGAGCGATCGATTCCAGAAATTCTTCATGAAATAAACTGGCTTGCTGAGCCCAAAACAGAAACTTCCGCACCAGGGTTTTTCGATCAATTCCAAGCAGTCTGGCTGTTCTGCGTTGAGACACGCCTGAAGCCAGGAGTTTCATCACTTGGTGATTGATCGTCCTTTTTTTCTGCCTAAAGCACGCGGTCAATCGAGACGAGGAAAAAGATTTTTTACACCTCAGACAAACAAAAACCGGAACGCGTCTGGAGTCGGAGATTCTGAAATAATACCCTTTACGCTTAAAACCGTCCGAATTCCGGACAGTGGTGTCGGCTTTCGGACTGGGGTCTAGGGTCGCCGTAAAAACGGAAAAAGACGGGCATTCGATATAAGGGCATTTGAGGGCTAAACCAGCTGAAATTTGTTTGTTCATCAGTCGGGTATTAAACAAAACCCGTGCCGTTACCGAGGCTTCTGCTCACAGCCTCCCCCATCAGACCTAGGCTGGGGGACCAGTTTTAAAAATAAATATGGACGTTGACAACCCTCTCGCAAAATTTCAGAATTTTTACTCTGATGATTCCAATATCGAAGAGCAAATTGCGCGTGTCTTTAACCCTTTTACTCAGCCTGACCAGCGCTTTGGCGATTCAATCAGTATTCCCGGGATGCGCGCACAAAGAGATCGCTCAACCTCAAGTCGCAAGCTCTCCGTCTCCTAGCCCCTCCACCTCCACCTCAGCTGCAATGGCTCCGAACGATACTGAAAGTCCCCTATTGTCCGCGAGCTTGCGGGACCAGCTCACCGGCCTGTCGCTCGAATCCCCCGAATCTCGCGAGCAATTCAACCAGCAAGCACAACGGCTGATCGCTTTAAGACGGCATAAAGTCCCTACTCGAGAACGGAGAAAGTGGCTGATTGAATGCGCAAAGACCAGCCCCAACGCTCCTGCAGCGACAGCTTTTTGCCGCTTAGCCAATAAATACTCAGGATCGAACGGACCGCAACGCAAAAACCGTAGGTCCACCTCCAAAACTTCATCCCGAACGATTCAAAAGCTCTCGCGTGCCATGCGCGAAGGCCGAACTGATTTACTCAAAGGAGCCACTGACCATGAGCTCATGGTCACCTTAAAAAAAATCAAGGATCCCTTCATGGTGCGGCCGCTGATGGAAAAAGCGCTCGACAGCCACCAATGCGTATCCCCATCGTTAATTGCTGCACTCGGCTTTAAATCCGAAGAGGCCTTTCCGAACCCTGATTACCGAGAACTGACCATGGCACTCTATCAACGAGCGACCGAATGTGGCCCCCTCGATCCCATTACCGTCAAAGGAGTTTATCGCCTAGGGCTGCTCCAAATCTGGGACAATCAATGCGACCTGGCCGAAAAATCCTTAGCCAAGATCACCGATCATCCGGATGCCGCCGACTTTCGGAGCCGAGTTTTGTATTGGCGCCAGCTTTGTGCCAAGCAACGAAACGATTTTGCCCTTCGCGATCAACTCAAGGCCGAACTCGCTAAAGACCATCCCCTGAGTCTTCACAATCTCATCATGACCTCAGCCAGCGCTCTCTCCCTGACCCCTCCGCGAATTCTTTTCAAGTCCACCCTGAACCCCGCCTTGAATGCTGATCTCCGGCTAGCCGAGGCCTTGCAACGACAAGCGGCTCCTGAAATATCGGTGGATGCGCTTGAACCCGTGCTCGACCAACTCAAAGGGATGGAACCCGAATTCCAACTTTATATTGGCCTGCTTTTGACCCGCGCCACCGAATCTCTTCACAAATTCAAACTGCTCTCGGGGCTTTTTCGGGATTATCCGGGCCTGATCGCACGTGAAAGTTTGGAATTACTCTTTCCGCTTTACCGTTTTGAAATCGTCCGCCATTACGAAAACCAGGCTGATCCCTATCTCATGATTTCTCTGATCCGCCAGGAAAGCGCCTTTAATGACCGCGCTAAATCCCGCGTGGGCGCGATGGGCCTCATGCAGCTCATGCCGAAGACGGCACGCCGCATGGAAAAAACTACACGCCGAGCGCTTTTTGACGCCAACACCAATATTCGGATTGGCATCCGATTTTTTTCACGCCTCAATGAACGTTATGGCGGTGAATCCGATCTCGCTTTAGCGGCCTACAACGCCGGTCCAGAAAAAGTAGATCTTTGGAAGCAACGTTATCCGGTTGAAAATCGACTTCTTTTCCTGGACCTTATTCCTTTTAAGGAGACGCGCGAATACGTTGCGTCGATTGCCCGAAATTATTACTTCTACAAAAGGCTCTACACCAGCGAAGACACCCCAAAGCCGTCAATAACGCCCACCTCGATTCCCCTTGCCACTCCGGCCGCCACCACGCCCAAAGCCCTCCCCCCTAATCTTGAAAAGTTCAATGTTTTCAAGCTATTTAATACTTAATCTTTCTAAATAGGCGTTTCCTTGCTATGCACCCTGTAAACTGGTCCCTTTGCCTAGGTTTAATGTGAGCTAACCCCTGGATATTAATAAAAATTATAGAAACATTACTGAAGATTGCAGCAGAAAATCGTCTTTCTTAATTAAATTCAACGAGTTGTACCACTTTAGACCTATAGAAAGGGACCAGTTTTAACCATGTGGAAACAAGAGCTCGCCCACTCCTACGACAGCGTCCAAGCCTTAAAAGAGGCGGGCCTGATTTCGCCCAGCGAAGCCAAAAAGCTCGAGGCTCTCGGAGCCCAATTTAAAGTCCGGGTGACTCCTTATTACGCCCGACTGATGTCTTCCTCTCCGAACTGTCCTATTCGGCTCCAAGCCATCCCCGCTTTGGGCGAACAGGACCCCGAACTGCCGAGCTGGGCCACCGAATGGAGCCAACGAATTTATGGCCGCGCGCATCCCTGGCACCCAGACGCCATTGGCGACCTCGATAAATTAGCCGTGCCCCGCCTGACTCATCGCTATGATAACCGCGCGATTCTTCATCTTTCGTCACTTTGCTCGGTCTATTGCCGATTTTGCTTTCGAAAAACGCATTTGAACGACGCTGAACGCACCCTGTATGATGGATCGCTTGATCCCGCTTTTGATTACTTGAGCCAACACCCCGAAATCCACGAGCTCATTCTGACCGGAGGCGATCCGCTTTCACTCACGGACTCTGCCCTGGAAAAGATTTTTGAACGGGCAAAAAACATCCCCCACTTGCGCGTGCTTCGAATTCATTCCCGAATGGCGGTCACCCTACCCTCTCGCTTTACCCCTGAATTGGCACAAATTTTTGAACGGTCCGATTCTCTTCAAGTTTTTCTAGTCAATCACTTCAATCACCCGCAAGAATGGACCCCTCAATCAAAAGCGGCACTTCAATTGATTCAAAAATCCGGTGCCACGCTTCTCAATCAAAATGCTCTCCTCGCCGGCATCAATGACTCGGCCCAAACGCTCGCCTTACTTTACCAGCAGCTCTATGAGCACGGTGTGATTCCGGTTTACCTTCACCATCCGGACTGGACCCCGGGGACCTTTCAATTTCGAGTGAGCATCGAACACGGATCGCAAATCGCGCGTGAGCTCCAGGGAATACTCCCCGGCGCGGCTCGACCCCATTATGTTTTAGACATCCCCGGCGGATTTGGAAAAACTTCACTTCTGGACTCGACCGTTCGTAAAATCCACCAGTGGGCCGAAGGTCCGATCCACGGAGCGGTTTATCAAGTGCGACCGCCAAAAACCCGAACTCCGCCAAATATTCAGAAAGATGTTCAGCTTTACTTGGACCTTTTTTCGCCGTCAGCCGTTTCGAATACTCCGTAAAGCATCGATCGTCGTCATTTTGGGTTCATAGCCCATATCTTCGCGGAACGCCGCATCCGTCACAATCGTCGGGTATCTAAAATAATCCAGCAAATGCTTAGGAAAATTCACGCCCAACTTTGAAACTGCCGCAAAAAAAGGATAGGCCAGAAAATGCGGAATCGGCACGGGCGTGGCCCCGGCGATTCGAACCGCATCCGTCCAAGGAATCAACCCTTCTCCCGCGACGTTATAAACCCCCATTTTGTCACCCTGGAGGCTTAAAACCAAGGCGCGGGCTATATCGTACTCATGAATAAACTGCATCATGGGGTCATACCCCATCAGCACTGGGCAGTAAGCCGCCCGTAATAGCTTGGCGACCTGATTTTGAATTTCAGGACCAATCACGTTAACGGGTCTCAAGATCACCGTTCGCACCTGATCCCGATTTTTGAGCAAGAACATGCTCGAGACATTATCGAGCTCAACGGCGTCTGAAAGCTCCGCAAAAATCTGACTCGCGCGAAGCGGATCCTCCTCCGTCATTTGAAGATGGTTGTGCTGATGGGCTCCGTAAACATGAAAAGTGCTAAACACAATCACGGTCTTGACGTGAAACTTAAGCGCCAGCTCCAATAAATTGCGCGTACCCAGCACATTGATATTATAACGCACACTCTGACGGGCCTTGGCGGTAACCGGCACTCGGCCCAAATGCAAAAGCGCGTGAAAGGAGTGATTGCGAAAGATGTCCGCCATCTTTCTTTTGACGTAATCCACTTGATGAAACTCACCTGGAAACTCACGCGCCGAAGGAAAAGGTCTGGGATCGACGCCCACCAACTCATAGTCATCAACAAGCTGATTGACTACCACCCGTGCCAAGCCCCCAGCCGCGCCTGTAATCAGAACTTTAGGTTTTGAAATAGGCTCAGCCAAAAACATGCCCTCCCCGATCTTCTAGGCCTTTTTTAATCTCTGCTGCGATCGAGTCGCGGACTTTTTCCACCAAATCCACAATTTGGGCATCGGGTGCTTCCGGATCCACGTCAAAACGCAGCGGCGCCCCAAAACGAAGCGTAACCTGAGTGGGAAGAGGCAACATTCCCAACGGCCCTAAAAATGGAAAAAAAGGCGTGATCGGAACATAAGGCGCTCCGATCAATTTAGCGAGACGTTTAAGATTCATGATCCCGGGATAAACCTCTTCGCATCCGATGACCGCCACCGGCACAATCGGCGCCTGGGTCTCCAACGCTAACCTCATAAATCCCGTACCAAAACTTTGCAGCTGATAAGCCTCAAAAATCGACTTTCCGCTGCCCTTGACCCCTTCTGGAAAAACCAAGACGCACTGTTCATTTTCCAGCAGAAGTCTGCAATTCCGATGATCCCCCACCATTCCACCACAGCGGGTAAACAAAGTACTAATAAATGGAAGCACCGGAAACCATCGTTCCACCATCCCCCGAGCAATCCGCGGCGGCTTGCCATCCAGCAAAACCGAAAGAGCGATCAGCGCCCCATCGAAAGGGATTTGTCCGCCATGATTAGCGATCAACAAAACCCTTCCGCGAGGAATATTCTTGATCCCCACGGTCTTGACTCTGAAATATTTGCGATAGAGCCACTCCAAGGCCCCGGCAGTCGCTTTAACCGTTTTTGGATCCAAACCCCAATGATCAAACCCCGCGGAGTTGACATCGGTAACCGCACGATCGATCCTCTGACTCAAGTCAGAACTAACGCTATGCTCTAGGAGATAGTTTTTGATACGTGTCAGCAAAATGTCGGGCCCTGCCGCACCCTTTTTACTTATGACTTATTTTATGTCGAGGGCGGTAGCAGATTCAAGAAATCCCTTCTTCTTCCTAACATTATTAACGCATGACATTTGCCCAGAAAGATTTTGCCGCCCAACGAGCTGACTCGCATTGCGCATGAGTGAGCAAAACAGAGTTTCGATAAACCACCGGATGCATCAAATCCTGTCCCTTCTTGGAATGCCCCAAACTCAAATAATGGCCAAGTTCATGGGCTAAAAGGTTCGCATCATCGGCCACTGGACGCTCCAAAATCGCTCCATAGAGCCCTTCACCCGGCAAATTGGTCCATGCATTAGCCCAGGTGTTTCCTAAAGTACCGGATCGATTCCAAGCTCCGGTGGCCACTACCAAAAAGGTTGAGTCTTCCATAAACAGCCGCCGGATCTCGTTGAGTTCTCGATAGTCCGCTGTTTGATAACGAAGACTATGATCCACCGGCAAGACCGAAAGAAACTGATCCAGTTGAAATTGAATGCCGCAATCCTGCCATATTCGATTGACTTGCCCGAGCTGCTGTCCCAAGTCGTACTCAGTTTGGGGCAGATTACCGCTCCCATCTTGATAGGCTACATACTTCAACGCCAAACAAATCAAATCGCCCTGTGAATGACAACCCCTAGCCTGTTCCGGGCTCGCCTGAGGTGGCAAACTTTTTTGACTCGGGACTCCGACTCGCGGCGTGACTGGAACTGGGATTGAAGTCGCGGCTGGGATTGGGGTCGCCGCTGCCGCTGGCGCTGTGATCTGTGCCGCACTCCGCACTTCAGCTTTCATTGCGACTCGAGTCACGGGGGCCTGACCGATGGGGTATTCAAGCCTCAGTCCACAACCCGAAAAAACCAAAACTCCTAAAAATGTACCGCCCCATTTCACGCCTTTGGTGCTCAACATGATCCCTCTCTTTGCAAAACGCGCGCAAGCGCTTAGCGTCAAAAAAACACCTGAGCTTTTAGTTGCTCAAGAAACGAATCAATGGGAGCATCCCCCCTCAGAAAGTGAGAATTTGAATGAAATTCATATCTTTAATCCTCTTAATGACGCTTTTGGCCTCCTCTCTGGCCTTTTCGGCTGGCTTCGAAAAATCGGTCTTTACCTCGGGTCATTGGGCTCCCCTCGCCGGAGCGGCGACCTCAGCTATCACGGGCGCTGAATCCTTGGTTTTCAATCCCGCTGGCTTAGCGGCAAGCCGAGGCCTCGAACTCAGTCTGAACTTAGATCCTACCTTTCCCAAATTTTCTGGGCCCCTCACCGGAAATGATACTTCGCTAGACTCGAAACGCTCGAGCGCGTTCCCCTATAGCGTCGTTTTCAGCATGAGCCCCTTAGAACATTGGGGGTTTGGAATTGGGACCTATGCCTCTGGCGGGACCAAGGCCATTTATGAAGGTGTGGACTTTGGCAAAATCGGCGCAAACACCAGTTCTTCAATAGCTGACGTCAAAGCGGATGTTTCAATGATGGAAGTAGCCGTAGGCACCGCCTACGAAGTGATCGATGGACTTCGTATCGGAGCCTCTTACCGCATTGTTCATGTCAGCGCCGCACTCGCATCAGCCTCTTTGCCGGCCACCGCCGCGTCTGCCATGAGCACCGTATTGCTCGATAACCTTGGGGCGACTCGGTACAATGGTTTCAAACTGGGCCTTCAATACGCTCCGAGCGAAAAAGGCTGGGGCTTTGGCATCGACTGGCGCACTGAAGTGGGCTTCACCGCAAGCGGGACCAGCTCAGGGACGATCACTAGCCCTGCGGGGGGCGGACAACAGGCCGTAACGGGTGGGGACGCTCAGGTTTCCAATATTTTTCCGCAACAATTCAATGTTGGGGGACATTGGGAGTTTTTACCCAAGGAAACCATTTTTGCCCAATACACTTGGACTGAATACTTCAAAGATCAAAGTTTAGATATTTCTGGAAACTTAGTACTGCCTAGTAGCCCCTACCTGGGAACCTCAAGTGGCCGGACCACCGCTATTCCTTCCATCTTCCAAAATTGGCGCAATATGCACAACCTCCGTTTGGGTTATGAATGTGGCGCGCTCGAAACTTGGGCTTTTCGCGTAGGCTATGTCCTGACCACCCAGGTTACGCCCAATGGCAGCGCTCGTCCTACCTTCTCTTCGCCAGGATTGGGGCATACGCTCCTTCTTGGAGTAGGAAAGGATATTCTCGGACCAGCCCTTCAAGTGGATGGTGGCATTGAGTACAGCTTCGCCTCTGGCTCAGTGACTGCGGCTGACCAACCCGGAACAGGCACTTCGACCGGTGATTACAAATCCAACGATTTTGCGATCCACCTGGGAACTACGCTCCGAATTTAATCCGTCCTTCTCCGGATAGGCGTATCGCAATTTTCAGAATATCGGCTTGTGCCGCCATGATATCGGAAACACGTTTGGGGCCCTGGGTGGCGACTTCGTCTCGAAGCACCTCACCGGCCCTTGCGGTCATATTGCGGGAAATGGATTCTAACAATTCGGTCGGTGCGCGGCGCAGCGCCAGCACTAATTTGGAGTTATGAGCCTCTCGCAAAACGAGCTGGAGATCTAAATCCGAAAGTTGAATGAGATGTTCGAAACGAATCATCCGCGACTCCAGCCTGCGAGTCAGACCAGGATCTCGAGCATCCAGTTCGGAAAGTAATTTTTTGCGATGTTCAGGATCCAAGCCATTCAAGAGTTCAGCGGCCGCCCCCAGGCCATCAATCCGAATTTCTTTGCCGTCTTTTTGGCCGGGAGGTTTAGACATAGTTAGGCGATTTTCTTTCTTTTTTCGTCTCGTCGCGCCGATTTGCCAAATTCAAAAATTTTAGCCTCTAAAAAAACCTGAAAAAACAGAGGATCGAGCTTTCCGGTACCCACCTCCACTGTCAAAATTTCGAGGGCTTTTTCAACGGGCAGCGCTCGCTTATAGGGCCGATCATCGGCGATCAAGGCATCAAAAATATCACAAATCGTCAGCAACCTGCTCGGAAGAGGGATTTCGTCTGCGGGACATCGACACGGATAGCCGGTGCCATCCAACTTTTCATGGTGCCGATAAGCGATTTCCGGTACCCCTTCCAAACCCCGACTCCAAGGAACCATCTTTAAAATCTCGTAGGTATGACTGACGTGACGCTCCACCTCGAGGCGCTCATCCGAAGTCAGGGAGCCTTTCAATATAGAAAGTTTAAAGCCCTCCTCGTGAGTCAAAACCGACAGTTTCTCGCCCTCCTCGGTCATGACATGAAAGCCCTGCAGGTCATGAATCACGCCACTCACCTCCCCAGGCATCACCAGCGGCTCGTTCGCCTCACTGATCAGCTGAAAAGCCGACTCCAGTCGTTGCATCAAAACTCGGTCCAAATTTCCGGTTTTTTGGGCATGAAGCCTCAGCTCCGCCCGCATCCATTTGAGACGCATTCGAATCAACTCAAACTCCCACGGATGCAGCTTTTTTTCCTTCATCAACACGGATTCTTTGACTGATATCTTGCCGATATCGTGAAGCATGGCCGCAAAACGCACTTCCCGTAGCTGGGTTTCATTGAAGACCACCTCGCGAAGCGGCCCTGTTTTAACTCGATTGACGGCCTGGGCGAGTTCCAAGGAGTAATCAGCGACCCGCGTCGAATGCCCGGAGGTACTGGGATCACGCGCTTCCACCGCGATCACGCATGCGTTCACAAACCCTTCCAAAAGTCGCTCTTGTTCTTGAAGAAGTAAGCTATTTTCAATGGCAAACGCCGCTTGCGCCGACACGATTGAAAAAAGCCTCTCATCGCGATCATCAAAATCAGGCTGAGCCTGGCCAGCGTAAGGATTTTTATTCAGAAGCTGACAAACTCCCACCAAATCCCCGCGAGGCGTAATCAACGGAGCCGAAAGAATATTGCGAGTATGATAATGCAGGATCGAATCCACGCGCTCAGCCGTCGCTTTTTCGCGAAGCTGCTCTTGAACGGACACTTTATGACAAACCCGTTGAGTCGCGGTGCGCCCCACGAGCGTGGTTTCATCCAAACTAAAAGTCAAATCTTGCAGATGATCCGGAACACTCTGAAGCTTAATACTGCGAGTGACCATCGCCGCAAAAGCCAGTTTGGACTCGCCCGTTTTGGGATCCTTTTTCATGGTGTAGATCGCCCCACCATCACACCCACAAAGTTCAATAAATGAATTGAGAATGGTGTTCAGAAGTTTAGGCAGATTTTCGTCTTTAATACCCATCAGCTACTGATCGGCATCGGCCAGTGAATCTAAATAGATCTCGTTCATCACTCAAGGTATTGTTTTTATACCGTTTATATTATTTGACTGTTTTGATCTATTATTGTAATATCCACCCGCTATGAAAAAGTCACTTTTCACCCCCTCCCTCGCTCCTCTCTCCTTGGCATTTTTACTCGCAGCCTGTGTAACGCCCCCCGACTCGAATCCATCCGCCGAGCCCTCAGCCGAACCTTCAACACTTCCTGCCGACCAAGCCATCTCGCACCTAAACTCAAACCATTTCACGCTCGCCGCCGATGGCACCCCCACGAGCGAGATCATCGTCCCCAACCTCAAAGCCAACGAAACGCTCAGTGTGATTGCCGTCCAAAGCGATCAAATCGACTGGAACGAACCGGACCCCGCCAAGCAAGAGCAGTCCTTTTATTTTCAGGTTTCGGCGGAAGGCCTCAGTCCCTCAAAAAGTGCTGCCGTGACGGTTAACCAAATCGCCCCATCGTTGGGCCCCCAGTCGGACCTGAAATTTCTCAACCGAAGAAATTCTTTCACTCGTCCCTTACCGGGGAATCCCAACGCCCCCGCGCCACATCCCTTTGGATCTTGTCGAGGTCCGCTCATCACCGACGAAACGATCTGCCACTTTCAGATTATCATCAACGACTATGACCAAGCTGACGCCCCGGCCCTCCTCAGATACCAAAGCAAGAGAGCCGCATTTTTTGTCGATCAAAACGACCTGGATCAGTTTTCCACGGACGAACTCGCCGCCATCGGCAGCATTCTGGACAACAATACGCTTCCGCAACTCGAAAAGTTTTTCGGACCGGTGCCCGACGTCGATCAAAACGGCAAATACCTTGTCGTGCTTTCCAGTCTTTTACAAAACACAAAAATCAATGGCTATGTGGCTCCTTGGGATCTGGTCTCTCACGAGGTCTATTCCGCAAGCTGGAAAACCAACGAAGGCGACATCATCTATATTAATACCCCCAAAGGGGTCGCGGCCTGGGGCTTATCGCGCGATTTTTATTTCCAACAGATCGTCAATCAAACCATCGCCCACGAGACCAAACACCTGATCGCCTCTTACGCCCAAATGAAAATCGCTTTAGCCAAGCATGAGCCTATCTGGTCAGAATTTGAAAAGCCTTGGATCGAAGAAGCCTCCGCCGTCGCGGCGGTCGAACTCTGCAATATTGGCATCCCGTCTTATACCCAACCTCAAATTTTTGCCAATATTGGCATCAAAGAGCCCTGGAATTACCGCATTGTTTACGCGAATTATCCGAGCTATAGCGACGAACTCCGAGCGATGTACGGCTTGGACTTTTTGTTTTTATGGCGAATCGCCGAAAAAGTCGGCCATGAAAATTTTTGGAAGAAACTGACTACGAGCGGCCTTCAGGGGGTCAGGAACCTCGAATCCGTCGCGCACGATCAATTCGGGTCTTTCAACGACATGCTTGAAGATTGGGCCCTCACTTTGCGTTTTTCGGACACCCCAGTCAAAGGGGACCTAGGGGCTTACGATTACCTCGCGCCGCAGATTCACCTTCGCGATGGAAGCTGGGCAAAATTAGGGATCAAACCGCTCCTCTCCCCCGGCGACTCCCCCACCACCCAGTTCATCGAAACCCTCGGTTTTTACGAGGGACTCGGAAACAATCAAGACGTGCGTCTCAAAATCACGCTTCAAAATCCGAATTTAAAACCGCATTTTTTGATCGTGAGGTCCACGCAGTGAATATTGGCCGAGAGGAGGGACCGCAAATTCGCCGAGGCACGCCCGCCATTATTCTTGCCCCGATGGAAGGGGTGACTGATGCACCGATGCGCGCCTTTCTGACGGAACTCGGGGGTTTCAATTTTTGCGTGTCTGAATTTCTGCGGATCAGCCAAGATATCCCCGGACTTCGCACTTTCCGAGAACACGTTCCTGAACTTCTCTGCGGCGCGCGAACGTCCGCGGGCATTCCAGTTCATGTCCAACTCTTAGGAGGCGATCCAAACAAGCTGGCCCTCTCAGCTGCGCGAGCCTGCGAAGCCGGAGCCTGGGGTATCGATCTCAATTTTGGTTGTCCCTCCCCCACCGTCAATGGCAGGGATGGCGGGGCCGCGCTTCTCAAATACCCCGACCGAATCCGCGCGATCGTCAGTGCGGTTCGTGCCGCAGTCCCACCTCATATGCCCGTTTCAGTCAAACTTCGATTGGGCTGGGACGCGATGGACGCCATTCATCTCAACGCAGATCGAGCGGCTGAAGGCGGGGCCACCTGGATCACGATTCACGGCCGAACCAAAGAGCAGGGCTACCGTCCTCCCGCTTATTGGGGCCCTATCGGCGAAGTCAATCGCCGCATCGGCAATTCGATTCCCATTATTGCCAATGGGGACATCTGGAGCGTGGAGGATTTTCGGCGTTGCCAAGAGCAAACCGGTTGCGAACACTTTATGCTAGGCCGAGGCGCGCTGGCGGATCCCCTCCTTGCCCTCAGAATAACTTCAGGAGTAACCACTCCCGACCTGGACGCGCTCACTCAGCCTGTCACCTGGGTCCCGTGGATGAAACGCTGGATGGAGATCTGCGCGCCCTACTACGATGAACGCCAGCTCGCCCCGCGAATCAAGCAATGGTTCGGGTTTGTGCGTACGGCACGACCACTCCCTTGGTGGGACGAAATCAAACGCCGGCAAAGCACCCAAGAAATTGTGGAATGGCTCAATTCATAGAATCAGGCGAATCCACCACTAATCTCAGATGTTTTTTTGCCTCGAGCGCTTCTTTGACTTCTTTATGAAGTTCTTCAATCACATCCTGAAGAAGACTTTCAAGGTCACGGCTCGGATGCTCACTTCTTGCGGCCAAATGAAGGAGAAGAACCTTCAAATGCCTTCGCACCATCTCTTTGTGATTGATTTCGTCTGGGTTCGTTCTGTCATCCATTTCGTTCGATCCCGCACATCCCGTGCTTGCTTTATTGAACCTTGTATAGAGTTTAAGGGAATCTAAAATATTTGGCGAGGTCCACTGCGTTATGTTTCTTAGGCCTTGCGATTGGCCGCCCCCCGCCATTAGAATCTTTTGCCATGGGCAACACTGTTTCACTTCCGGGTTGGATCATTGCAACACAATGGGCTTCACGAGGGGTTCTCATCCTTCTGGTCGCTCTGTCGGTCTGGTCAGTAGCGATCATGGTAGACCGATTTAGGGCTCTTTATAGCGGAAAATCCTCCAACGGTCGTACTCAGTTAGACGAAGCTCGTCAGTTGATCACCGCGCAAAAATGGGACGCCCTCAGAGCGTGGGTCCAGCTTACGGCGGCCGAGACTACCCCAGACCCCCTCGTACGGGTGCCCGCTGGAGCTCTTAAAGCGGCACTAGATATTAACTCAGGCGAAATTGACCGTGCCGTGAGAAGTCATCTTTCGATTGAACGCGTCAAAATGGAAAAAGGACTGACCACCCTGGCCACGCTGGGTTCGAATGCACCCTTTATTGGTTTATTTGGAACGGTGCTAGGCATTATCCAAGCGTTCGGATCATTAGCCGCCGAATCATCCAATACACATTCGGTGATGACCGGGATCTCCGAAGCACTGATGGCGACTGCAGTGGGCCTCTTTGTGGCCATCCCAGCGGTCATTGCCTACAACGTATTTTCGCGCCGAACTAAACTTCTGTTGGTCGAAGCCGAGTCTCTTCGCGACTATTTTATGGTGCACCGTGGCGGCTGAGCTCCCCTCTTCTGTATCGGATGATGCCGGGCCTATTTCGGCCATCAACGTGACCCCTTTTGTCGATGTCGTACTCGTATTACTCGTTATTTTTATGGTCACAGCCCCAGGCCTCATGAAAGACGCGATCCAGCTTCATCTGCCCAAGGCTTCGAGCGCCGATTCCAAAACCATGAGCCCTTTTGGAATTGCCGTCACGCGCCAAGGGCAAATTTTATTGAATGGCCAATTGGTCGATCCTGTCTCATTGGCAGCACAAGTCAAAGCGGCGCTGGCTATGAATCCAGATACCCAAGCCTTGATCAGTGCCGATGCCGATGCACGCCATGCTGATGTGGTCCGGGCCATTGACCTCATCAAATCTGCGGGGTTGAATCGCTTTGCTATCCAAATCGAACGCCCTTAACACCCCGATCCGACACCTCTCTCCTTGGAATTTATCCGGCGGTATCCACCTCCTTTTGGCGGCGATGATCGCTTCTTTGCTGTTTCAACGCGTTCGACCCACACAAAATGTGGATATCACGGTCATCGATGCTCCTGCTCAAGCCCCCAAGGCCGTCAGTATCCAGACCCGGCGCGAACCCAAGAAAATCGAAAAAAAGCAACCTCGCGCGGTCTTTGGTCAATCTCGCAAGGCTCTCACGTCAGAAGCTCCCGATGCGATTGAAACCAAGGCGGGCAACACGCTGGCCAAAGCTCCAGATCAAGAGAAGTTGAGACCCGACGATCCTGACTCTTTACCGGTTCCGACTGAAGAATATCTCGTCACGCAGATGCCCGAACTCGCCCAAGAGATCAGGATCGCCTACCCTCCCGCAGCCAAACGGCGGGGAATTCAAGGCGCAGTGGTCATGGATTTACTGATTGATACCGAAGGCAAGGTTCGAGAAGTCACTTTTGTGCAAGGGCCGGAGGCCTCCCTCAACACCGCAGCCCTGAACGCCGTCCGGGGTTTTTTGTTTAAACCAGCCAAGATCCAAGACAAAGCCGTTGCCGTCCGGATCCGCTATGCTTATCGTTTTGTTTTGGAGAGATAATGAAAGCCCTTGTGCGACTTCGTGCCCTTTTCCCGCTTCTGTGGCTGATTTTCGTTTCTCTAGCCCAAGCCAGCTCAACCGTTCATCTGGAAGGTTCGCTCCGCGAACGAGGCACTCGTAAACCGCTCGAAGGCGTCCATGTCTTTTGCATTCCCCAAACCGCAGAGGGACAAAATGGAAAAGTCATCAAGGCGACCACGGATACAAAGGGACGCTTTTCGTTGAATGAAGTGCCGACAGGCCCCTTGAAATGGGTGATTCAATTCACCGGCTATGAACGCTTTGAGTATTACGACGAACAGTCTTCGGACGCGCCGTTACCGATCCCGCCCAGGGAGTTCTATCTCGAAAAATCGTCGTATCTCACCTACGAAACGACCATTTACGATAAAGCCCAAAAACGTGATGACAAAACGAGATCCATCACTCGCGATCAAATCTCCAAACTCGCGGGAGCGGGCAACGATCCCATCAAAGCCGTACAGAACCTCCCCGGGGTCAATCGCACGAGCAATTTTTCGTCCCAAGTGATTATCGAGGGATCATCCCCCCAAGATACCGGTTACCAATTAGAAGGTCATGAAGTACCGATCATCTTTCACTTTGGGGGGCTCAGCACCATCGTCCCGCCCGAAGCCGTGGACCGTGTGGATTTGCTCACTTCAGGCTTTGGCGCGGAATACGGACGCACGACGGCCGGATTAGTCGGAGTCTGGCTCAAATCCCCGGCTACTGATCGTATCCATGGGCTCGGCTTTGTGGATATCTTCAATTTGGGAGGGATTCTTGAAGGTCCGATTGATGACAAAAGCTCCTTTCTGATTTCCGCGCGCCAAAGTTACATCGGCTTAGTTCTCAAAACTCTTTTCAAAAACAACAAAGACTTCAACCTCACCGTTGCCCCTGATTTTTCTGACCTCACGGCCATTTACCAGCGCGAAGTCACCCCGATCGACTCGTTCAAACTGGTCACAGTGGGATCGCTCGATACGCTGAGCTTCGTGCTGGCCGAGCCGGTTAAAAGCAATCCGGCGCTTCGCGGAAATTTTTCAACGCTGACGAGTTTTTTCAGAGTGATCCCGGAATGGACCCATCGACACAGCGCCCGAACCATCAGTCGTTTGAGTCTAGGTTTGGGAAAAGACTGGGTTCGTTTTGATACCCAGGATAATTTTTTTCATCTCAACGCTTTTGAACTGACCGTCCGAGGCGAACTCGAAAAGCAAATCAACGATTATTGGCGGACTTTTATCGGTTTTGACAATGCCTACAGTTGGGCCACCGTGGATTTCGCCCTTCCAAAAATTTACAGCGCCGGTGGAGTTTCTAACCCGATCGGCGCGGCCACCACGGTCAACGCCAGCGTCAAACAAAGCAATGATCAAATCGGGCTGTACTGGCGCAACGAACTCCGGATGGGCGAAACCCCGTTGACACTCATCCCCGCTCTTCGTGCGGATTATTTTCAAGATACCCACGAATGGATTCCAGAGCCCCGCTTACAAATACGATACAAGCTCTCGGAAACTCTCTCTTTACGTTCTTCGGGTGGCCTTTATTCGCAGCCCCCCCAACCGCAAGAAACCAGTTCCAGCTACGGCAACCCCAATCTCAAAGCCCCGCTCGCGGCGCACGCCACCCTCGGCGTAGAAAAAGACTTTCGCGAGGGCAGCTCAAAAGGGTGGACGCTTTCGAGTGACGTCTTTTACAAACATTTTTATCGCCTCATTTTACCTTCTTTTGCCACCGTCACCGCGCCGGACGGGACCACTCAACCCGAGAACTACAACAATAATGGCAGTGGGCGAGCTTTTGGTCTCGAAGGTCAAGCCCGCTATGACTTCAAGCCCTGGAGTGGTTGGATCAGCTATACGGTTTCGCGGAGTTCTCGGTGGAGTCCTGACCAGCCAGAAGCCATTTACCGTTATGACCAAACCCATAATCTCGCCGCAGTGGGGAGCGTGGAGCTCCCCCATAATTGGCAGATCTCCGCTCGCTTTCGCTATGTGACCGGAAATCCCCTCACGCCCATCACCGGCGGCACTTTGGATGTCGATAACGACATTTATATTCCGGCGCGCGGCGCTTTTTACTCCGAGCGACTGGATCCTTTTTGGCAAGTCGACTTGAGAGTGGACAAAAAATGGATCTATAATACTTGGATTTTATCGGCGTACTTTGATCTTCAAAACGTGTCCGGAATCTGGCATCGCAACTCGCAGGCGATTTTATATTCGTATGATTATTCGCAAAAAACGATCATTCAGGACATTCCGCTGCTTCCGATCTTTGGCTTGAAAGGAGAATTCTAATGAAATACTCTTTCACTCGACGACTCAATCTCAACTCTTTGGCTTGCCTCATAGCCGCAGTGATAGCCGCAGGATGCAGTACCACCGAACTTCCCGATTATGTTCGACTGGGGGGCTTGAGGATTTTGGCCATCAAGGCGGACAAACCCGAAGCAGCCCCCGGAGACACGGTCCAAATCACGCCGGTGGTCAGCGATCTGCCAACGGCTACGGTCGCCGGAAAACGGAGCTTGAGCTATACCGCCGAAGCTTGCATCGACCCAGGCGTTGGTTACGGCGCAACCCCAATTTGCGCGGGCCGACCCGACCGGATCACGCTGCCCGGAGGCAATATCCCCAGCCTTTCATCGACCTCAAATACTTATACGGGCGAAGCGCCGGTGATCTCGGTCACGATCCCGCCTATCATTTTGGCGCATCGAAGCGCGATGGATCAGTACAATGGCGTGGCCTATCTCGTGCTCTACACACTCATCGCCACCGACTCGACGGGAGCCACCGCGCAAGTAATTGCTTTTAAGCGGCTTTTAGCCTCAACGCGAACGACCAAAAATAGCAACCCCTCGATTACGGATGTGCAAGTAGGGTCAACTCAAACGCTCCAACCACTCTTGGCGGCCCTGAGTTACCCGTCCAGCTCTCAAACACCGCTCTCCCTCACTCCCACTTTTAGCTCTAACTCGGCCGAAGCGTACACGGTGCAGCAAGCCGATGGCTCGCTTTTACCCGCTACCGAAGCACTCACCACGACGTGGTTTTTGAGTGACGGCGATATTCGGTACTTTAGAACGGCGGACGCGGATGTAAACACCTGGACCCCCCCATCGACCCAGCCCACCCGACCGGGAATTGTGTTTATGGTGGTGACCCGAGATGGCCGTGGCGGCGAAGACTATAAGAAGTTCGAGTATTAAAAAAACCATGTTACAAGGGTGAGCTTATGAGCAAACCCAGATCCCCGTTGTTGCCGATCTTCTTGATTATTCTGGTCGATATCCTCGGGCTCACCTTAATTTTGCCACTTTTACCGTTTTTTGCGGAACACATGGGTGCAACACCCAAAGTGGTTGGCCTTTTAGTATCCACCTATGCGGCTTGCCAACTCATTTCGGGGCCGATCCTGGGCCAACTCTCGGACCGCACGGGTCGCAAGCCCTTGCTTTTGGTCAGTCAGCTCGGAACTTTTATTGGTTTTTTAATATTGGCGAACGCCACTTCGTTGGCCATGATTTTCTTATCGCGCGTGATCGATGGAATTACCGCGGGCAATTTATCGCTCGCACAGGCTTACATCTCGGATGTAACGGAACCTAAAAACCGCGCTAAAGCGTTTGGCATGATTGGGGTCGCTTTTGGCCTGGGCTTTTTAGTGGGGCCGGCGGTTTCAGGCTACCTCGCTCAATTTGGCTATGCGTATCCGATTTATGCAGCAGCCGGCCTGTCTGCCCTCAGTATCTTAGCGACCTACACGCTGTTACCCTCTGAATCCACAGTGCATGCCCACCCAGACGAGGGCCCCGTGGCCCCCGGTGGTCAGCGCCTAGGAATTCTGAACTGGCGCCGTTATTTAGAATTGTTTCAACGTCCGGATCTGGGCCCCCTGCTTCTGCAGTTTTTTTGCTTCGTGTTTTCGTTCGCGCTTTTCAATTCGGGTTTTGCCCTTTTTTCGGAGCGACGATTTATGCACGGCGATCACCCTTTTGGTCCTCGCGAAGTCGGCTACGTTTTTGCGTTTTCCGGCTTCTTGGGGATTTTTCTGCAAGGTGGAATCATTGGCCGACTGGTTGCCCGTTTCGGCGAACGCAAACTCATCACAGCGGGCTTTCTAACGTCGATGGCGAGCAGCGGGATTCTCTCTTTCGTCCGCGGGCTTTCCGGACTTTTGACCTCGAGTTCAATCGGCGCTTTTGGGCATAGCGCACTGCGCCCATCCCTCACGAGCCTCGTTACCCAGAAAGTGGGTCGCCATGAGCAAGGAGTGGTTTTAGGCCTCACACAATCGTTGATGTCGGTTGCACAAATCATCGCCCCGATTTTTTCAGGTTATTTCATTGAGCATCAACTGTTATCGGTCTGGGCGCTATTTTCAGCCCTGGTTTGCTTTATGGGTTTGGTTCTGTCGGTACGCACCCTGCATCAGTGATTGGTCTTCTTTTAAACCAAGCCACGGCACCATAGAGCATGCCGAGTAAAACCACGGCTAAGACAAACCAGTGAAGTTTTTCTTTCATCACGGCGATCATGGCCTCAGGTGACTGCAAGAGCTCGGGCCGAGAGCCAATGACTTCTTGACCGAACCAACTCAGAATGGTGCACCAAAGCCCCGCGCCCACGATGGTGGCGGCACTGAAAACAGCGAAGGGCATTTTGAGAACCCCGGCGGGAATGGAAATTAAATGGCGCACCACGGGGAGAAGTCGCGCGAAAAAGATGCCCCCGGTTCCAAAGCGAGCGATCCAAGCCTCAGCGAGATGAAGTTTTTCAGGCGGCATCAGGAAATATTTTCCATATTTCAAAACGACGGGCTGCCCTACCCAACGGGCCACCCAATAATTGAGTACGGACCCGCAATAACTGCCCGCAGTTCCGGCTAACACCACCCCGGCCAAACTCATTTTACCTTGGGCGGCCCAAAAAGCCGCTGGTGGCATAACGACTTCAGAAGGTACGGGAATAATGGAACTTTCCATCGCCATCAAGGCAAAAATCCCCACGTAACCCCAAGCCTCGACCCAGCCAAACCATGTCCTAATTAATTCATGAAGCATGAATGCAAGATAACCACCTCAACATCCCTCTTGCAAACCCATTTTGCCCCGGTTAAGGTCGCCTGACATTTCTACTTGATATTGGAGCGTAGCTCAGTGGCAGAGCACCGCCTTCACACGGCGGGGGTCGCTGGTTCAACCCCAGTCGCTCCAACCAAATTTCAAGCACGGTTTTGATTCCTTGCAAGATAACTAACAATAACTAAAGGCAAAAGGTTCCAACGAGTTGAAGAGGTCGCACTCGGGCAACCATCACTGATATTCACCCGAAAACACGGGCGTAATCTTAGTGGTGTCTTACTGCTGTCTTAGTGCGCAGCCCTCCTTCTGGTCATCCATTTCGCTTGTCATTGGTCACTTTTCCGCGCTTTCGCGCAGAGGGAGACTGACTGCACATGGACATCGGTAAATTGATCGGTTTCATCATCAACCTGGCCCTGATCCTTGGCACGCTTGGACTTCTTCATGCGGCGACCCTTGAGCTGAAGCGAGAGGCCATTTATTCCCAAAAACATCCTGTATCACTTGGGGCATTCAACAGGCAGTTGCAAATGGGCCGTTAAAAAAGACCATGCATGCCGAGCCTAGGCGGCAATATCGAATAAAATGCTCTCACAGCGTAAAGAGGGCTTTTTTTGCTTCCGTCCGTCTTTGCTTTCCGTAATCCCAAGAATGCCGATTTCAGCGAGAAAAACCACGTCGTCGTAAACATTCTTAAAATCACGCTTTACGATTTTAGCTAGTTCGTAAATCGACTTTGGAGCCTTGTGCTTGATGGTCTGGATCAATCTCAGACGGCTCTCGGTGAAAATAGCTCGCGCCGTCTCGGAATCCACTACATAGGTCGCTGTTTTTGGCGCAACTTTAGTCCCTTTTTGAATCTTTCCCGCGACCTCAACGAATTCGTCAAGAGCGGCGTCCAATGACTTGATTTGAACCCTAATCTTTTTCACTTTCACAGTAATCCCTCCCGACCCAATTCAATTTCCAGGTCAGCCTTAAAATCGTTCTTCAGCGCCTCAAGGGTCGTAAAATTGTAAGCACGCTCTTCGCTCCCCAGGTGCCTGTGGTGCCCCTTCGGGTGATGGTTGTCGTACCCCACCAAAATCTGACCACCAAAGACGGCATACAACGAATACTTGAACCCATCGGGGAACCGTTCATCCCCTCGAATCTCCCAAATTTGCATCTCTACGATTACACCACTGAAAAGCACGACTTTTGTCTTCAGAATCTTTTTGGCGCGGGGCTTTCTTTGTTACATACCTATGGTTTAGGTTACCATATATCAGAGGTTGAAGTCAAATTCCGAGAAACCGCGAAATAGCGTGCGTTTTTTATCGCCTTCCCACAGGCCCCCTGTTCAGGGAAATGAACCCATCCCCATGCGAATCGACCCTGGCTGGCCCTCATTTCATGATCTGATGACCGCCTATAAGAGCTGTCGGCTCCGCAAGCCCGCGAGTTCGTCCCAAATTCAATTTGAACTCAGGCTGGCAGAGAACTTGTCGGATTTACTCAAGGAAATTCACTCGGGGCGATATCGCCCATCGCCCGCGAAGTGCTTTATCGTCACCCATCCCCGGCCCCGAGAAATCTTCGCGGCCAATTTCAGGGACCGAGTTATCCACCACCTGGTCGTGACAAAGCTCAGCCCAAGTTGGGAGCGAAAATTCATCGACGGAAGCTTCGCGTGCCGTATTGGCCGGGGATCGCATGGAGCCATTCGATTCCTACAAAAGAAAGTACGTCGCTTAAGCCGGGGCGGATACGACCCCGTTTTTGCGTTACAACTCGACGTTGAAAAATTTTTCGTTAGCATTCATCGGCCGACTCTTTGCAACCTGCTGGCCAAGGACGTGAAACACCCCATGCTGAAGTCCCTGGTTCAGACAATTTATAGCCACGACGCCAGGATTGGCGTCAAAATGAGTGGTGCTCACGGTTTGTCCAAGTTGATTCCGCCGGGCAAAAGCTGGTTTGAACAACCCCCTGAAAAAGGCATTCCCATCGGCAATCTCACCAGCCAATTTGGAGCAAACGCCTATCTCACTGCGCTTGATCACCTGATTCAACGTGAGTTCAAGCCGGACGCCTACATGCGTTACATGGATGACCTTCTTTTGCTAGACCGTGATCCCGAGAAACTACGCCCCATGGCCGAGCCCGTTGATCGCTGGTTGCAAGCTCATCGCGATCAGCGCCTAAACCCGTCAAAGTCGAGCCTAAATTCGCTAGTCGATGGGATTAATTACCTGGGTTATCGACTCCAACAAACGGAAAACCCTGCGCAGCCCCTTCAAATTTTTCCTGCTTATCCGGTTGTCACTTAATTGATGTTTTTGAAGATTTCGCGCTGCGCGCAACGCTGTAGACTTCTCGATAGGTTAATCCAGGCCGGAGAGTTCCAAGTCCCAGTAAAGTTCGAAATGATAC
>JBBCAW010000140.1:0-39941 GCA_051382295.1 Bdellovibrionota bacterium FG-1 | reverse complement strand
CCACTTCGGTGGTGACCTCGGTGGGCGAGTGATTTTGACGGCGGGCTTGGGGGGGATGGGCGGAGCGCAGCCATTGGCTGCCTCGATGGCCGGTGCGATTTCTTTGAATATCGAAGTCGATCCCACTCGTGCGCAGCGACGGCTCGAAACGCGTTACCTCGACGAAATGGCTACGGACCTCGAAGATGCGCTTAAGCGCATTGAATCCGCCAAGCGCACAAAAAAAGCGGTGAGCATCGGTTTAGTTGGCAATGCTGCCGAGGTTCTTTGGCAGCTTCTGGGTCGTGGCTTTATGCCTGATCTGGTAACGGATCAAACGAGCGCCCACGATGAACTCAACGGTTATGTGCCCGCGGGGCTGTCGCTCGAAGCGGCACTCGCCCTTCGGCAGAGCAATCCCCAACAATACATCGAGCGCTCGATTGCTTCGATGGGCCGTCACGTTGAGGCGATGCTCGAATTTAAAAAACGTGGCGCGCACGTCTTTGACTACGGAAATAATATTCGCGCCCAGGCGGTTAAAGCCGGCGTGAAAAATGCCTTCGATTTTCAGGGTTTTGTGCCCTTATATATTCGTCCGCAGTTTTGCGAGGGTCGGGGACCGTTTCGTTGGGTCGCGCTTTCGGGAGATCCGAGTGACATTCGAGTCACTGATCAAGCGCTGCTTGAGCTTTTTCCGGAAGATCACGGGCTCGCCCGTTGGTTGGCTATGGCCGAAGAGCGCATCCAGTTTCAGGGACTACCTGCTCGAATTTGCTGGTTGGGTTATGGACAGCGCGAAAAAGCGGGATTGCTTTTTAACGAGCTCGTTCGGAAGGGCAAAGTCAAAGCTCCTATTGTAATTGGCCGCGATCATCTGGATTGCGGATCAGTCGCCTCCCCTAATCGCGAAACCGAGGGCATGAAGGATGGCTCGGACGCGGTTGCGGATTGGCCCATCTTGAATGCTATGATCAATGCCGTTAATGGCGCTTCGTGGGTAAGTGTGCATCACGGCGGTGGCGTAGGAATTGGGTATTCGATTCACGCAGGGATGGTCGTGGTGGCTGATGGAACCGCCGACGCGGATTGGCGCCTCACGCGCGTGCTTAATTCTGATCCGGGGATGGGCATCGTTCGTCATGCCGATGCAGGTTACGAAACCGCGCAGGCAATTGCGAAAGGCGCTTTTGCTGAGCGCGGGGGTAGGGTTCCGCATTTGGGGTAGATAGGAGTCTTTTGGTGTCAAAAGGCACTTCCGGCGCAATAAGCGCAACGATTTTGTCTGATTTAGTTTCGATCGTACTCCACGGAGATTTTCAAAATGGAACATTACACCTGACCAGTTCTTGGTCATTTTAGTAGGCCGCCCTATATCGAAAATAATACAGCCAAACGATACATAGCTATTCGTAATAACATCAGAAACTAGCGAAAAAGCTCTATCGACGTCGGCGTGGTATAATTATTGAATTCATTCCTGTTTATGGAATTGAGACCATGATCACTGAAAATCGCATTAGTTCTGCTATTATTTTTTCCGCGCTTCTTCTCATGCCCCAACAACGGGCTCTGGCCGATTTAAACGACTCCCTGATCCCTCTTTTGAATAACGATCAGTTTGTTCATCAAGGCTTCCATGGTGAGCGTGCGCCAGATGACGCTAAAAATATTCCAATTACCTATTTGGCATCGGATGGAATCCTACCCATTCAGTCGTCCGTCTGTTCGGTGCTCAGCGATTCAAACTCTACTTGCCCGCGCTTCCACGAAGTCGATGTTTTCCTCTCGCTAGATGATGGAATCAGTCAAGCCACCGTGGATAATCTCAAAGAGACTCATCCATGGACCAAGTTGGGATTTGGGGATTCGGTGATTGCGCGAAGGCTTCCCACGCTCGAAGAGTTAGAGAAATTTTTTGGCCAAATTGTTCAGCGTTGTGGTGTGGTCCGGCATCTGTTGATTTCCAGTCATGGCGCTCAAGGGGTTTTGAAGTTCAAGGGTATCAGTGATGCGACCGGGGTTTTCGTTCCGGTGAGTCAGGTGCTTTTTGATGCAGGTCTCACCTGTGTCTTGGCGCCTCAAGCCCGGGTTCAATTCGATGGTTGTAAGGTGGCCTGTCGCAGTCAAAAAACCAACAGTGCTGCGGATCGACTCACCGAATTCAATCAAATCGCGAAAGATCCAAGGTACGGGGCGCCGTCGCGGCCCCATCCGTTGCAGGGAGTAAAATTCTTATTTAATTCGACAACGGGAAGAATGCTTTGGTCGAGCCTGAATTGGCTCTTTGAAGGGCCTGGTTGGAACAATAACGTCGGACTTTTGGCCGATGACAATGGCGCGGTTATGTATACGTTTGAGGAGACCTCAGTAATCACAGACATCCCCGTTGCCAATGTCTCTGAATGCGACAATTCTTCGACACTCCCTCCTCGGTCGCCTTTTATGTACAAATAACTCAGACCATTCTAGAATAAATCCTATTCGCGGCATTTATTAGATTCGAGGGGGATTTCATGCGTAAGAATGGGCTGGGTTTGATTTTTTTTATCGTCCTCACTTTGGTGGTAGCCGCCTCCTTGCTTCGCTGTGGAGTCACCACCCCATCCAGCGGCCAAGCTGTTACCGGAACTTTGAATGGTGGAAAGTTCTAATGAACGTGACCACACAAAATTTGTTTTGGACGATGAGTCTTTTTGCTGGCTTGAACGCCTCGACCGCGAGCGCGGCCCATATTACTGGTTTTGTCACGCCGACGGAGCTTACCTTCAATTTCACCAGCGTATCCATTAAGTCAGTCGCGGGGACCAATTATGCGTTAGTGACCGATAGTTTCTCAAATATCTTCAAACGGTCTGACGCCGATTTTGCTGGAACTCAGCTCAAAAACATTTCGATTCCCTTCGGGCGCTATATGTCATTAGGCGTTTGTATGAGTTCGAAGGTGAAGATCAAGTTAGATAGCGCTGTTTTTGAGGGTTCCAGCGGTACCGGCGTGACCGCCATCGCCTCCGGTGCAACCGTTTATACGACCAAAATAGATAATTCTGCGGGTTCGGTGAGTTCAACCCAGCCCCCCGTCGCAATCACGACCGATTACACAAGCGCGGCGGGTTGCACCAGTGCCTACTTTCCCACCCCCCTTTGCGTGACCGATACGAATCAGGCAGACTGCAAAACGGGAGACCTCATTTATACCTCGAGTGGAAAGGTGACGCCCAGCCCAAGTCCAAGCCCGAGTCCCAGTCCGTCGCCTTCCGCGACGTCTACTTCAACGGCAACGGTCTCGATTGAACTCTATTTAATGGTCGATCTCTATCATGGAGTTGCGCTCGATTCGGATACGGGACAGATTTCAGGGGTTCCCATGCTTCAAGTCACCGTAGGCAAACCAGGGGCCGCGATTCATTTGGCCTCGGCGAGCAGTAGCGGAGCGGCTGATGTGAGCCTTCTTTTTGGTTCAGACAAAAGCCTCCTTTCGGTCCAGGCAAGCCAATACCCGGGAGGAAACCCCGGGAGCGGATTTTTGACGGCGATGTGCACAGGGCAAAGTGATGTGAGTATTACCGGGGCCCCGGATGGAGCCCCTGTTACCAGTGGGATTGTCTTTTTTGGAACAGTGGATACCACGGGTACCGGTAAAATCCAGGCCCCCGCTACCGCTGCTTGCCTCGATGCAACGGCCTGCAATTCATCTGGGATTAATGTTTTCAACGGCATGTTTCAAGAGGTGGGTAGCACTGCGACTGTTAAGTGCATCGCAGATTCGGCCGCGACGCCTGCCTATTTGGGTTACACTTATACCGGGGGTAGTGGAAGTTCTGCCGTGACGGCGGCGAATATTTCCTTGGTTCGGATTGTCGATCCCGAAAATATTTTTGGCCTTTGTTCCGCAGCCTCAACGGGAGCGGTCACTGGACATGCAGGGACTTGCGGCATGTACAATACGACTACGGATGGTTACAAATAAACCTGGCAAAGTCGGTCCAATCATCGCGGGCCTCTTGGCGGTCGCGGCTGATCAACTCCTCAAGGCTTGGAGTGCTGTCCATTTTGTGCCCAACCAGTCCGAGCCCATTTTTGGTCTTCAGTGGCTTCACTGGGCGCGGATCCCGAACCCCGGCCTGATCTGGCACGGCTTTGCGAGTCTCGATCCAGGTGAAATTGACCCCTATATCCGTTATCTTCCGACTGTTCTATTAGCGGGGTATTTGGTTACCCTGTACTTTTTTCGTGGCTTTGGCCGTTCCGGGCTGGAGCGGTGGGGCCTGGCTCTATTGCTCGCCGGGGGAGTCTCCAATTTGATTGACCATTGGCGGTCTTATTATGTGACCGACACCTTTAAAATTCGCCTGGGAGCAGTCTATCAGCCGTTTAATTTGGCGGACCTATGTATCATCCTCGGGGTTTTTTTGATCGTTTTGGAGATTGTCAGGGAACTCCGAATGGCTTCGGATCGTATTGCCTGCGGCTAGCTATAATTCAGGTACCCTTATATAAAAAAGTATGGTACTCCCCCAATCGCCTCAAAGAATTTTACACAGAAACGAGAAACTTTTGCAGTCCTTCAACGAGCTCGGCCTCAGTCCCCTAATTTTACGTGCTGTCCATGAGCTTGGCTATAAAACGCCAAGTCCTATCCAAGCCCAGGCGCTTCCAATCCTTTTAGGAGAGCCCACGGACTTTCTGGGACTCGCCGCCACCGGTACTGGCAAGACCGCCGCGTTTGGGATTCCGCTTTTGGAGAAAATTGATCTAAAAAAACGCGCCGTACAAGCGTTGATTCTTTGTCCCACCCGCGAGCTTGCGCTTCAGGTGGCCGGGCAAATCAATCTTTTAGGTAAACATAAGGGTGTTAGGGCGCTTCCTATTTACGGTGGGTCCGGCTATGGCGAACAGCTTGCTGGCCTGAAGCAGGGGATTCCTGTCGTGGTAGGGACTCCGGGGCGTATGGTTGAGCATATTGAGCGCGGAAGGTTGTGCTTGGATAACTTGCAGACCGTTGTCTTGGACGAAGCCGATGAGATGATTTCGATGGGTTTTAAGGATGAGTTAGAGACCATTCTTAAAAATGTTCCTGAAGATTCTTCGAATATTTGGCTTTTTTCCGCCACTATGGGGCGAGAAGTCCGTAAAGTCGCCGACGAGTACCTTCGTGATCCAAAACAGGTTCAAGTCAATCGTACAGAAATGCTCGCCGAAGGGGTTGAGCAGCTTTATTATGTGACTCAAGAATCGAATAAGCCTGAGATCCTCTGTAAACTGATTGAGGGCGCAGATGATTTCTACGGCCTGATTTTTTGCCAAACCAAACACTTGGTCAATGATCTCACTCAGTATTTGATTAATCAGGGTTATAGGGCCGATTGCCTCCATGGCGATATGGACCAGAGCGCGCGCGAGCGTACGATGCAGGGATTTCGTGATCGAAACGTGAATCTCCTCGTTTGTACGGACGTTGCTTCACGGGGACTAGACGTTAAGGATATTACCCACGTCGTGAATTACTCAATCCCGCGTGAGCTAGATAACTATGTTCATCGGATTGGCCGGACCGCCCGGAGCGGCAAGACGGGATATGCGATGAGCTTGGTCACGCCAAGCAATCGAAGCCTTATTCCCCGGATTGAGCGGATGACCAAGCGCCGCATGTCCGAGGGCCGGGTTCCGAGTCGGAAAGAAATCGCGTCTCGCAAAGTAGCTAAAGCTTTAGAACATTTTCACGCGCAAGATGCCAAAACCTTGGAGCGTGCGAAGGATTTACTCAGTCAGCCTTGGAGAGATGCACTGGAAAAGATGGGTTCTGATGAAGTCGCGGGGCGTTTTCTAGCGATGATGTTCCAAGAGTTGCTTGCTCAGCGTGAAAAGCCTGCGGTCATCAAACAAGGTCGTTGATCTGGTTATTCTGTTTGCAACTGTATAAACCTTAAACACCTCAGGTTGAACAACCGCTGATGTGATTGGGGTGGGTGGCCTTTAACAGTACTCAATCCTTGGGGCGGTTTTGCACCGGTCTGGTCAGAGTGCGTTGGCACGAACCTTGGACTAATGCAGCTCCGCTATGGCTCGTTTATACAGATTTTATTGCAGTTTTAGAATTCCAATCGTGATTACCGCCTGCGCGGCGCTATCCTTAACGGTGGTACGCTGTGGCCCTTTGGCCCCTAGTTTAGACAAATTTAGGACCCGCGGCAGTGTCCCATCAGTCCCTAGCTCATCGGGCCAGTCGAGCAGCGATAGCGCCGGTCTGGGGGCCGTTAGCTCGCAAAATCTATCTTCTCCTCCTACTGGTCAAGCGAGCACACAGGCAGAAAGTCCGGCTTCTCCCGTGGTCTTGCCGACCATGCCGCCGGTGGTGCTTAAGGTTTCGCGCCTGCTCGGTGTTGCAGTGAAGGTGGAAGACTTTATTGCCTATAGCGACGATGTCGAGGTGTTGCCTGCGGATCAAAAAATCACCTTGTCGCCGGACTCGCACCAGGAAGAATTTGAGAGTTTTAAGGCAAAAAAAGCTCTTCTCATTCACTATTCGGGTTTGGCTCCCGATTCATGTCGCATGTATCTCGGGCTTGCCACTTCGGCTACCCTGCTTCAGGCGCAGGAGCTTGAAGCCTTGACCACGGATTGCGTGCGTATCAACGACA
This sequence comes from Bdellovibrionota bacterium FG-1, assembly GCA_051382295.1. Lineage (GTDB taxonomy): Bacteria > Bdellovibrionota > UBA1018 > UBA1018 > UBA1018 > JBBCAW01. Next base: position 33,321 of record JBBCAW010000140.1, on the reverse strand, counting down.
CAACTTTGAAGCTCTCGATTTCGTCATTGGGCTCTGAGGATTGGCAATGGATCGAAACCTCGCTTCAGTCGGTTACCCTTTTGGTCACGAGCAATCCAAAGTTAACGGTACAAGCCATCGACGATAGCCCTCCAGCTATGCCAACGGTACTTCCTCAGCCGATCAAGACAGTGATACCTGTAGCGGCACCCCTAGCGACACCTGTGAAGGACCCCACCCCGTAGGCGGGTTTATCCCTGATGAATGGGGGCACTGTTTTTAGGTGGTAAAAAATCCATATGATGAACAATGAATCGTTTCATCGCAGTGTTGGCCAATTCTGAAACGGTGAGACCTGTATATTTTTCCATTGCACTGAAGGTTTCGGCGACGTCTTTCTCGACCTCGAAATCCATCCGAGTTTTTGCACCTTGAAGCTTGTAATTATCGCGCATCGTCACGTTCCCCTGGGTTATCTTGAGTTCCTTTAGTTTTATAGGGAGCCCTCTCCCAGTTCAACCCTATTTTCACGACAACCCACGGCCGCGCAAAAGCTCTTTGACCACGCCGTACATGACCAGGGGAAGTGCCTCCAAATTTCCAACCTCACGCAGTGCGCCGTGCCCCTTTTGAGCGAGTTCGCGGCAGAGGTCGAGACTAGAGTGTTCTGTCCCCATTTTGAGGACAACGAGATGGGGAAATCGGGGGGCCAGATAGGCCGGATCCCGTCCACCTGTGTATTTTCCGTCGGTCAGCAATATTGTGGAGGGGGGGTGGCCAGTTCGTCCGCCCATCATGCTTTGAAGTTGCTTGAGCGCGGCTTTCAACCCATCTTCAAGATGGGTATATCCTTGTGCGGGAACATCTAAGAGTCTCTCGATCAGACTTTGAAGCGAAAGGCGCTCTTCGGGCCGTTTGATCACTTTTGCTTCATTTTCGAAGGCTATGATGCCCAGAGGGTCATTGGGGAACTCGAGCAATACCACTGCTAAGGCCACCGCAGTTAAAGCCAGTTTTTCGCCAGTCATGGACAGGCTCGTGTCCACCGTGAGAATCACCGATTGCTTACGATGCGTTTGGTAGCTCATCCAGATGTCTTGCTCAGTGAGAGGTAGAGAACCCGTCACGCTGAGAGGGGCGTTTTCAATGGTCTCGTCAATATCCAAATCTAAACTCTGCGCATCCTGGGGAACTTCACTGAGGGGGGCTAGTCGCTGTTCCATGGGATGCACGACTGAGCCTAGAATAGATTGAGCTCGTAGAATGATTTCATGGGCGGCGAGGTGTCGGATTTGTCTGCGCTGCTTTTTGAAAACCGGGAGTTTCCTGAATTCGTGATATCGTGTGGCCACATCCCAGGCACTCGCAGAGGCCAGCTCCAGGGCATCTACTTCCTCGTCATCCTCAAATCCGGCACCGGAATGTCCAAAGGCTTCAGGCGGAAGTTCAACAGTAGGAGGTGGGCGCGTTGTTAGGTGAGGGGCTTTTTTTTTAGGGCCTCTTGGGCCATTTGGCTCAGAAGTGCAGTTATTTCAGCATGGGCGGAGGATTCGCTGTTTTCGCGCTCCATTTCGATTCGGGTCGGAAGAGCCAATAGCGCGGCTTTGGCAAAGGCTGGATCGAAAGAAAGTCCGTCTTCCATCAACACGCGCGCAATTTTGGCTATCGCGATAGCTGCGCGAATGGAAGCGCCTCGTCTGATCCTGGGATCAACCCGTGTGGCACGGACCAGGTGGACGGATGCGACGACCAGCCTTGTTAGCTCAGCCGCCAGAGTCTCGCGACTGAGTTGTTGCGACACGATTTTAATTTCGTCGGCTTCGGATTGGTAATCCAACGTCACCAACTCAAAGCGATCCAAGATGGCCTCACTGAGATGTGAGGTCGCGACAAATTCTTTGGGATTTTGAGTGGCAATGACTAAGAAGCCATCTGCGGCCCGAATTTCGCCGAGTCGCGGGATGATAATCATCCGCTCATCGATAGCAGGCAGCAAAATGTTCTGAACACCTTCGGGCAGGCGATTGAGCTCATTGATAAATAGCACGCCGCCTTTTCTCATCGCTTCGACGAGAGGACCTTCCATAAAAGCAGCGGCGGTGAAGCCTTTTTGAATGACCGCGGGCGGATCAAACCAACCGGCGAGTTTTTGCTCGGAGTATCGACTATCCCCATCCACTCGAAAAATGGGGACGTTCATTTCCTTCGTAACGGCCAAAGCGAGCTGGGTTTTGCCCACTCCAACGGGACCCTCGAGCAGGACATTGCGGCGGGCGCGAAGGCAGGCTCGCACATGGAGTAGCTCGTCTTCGCGGCCTATGAGGGGTTCGGGTTGCGTCATTTGCTGAGTGATTATCATCGTAAGATTGGTCATCTTAACGCGGTGGGCATCAAGAAGTAACCTGATACCTTTTTATCTGACCTTCGCATCCGTAGTGCTTCCCCCATTAGAGGGGCAACCGCTGAATTTCATGATGAAAGTACCGGTTTTACTCATTCAGACCTTCTCCAAATCTCGCAAGAACTCGCTAGAAAATTCCTTATCTTTCTGAATACGTCCGGAATCCCTTGCTACGCTAATGCTACGCAATCCTGCGAGCCCACGGCGGCAAGCCAATCCAATTCCAGGCCTGAATTAACGACCAACAAGAGGAGGAAGTCAATGCCTCCCCCATAAATAAAAAAAGCCCGGAGGGTCATCTCCGGGCGTCTTAAATTTTTCCAATCGAGTCAGCGTCTTTTCTTGGCGGATAGGCCGCTGATTCTCAAACCACCACCGGAGTCGCATTGCGATTCCTGGCGGGCACCTCTCCATTCTTAAAGAGATGTGCCGGTCATGTCAATCCACGAATGGAGAGAAAAATGAATTTACCTCAGAGCGCAGTCATCGCGATCACCAACCAAAAAGGAGGCGTCGGAAAAACGACGACCACCGTCAATCTTGCTCAAGCCCTTGCCGCGCAGGGATTACGGGTCCTGATGATCGATTTAGACCCACAAGGAAATGCTACCCAAGGGGTGGGCATCCAACTCGATCAAATCCACACTTCGATCGCGGATCTTTTGCGAAACAAAACTTTGCCCGAATCCGCCGCAATATACCGGGGTTCAGGAATGGATCTGATCCCCGCCACGCCCCTTTTGGCCGCATTGGAAAGAGAAATGCCAGGGATGACCAACAGCGAGCTGCGCCTAGCCCAGCGAATCAAGCGCCTGAAGCCAATCTATGACATTATCCTGATTGATAACGCGCCAGGATTTGGCCCACTTATGAATTCGGCTTTCAATGCCTCCGATTGGGTTTTGGTTCCGGTGGACTCGAGCTTCTACGGACTGGCGGGATTCAAAAAGCTCCTTGCTGAACTCGAGGAAATTCAACAAGGGTACAACCCAGAACTCAAGATTTTGGGGGTTTTACTGACACTTTTTGATCAAACCCGAATGTCTGAAGAAATTCGTGACGAGCTAGTTGCGTCATTGGGAAGCCAAGTTTTTGAAACTCGAATTCGCCGCTCGGTCAGACTCAGGGAGGCCCCAGCCTTGGGACGCACGATCTTTCAACATGCCCCCGAGAGTTCCGGCGCACTCGATTACCTGAGTCTGGCCAAAGAGATTCTTGAGCGCCTCAAGCCTGCACAAGAAGCCTCTCCCAGGCTTCAACTGGTGAGCGCGGGGGTGGCCCATGAGTAAGCCAAGAATCGAGCTTAAAGACGCTTTAAAAGCGATGAACGTTGCCGAACCGATGCGGATTCCGAGAAATTTGGGTTTTTCTCCGCCAATATGTGCGCAACCCAAGCTCCCTCAAAATGAGGCACCTCAAAATAAGGAACCTCAAAAAGAGGGAGCTTTCAATCAAGGTTATTTTGCGCTCTCCCATGGGGCCCTTCAAAACCCGCAAGTCATGGCGCTCTCGGGAGATGGCTTTAGGGTGTTTCTTTGGATGAATACCCAGGCCTGGCGTTTTCCAAATAGCAACGGCGAGGTTCGAGCATCGGTGAGTTACCTGAGTCGAAACACAGGAGTCTCCTCGGCGTCGGTCTCGCGCATTCTGTCGTCCTTAGTTGAAGCAGGGATGATTCGACGGGTGCGGGTGGATTTTGAGCGCGGCAATATTTGGTGGGTGCAAAACCTTCTAGGCCGAGGTGAGCCACCTCAAAATAAGGAACCTCAAAACGAGGATGCTCAAAATAAGGTGCCTCAATTTGAGGTACCTCAGAATGATGTGGGAGCTCCCTCAAAACGAGGTAGCACCTCCCTCAATTTGAGGCAACAGGTCCCTCAAAATGAGGGAGAAAAAAGAAATATAATAAAACAAGAAAACAAGAACTCTCTCTCTCAGGAAATTTCAGAAAACTTGAAAACCTATTTTGAATCTCTGAAGCCGGTCCGAAAGAGGGAGAGCGAATGGGCAAGCTTTTTAGAATTAAGGCAAGACTACCACGATCCGGAAATCGAACTTGCGTTCGATTTTCTATCAACGAGCGGACTTCCTCACTCAGGGGAGCCTTGTCATTCTCCGATGGGGTATTTAGCCAAAGCGATGCCCGAGGTGCTTAAGTCAGTGAAATTTCAGGCTGAGCAAAAGCAACAAAAAGAGCAACTCGAACAAACCAGGGCAGAGATCCGCCAACAGGGAGAACTCCAAAAATTGCAGGAGGACCTCCAGGCACTTGAACGAGAGCAGGCCTTCGAGGCTGCGTTTCGGGGCGAAGCTGAGCGAGAAAGCTGGATCGAGGCCGTGGCGGCTCGTTATCCGGCTCTCCGAGGTTGTGGCAACGCGATTCGAGGGCTTGCGGTTTCGGCTTGGTGGGAGGAGCGACGGGCGTGATCCAAAAAAGTAAACATCAACGTTTGAAAGGACAAAAAATGCAATTATTTCATACAGAAAAAAGCGGGTTTGACAATCTGTATCCTAGGAGATACAATTGATTATGGAGCCGACACCAAAGGAATTACTCGAATATGAGACGGTAACCGGTGAGTGCCCTTTTTTAAATTGGCTTCATGAACTGAAAGATCTTCAAGCACGAGCGATTATTCGAAAAAGACTCAACCGAGTTCGAATCGGAAATCTTGGAAACAATCGGCATGTGGGACAGGGAGTTTGGGAGCTGAAGATTGATTTTGGGCCTGGGTACCGGGTCTATTATGGAAACGAAGGTGATCGAATTGTGGTTTTGCTTTGTGGCGGAGACAAGGGCACTCAAACTCGCGACATAACAAAGGCACAAGAGTACTGGAAAGACTATTTGACTGAGGAGTCGAATTAAAAGAGGTGATCGATATGCCAAAGCGAACTCGAAATTATGAAAAGGACCTCGTCGAGGATCTAAAAAAACCGGAAGAAGCCGCAGCCTATCTCAATGCCCACTTAGACGACGACACCGAAGATGCCGAGGAGCTATTCCTCATTGCGCTTCGGGACGTCGCCAAAGCTCATGGAATGGGCGACATTGCTGACAGAGCACAACTAGGGCGCGAGAGCCTTTACAAAGCGCTATCGACCTCAGGAAACCCGAAGCTCACCACCCTGCGGTCTCTTTTGGCGGCTATGGGGCTTCGTCTTTCAATCGAAGCCAGGGAAGATGAAAAGAGGGCTTCTTAAGTCGGTGAATCTGCCCTTGTGGATCGAGTTTCGCGCGAACCTGCGGTCCTGACTCAATCAAATCTCTCTCAAATCGAAACGGGACGCCGCACGGTGAGAAAAATCGAAGCCAAGCGGCTGTCGAAGGTTTTCAACTTGGATTATCGGGTTTTTTTGTGAGGACTTATTGGACAAGATCTTGATCTGATCTGCGGTCGGCCGGAGTTGGCCCACATTCCTGGCAAAAAATGAGCTTGTTGTCTGTGAGTCTAAGCTTCCTCGCCGCTTCATGATGAATTTTAAGTTGGAGCCGATGGGTATCACCCCACATATTGAGGTAACGTTCTTTTGGTGTCTCACCGGTGAACGCACTGTGCGGCATGCGGTTGTTATGCTCCGAAAGGTAAAAGTCGACCTCCCGCTTAACCCCTTTAACATTGCGTAGAGGCCGGTGATAAAGGTGATTGTGTTTTAGCGAGAGGAATAAGCGTTCAATCATCGAGTTTGAAAAAACGACCTCTACTTGGGCAATTGTTTTTTGAATCAACTTCAAATGAACGAGGGTCTCCACGTCTTCATTGTTATTTTCAGTACCGCCGTCGACGTAAGTATTAGGAACTTTCAATCCACGTACTGCATAACTTTGCCGAAGTGCCTTGATGAGCAGCTTAGTCGTTTTGATACCTTTATTTTCTCTGCTGACATTCCACGCCAGGACATATCGTGAATAATTATCCAAAACCGCCTGAATATAAACTTTGCTTTGATCAGGCAATACAATGACACTCACATCCAGGTGCCAGATTTCGTTTGCACGAGCGGCGCGAACACCTCTCTTTCGCCTGATTTTTTTTGGCTTCTGATTTGGCCGTCTCCAATTCAATGCATTGACATATTTCAACCAGGTCGAATAGGCGCATGATAATTTTTTTTGCCTCTTCGCAAAGTAACAAAGAGACTTGATCGGAAAATGGGCGAAATTTTTTGAGGTAACATAGTAGCGCATCGTATATATTTCTTTTGGTGTCAGGGCTGATGCACTGAGCTTCATGCAGGTTCGAGTGGGCGTAGCCAGGCATCTTTTATCTTCACGCCGCCAACGTTTATAGCGTGATAGGCTGAGCCCCAGTGTCGATAGGCAAACGGCCCGCGGAACCTTGTCTCGGATGGCCTGCTCGATCAACGAAAGGATCTTTGCGCGGATTTTCTTAGAGTGGATTTTTTTAGTGTTCATCTCAACACCAAAAGCCCCTTGTGCTTCGGTGATGAGCTTGATCCGGGCATTGAAAAGGAACTCATTATTTTTCAATTGCGCAAGCTGTCGATCCATATCCAAGTAATGCTCAGCAAAGGATTGAAGCTTCGCGTCGAGCCCCTGGTATCCCTTTTTAATCCAGGATTGAGCGGTAGTACGCGGGATCTCTGAATCTGGAAAAAGGTTCCATTTTCCGCTCAGGGCGACCAAGTCTTTTACCCACGGGTCATGTTCACGATAATTGCCGCGTTTGCATGACGCTCTACGTTTGCCATTTGGTTTCATGGCTTCAGTTACTCTGCCGAAATTTCGTCAAACCGGGGGTCGTTTTTACCGTAAGATCGAACGGAGCGTATCCATTTGAAATGATATGGATTTTTTTGATTACGTGAAGAACTACACTCATTGGCGACCCCCATGGCAATAAAGATGACAGGGGTTCGATCCCACAAAGGTCCACCAAAGTGGCAATGTAGCCTGCGTGGGTCAAGAGCCACTCATCGATCTTGGCGGTTTCGTTAGAGCCATAACGGCGGAGTTCGGGAAAATCTCTTTTGAGAAGTTCGTAGTCGGCCACGAGCACCCGCGCAGTTTTGACTTTGCTCACCACGGTTTTTGCAAAATCGGTGGCGACTTTTTCGAGGTGCACCAGCGGGGCGTCGATTTCCGCGCGAGCCATCGCCGTCCCAAGGACGAGGAGGAGTGCGATTGCATAAAAAGGGCGTCGAACGTTCACCTTGTCTTATCGGTTCGGGAGCTGGGGAGTTTAGCATCTGGTCGGTACGTCGCAAATCGACTTAACCCACCGTAAATCAAAGGTTTCACCTCTACACTCAGACAAAACTCCGACAAGCTCAAATTAACTTGTCGCAGCATCACTTGCTATTCGACTGATGCGGTTTCGGGGCCATCGAGCTGGTCCGCTGCCCTGGCCATGATGGCCGATTCAGGCAGCAGGTCCAGCGCTTCGGTGGCCCCATCGATCTCAATCCCCGCCATACGAATATAGCGTTGCATGGTTTTGAGATCCTTCCACCCACAGACCTTTTGAATCTGGATGGGTGGCACCCCACTTCTGATCAACTGTGTTGCGAAGCAAGCTCGCAACGTATGAAACCGTACCGAGGGGATTCCGATTCCGAGGCAGAACTTCCGCAGTTCTTGTGCCTGGCTCCCTCGTTGCCACTCGCGTGGCCGGGGGAGAACAGTTGGGCGTCCGTTAGCTTGAGACTTCAACTCAAGTAGGGTCGTTCGTAACTGTTTTGAAATTGGAACCACTCGCCAATAGCCGCCCTTGGTTTTGTCTTTGATGACATTGAAGCGGCTATCGTAGGTTTTATTGACCAAAATGGTGTTACTTTCGAAATCCACATCAGTCCAGAGAAGCGCATAAAGTTCGCCGTTTCGCATGCCGGTGAGCAGGGCCAGAGACCAGTGAAAATACCACTCACTGTTCAACTGCCGAGCTGCTTGGAGCAGGTGCCGGATCTCCACGATTGTCAGGATCTCCGGTTTCTTCTCCTCGGGTCTACCGATCTGAACACCAAAGACCGGGGTTCGATCCCCCGCACCTTTGATGAGCCTCCGCTCCATACCAAACAGGAAAATCCGGTTGAGCATGTTTTTCATCCGCTTGATGAATTCATACGTCCGGCCCTGTGCCTTGAGTTGGGTGAAAAGTTCCCGAACATCCACCGACGTGATGTCGGCGGCCGGTCGCTTGATCCAATTCGCAGTATAGTTGTAAGCGGCGGCGATATAATCGACCCGGGTAGCATCTTCGAGCTTTTCGTTTTGCAAGCTCTTTGACCATGCCTCCAGTACTGCGCCCCACGACGAGCCTTGCGATTCTCTGTTGAGGACATCGCGTTCGCACTCCCTTTGGAGTTCTTTGAACATGCGCTGAGCTTCTCGCTCATTGGCGAATCCGGTCTTGGTCTTTTCGACCTTGATCCCAGAATTCATTTGTCCGCGCGCATATGCAAATACCTGCCAAAGCGTTTCACCATTTTTTCCAACGTAAGACTTAACTCCCATAACTGCCTCCTTCAAAGGTAGGCTTCAGGACTTTTTCCACGTCAGACCTGAGAAAGCGGAGTCGGTTTCCGTAGCGAAGGGCCCTAAGCCTTCCGCTCCAGACCAGATTACGAATCTGGCCTTCCGACGTCCGCAGCAAAAACGCGGCCTCTTTCGAGGTTAAAAACTTTAATTTATCAAAGAGCACAGCATCCGTTGTTAAAGCAATTCGTGCTTGGTTCATCCTCTATATCCCCATTTCTGGAAAAGCGCCAGAGGTTGGCGGCGGAAGCTCTTCTTAGGGTAGTTGCCGTGGGACTGTGATACTTGACAGAAAATGGTTATTACTGTTATGATTGTTATGAACGGAGAGTTTTTATTATGAGAACAGCTAAAGTCATTTCACTGTCCCTGCCGCCTGACATGGAAAAGGAAGTTTTAAAGATCGCCAAAAACGAGCGCAGGACTGTTTCCGAAGTGCTCCGCGAAGCGTTTCGCCAGTACATGACTAGCCGCGACTTGGCACTGGTTAGAGCTGAGGGCCGTAAAGTTGTCAAAAAGCGCAAACTTAACCCGGAAGATGTGATTCGCCTCGCTCAAGAAACCCGGCTAGAGATGAAGCGGGAACCTAAACGGGCGAGTCGCCGGTAATCCTCAAGTCATGCTTAAAACCTGTGTTGACACCAATGTCTGGATTAGCGGCGTCCTTTTTGGCGGACCACCAGCCGCCATTGTCACGGCAGCGCTGAACCAGCGATTTGAAGTCGTCGCCTCGCAACAAATTTTGGAAGAGATCGAGCGGAACTTGATTGAGAAACTTGGCTTTGGCCGCACCAACACCAAGAGACTCATCCATCGGATTCTTCAAGTGGCGGACCTTTACGAGGCCAAGGGGACGATCAAGGTAATTCCCCATAATCACCCGGACAACCTCGTGCTCGAAACCGCGCTTGCCGGTCGCGCTCGGTACCTTGTAACTGGCGACCGTCAACACCTGCTCCCGCTCAAATCCTATCGCATGGTTCGCATTATTGAGCCGGCGCATTTCCTGAACCTCCTGAAACGGCCTTAACGCTACCCTTCGGCGAAAGTTCGGATAAGTCCTGCTCACTTTTGATGAGGGCTTCAATTTTCGGCTTGCGCGGGCGTCGCGTGACAGCCGTCCCTGCCTGGGGCATATTCTGCAATATGTCCTCAAGGGTTCGCTTTTCTCCTCGCGCCTTGGCTGCCCGAACCTCCTCTAATGCAAACTTCAGAAATCGCTCCTCGTCATAAAATCGGCCTGAAAGATCCTTGATATCGGCGGCACTCAGCTCCTCGGGAATCTTTTCAACGATCCAATTCAAAATGTCCTTCCGACTCACCTCGACGCCTGGACAACTCGAAGTGAGCTGGTTAACCAGCCGCCCGATCTTTTCGAGATTGGACGGAATGACTGTAAGGCGATCTGGAAACGTATTTCTCGGCTTGGTGTCTTTGATGAGTTCAGCGGCGGGTTTAGTGAAGGTTTCAGTCATTGTCTTTACTCCATGAGCTATTTTTATCGATGATGAACACGCGATGTCTTTCGATGTAGCGATTGCCCTCGACCGAGTCCGGTACCCAAAGGGTCCGAACTTCGGGACGGGTGAGAAATGGATACTTCTCCGCGTCTTGGGGATTGGATGACTGGCCCGATGGTTTATCGTGATGTAAAAGCCAGCCAATCAAGCCGCCCGCGAGTGCGCCGGTTGCTGCGCCAATCGCAGTTCCGGTTGCATTGTGGCGGATTGCAAGACCAGCAGCACCACCGACTACAGCGCCGCTACTTGCACCGAGAAGAATACTTTGAGGTGCGGTTGCACAAGACGACGTAAGGAGTACGAGGGCAATAGCCCGAGAGCATGAGATACGGATCATCGTGAAACCTCCGGTTTGACGTTGAGACGGGTTTCATGCGGAGCGAGGGAGACTATAGCGTTAGCGGTAGTCTGTCTGGAAAACTGCCCTTCGCGCCCGAGCCCGTAAGGTGCTGACTGGATTCGTTTCAATCGAGTATTCAAAAGCGCCATCGTGACGCCACGGATTCGTGTGGGCGTCGCGGAAGCTTCTGGCGAAACTCCGAGTGCCTTCGAGAGAAAGCTCTCAACTGAAAGACCCTTTCCTGGCCCCTGAGTAATCAATCCAGACCAGCCGTCTTTTAAAAACGAGTCAAGCATCACGAAGCTATGAATGTCAGACCGACTGCCAGGACCCTTGTTCAAATTGTTCTGGATAAACACAGCATCAGAAAGAGCTGGCACAACCCAGAGCACGCGTCCGACTTGGGCTGACTCTCCGTAAAAACTTCCGACACCTTGATATGCAGTGGCTTTCTTGCGATTGAGTTCCAGCTCAAGGGCGATTGTGCGAATCGTACCTTTGTCCATCCGGTGCCAATAGCCGTCCGGGCGGTGGCCTCGATCTTTGGGAACCCAGGCGGGATAATGCTCCGGTTCAAGGCGTCTGAGCAATTGCTCTGAAAATGTCTGAACCCCTGCGGGGCTTTGGACAAGCCATTCACCCAGGTGAAACGCACTCACGAGCCAATCGTGTTCACGATACTCGGCCTTGTAACCCACCTCTCTGAGTTCCGGCAGACTTGGCCGAATGGCCTCAAATCCCGCACGGTCCAAAGTCCAAAGATACCCCCGTCCTTGTTCTCCGGCCGACGTTGAGACGATATAATGCGCCTCCCTGAGTTTTCGTAAATAGTCATAGGGCGCGGTAGGAAACTTCATATGAGATAGGAATCGAAGCGAGATTCCGGCTGTTGATACAACTTTCCATTTCCAAATAAATTTAAGCAAAGGAACGCCGATTTCTTTGGACAGATAGATCGGTTCGCTCATTCAGTGCCTCCGTTTTCTTCAGAAAGCAATGCTACTTCCAATTTTTTATGGGTCGTCACAATGCCGGTCGATTTTTCAACGCCATCGTCAATTTTGGATGCTGCACTCACTTGAGTGTGGCTTTGGTCTGTCCCGTTGGCAGTTGACCCAACTGCCTCACCCTTTTTCTTAAAGGGTTCAAGAAGCAGTGCCATCGCGTCGCGATCGAGCCAAGGTACTTGGACTTCGATGAGATCAAAACCTGATCGCCAAATAGCCCGACCTTTTGTGGGTGGAGGATCAGCGGCCCGAACCGAATCCAGAATCGTCATGCTCGAAGCATTGTCCGACATTTGAAAACAGAGTCGTCCTTGGAGATTGCTCTTAATGAGCGGGTCCACGGCATTGCGATCAGGACGTTGGGTCGCGATAATGAGATGAATGCCAACGGCACGCCCTAGGGCTGCGATCTTTGCGGTGAGACGGCGCGCAACTTGAGCATCCTTTGCTGCAAGGGTTCCGCTGGCCATAAAAAGCTCAGCTGCTTCGTCGATAGTCAGGACGTGACGGACAAGGACTTTCCCCTTAGGCCACTCGGCCGTATATTTCCGTTTCTCCTCGGGGATTCGATAGAAAGCATCAAAGTCATTCGCCCGATTGGCTCTTAATAGCCCCATCCGTTTTTCAAGCTGCGCCTCTACGTACTGAAGTGCTTTAATTGCCTCGGCGGGCGTGATGTAGAGTCTGACGTTTGGCATACCGTCAAAGATCCCCAGTTCAAGCCCACTCTTTAGATCAATGAGGGTGAATTCGACGTCGGGATTATTTAACGTGAGCGTCATGAGCAATTGGCGTACAAATGCTGACTTTCCTGAATTCGTGTAGCCACCGGCCAGAATATGGGGCACCTCTCGTAAAGAGATGAGCAGTGGCTTGGATCGTGTCATTCCCACCATGAATGTCAACGGGGCGACTTTCATGAGAGGGTCATAATCAATATGATCGAGAAGCGGCATGTAGGCATAGAGCAGCTCGACAGTTCCTCGCTCGACCCGCGACTTGATCTGATCGATAAAGACTTGTAAAGCAGCTTCTAAGCTGGGCCTGGCCTTTTTGAACTCGGATTCTGGGAGCCCCACGGCTGTTACCACGAGCTTTCGCATGTGGGTATCGAGTTTTTCGTCGGAGACAAAACCGGGGAACCGTCCTGTGCGTGTCAGGAGGCCCGCATTATGAAAAGCGCTGGAAAGCGTTTTCACCAGTTCGCGACGAGAGAACACTCGGCCTATCGTCCAAATCCAGAAGCCGCTGCTGACGTAGATCGTTACATAGGTCCAATACAATAAGGGATGAAAAGGGTAACCTTTGGCCATACCGATAAACCGCCATGCATAGGCGTCATATCGAAGAGTGAAGATTGTCGAGAAAACGACACCGATGCCGCAACAAATGGGCCAAGGCAGCGTTTTTGTCGTAACCCCCCTCCAAAATTCGATTCCAAATTCTTTGATGAAAATGCCCAAACGGACCAGGCCGGATAAATCCCACTCTTCTTTATGGACCGCAGAAGTATCACCCATAAATTAACTCCTCAACTGAAGGGGGGCCCTAAACGGGCGCGGGGACTTAGGAATCATGCTGTCACTCAGCCGTTATCGACAAAAAGCACGGTCACGAGTGTCCCGGCTTCCACAGTTATAACGGGCTTCTCGTTCCTGTAGTCGTTCATCATCTCTTGGCCCTCTTCTAGGGTCGCGTGGGCGGCACCATTTAAGAGTGCGTTCTTCATCGACGGCGGTGCGACCACAGCGCCCGCTTGACCCTGCGTATCTTGAAGCCCTTGCGACAAACCGCCCGCAAAGCTGAGCCCCACCCCGGCGGCGAGTTTGAGTGCCCGGTATCCAACATGTGAACCCCTGATTCCCGGAATTTTGTCAGAGTGATCTGCGGCCTGCGCCTCAATCTTTGCCATCGTACCGTCTCGAAAGATCGCCTTCCGAAAATGGATCATGAGCCGATCGTCGCCGGACTGGCCGGTGCCCATGAGTACAGTGCCGACCTCAAGCAGTGTTTCACCTCCAACAATCAATGGCCCTTTGAGTTCGGCCTTGACTGGTCCGTCGGACGCACCTGAAATCAAAATAGCCTCCACCATTGATCCAGGAGGAATCTGTACATTTCTTGGACGACTGACGACCTGAGGCCCGAAAAGACGCACTGCTGATCGTGGGCCAGCGTTTGCTTTGGCCGTGGGGCTCGGAAAAGTCATGGGGTCAAACCGTGGGATGATAAGCATTTCTGCTTGGGACTGTCCGCGAGGGACTTCGATCCCAAGAAATTTACTGGTTTGATCAGACTGACTTTTCTTGGGATTTCCAGTGAAAACGATGACGCTGACGGTGACCACCAACGCCACACCAGAAGCCATCGCCAATGAGTTGGATATTCCATAGGGGGAGTTCTGGTAAGAACGCCAATGTCTCCCAAACTGCCGATTTAACCCAGGTTCGGTCGTGATCTCAACGACTGGATCAACATTCATGGTGAAACCCCTTGGAACTCAGTTCTTGGGACGGAAAAATCCGTCCACGGAAACTTGATTGTCTTTTGAATCGCGCACGGCAATGACAGAGCAGCCGCCACTTGCGATGGTCGAAAGGTCAAACGTGAATCGTCGCCCCTCCAGATAGACGAAAAGGTGAGACCGCGATGATAACGAAAACGGCGAGATCGCCAAGTCTGATTCGACGTACTCGATTCCGAAAGACGCTTTACGACCCAAAATCACCTTCGTGGGTTTGGTCGGAAATTCGAGCACGGTCCCGTCCGATGCAATCGCGACATAGGCCACACTTCGATTATCCAGCCGCACCACACAATGATCATCAACAGCGGCCGGCTGACTTTGAGAGGCGACGCGAGCCTGAACCCTTCCGGCGAGAAACGCAACTAATGCTGCGGTGAACACAAACATAGCCCAAAAATTCAAATCCACGTCTTGAGGGGATCTCATTTGCCACCACCTCCCTGAGGTTGATTCGGCGGCGGCACTTGGGCCGCCGATTGGAGAAGAATGAGCCCGTAAGGATTTCCTTCGCTGCGGCCGACAGACCCAAGGGTTAGGGTCAACGGGAATGGAAGCGCCGAGCGCACGGCCCCCACGCTAAACAGGCGATCAGAATCCACCGTGATCTTTTCGCCATGAATCTCCACCGCGTTGACCAATATGCGCTCTGAAAGGTCATGCTTTTTGAGGTCCAATTGCTCCTGGCCACGGTACCTTTCTTCGTCCGCCGACAGGAAGCCAGGTTTAACCTGGGCCATCGAATCAAAGCGCATGGCAACCGCTTCCCGCACAAAAACTTCGATTTCGGAAGGGGACCGTTCACCGCTAGCGATGGCAATCGCACGCGAGAAACAAGCCCGTTCAATTAAGAGCGGTTTTCGTGTGGAAAGTGAAACCACAGTGATAGAGAGGCCAACGAGAACCAGCGAAAGACAACCCAGAGCAATCTTCAACGCCAGATTTTCAGAAATGACATGAGCCCAAGCCACGGTAAAACGCATAAATATCAATCTCCTTTAGACTTTGAGCCATCAGGCTTCCGGGACTCGTTGAATAACTCCCGTTGAACGGGCTGTTTTTTGTACTGAGAACGGTTGGCAGGAGGGGTGTATTTTGCCGTCGCGGCCTTAAATGTCACGGACGCCGCCCGTTGTTTCTCCTGATTTACCGGGGCCACTGATTTAGGAACGGACTTAGGAACGGACTTAGGAACCGACTTGGACATCGGCGTTGGAGTCGGCCTCGCCTGGGGTGGCGCATTTCTTCGTTCGCCATACTTTTCTTGAAACCCCGATCCAAACTGAGTTGCCGGTGAAGGGCCGCCACCACCCAGAGGGGAACCGCCAGGCCCACGATTCGGCGGTCTTTTGCTCATCTGAGCCATCAGTTGACCAGGGTTGAACGCAGCAGCCCCGGCGGCGATGCCTGCGGTTTGGGCAGCCAGGCTCGCCAGTCCCGAGCCGGCCAGTGCGTTAACCACAAGTGGCGTCAGCAAAAGGGAGCCTGCCAAGATCAGATTGAGGGATACCGCCGTGATAAAGTTGATTTTGCTCTGTGGCTGATTGATTTGCGAAAGAGCTGAACTCCAAAGCAAGGTCGCCAAAACTGACCAGACGATTTTCCAAGCGATCACCTCAAAAAGGGTCCGGTAGAGCGCTTTGGTTGCGCCACTGGTCACCGGCAAGATGAAGAGCGCGATCAGAAGTGGTGAAAATACATAAAGCAATACCCATGCATAGGTGATGGCCGCGTCCGCGATGTAGACCGAAATATAGAGCAGAAAAAACGTTACAAACGAAATCAACATTAAAATGGAGTCTTTGATTGAGGTCCAAGACATCTGAAACTGGAAAAGTTTGTCGTAGTAACGGGACAATACGAGCTTGATGCTGTTGAGTGATCCGATTTGATTGGATACCGCGTCCCCAAAATCTGCAATTGTGTTGCTGACCTCGGAATAGGTTACGAGCAGCAGGGTTGCTATCAAGAGACGCCCCACCAGCTGCGAGAACTGAGGCATTCCCCCTAGCGGCATTTTGAAGAACTCAGTTACCACCCCGATGAGGAGGAGTACGAGCGTGAGGCCGTAGAATACTTGTTCAAACAGCGCATGGATCTGCTTGGCTTCGGATGATAGCCACGAAAGATCGTGCATGAATTCCTCGGTTCCTAAAAATTGGGCTTCGGTTTAGAAGCGCGGCATCTCAAATTTTGGGGATTCACCTTGAACTGCGGCCTTAAGCGACTCACTGGCTTCGGTCGTCTCTCGACTAGCCTCTTTGTCTTTGTGATTCTGCAAAGCAAGCACCTCAGCTTGGATCTTTAGGCTGGTCGCCTGGGCGCGAAGGCTCGTATTCATGACATGAAGCATGACCCCCATGCTTTCCGCCGTGAGTTTCTGGGCACCACCGGGTGAAACGGTGTGGCTGTAGCTCTTGATTTGCTCACCGATGTCATCGACATCCCGCGTATAGGTGTAAATTGAGTTATTGAGCGCAACGGCCTCGGCCACACTCTGGTCCGTACTCGTCTGAATGCGGGAGTCCTTGGATGGGACGACTGTGCCATAGAGATCCGTCACTCCGTGAAAGGCCGCAGGGGCATTTGACCATTCTCGAAACATGCCGGGGTCCGCGTTTGGGTTAATAGTCTTATAGAGCTGAAGCGAGTCGTTAATGCCGCGATTCACCTCTCTTAAAACTCCGAGCGTATCATTTCCTGTTCCCACAATGGCTCGCAGCTGTGAAAGCTGTTGAAGGGCATTTGCCAGGATATTCACCAAAACCGCCACGTCCCCGCCAAACAAATCGGCTTGCGCCAGTTCGCTGGGGTATAGAATGATACTGACCGTCATCAGAAGGGCAACGAGGGGCCGTTTCATCTGGTCTCCGCCTGGTTCGAGGTGGCCACACCGCGCGGATACTTTTCTGCCAGTCGTTTGAGGATTTCCACGGGGTCCGTGTCGGGTTCATTTCTACTTTCGTCCTCAATTTTTCCCAGATCCTTGGGATCAGTCGTTGCAATCCAGTATTCAAGCGGCGTGGACTCAATGACGGCAACGATGCGTTCTTTTTGGGCAATCAAGAATGCCTCTGAGTACAAGCCCCGGTCTTGTTTCAAGGATTTGATAAGTCCCATTTCGTTTTCATTCAAGTCCAATGCATCCTTAATTCGGATCGGGTCGCTGCTCTGCTGCATCAATACCCACTTGATGGCGCAATTAGGCAGGATTGCTCCTGCGATCTTGGATTTGGCGAAGTCGTCAATATCCTGAGAGATGGCAATGGCCGAAGCATTGTACTTTCGGAACGTTCTGAACACCTCCTCGATAAATGCCAGCCCGGCGTCATTCTTCAGAAGCTTCCAGCACTCATCGAAAACCAGAAATTTCATTTGGCTGCGATCTTTTTGAATTTCGCGCCATACAAAATCGGTAATGATGTAGAGGCAGACCGCTTGCAGGTCGGGGTAGGACTCCATGCCCTTCAAATCAAAGGCTACGATTGGCCGATGGAGTGCGATATTCGTGTCGCGATCAACGAACTGACCGAACGGTGTTTCACCGCACCAAGGACCGAGAATTCGTCCATATTTCCGGATTTCAGGCTCAGTATGTTCGAGAAGCGCTGCGCGTAGGTGCGAGAGTCTGGGGTTGGCGTTCGTCTTATAGAGGCGTGCAATGGCGTCCTCGATCTCGGCTCGTTCCAGCTTCGGGAGCCTGGCTAATTCGTCATCCTTGGTCATGAGTTCGATCAAACCCACCAAGAATTTGATCTTCTGGGGGGAAGGATGGGATTCTCCTTCGGCCAAATCGAATGGATTGAAGGCAAGCCCCGCGCCGACGCCAAGCGGAAGGTACTGACCTTTTAGATTTTCACACAGCTTCTTGTAGGAGCCCCCGATATCAACGAAATAGATTTTAGGATTTTCATTGAGGATTTGAAGCAGCAGAATATTCGTCAAAAAGCTTTTGCCGGACCCAGCCCCACCGCTGACCAGTTGATTACTACTGGCAAGCTCCGGGGCAAAGGGGTCAAACGAAAAAAGGCTCCCTTGCCGAGTGCGCAACAAAATCGACGGTTTCGAATACCCCCGCCATGGCCCATAGACCGGGAGTAGATCACACAGGTTTGAGGTCTTGACCCGCTTGGCTCGTTCTTTAGCGCGAGCATTGGGGATGCTGAGGGCCGAAAAGATCGGAAATGCCGCGATGGATTCAACCAGCCCCTCGGCACCCCCCAGGTCCCGCAGCACCCGAAGCGTCTCGGCCACCTGATCCTCCAACTCCCGGATCGAAGTGGATCGCAAGATGACATTGGTCGAAACGTGAAACACCTTTTCGCCAGTGGCGATCATTTGCTCAAGGAGAGTTTCGAGATCCTGAAACTTGGCCTCACTATCGAGATCCGAAACTCCTGACTTTTTCCTGCGCGCCATTGAATAAGCAAGCCGCCGCTGCATCTGAAGCGACTCGATCTCCTTTGTTTGATTGGGGAGATGAATGGAAAGATGAAGGCGCGAATCAAACGGTAGCTCTCGTAGAGCGGCGGCCATCGCCCCAAAAGTCTGATCAGGAAGCATTTTGAGCGAAATCACCCGGTGATGGGAGCCCGCGATCGAAAACCCGACCTCCGAAATCTCAACGTCACTCAACATCACGGACGAGCGCACGTCCTCCGGGTCGTATTGGGGGGCATCAATGGCGCGAGTAGGATTCCAAGACCGGTAAAGTTCATGATAGATTTCGTCCGGTGTGAGTGGTCGGGTTTGGATACCCAAGGCGCGCAACCCCTGCTCGATGGTTTCTCTCAGTCTTCGTGCTGCTTCTAGATCCCGCTCCAATCTCGTCTGCGCTTGGACCTGAAATTTTTTGGGGGCCGATAGGAATGTGGGTTTGGAAAGAAGTGCATTATCGGCGGGGCGTCGGACATAAAGTTTGAGGCCGTGGTAGGGCACGCGGCCCTCAGAATCCAGGCGCCGAATCTTTTCGATGCGCCCCTCACAAATAGCCATGCCAGCTGCACTACCGGAACCCTCAGCAAGCTTCTTGTGGGCCTCGATCAACTCAGCGTTTCCTGCGCGGATCTCCTGCACAAACTGACAATCGACCCCTGCCGGCAGGGCGTTTAGGAATTGCGCTAACCGTTCAGAGAGTCCGTTGATCCGCTCATTGTGCCAGCAGCTTACGTCTAGTGGGTGCAGTTCCAGACCAAATCCTAACGACGAATCAGAAAAAAGAGAAAAATCTGCTTCAAAACCCCAGACTTCAAGATAATCAGCAAGAGTGGCAGTCATAATTTAACCTCCAAGATCAGTTTTCCGCGCGTATTGATACGAACGGTCGGTTGATAAAATGCGTAGAGAGCCCGTGGACCGATATGAAAACGCGCCCAATGAATCAGAAAATCATCGGGTTTTCCTCGTTTGGCGCCCCGTAGCGCCCCGGCAAGCGCAAGCGCCGGGACCCACACCAACACCACGCGATAATGGGTCCGGCCAAACGCGAGATTGAGCGCCGATAGGAAAATAAAAATGATGAGAACGTCGGGTAGCTCGAATCCAAAAAATAAAAGTTTTTTCTCAAGGCAACGACTGACCGCCGTTGATCGTAAACTGACTGGGTCGAACATAAGAGACCTCCTATAAAGTTCAAGAAAGGGTGGCGGCCCCGGCCGCCCTAATGGTTGGCACTGGACCGCCCCTTCCATTTCAGTTCAGCGGACGATTTGTCGAATGAAGCCCATGATGCTCGTGGCACCAAATCCCACGACGGCACCAATGATCGCCAGAATCAGGTGTCCGCGAGCATTGGGGCTACCCAGGAGAAACGACACGCCAGCAAACCCAAGGCCCAAGGTGGCAAGCACCGGGAGCAGGACTTCAAGCTTCGATTGAACATTTTCAAGTGAGGACTCAACGGAGCAGTAACCCATCGTGGGTATCGCAAGGCCAATTCCGGCCACGACTCCGAGTAAGAGCCAACAATTTCGATTCATCTAACGCCTCCCAAAAAGAGGTTGGCGCCCAAGAAATTTGGGACAGTAGCTCAGGGCCGCATCATAAGGCGGGGAAACTTCTGTTGGATTGGCTAGGGCTTGGCGAACAAGCTCATGTAGTAGCGGCGAGGGAGATCGGGCAGCACGATTTCAAGCGACTCTTGGTTTTGGGTCATTTTTGCGTAACCCACCGGATTCAGGAAACGGACTTGGCCATCACCTTCCAGTACCTTTCGACTGTAGACGCAATAAGTGTCGTCATCTTCCTGATTTTTTTGAATGAAATAACTTCGTTCCTGCTGAAACCAAAGCTTAAGTACGTAGTAGCCCACCCCTTCAAATCGGAGTGCATAGCCCGCCATGTATTGCTTACAATTCCCATCGGGAAGGCCCGCGCGCGCTCCACGCAGAACCTCATGATAGGTTCGATTCGAGAAATCCATAAAATAACTCCATTTTCATCGCAAAGACGGAGCACAAACGGCTCACAGGAACTCATAAATCACCCTCTTTTAATGTATCAGGACTAACCAAAGACACTCTGGGCCCGCTTGGCAACCCGAGCCGCCGACCTTTTTTCGGCATCTCTTAATCGGGACTTTGCTTTCATGATCATTCGCTTGATCACGCCCAACTCACGCTCTATTTCGGGATTTAGTTCCAATTCCCTGAACGATATTTTCGTGCAAAGGTCTGAAAACTCGCGTTCAAGCTTGTGAATCGACATCGGTAACCTCCTTGCTCCTTTTTAGTTTGGTAAAACAAAGTCTCATCTCATCACCCTCTGATGCCTTACGTTGAGAACGTCGCTCTTTGACACCTGCCAGGCTCATTCCAAAATAAGTCGCTACGCAAAGGCACATTAAAATCAAAAATGGCGCTTGGTCATCCAACATGATTACGCTCTTCCTTTCTGGCCACTCGTCAATGCGAGGAGTAGGCCTGATACCGTTTTGATCTTCTCGATCAGGGGCGGGTTAGACATAATCTCTTCGACGCTTAGGCTCCCGATGAGTCTGTAAAACCGTTCCTTGATCGCCTTCCATTCGTTATTCAGCAAGTCAGTCCCTCCTCGTGTTATTCCCGTGTTTAATGACCATACCCACGAAAGGGGAATCGTTCGTGGAGTCTCACTTTTTCGCGCGCCAGGGCTCGCTCAATCTCGGCCCCCCTTAATGCCTCTTCTCGCCATTTCACTCCAAGCACCCTGAGCTGAGTGCCAATCGCTTTAAAACTACTCCTTGCGGCGGCTACGATGATTGAACACGCTACTTTCAACTGGAGCCATTTAATGGGTTTAATTGAAATAACCTTACCGCTGATCATTTGTACTTCGTTCATGGTTCGTTCTCCGTTTTGTGGCCTGTTTAAGCGATATCGAGGTGGGATACCCTGATACTTGGGTTAGATTGGATAGGGCGTCTCGGCGAAGACAGTCGCTTACGGTGAGGGGTGGTTGCTCGACCGTCAGTGAGGTGGACCGCTCCGAAGGGGTCACTATTTGACGCACTGTCAGCCCGTTCTTGCTGCCGACGTAACTGGACATCCGCGAGGACCTCCGCGTGAATGTCTATGCTGGTCCACGAACATCGCTGACAGAAGACCTCTCCTTCAAAGTCAAACAGACGGGGACATTTGCAGCGAGGGCAGCATCTGAAGACTTCCACGGGGGTTCTGACTCCCAGGATTTTATTAAAAGTATCTAATTGCATGATCGGACTCCTTCATTTTTTCGATGGCGTGTTCCATCGATTGTGGGAAGCCCTTATCAGGATTCGTGCCGGAAATTGGACTTGAGGTCTAGAAACCGGCATGGTCACGTTTTGTTTACATAAATAACATTTATTGAAACCAGCCATGTCAACGAGAAGGGATTTTTTTACTTCGTATTTCAAAACTGCAAAGAAATTTCTTCACACACATGAAGAAAAGAGTGTTTTTATCGGCTTTTACGAAAACGTAGATTTTTAGCCATAAAGTATTCTATTGCTATGTAAAATAAAATTAGTTACGCTACGAGTCATGAGGTGGCGCCCATGGACTTGAATTCCGCATTCGATCAACAACCTTGTGACAAGGTCCTTGGACCGGTAATCCTCTTGGTGGATGACCAGGAGGCGGACAGACTGCTCTTTAGGACACGCTGCCTGGATGCGATTCAGGCTCAGGGGTTTCATTTCATGGAGTGCAGTGGAATCGCTGAGGCGATTCAAGTTCTCCTAAAAACTGATGTCCATGTCATCGTATTGGACAAAGACCTCGGGAAGGACAAAGAAGATCCTCGTCATGACGGTATCGCGAGCATTCCGGAGCTTTTGTTGATCCGCCCGAATGCGCAAATTCTCATGCTTACCGGAAATGACAACCGCCAAAATATTGTTCAAGCCATGCGTAACGGGGCATTCGGGTACGTCCTTAAAGGAGATGGAAAAGATTTATTGCTTGAACAGCTCAAAAACGCCGTTCGATATTCTAGTCTCGTATTGATGTCGACCCGTTTAGCCGTCCAGCGCGGCCAGCAAGAAAGCAAGGGCTTGGATTTTCCAGGAAGCTCTGAAGCCATCCAGGGACTACGCAGGCAGGTGGATGTGATATCGAAGTCAGACGCCGCAGCCTTAATGCTCGGAGAGTCCGGAACAGGTAAGTCGGTGGCGGCCCTCATTGGTCACAACCTCCGGCAACAACATCTGAAACAAAATGGCTCCTTCGTACAGCTCAATATGTCGGCGGTTCCGGAGAATCTCGCCGAGCGTGAGCTTTTTGGACATGACAGAGGTGCATTCACCGGTGCGGTGGATAGCAAGATTGGATTGGTCGAGGCGGCAGATGGAGGGACTTTATTTCTTGATGAAATTGGCGACGCATCCTTGGATCTTCAGGCAAAATTGCTGACAGTATTAGATAAGAAGGAGTTCCGCCGGGTGGGAAGTTCCCAAATCAGGCGCAGTCATTTTCGCCTCATCTGCGCGACAAACAAAGATCTCCAACAACTCATACGAGAAAAAAAATTCAGAGAGGATCTATTTTATCGAATATCAGTCATCACGATTCATGTGCCGTCCCTTACGGAGCGAAGAGAGGATATTCCGGAAATTGTGAGATCGGTTTTGCCAAAGTGCTGCGACTTAGCCGGTATTTACGTTCATTTTGATGACATCCCGAATGGATTCATTCAATATCTCATGGACAATATTCCGGATGGAAATCTTCGCGGAATCGAGAATCAACTGGTACAGTTATTACTCATGAGTGATCGCGACAAGAATGATGTACCGATCCTTTCACAATGGAAGAAGATGCTGAAGACCCAGAAGGTCCAGCTTCGAGAAATACAGGGCCTTGAGAACTCTTTAACGCTCCCTGAGATTATGAGTCGCCCACTCGACGTAGTTGGTCACGCGGAGTTCCAGGGGTTTTCAAAGTTTGTTGAGGCAATTGCCCGCCGAGTGGTGTTGGATGCTCGGAAGAAGTTTTCTAAGAATTCCGAGATCGCAAAAGCACTGGAAGTTTCTGAGGGATTTGTGAGCATGAGGTTAAAGGAACTGGGAATGTCACAGAGACAACTTCGAAAGGCATCCCAGCCAAGCACGGAGTCAGCTGAATGAGGGGAAATCCGATGAAGGCAATCAGTCTTACCGAGATCGAAAATCAAGTGAGTAGCATCAGGCACGAAATGCGCTCGGGCCTTGCTTGTATGCAAGGGTCATTTGAGACCCTCTGGGAGGGTAAGCCTGCAACACCCGACCTTCTTCAGCTTCAAACGGCCGGAAGTCAGAAAATCGAAGCCGCTATTTCTCAATTGGCAAAACTTTCCGAAAAACTTTTGGAGGTCATCCGTGAAACCAAAGCCCGCCAGACCTGAGATTTGTGTTATCGGCACAGGGGAAGCCCTTAGTTCGGGCCTCGGAAATGCCTCCTACCTTTTGCATGGAAAAGGGATTCCAACTCTACTCTTTGACTGCGGGTATCAGATCCCAGAGCGCCTTTGGCGGTTGGATCTCCACAAAGAGATTGATACGATCTGCCTGACCCACCTCCATGCTGACCACGTTTTTGGTATTGTTCCGCTGATCTGTCGTTACTGGGAAGAGCGGCGCGAGAAGCCCCTCCAAATTGTTGCCGGCCGGGGTGGTGAGCGGCACATTCGAAAACTGATCGAGTTGGGGTATCCCGGGCTCTTGGCTCGGCTATCCTTCCCGCTTGAGTTTGTCGAAATTTCCGATACCGCTGGGGTTCAGTTGGAGTCACTTCGGGTCACGGCAGCGAAAACAACGCACTCTGTTTTGAATTATACTCTGAGGGTCGACTTTACCGGGAAGGGTATCCGATCCTTTGCGGTGAGCGGTGACGGGCAAATTACGGATGCGACCTGCGCTTTGGTTTCAGACGTCGGCTTTCTTTTGCAGGAAATCTATACAGTAAAAACCGATATTCCTGTTCATGCGGATTTGAAACGGCTTGAAGAATGGGCACCAACGACTGCCATCCAAATGATCGGAGTCACTCATCACGCCCGCAATGAGGTGTCAGCGGTTCACCGCCGAATCCGAGCGTTAAATCGAAAAGACCCCCGCTGGTTCAGCCTTGAGCCTGGCATGATTATTCAATTAGGCGGCAAAGGGGGCGTTAAGGAAAACACATGAAAAAACGCGGATTGGCTCTATTACTCATTGGCGCGTTGTCGGCCTGGGCCCAGGCCGGGGAATATGCCCTTGCGAGCAATGGAAGCTCTGTGCCGCAGCCGTCGGTGGTGCCAGAGCCAGTCATTGTGGTTGGAATCAAGTCGGGCAAAATATTTGTCGAGCACCTGGACGTCGCAAATCTTAGCAAAAAATGGGTCGCTCTCAAGTCAACACCTCCTCATCGCCAACTCAACCCGGAGCATCAGGTGTTTCAATACGAGGGGATTGAATTGAAGCATCTGCTTAGGGCTCATAACTTACCCCGTGCAGGTTGGGTTTGTGCGATTGGCGTTGATGACTATGTTTCGATGATTCCGGCCGAATTGATTCGGAATCATCGCGCACTTCTCGCTTTTCATGAAAATGGTAAACCATTAATCAAACAACGCGGTGGTCAACAAGTGGTCTATCCGACTGAGCCAGGTGATCACCCTATCGCCGAAATTTATGCCAAGAAGGCCGCATTTTGGGCTTGGTATGTTAAGGCACTCGTCGTCGGAAGACTTCCCAATTCAATTTTGTGGGATAAGGATCAAGCCGTCATTTCGGGATTGGCTGCCCAATCCCCGCCTATTCGAATGACGCCTCTTCCGACTTTTTCTTACGAAAAATACGAATGTCCAAAGGTTTATAGCATTTCGGTGAACAGGTTCCTGGTATCGCGGGGTCACAAAATGACGGCGCCAGTTCGCTTTTTATCCCTTTCTGGTAGGGCGGTTAACGTCTCCTCTGAGGACATCAAAGAGGGCCGCTATCTTTTGCTTGCTGCTCGGGGAGACGCTGGATTTCCAGTCCAATGCGGAGGGCCCTTTCTTTTGGTTAGGCGGGAGTCAGTGGCCGTGAAGGCCAGTGACGGCGCAAATCCTGAAGTCCATGACTACGTGCCCCTCATCTATAAAATCGAGGGGATCGAAGGGACCGAGAAATGAAGGTAGGTCGCGACCACGGATTTCGAACGCATCTGATGCTCTGGCTGCTAGTCGCCGCGATCCCTCTCGCAGGGGTATTGAGCTATTTTGCGTATTGGATTCAGAGTGGGCGGGACCTTCAAGCAGCCGAGCGCGTGACTCGATCAGTTGCCGAGTTGGTATCAAAGGACGCTATCTCGATCTCCGTCGGGCGAAACAATCTTGTTTATGTTGAGGACGAACTTGCGCGATTGGTGGAGACCCTCCCCATTTCTTACGCTTACGTCACAGATCCCGGCGGAAAAATCATTGGACGCAGTGATGCGACTGGCCTTGCGGTAGAAGTGTCGTGTTGTTACGCCGGAGAGCCAACTTGGGCGGAACGGCGGGCACACGGGGATGGGGCGATGGACTTTGTTGCGAAGTCATCTCTTGTCCTTTCGAAAAACAAGAACATTGGCACGGGGGAACGGCTGAGCCTATTTCAGTTTCCTTTGGTGGAACACTCCACTGCCAAGCAAATTGGGACGCTTTTTGTCGTACTTCCGAAAGATCAAATTCTTCGAGCGTCCAGGGCGTCAGCCCTCTGGATCGGAGTTTGGTTATTTGCCTTTTTGGCCATTGCATCGGGAATGGCTGCCACCTTTTTTTCAAGAAGAATGGCCGCCCCCATCGAGGCGATGACCCGAGCTATTCAGCAATCCGCCCTGGACCCCATTGCCGCTCAGTCGACCCTGGAACGAGTGAAGTCATTGAAAGACTCGACGTCGATTCGGGAAATCAAGACATTGAGGCAATCCCTCGTTCAGCTCCACGAAACGATTTTGACACAGCAAAAGGTACTTGAGGAAAGCCGCCTCGCGCATCTTTTCGTGGGCCTCGCAGCCCACATGGCGCATGATATTCGGAAACCGCTCGCAGTCCTCCGGGATTTTGAAGAAAACATGTCTCAAACTCTGCCAAAAGAAATTTTCTTGCAGGTGCGGGACGCCATTGATTGTGTTCATGGCATCGCCGAAAGCCTTCTTCAGCCCATTAAACCCGGTGCGATTTCGACCCTTCTTCAAGGCAATCCTCTTTGGACCTCCCCGGTTCCGACCGCAATCAAAGGTTCTATTGACAGGGCTGTGACAGGGAAACGTTCGGCATACGCGAAACGCGGCAACCTTAAAATCGAAGCCCGTTGGGACGGCGAAGCCGATCAGGCTTGGGTGAGTGCTGACCCCCAGGCGTTTCAGCGTAGTTTATCCAACCTGATCGACAACGCCGCCGACGCTATTGATGGAGCCGGCTTGATCATCCTTCATGTGTCAAAGCAGGCCAGGCAGGTCAGGCTCGTGATCTCGGATACGGGACGCGGAATCCCAGCCGACATTTTGCCACGCTTGGGCAGGCCTGGGGAGACCCACGGAAGGGTTAATGGCGTGGGCCTGAGACTCTTTGGAGCCAAGTCGGCGTTTGAGTCCTGGGGCGGAACTTTCTCGATTGAATCAAAGGTTGGGAAAGGTACCTCCATTCAGATTTTGCTGCCTGAGGTGGTGCCGCCGCCCCCCGCCGAATTGGTCGTTCTGCCGAATTCCAGTGGGGCGACCCGCGTGATCGACGGCAGGCCCACGCCGTGCCTGGTTCTTATCGACGACGATGCATCCATTCGAAGTCTTTGGACTCTAAAGGCAAGAGAGAACGGCTTGACCCTAATGGCTGTGGCCTCGTTCGAAGAATGGAAGACACAAGCGTCGAGCGTCTCGTTTAATACTCCGATATTCATCGATTGCATTCTCGGCGCCGGGGAATCCGGGGTGGATGTAGCGGCAAGGCTCCATGCCAAAGGGTATTCGGACCTCTACATCACCACCGGAAAAGCAAAAACCGAGATTTATACGCCCGACTATATTCGTGGCGTCATCGGGAAGCAGTTTCCGAAAGAATTGTTCTTGGTTAAACATCCCTCGACTTGATTGTTCAGAGGGGCGGTCTTTGAAAAGTGAATATTAAATGAATCCCACTCGTGGGGAAAGAGAAGGTCATTGGACGACCCTCTCTATTCCCCAAAAGCGATGGTAACGGTGGCACCCTCCCACCGTAATAGTTGCAGGGAAAAAAAGATCTCTCCACGATCCGCCACCTAAGTGGCCATCGACAAAAAAGGGGGCCGGGCTGCGCATGCCTTTGCGGCGACGCGACCATCGTTAACCAAGTCTTAAGTGATCACTTGAGTGACCGTCATTTGAGCTGGGGCTGTTGATCGACCCCCGCGTTGACTTCTTTCAGTGCCCAGTTCACCGCCGTTATTAATGGCTCATCTGGAAGAATGTGCCCCCCATCAAAGAGCTGCAGAGCTACATCCGCGCCATGGGATTTTAGAAAGTCAAAGTATGCGTTTTTAGGATCAAAATTAAATTGGTCCTGCCTGCCCGCAATGAGAACCAGAGGACCACATCGTGAATAGTTATTTGATCCATCGCTAGATGACCAGGATCCGAAGGTGCTTCCCGCATTTACAAACCACTTTGTGATCGGAACTGTTTGGAACCCAAGACAGTTTTGAAAAATCTGATTTGAGAGATAGCCACCACTTGAGAAGCCTATGATCCCCATTCTATCTGCGTTTGGAAAGCATGCTGCAGCTGCAGCGTTTATTGTTGAAATTGAGTCCAAAGCGGTCTGCTTGTTGAATTCCCACCCCCAACACAGCAAGTCGGGCTTATTGGGGCAATGCTGAGTGGCACGAGGCAAAGCTATTCGAACATTTAAAGCTTTCGCGAGGTTCGACAAATTTTGACGATTGCCCAATTCCTGTTGCGAAGGCGGATCACTGTCCTGACCCTGAAGATAAATGGCAAATTGCGTGGCGCTCTCCGGACCAATACATGATACAGAAGCGGGATTCCGTGATAGGGTCGCGACATCTTTCCTTGCCGTCTTCATCGAAGCGCAGGCGCCGATAAAGAGCAGGGCGGCCAATATTGACAAAAGGTAATTTATATTTTTTTTCAAACGCATAGTTCCAACTAAAAATAGGATACCCTCACTTCGATTGGTGGTCATCAAGGGAATGGATGTCGATTTCCCGCCATCTACGCCCTACGAGTGATGTCTGGCAGAGGTCGCAATACCTCACGGCATTAGGAGAGCGCCTTTTCGGCCACGGCCTCGCGCGCAGCCTTGATCGACGGCGGGAGTCGGGACCGCTGACGGCCTCAGGAATACTTGCAAACCTTTCGACTGACGGTCACGAACCCTATCTGACCTGCACTCCAAAAGTTGGAGCAAACAGCAGCAAGTGATCGCACAGGATCACGCTCCGACCTAAGCGGAGGTACCATATGGTTGAATCGAGAGAAAATGCTGAAAAAGCAAAAAAATGAGGCTGGCTCGTTGAGCTATCGTGATTTTTTTAAATCCATGTTTTTACTTTTTAGATATTTCAGTCTTTCACTAGGGCTTGAATGCACTTCACTGAGTGGAGCTTCGACTTGAATCTGTTGACCCTCGCGAAGATCCCCTTTAAAGGAGTCGCGTGGTACGGTAACTAATTTTCCATGGTCTAATAATTCAATTTGCGACCCAGTGAAGCCCTGCACTGTTCCTCGAATGATTACTTCATTTTGCATTCCTGCAAATGAAGTGAACGAGGTTCCGATTAGGCCGAAAAAAAAAGCGATAATGGATGCCTTAATCATTTGAAGTAATTCTCCTCCAGAAAATCAATGTATTAGCGGGCTTCACCAGAATTTCCGCCCCCACTACCTCCGTTGCCAAGCGAGTTTCCTGTGTCAGATATCTTCGCGGTTACTAGAGAAAAGGTAGGATCATCCGCACAAGCGTTAGTGTCTCGCGGGCAGCCTTGAGAATCTGGATTGGCTCCACCTGAGCTGGTAATTTGCCGGCATCCAACGACTGCATGGACAACCGAAAAATTAACTCCACGGATCACAGCTGGGTCATTTTTTGCGCATAAAGCACGTCCAGTGCAGAATGTGAAGGAACCGCATCCAGGCGTCTTACCCTTAAATAAAGACAGCTGTTCGTATGCACAATCTAAGTCTTTTCCTGGTGCAGGTCCTTTTTCGGAAATTACAGGAAGGTGGGGATCTTTAAAAGGTAAAGCGCTGGTCGTAAAGTTGCCGTCTTTCTGACACTTTCCCACCGAGGGGCACGTGCCATCCAAGTTTGCAGCACAGGACACGGCTCCGTTTTTCGTGTCTGCACCAACTTTACATTTCACTTTTGCGATACAAACTTTGACTTCTCCACAGGAAACGCCGGAGTCATTTGTAAAATTGGATCCCTTGATGAGTTTAACATTGCCGTCGTATTCGCAGACTGGATCACCGGCGTTAGCACTGCTACTGGCGTTTGAAGAAAATGTGGAAATTATTTGGTTTTGATCAAACCAAGTTTCTTCCTGAGTGGCATACAAGTTTAACGGGTCTTTCGCAGAGTTCCTCACGGTAAATGTTGCGCCCGCAGATCTTTTGTCCTGTGGAATGTCGAGGAGAAATATAAAGCCGGTCTTTCCTTCACATGTGACTTGCACTTGGGGGCAAGGACATCTCACCGTAACTAGGGTTGCGGAGGGGCTGATCGTGCAAGTCGCTGCATGCGATTCACCTGCCAAAGCCAAAGAAAGGCTAAGAAAAAGAAAAGTGAATGAAGATTTCATGATTCCCCCAGGTCCTCAAATTTTAACATTAGTTGCTTTGAATACCACACTAAAGTTGCTTTGAATACCACACTAAAGTTGCTTTGAATACCACACTAAAATAAGCAAGTAGCCTTAGTGCAAGGATTCATTAAGTTTTATTTTAAATTCGAATGAATAATATTACAGCTTTTCGACCGGATTGGATTCCATTCTTCAGCTATAGGGGCGCAACCCGGGCATGCAAATTAGACGAAATTCCCATGGATTTCGTCCGGTGTTTTCTCGGATTTTTCTGGGTCTGCGAAAAATTGCCGAGGAGTGTGGTTCGCGCCCCTCATTTTTCGAAGTGATTTTGGCTGCCGAAATCGCACGCAGATCCTGAAGAGTAGGACTTCGCAACTGCGGACATTTGCGCCGTATCCATGTCGGAACCCAAATATCAGGATCGCTCATATTGTCGCACATTTTTTGCAAAAGTTATCGATTTTGAACCCGAAAATAAGTAATTCAAAAGTTAAAATGCCTCTACGATTGAGCGTAGTTATTCAATAGTGGTGTAAAAAACTGGGACGAAAAACAAAACCCTGATGACGGCGGGGGGCTCTAGCTCCCGCCTGTCTTTCCGGCCACCCTAAACGCCCTTTGGGCGACTTTACGAGGTTTGATGACGGAGGCCCCTTAACAATTGGATTTTTGCCTGCGCGTTCTCTGTT
Source organism: Bdellovibrionota bacterium FG-1 (assembly GCA_051382295.1). Lineage (GTDB taxonomy): Bacteria > Bdellovibrionota > UBA1018 > UBA1018 > UBA1018 > JBBCAW01. Next base: position 2,125 of record JBBCAW010000140.1, on the reverse strand, counting down.
TTTATCCCGTTTGTCCTCAAAACCCAGATCCAGGGATAGGCGGGGGAAACTGGACAATCGGGGTTCAGCACCCCCCACATTGAACATAGGCTTTGAGCCAAAGGGCTTGAGCTTTGGTCGGCTTGATCAGCTCGATTGAATCTAGGGAGACTTTGGCGATTTTTCCCTGCCTGCCGATGACCGCTACCACGACTATATCTCCGGATAAATCCAGACCCGTAAACTTCACTGGGTTCCCCATAAAAAGCACTTGCTCAACGCCTTCGAGAATCTCCTCCAAGCAAGTCAGCCATCCCGAAGCTTGCTCGGATTCGCCGTAGGCATCCATCGTAGCGGCTTCTTCGCACTCTTCGACCGTTTTGACATCTTTCCATTCGACCCAAGGTTTGGGCTTGGAAATACTTTTGGTTTTCTTGGGTCTCGGCTTGGATTTCTTTTTCTTGGTCACCATCTGGAGACTGCATATCCCACATTCCGAACGGCATCCACCGTCCACGCCGCTCAAAAAGAATTTGTGTCTCCAATCATTTGCGTTTAAGGTTTTTCGCTTGGGTCAAGGATGAGTACCGAGCCAAGTGCCCGGATTTTATGGAGAGGGGGAACCAACATGGCTACGAAAAAGAAAGTTGCAAAAAAGGCTGCAAAGAAGACGGTCGCAAAGAAAAAGACTGCGAAAAAAAAGTAATTCCGTGAAACCGCCTGATGCTATTGACGGCTCGGGCGGTTATTTTTTGGGTATTCTGGCCTTTAATGAAGCTTCAGTGCCGGCCACAAGCTCCTTAAGAACCTTCCCCACTTTAAAAATTGGCACGATCTTCGCCGCCACATCAACCAGCGCCCCTGTTTGATGTGGGCTTTGTCGGCAACGAGGATCTCGTCAATAGGACAAGAGTTTCTCGGGGGTTGATAACTCCCTTCGTCCTTGCTGTCCCAAGTTCATGCGGTGTGGCATGGGTTGTTCCAGGGATTTTATTTCCAATCCTATAAAAACTTGCAGCGCGTAAGGGGTTGACGGATAAGAGCCGCCTACAGTGAAGGGCGTACTTATGACCGAAACTAAAATCATTAAGCGTTATACCAATCGAAAACTTTACGACATGGCCGAATCCGCCTACGTCACGCTCAACGATGTGGGCAGGATGCTTAAGGCAGGTCGGGATGTGAAAGTCATTTGCAACGTGACCAAAAATGACATCACGGCTTCGACGCTCACTCAGTTGCTTTATGAGAAAGAGCGGACCGCACTTACCCAGCCCTCAATTGAACTTTTGAAAGAAATCATCAAGCACGGCGATGGCTCATTTGCGGGCTACATCCACGCCAAAATGGCTAGTGAACTTGCTCAGTTTGATGGGAACCCCTCAGATCAGCCCACGATGCATCAGTAAGGGTGTTTTGGCAGTGTCTTCCTTTGGGCCGAGCCAAACCAGCTACTAGACTGAATCGCTGCCACCAAACCCACCGTGGCCGGAAACGCTGACTCAAAAAGGCAGGGTGTACGGAAAGGGTCGTAATCATGGACCATTCCTGAGTGCCGCGCCCGGACGGAATCACGCTAGGAAAGAATGGTCACTCATTTCCGACATCGATTTGTTTTTCGTCCCAGTTTTTTACACCACTATTGAATAACTACGCTCAATCGTAGAGGCATTTTAACTTTTGAATTACTTATTTTCGGGTTCAAAATCGATAACTTTTGCAAAAAATGTGCGACAATATGAGCGATCCTGATATTTGGGTTCCGACATGGATACGGCGCAAATGTCCGCAGTTGCGAAGTCCTACTCTTCAGGATCTGCGTGCGATTTCGGCAGCCAAAATCACTTCGAAAAATGAGGGGCGCGAACCACACTCCTCGGCAATTTTTCGCAGACCCAGAAAAATCCGAGAAAACACCGGACGAAATCCATGGGAATTTCGTCTAATTTGCATGCCCGGGTTGCGCCCCTATAGCTGAAGAATGGAATCCAATCCGGTCGAAAAGCTGTAATATTATTCCCTGCTTATCCGGTTGTCACTTAATTGATGTTTTTGAAGATTTCGCGCTGCGCGCAACGCTGTAGACTTCTCGATAGGTTAATCCAGGCCGGAGAGTTCCAAGTCCCAGTAAAGTTCGAAATGATAC
>JBBCAW010000139.1:0-1652 GCA_051382295.1 Bdellovibrionota bacterium FG-1 | reverse complement strand
CCCCCTATGTTCAAGCTGCCACCCCATCGCCCAAGCCCGTAGAATTTATAAAGCGCTCTACGATGCCGAAACATCACTCAATGAAACCCACACCCTTCTCTCAACAGCGAGTGCTTCGACCCAGGAGAAACTCGGCGACTTTGATTCCGTCATTAAAAGTACTCGATCTAACCTTCGGGGGCTTGCCCACGGTTTAGATCTTTTTGCCATTACTCGGCAAGCCTCTGAAGCGATCAAGGCTTCCGAAGAGATCAAAGCAAAAGCGCTTCCCCGCATGGGTGGCCTTAAGTGGGGCGCTTTTTTTCGTTGGGCGGGAATTGTTGTGGGGGCCCTCTTCGCCCTCCTCGGAGTCATGTGGACGGTACGTTTTTTATGGCACCGAAGACATCATGTCCCACTCCCAAAGGGGCGAGATCTCAAGATTCTTCTCATTGCCGGCAGCATTCTGGGCTTAACCGGACTGGTAATCGCCTGGCGCGGTTTCCACTACATTGAGCATGATCCGAAATTCTGCACTTCCTGTCATACTATGGGTGCCGCCTTCACCTTATGGGAGAAAAGCGCCCACAAGAATGTCGAATGCCACGCTTGCCACAAAGCAGACATCGCCTCCAACCTTCACCAGCTTTGGTTCTACACCACTCGCCGCCCCGATGAAGTGTCCAAACACGCTTTTGTTGACAAGAGCACCTGCTTAAGTTGTCACACAAAAGAGGGCAATAAATCCAAGTGGAACCAAATCATGGAAACCGGAGGCCACAAGTTCCACGTGGGCCAACGAAACATTGAATGCATTCAGTGCCACGCCGTGAGCGTCCATAAATTCCGCCCCAAGGAGGACTTGTGTGTCGGTTGCCATAAAACAACCACACTTGCCGCGGCTGGAAAAATGGCCGAAATGCACTGCCTGCAATGCCATAACTTCACGGTTGCCGACGCCAAGATGACCTTGCGACCCGATCGTTCGGCATGTTTAGAATGCCACGAAAGCATGAAGATTAAACAAGAAGTTTTCCCCAAAGATGCCCCCATGCAATGGGCCTGCGGAGAATGTCACAAACCGCACAAGAAAATGATCATTGGGAAAAATGACTGCAAAGGATGCCATGCAGATGTGAAAAAAGGCATACACAGCATCAGCTCGCACACCGAGTGCCTGGATTGCCATAAGCCGCATGCTTGGAAGATCAAAGATCGCAAGACGTGTGAAGCCTGTCACTCTGATCGCGAAAAGCATAACCCAGGCGTCATCTGCGCAGAATGCCACAACGCGAAGACGAAGGGGTTTTAAGACCACAAACTAAAAAGCCCCTGATGCTTTTTTGGCATCAGGGGCCTTTCTAAATTCCGCTATGAAAAAGTAAGCTTACTTCTTCGTGTGGCAATCCACGCAAGCTTTTTTGCCTTTGAATTCCTTATCATCAATTTTGCCTTCTTGTTTAGCCAAGCCATCAACCATGGCCTGAACCTTATCGACAAATTTCTTGTCTTTAGGAGCGCCAACGTGGCAAGTTTTGCAATTCACTTTAGCAGCAGCATCTTTATCAAGACTCTCTTTGTACATATTCAGACGCTTCATGTTTCCGAAAGCGAAACCGGAGAACATCATCGACACAGCTGCGAGCAGCATAATTTTTTTCATGGAGTAAGAC
>JBBCAW010000138.1:0-5092 GCA_051382295.1 Bdellovibrionota bacterium FG-1 | reverse complement strand
ACTTTAAAGATATTATAAAATATAAAAACAACTCTCTCTCTGCACTTCCAGTGGCGTTGCAGAAATACTTCGACGAACTCAAGCCCGCGAAAAAGAGAGAGGGCGAATGGCAGGCTTTTGAAAGCCTTCAGGGGGACTATTCGGGCGAAGACATTTCGGAGTGCCTGGAGCTTTTGCAAGAGCGAGGCATCAAGCGCCGTGGACCAAACGGCGAAGAATCACAGCCATGCCATTCCCCGATGGCCTATCTCTCGAAGGCAATGGGCGATATTTTCAGCGAAGTCGAATTGCGCAGGCAGAAAGCTCGCGAGCGCATTGAGCGGGAGCAGCGGGACGCCGAGGCCGCTCGGGAGCTTCAGGAAAACGACGAACGGGAAGCCGCTGAGTGGGCGGTGAAAGAGCGGGCCTTTGTCGAAGCACTTCCCGAGGAGGATCGTCAGCACGAAGTGATCGCCGGGTTGCTTGGAAATATGCCGTTTCGCCCGGACAGCCAGGTTGGGCGAAGGATGGGCGTGGGTTTGTGGTGGGATAAGCTTTCGGAGAACGAGCGCCGGGAAGTCTTGAGGTAGACGATAAAAAAAGCACCGATACGTAGGACCACGAGGGCGCGGGCCTATCTTCCATTTTTTCAGCTAGATAACTATTGCTGCTTCCTAGCTTTTCCGGTTTAATCCTGCTTATTCCTGTTTGTTTAAATAGTGCGTCGCGCAAGGGGAAAACCATGTCAGGGACATCTCTGTCAGATCGATGGCTCTCTGTTGAGGAGATTGCCTCTTATCTAGGTGTGAGCAAAGACACAGTCTACGACTGGATTTCGGGCAAACGCATGCCTGCGCATAAAATTGTACGGCTTTGGAAATTCAGACAGGAAGAAGTGGACGCGTGGGTCATTCGTGGCGGCGCCTCACCTGAAGGCCACCATGAGCACGCACCGGAGAAATGAGCGATGGCTAGAACCAAGAACACATCAAAAACAGAACCTGGATCAGTAAAACCTAAAGTGAAGAAGGTTAAGAAGTCGGTGTCTTCTAAGACGAATGGCGACATCAGTAAAGTCAAGATGGCCGCTCACGACGATTCAGAAAAGCCAGCGGCTGAGCATACGAATGGCCGAAATACAGTGAAGCAAGTGGTGATCGAAAACCCGATCATCAACTCTCCCTTTCTTGAGCCGACTCGCCACTTCCAGTTCACTGACGAGGGCATCACCAATGAGATTGTTGAAGGCCGCCGAATCAGCTCCTACTTCGTGCCCATCGCGCGCCCAAAAAAGAAAGGTTCCACTCAACAGTTGTTGTTTGATACGGAGTGGACTCAGGATCGGATCGAGGAAAACAAGCTCACCAACGACATCCGAAGGCGGGTGGCTTTGTGGCGAAAGGGTGGTTATGTCGGCGTAACGCCCACCACTGCACAATTAATTACTTATTGGATCAATCCCGACCGCGAGAGGAAACTCTTCTTTTGTCAGAATGAAGCCCTTGAGACAGCAATCTACATTACCGAGGTCGCCAAAAAATACGGCGATGCTTGGATCGAGAACACAATACGTGAGGCCAACGACACATCAAATCCCGGCCTGCCGCGCACGGCGTTCAAGATGGCTACTGGCTCCGGCAAGACCGTCGTCATGGCGATGCTCATCGCCTGGCACACGCTTAACAAGCGCGCTAATCCGCAGGACGCACGTTTCTCCGACACCTTCCTGATTGTTACTCCCGGTATCACTATCCGCGACCGGCTGCGCGTACTGCTGCCCAACGACTCGGAAAACTACTACCGCCAGCGCGACATCGTACCGGCCCAGCTACAAGACCAACTCGGCCAAGCCAAGATCCTCATCACCAACTACCACGCATTCCAGCTGCGCGAAAAGGTGGCCGCAGGAAAAATTACGAAGTCGATTCTCGCCGATGGAAAGCCAAGTCCGTTCACTGAGACGCCCGACCAGATGGTGCGCCGGGTCTGTCGCGAGTTAAGTACCAAGAAAAATATCATCATTCTCAACGACGAGGCCCATCACTGCTACCGCCGCAAACCCGACGGCGAAGACGAAGCACTGACTGGTGATGATCGTGTTGAAGCCAAGAAACGCGATGAAGAAGCTCGCGTCTGGATTTCTGGCATTGAAGCCGTAAAAGCCAAGATCGGCGTGAAAGCTGTCTACGATCTTTCAGCCACACCGTTCTTCCTGCGTGGCTCGGGCTACCCTGAAGGTACGCTCTTCCCGTGGGTAGTCTCCGACTTCTCTCTGATCGACGCCATCGAGGCTGGCATCGTCAAAGTACCTCGCGTGCCGGTTGCCGACGACTCGATGACAGGCGATCAACCAACCTACCGCGACCTGTGGCTGCGCATCCGCGACCATCTTCCCAAAAAAGGACGCAAGACAGATGCGGTGGGTGGCGAACCAAAGCTCCCTGTTGCATTGCAAGGGGCGCTGCTCAGTCTCTACGGCAACTACGAAAAGTATTACCGCCTTTGGGAAAAGAATGCCGACGCCCATGCTCGCGGCATCACACCTCCGGTCTTCATCGTCGTCTGTAACAACACCAATGTCTCTAAATTGGTTTTCGACTTTATTGCCGGTTGGGAAAAGCAAACTGGTGATCAAGTTCTTGTCCAAGCCGGGCAACTGCCTATCTTCCGCAATGATGATGGCAAAGGTGCTTGGCTGCATCGTCCGAACACGATCCTGGTGGATAGCGAGCAGCTGGAATCTGGTGAATCAATGAGCGACGATTTCAAGAAGATCGCCGCCCGTGAAATTGAGGAGTTTAAGACCGAATATCGGGTCCGTTTCCCAGGCCGCGACACAGACAGCCTCACCGATGAAGACCTTCTCCGAGAAGTGATGAACACCGTCGGCAAGGCTGGCAAGCTCGGCGAACATGTGAGGTGCGTAGTGAGCGTCTCCATGCTCACCGAAGGCTGGGATGCTAATACGGTCACCCATGTTCTCGGTGTGCGCGCTTTTGGCACACAATTACTGTGCGAGCAGGTGGTGGGCCGTGCCCTGCGCCGCATGAGCTATGCCGCCAACGAGCGCGGTCATTTTGATCCCGAATATGCCGAAATTTATGGCGTGCCGTTTTCATTTATTCCGTGCAGTGGTGCGACTGCGGACCCTAAGCCGGGTCCGCTACCCACCCGCGTTCGCTCACTGGAGAGCCGCATTGCCTGCGAGATCACCTTTCCGCGCCTGCTCGGCTACCGCTATGATGTGGCCGGTGAGCGGATCACGGCTACCTTCACCGACGAATCAAAGCTGGCACTCTCGACCGCTGACATTCCCACCAAGACCGAAAACGCTCCCATTGTCGGCGAATCCAGCATCCACACGCTCGACGATCTGAAACGCCGCCGACCCAACGAGGTAGCCTTCTTGCTCGCCAAACTAACGCTGGAAAAATATTTCCGCGATGATGACGGCAACGACAAGCCCTGGCTCTTCCCGCAATTACTGGGCATCGCCAACCGCTGGCTCGCCGAATGCGTTACGCTCAAAGACAACACCTTCCCACAATTGTTGCTCTTGATTGAATTCGCCCACGACGCCACCGACCGCATTTACAAGGCCATCGTTGCTGCTACTGATAGCACGGCGGTCCTCAAGCCTATTCTGAGGCCCTATGACACCGTCGGCTCTACTCGTTACGTTGACTTCGATACCACGCGGCCAGTCTTCACCACACGCAATGACAAGTGCCACATTTCCCACGTCGTAGCGGATACCGGCTCATGGGAGCAGAAAATGGCTGAGGCCCTCGAAGACATGCCAGAGGTCATTCGTTACGTCAAAAACCACAATCTTAATTTCACCATTCCCTACACGTTGAGCGGTGAGGAGAAGAACTACATTCCCGACTTTGTCGCCGCCATAGAAGACGGGCACGGTAAGGCTGATCTCTTAAACCTGATTGTAGAAGTCACGGGCGAAAAGAAGAAGGACAAGGCCGCAAAGGTCGCCACTGCTCGCACACTCTGGGTACCGGCTATCAACAACCACGGCGGGTTTGGCCGATGGGCATTTATAGAAGTCGCTGATCCATGGGATGCACAAAACCTGATTCGCGGCTTTCTGAGACAAGCACAAACGGAGTCACCAAAGGAAAACGCTCATGGCTAAGAACACCACACCAACAAAAGTAGAGTCTATTCGCCATAAAGATAAGCGCGCAAATATTCCCACCAAGGAACTTCGGGATTTCGTGGCTGACGAAGAACTTGCGCCTAAGACGATGCTCTATCCGCGAGATCCCTCCCTCGATCCCCAATTGGTATGGAAGGGTAAGGACGAACAGGACCGTGAAGCCCTGGCCGTCCCCGTTGTGCCAATCTACATCCAGGAGAAGATTCATCCGAAAGCGATCATCGACGCGTTACCGCGCATTGAGCAGGCCACTGACAATCAGGTAAACCTCTTCGGCGACTTCAACGGCGGGCCGCACGATTTTGAGCAGAAGGTTGAGTTCTACCACCATGAACAAAATTGGTCGAACCGACTCATCCTCGGTGACTCGCTTCTGGTAATGACTTCACTGGCCGAGAAGGAAAGACTCAAAGGCAAAGTGCAGTCTATCTACCTTGATCCACCCTATGGCATCAAGTTCAAGAGCAACTGGCAAGTGAGCACCCGCAAGCGGGACGTAGGTGAGAAGGCCGAGGATGCCACTCGCCAGCCCGAACAGGTGCGCGCTTTCCGCGACACATGGAATCTTGGCATCCACTCCTACTTAGCTTATCTGCGCGACCGATTGGTGATAGCGGGAGACCTACTTACCGAGACTGGCAGTGTATTTGTCCAGATCGGCGATGAGAATGTCCATCTAGTACGGAGCGTAATGGACGAGGTTCTTGGCAGTGACAACTTCGTCTCGCAAATCACCTTTAGAAAAAAGCTCATGCCACTGGGTGCAAAGACCCTAGAGTCGATGGCGGATTTCATCCTTTGGTATGCTAAAGATAAAGAGCAAGTTAGATATCCACGGACTTACGTCCGTGGCACTCGGGAACCAGGGGGCAATGCAAGCTCCGCTTGTCCCAGGTCTTCTTTTTGCTGATACTTCACGTACCGCTTTATCATCTCCTC
>JBBCAW010000137.1:0-55246 GCA_051382295.1 Bdellovibrionota bacterium FG-1 | reverse complement strand
GGCGGGTATTTGGCCCTGGGTTTTCAGTTTGCTTTTGTGGTGTGGATGTACCGAATCGGATCGCAGTACTTGGGCTGGTGGAATCCCTCCGAAATTTTATTTCATCCGGATGCGCTGGCGGCCTATTTTCCCTGGCTGACGTCGATTTCCAATTCCCTTCACGCCGGGGTTTGGGAGGAGTGTTTGTTTAGGGCGGTACCCTTGGCGGGCGCCGCGCTGATCGGTGAGCGACTGGGAACTCGCTGGGGCGGAAAAAAAGTATGGGTCGTTGCCGCGTTTATCTTGCAAGCCGTGATTTTTGGCGCGGCCCACGCGAGCTATCCCACGCAGCCTTCGTATGCGCGACTCATTGAGCTGCTAGTGCCTTCTTTTTTGTTTGGAGGATTTTATTTGGCATTTGGGCTGCTACCCGGGATTATTTTGCATTATGCCTATGACGTTTCTCTTTTTTCTATGCCTCTGTTTTTGTCCGAGGGGCGCACGGCTTGGGTGAGTCGAGCCGTCGTGATTGGCGTCAGTGCGCTTCCTCTGTTTTGGATAGGCCTCGCACGGTTGCGAAACGGCAAGTGGACTGGTTTTCCGGAGGCGTTGCGGAATGTCGCATGGCTCGCGCCCAGAATCCAGCGGGCCGCCGTGGTGAACTCATCGGTGGGGCGACCGCCTAAAATCTCGGCCATTCAGCTCAAGCGTCTCCGCTGGGTCGCTATTTTGGGTTTTGTGGTCTGGGTCGTGGCAGGGCGATTTTTGGGGGACACACCGGGTTTGAGGATTCAGCGCGCTGAGGCGATTGCGCTGGCGCAAAAAGTATTGGTGAGCCGTGGAATTCATTTGGGCCCGGAGTGGCGTGCCTTGGCGATGGTTGAGGGCGAGGTGGACGAAGAGGATCGCTTCGTTTGGAAGACTTCGGGATCCGAGCTCTATCGAGAGTTGATGGGGAGTTATTTGTCGCCTCCGCAGTGGAAAATCAGGTTTGTGCGTCCAGAGGGGGACGTGGTGGAGCGGGCCGACGAGTATCAAGTGTTTTTGCTTGGCTCGGGCAAGTTCTATCGCTTTAGGCATGATTTGCCAGAGGCGCGGCCGGGCGCAAATCTGAACGAAACTCAGGCCCGCGTGATCGCCGAAAAAGTGTTACGTGAGCAGTACCAGCTTCAACCCTCACGGTTAAAAGAGGTTTCTGCGCGAGTATTTAAACACCCCGCTCGATTGGATTGGTTTTTTCTTTGGGAAGATCCAGCAGTCCTTCTCAAGCAGGGTGAAACAAGGGTCGCCGTGCGTATCGCCGGAAACGAACCGGCCGGGCATTTGCGAATGATTCATGTGCCGGAGGATTGGGAGCGGCGAGAGCGAAGTATAAAAACGGCGATGGGCGTCGTGCGGATGACGAGTGGGGCGCTGCTTGGCTTTTTGATCTTGCTTCTGAGCGGTGCGGCGGTGCGGGGATGGGTGAGGCATTCTTTTGCTTTTGGGGGTTTTGTTGCGGCCTTTGTTCTCCTGGCGATTTTGGGAATGAGTTCGTTGCTGAATCATTTTCCCGAAGAAGTTGCGCATTTTTCGAACGAACAGTCTTTTGCCTCACAGTACCTTCATTGGGGGGTTAAGGAGGGCGTGTTTGTTTTTATGTCGGCGTTGATTCCGGCAATTTGGATCGGTTATCTGAGCTCTCGTTTGAAGCGATTGGCGGGAGTGTCCCTGAATACCCCTCTTTGGGTAGGCCCGGCTGTGGGGCTGGGGTTAGCGGGGGCGTTGGCTTGCGTGGGGAGATTGGGTCAATCGGGGTCTCCTCATTGGCCTGAACTGAAGGGGGCTGCGACCTGGATTCCCGCGCTTGAGGGTTTCGCCGCCGTGAAAGGCTTTATCGTCTTGACGGCTTTTTTGATGCTCGTTTGGACTGAACTGGAGCAATTCGTGTGGAGCTCAAAGGCTCGGGGCTGGATTTGGGTGGGGGTCGGGGTCGCGCTGGGCGCGTTTTTCGCCCAGGATTCGTTGCTGGAGTGGGGGTGCGTGGGTGTGGGCTTAGGCGCATGTTTTTGGATTCTGAATCGATTTTTGGAGCGCACTGATATTCGCTTATTTGTTTCGATTGTGGCCACTTTTCAGGTGTTACTGATGTCGCACGTTTGGTTCAATCCGGGGTTTGTGGGCGCAAATGTGGCGACGGGGTTAGGGGTCTTGGGGGTGATGGCTTTGACCTGGGGTTTTGCTAGGAATGCTCGATAACTTTTACCGAGAACCTCTGTTGAATTTTAAGCAAACTCAGTGTAATAGATCCCGAGGCGGTGATTATGCGTGTTCGTCAAATTTGTTGCTTGTTGGGTTTGATCTTTTCGGGCGTGGCTCACGCGGATGCACGCCTTGATTCGTCCGATGGGCTCACCCTGTTGAGTGATCAGACGCAGTATACTTATGTTGTGTTGAACCTGCAGGGTGCTTTGAGACAGCAACTCCAAGAATTATCCATTCGTCAGGCTTTTGGGTGGAGTGATACGATTTTGGAGGGGGATTACGCGTCCTCTGGCCTCACGCGTTTGGACTTCGCTGAAGGCGTTTATTCGCGCAAGACACCGGGGGAGTTATTGGCCTATCGAATCACTTATTCTGAAAAAGCTCGGAATTTAAGTAACTGCCGGGAGGGCCGAATCAGTGAATCGAGTTTTGTGTCGCTGGGACAGGATGCGGTGGCCGTGGATCAAAATGCTGGAGCGCGCTTTCAATGATGACTTCGGCGACGAAGCGTAAATTTATTCGAAAAAAAGTCGATTTTACGATTGAAGTATCCAAAATGACGCGCGCGGACCGTCCGGTGTCCAATATCCAGCAGTTTCGGTTTTCAGGCATTGAAATCGCTGCCGGTGGACTCGGGGTCATGACCAACGCCCCGGTTCAGGTGAATGATGTGTTGCATCTCAAGTTCACGCTTCCGGGTGAAAAAAGGACGCTGCAGCTGCTGGGACGGGTCAAGTCTGCAGTCAAAGGAGTGCCACCCAATCCTTTATTCCCGATTCGCGCCGGCTTGGCGTTCGAAAGTATCTCGCCTGACGATCAGACGTATCTGACCAATCACGTGACTTCAACGTTCTTGATGTATTGAAAACTGCTTTTACAACACCGAATAGAGATCAAAAACAAATTCACCGCGATCACTGAACGGGTCCTGGTAACAAAGACCGCCCAAGGCAAAGATCCCGCGTGCGACGGCGGCATCAACCAAGCGCTGACGATCAGTCATGCATTCGGTAAAAGAATAGTAACGAGGAGAGGTGGCTCCCATCGAGGTTGAAATCGTCCTGCCGCTGTCGTCAATGACCTCGAGTGAGAGGTAACCGTTGTAGACCCCATGGGTGACCGCGAGGCAGCGGGTAAAGACGGATGGTGCGCCACTATGAATAAAAATGCTTTGAGCGTCATTGAGCTGTGAAAGACATTCACTTGCCTCTTTGAAAACGTAGAGATTGCGATGGCGAACAGGGACGTCGTTTTTTGCGTAATAAAGAACTTGGTTGCCCCAAGTGCGAGCAAACACGGCGCCGTGTTGGATCAGAAGCCGGGTTCCTTGATCGCGAAACTCCGAGTCGGCTTCACCCTCGAAATCAAACTCAAAGGAGCGGAGCCACGCGGCGGGTTTGCCAAAGCCATCGATCGTGAGGACATAGCTATGCGAATAAGAATCTCGGCTGGGTTCGCACCGGGCGCTCACGGTTTTAAGTCCGGTTTGCGCCTCAAAAAGAGCACTTTGGGCTGCGAGATCTTCTCGGCAGCTTTCATACGTGGCATAGGCTCCTACCGAATCATGGGGGATGACGGAGTGGTCGCCTTCGCCGAAAACGGCCGACGTTGGAACCAGGCTCCAGTCATTTGAAAGATAGGTGAGGTCGATGGAGTAGAGCGGGTAGGTTTTGCCTTCTGCTGGAAGGTTATTCACGCCCACGCATTTGGCTTGAGTCACTTTTTTAGAAGTGGCCTGGGCAAAACGAGCGCCGAGCGCGACGGCCTCGTCGCCACAGCTGAGAGTGGATTGCGGCACTCTGACCCAATAATGAAACTCGCTGGGTGCGGCAGCCAAACTTGTAAGTCCCCAAAACAGTCCCGTGATGACGATCAAGATTTTCATAAAAAACCGTATATCACGGGTCTATTCGGGCGAAAACTTAAATTGCTCCGAGTAAACTCTCAATGAGTTCGCGGGATTCGTTGTCATCAGCTGAAGTGCGAAGTTTTCGAAGTTTGCTACGCACTGCGGTAATGGCGTCTTCGCCTTCGGGACGTCCTGAAAAGCTCGCCAGTGCCGTAGCGGCCTTGAGGCGTTCACTGGAGGTGAGGGGTAAAGCGGTCGAATCGCCCAACCCATTGGTAACCGAGTCAGCGAGAATTCCGACCATCGCGGCTTCGTAGTTGGTGAGTTGTTGGCCAATCTTCCCGAAGAAAAACGGAACTTTATCATGTCGCGCGAGGGTGCTCAAAACGGTGGACCGAAGTTTCGGAAGCCCATTGCTTTCGTCGGTTTCCATCGACATTGCCATTTTGTGAATCGTTTGCGTGACCAGCTCTTTTGTTTTGCTGCGCTCTTCACTTCCTAGACTTTGGGCATAGGGAGTTTTTTCAAGAGTTTCTGAGGCCATCTTTTCGACGCCAGCCAGTGAGGTTTTGACGGACTCCGGCAAAGAACGAAGGGCCAAGGTTTGCTGGATGCCCGCAAAAGCGCGTTCGCGCATTTCGTCTGCGTCATAGGTATCGGGCAATACGTCTTCGGCAAATTGGAGCAGCGATTTGACATTGGTTCTGACGACTCGCGAAACTGAGGCTTTGCCGGTGACGAAGTAAAACTTCATCGACCCTTTTATGGATGAGGCGAGTTTTTGAGTGAGGGTCTTGAAGTCGTCTTTGGTTTTGACTGCCGCTAGAGTTTCATCGGTCAGAAATAAGGTCGTCACCCGATTCAAAGATTGCGCAAGCGTGACATCGCCCGCTTTGGTCGCCAGTCTCACGCGATCGAGTGCCGTAGCGACTGAAAGAGTGGGATCGCTTTCAATATCATAACGGATACAGAGTGGGTCAACTCCACCGTCTTCGTTATCCGCTTCGGCGTCGTTACATTTTGGAACAACGGGATCGCTGTTCGAGTAATCCGCGCTCTTATTATAAAGCGCGCTCATAATTTGACGATCGTATTCGAGGGAGGGGCCATCGGCGGAGTGGAGATCCGCAAAGGCTTTGGATTCGATTTCAAAGTCATTGTAATCCATGATCGAGGTCGAAAAAATCGCGGCTGCTTTTGTACGGTCAAACGAGAGTGAGCCCTTGAAGTTGTGGGCCAGTCCCATGGCATGTCCCACTTCGTGAAAGAGCGTACCCTTGAGGAGTTTGATTCCAAATTCCTTGACGTCATCTTTTTTGGCTAAACGGCCAGACACGGCCAATTCGGCTCCGGCACGAATATCACGGAGGCAGGCAATTTTGGCTTTACTGACGATGCCACGGCCTTCAAGAGCGCGAGGTGCGACGCTTTCAAGGGGGGAGTCATCGGAGAACTGACCATTCTTCCAATAATCAAAACCAATTTGAAACCAGGCTGCCGGCATATAGATCAAGCTATGGCTTTGTTTGCCGGTGGCAGGGTCAGATGCTTGAGATTCGTAGGCGGCGCCCGCCACTAAACGTGAATCCCAATTGATGACGTTAAAGCGAGGGTCGCCGAGGTGAATTCCTTCAGGGAGACGTCCGCGAAAACGCACCACGGATCGCTCGATTCCCTTAAATTTTTTGAAATACCGATTCCAGCCCTCGACGGCGAGTTGGACGGGTTCAAGGGCTGTGTCGGGAATATTCCGGGTCACGTACCAATCAATGGTTCCTTCAGGGTTGGAGGGGGTGATCGAAGTATCGAAGTGTGAGCCATAGGCAAGCTGGGTTTCGCCATCAAAGACTTTTTCGCTGGCGAGAAACCGAAAACGCTCAAAAAGGCCGCCTTCGCCCCCGCCCGGGTTTTGGGGATCCATGAGGATTTTTTCGAACTGATCGCCGGCCGCCAGAGAGGAGCGTGGAAAAATCGATTCCATGAATTCAGCGACGGTACCTTTACCATCGCCGAGTTGAATACTGGTTTGTTGGAGAAGGTAGTTGCCGTTCGGGATAAATTCAAAGGATCTGACCCAGTAGTCCATGGGAGGAGCCGAAATCGGCGCGGTCAAACCACCTTTGGTGTCATCATGCGTGCCCTGAAAAATCGAGGCCAAAAACAGGCGCGAATCCCCGGACGAGAGAGTCAGCGTGGTTTCGGTTTGAGCCAGGATTTTAAAGCGCATGATCAATTGCTCGGGGTGATTGACCTCGCTCGGGTAGCGACGCTTGTCGTTAGTGATGAGTTGGAGTTCATCGCCGAAAATTCGAAAACTCGCCGGAATGTGACCAATCGCCATGCTCTGGTTGTAAAGGTCCATGCCGGAATCATAGAGCGAAGAATATTGAAGGTCGGCGCCGTACAAAAACTCTTGGCTCAAGATCGACTGTTTGTCGACCACGGTGCTGACGCTTAAAGCGATTGACTGAGGCACGTCGGGGGTGAGTGAGGGCTTGTCGCTACTCAAGACTTGCGTGTTGACGCTTTGGACGATCGGAGTGGAGGGCTCGGTAGCCTTTTGAGAGGAGCACGCTCCGAGTACGAGGGCCAGTCCAGTGATACTGAGAAGAGGAACGGATAGAATCTGTCGCATTTTTTTCAATCTCCCAAAAGTTGGAACGGACCATAGCAGAATTCGTACCACTGTCAAAAGAGCTAGAAGTCCTTGATTTGATTCGTTCCTGGACTTGGCGAAAAAGATGGGCGGAGTGGGACTGGGGTCATTTTTTCAGGGTCAGTATGAAAATAATGGGGTGTTTTAGTTTTAAAGTATTGACGCGATGCATTGAATTGAAGTACGACACCCCCAACTGGAGAATAGTATGTTTCAATTTCGCGCCCCTCGAATGAGTTGTCTTTTGATTTTTGCCGCCGCCCTGGTCACAGGTTGTAACGGAACGGGAGATAATCTTCCGGGGGCCAATGTTAGAATTGGAGTGGGAGCGAGCGCGAGTGCTTCTGGTTTGGGCGCAGTGGTCCCTTTTGACTTTGGAAGCATCGCCGTTTTGACCTCAAAGACGCAGGTCTTCACGGTGTTTAATACGGGAGACATGGACGCCACCCTGCAAGGCGTGACTTCGGCTGATTTGACTCTCTCAGCGCCTTTCGCCGCAAAAGACACGTTGGCGGCTCAAGCCGGTATTCAACCCTGCACGGCGGGGATGACTCTGACGGCGGGCGGGGGCGCATGCCTGGTTACCGTAGAATATAATCCTGTCACGGTGGGGAATTTCAATACAACTCTGACTTTCACTTACGCGACGAAGTTTGGCGTGAGCAGCACGGACCCCGTGACCTCTAAAGCTGTGAGTTTAATGTTACTCGGAGAAAGTCATCTGGATTGCAACGTCTATCCTGAGATGAATGCGGCGCAGGGGCAAGGAGTTCAAGCTGCGAAGGACCAGATGGCGAAGGATGCGATCCGTGGCACGAAAGACGGCCAGGCGCTGACCTACGAAGGGGGCAAGAACGACGGCCAATCCAAGGGTCATAGTGATGGTTACAATATCGGTTATCATAGTGCAGCTGGCTACGACGCCGGTTATAATTTTGGGTATTCGGATGGTCTGAATCGCGGCCTAACTGATCCGGCTACTTGCTCGAAGGGACAGAATGCCGGCATCAATGCGGGCGTGGCCGCTGGTGGTCACGATGGTAACTATGACGGCTACAATGACGGTTATAGTGACGGCATCGTTGGGGGTGGCGGAAATGGTTACTCAGATGGTTACAATGCCGGCCAATACGTGGGTGCAAGCGATGCATCGTATTCTGGTGCAAATGACGGTGCAGCGGCTGGGCATTACGACGGTTACGGTGCAGGTTACTCTGACGGTCAATCCGTAGGCTACAATGACGGTTATGCGGATGGAAGTATGGCGAGCTGTCCGGGCGCGGCAGATTCTGGGAATAATTCTGGGAACTCCCAAGCTCGACTCAGTCCCGCCGATCCCGCCGCGGCGTTTGTGCAGGCTTGTTACAACCAAGGTTACAACGGAACGTATAGCTCTAGCGCTTATACCAATGCTTACGAGGCGGCAAAAGCGGCCAATGTTCAGTATCAGAGCGGTTATCATGATGGGTACGATGCCGGCAAGGCTGCGGGCATTGCCGCGGGCAAAACCCAAGGTTATGCTGACGGCCAAGCGCAGGGCGAAGGCGACGGATTTGCGGCAGGAACCGCGTCTGAATACACGCAGTGTTACAACAGCGCCTACACGTCGTCTTACGCAGCCGCTTATAAAAATTCTTACAATGCGGCTTATCCAAGTGGTCTCAATACGGGTGTGAATGATGCCTACACGGCAGCCTATAACTCGGGCTACGCGGACGGTTATAACGTTGGGTACAACAATAATTACACGCCGGCATATAATGCGGATTATAGCGCGGCCTATTCGGATTCGTATTCTTCGGGGTACACGGATGGCTACAACAGCGGATACGATAGTGGTTACAGCGATGGCGAATCCGCTCAATGCGGAGGGATGTCGGCGCAGGCGATGATTTCGTTGCCTTCTCGTACGGCTCGGGCAAGAGCGCTTCGGACGGTGAAGATTCCGACTCCGGTGGTGCCTGTTCAAAACGTTTCGAAAGTGAGAAAGCCGATCGGCAAATTGCCGGTGGGTGGCGCTCATGTTCCATCCTATCAATACGGCGTTGGCCAGGCTTGGTGGATGACTGACGGCGGTGTCGGCGTGTCGACGTTTGTCGGCTCGAATTTGCCGAAGTCAGTGGAGTTTGAGTGCACGGATGAGCAGAAGGCTGCCTTCCACTCGTTGCGTGATGCCTCGGTCGAAGGGTCGTTGCGCCGCTTCTTGAAAGCGCAAAATGCGGCTCGTCCATTGGGTGTGAAGCTTCCTAAGTGAACACCGACGTCGGTGTTCACTGTCTTTTGTTCAGACTCGAAAAAAATCTAGCGCCAGGCAATGTACTTCTTCCTCGGGAGACGGTGCGACCAAGGCGTTAAATTCATCAATCGTTTTGACGATCAGGTTCTTGAGTTTGACTTGGTCTGCACGGGAGAGGCTAATGATCGAAGTATAGTGAAGATCTTCATTCTTTTGGGATTTGTCGTCGCGATCAAAAGATCGGATGCCCTGAATTCTCCAGTTGGTGTGGTGCTTAGAAATCAGAGGGGAGTCATTCCCTAGGTGCAGGCGGGCTGTGCCCAAGTGGTAACTGCCATTTTCGAATGCGACCATTCCAGTACCTAGGAGAAATTCAAGAATCTCGGCGACCTTGGTGACTGAAATTCCGAGATGGGCTGCCATCACTTCCTTGTTTTGTAATGCGGGGACCGATGCGCACATGTGGATCGCCGAATAAAGCCAGGTGCTGTAATAGGTCGTTTGATCTTCTACCGATAGGGTGGTCTTGACCTGAAATCTTTCTTTCAAAATGAGTCGCCGCTTTCGGATTTCCTCAAGCTCTTTTCGAAAGCGCCCCCGAAGGCGTTCTGTCCCTGCTCGCGCGTATTGAACACATAAGAGAAAAAAATGAGTCTCTTGCTCCGAATGACCCAAATAAAGGCTCACGGCATCCGCCTGTTCCAGGCTGAAATCGGCCTGGCTCCCGAGGATTCGAGACAGGTAAGCCATCTGACAGCCTGCTGCCGCAGAAAGGGCTGACTTCATTCCGCGCCCCTTGCGTGGGCGAGAACGAATCAATCGGACGAGATATTGCCGATAATCTAGATAATCAAAAACTGATATTTGTTCCATAAAATCGAATGTTTAATAGATTAAACTATTCTTTAGATTAAATTTTATCACGTAATTTAATTAAATTCACCTATTATAAGACCAAAAACATCGGTAATTACTGACGCAATGCAGCGCGTATGATATTAATCCCGGGTTGCTGCCCCGACATCCCACTGAGGAGTTCGATATGAAGATTCGAAGTTTTGTAAAACCGAAATTGGATTTTTTGTTTGCCCTTGGAATGCTCACGCTTTTAAGCGCTGGGATTCCTAGCGCCCATGCCATGAAGGAGGGCGGTAATACGAGCGGTGGCGGCAATGGCATCGACGGAACACTTGTCGACCTCCTCCCCCTTATGAGCCCAGACAAAATCTCCGGTTATAAGCAAGTCGTGGCGCCAACCATTCAAGAGATCCGGGAACGAGTGCCCGGATTCGCAGATCATTTGGAATGGCTCCTCACCTCTAAAAGCTGGATCATGGTACCGGCCGGACTTGAACGTGCGTCAAGCCGCATTACTGGGCTGCCGTTCAGCAGCGACCAGATTGCGAGACAGACAAACAGTGAGATCTGGATTTCAGCACCGCTATTCCAGTCCAGACTACGCGGGTTAACGCAGAAAGGTGCTTTCATTATCCATGAAGCACTTCTTTCAAATTTTACAGAACTGGACGAAGACGCCCATGCCAAAGTTCGAAGAATGACCCGCGTACTCATGGCCAAGCCATTTCTGGACGAAGCCGAACTTGCTCAGGAAATCTTGAATTTCTGTGGACAAAAATATGAAACGGCGACGCAGATCCGCGAACGAAAAGCACGGGAAGAATTGATCGAAAATCAAGAAAAGGAGCAGCAAGCGCTGATTGAAAAGAAAACTCAAGAAAAGCTGCAAAGCACGTACAGCATCACCAAAGAATGGAACTATAGCCCCGAATTCGTTTCCAAGTGCGATCAGAACCCTGAACTTAGGGACTGCCTGTTAGCCATGAAGCGCGTTCTATTGAAAATTCGTAATTTTGAAATTTTAGACGACATAAATAGAATGGATCATCTCAATCAACGCGCTGACGCTTCAACGGATATTGAAATTGTTTATGATGCCTTGAAAAATAACCTGCCCTTTAATTCTTTTAAATTCTCCTCTCTGAAGCCACGCCTCACAGAAACGCTGGAAAGAGTTGCAAGGTCTGAAGCCTCGAGGGAAGTGCTCGACAACTAGGCTGCGACTTACTCGAAAGCTCCTGACCTCCGGGCTATTCTAGACAGGATCAAACCTTCACTGGGGGGTGCGAGCATCGATGAACGCATTCACCTCATCCAAAACCACGGCCGCAAACTTCTGCTTTCGCCTCAAGGGCATCCAATGTGTTGTGAGTGTGTTGTACAATCTATTTGATTTTATTGAACTTTAAAGCATTCTACTTCTTCGGGTATTGTATGTGGATGCTCATTTCATTTTCCACCCCACTCAATGAGATTTTGGCGCCCAATATGGAAAGTAATGCATGTCACGAGGGGATGCTTTGGGGTTAGCGAGACGAATCCGTTCCACTTCGACAGCCTCTGCCAGAAGACGAGTCACTTTAGTAGAATGCCGTTCGTCGAAGTGAAAGCGTTCCCGAATCGAAGTGTTGGTTGTTTTTTTATTCGCGACAAAGTTCAGGCTCGCATGTTGATAAACGGCCTCGATCCGCTCGTCCCTTTCCATCTCATTGAACTCCTTAGGAGCAAATAGAGTCACTCGAAAAAAATCAGAATGTGGAGTGAACTTAACAGGAGGTAAGCCGTGCACTTCCATAGCTGCTACGGCCTTATCAATTCCAGTTCCCTTTTCTTCGCAAAACTTTAATTTTCGCATCAGATCAGCCAGAACTTCATTGCGTGTTTCTGAAGGATGGTCAATCAGTCTGTCGACTCGTATATTCGGAAGAAGAGTGCCTGGATTTGTCACTTCAATGCGATCATCAAAGATATCGATCGTAATATAACTTGCCGTTTTTGAATAGTCGCGATGAATCACAGCATTCGAAATGATCTCTCTAAGCGCATTCTCAGGAATCAACGGTACTTCGATACGCGTCGCTTTTTTCACAATTTCGCTATAAGGCAGCTGACGAATAATGTGTCCCACGATCTTATCGAGACTGAGCGAGAGGCCTTGATTAAAAAACTCATCACCTTTTGTGGACAACCGACTTCGACCAACAAAACGTGTTACACGAACCGCGTATCGTTCGTATCCAGGAAATCGGCTCAAGTCCCGTGCAGCACATAAGACACACAGATTGGTCGGCAAATAATGATCTCCTGACTTCGTCAACAACTTATTTGCATGAAGGAATTCTAGGTCTGGATCCGTGCTCGAGCGCCCCAAGCGCTTATTAACTTCTGTAAAGTCGAAATATTTTATCAGGTCCCCCGCCACTTCGGGCGATACTGCTGCCGGAAGTTCCTCAAACCGAAGAGAACGCGAACCGATCAGCGAGATACGGAGTTCCTGGGTCGACATCTTTCTTGTGGTTCCATTTGATCGAATGAAACTGTGCTCCAACGAGTTTCCCCGTTTGCGGACCGGCTTTTCCAGGGACTCGGGGATATGCACGCCTAGTATAGGCTTGTCTCGAAAAGTTACTGGGTAAAAGCCGAGAGATATGGCCGGCTCCAATCCCTCCCGAGCAATGTTGCCGAGCTTTTGCGTGATTAATTTCGCTTCGGCCGCAGAAATACCAGCGATGTTTCCATTATCTTCAACGCCAAAAACGAGATAGCCACCACCAGGGTAATTCGAAAATGCGGAAAGGTGCTCTTTGAGTCGCTCAGTCTTAACAGAAAGCGCCCCCTTCCAGTCAAGTTCATTGAACTCTTGTGAATAAAGTGAGTCCAAACTTTGCCGGAGAAGGCGCTCAAACTGCTTTTTTTGTTCCTCAGTAAACATCATTCATTATTTAGATGTATTGTACATGTATTGTCAATGATGTTTATATGTGTTTTATAATTATCATTATATTTCAGGTGGTTATTAGCATTTAGCATTTCTGAAATTTATATGAGTTCGACCAACCTGCTGCCGCGGAAAGGGCTGACTTCATTCGGCGCCCTTTACGATTCATTGTGATTCTCGGTGCGATTGTTTTTGCGGCCCTCACGGTTCCTGTTTCAGTCGCTCCCTGTTTCCTTCTTTTTATCGAGGTGAGTTGAATCAGTCAGCCGAACAGCGCCTAGCGATCCAAGTTTTTGGAGTGACACGTTAATACGGTTTGATCGTACGCGTTCTGAAGTCCAACAAAATCTGGCTCGTTTGGTCCTCGGTGTGTGAACGGCTAGGGTCAGATTGAGCCTGGGGCCTCTTTGCCTTTCTGAGATCTTGTGAAATTAAGCGGAAAACGCAGTAATTTCGGGGTTTCGTGAAGGATTCAGCGTTGGTCCATCCCTTGCTCATTGGCTGCGCCGTCAGAAAGGTTATTTAACTTTCAGTCGGGAGGACGCCATGGGTTCTGTTCAGCGTTTTGCTTTTTTAGGAATTTTGCGTTCAGGATGGACGTATGCGGCTCCCCCGATGAACCTACCACCGGCTCCAGGTGTCTATGTGAATTCACTCGGCTCTCCTCTTCTACCGTTATTGAATAACGCAAAAAAGTCGGTCGATATCGAGATTTATACGATGGGCGATACGACCGTGCTTGGGTTCATTCGGGCCGCGCTCTCACGAAGGGTGAAAAATGCAATCCCTTCGATGGCTCAGACGATTCAAAAGACTTATCGTGAGTTTGATCAGGTGGGAGTGGCTTCGAAGTTTTTTGATGCCTCAGATCGGATCGCAGGCAAACCCGGGTATATGCATGCCAAAGTGATCGTGGCGGATGGCTGATTTTCGACCATGTAAGTTGGGTTAAGACTTTGATGGAAACAGTGACCGCAGATCATGATAATGCGGCGAGCGAGTCATGGCAGGAGAGTTTGAATTGCGTTAAGGATTGATTTTCTTAATGTACGTATCTAGTTTTTTGATCAGTCTGAGGTTGGCTTTTTCGGGTGAAATATCCCGAAGCCGTGGATTTGAAAGGCGCTCATTGAGTTCGGTGGCGAAGACTTCGGCGACTCCTTTTAAATAGGCCCCAGAATCTGGGGATTCTGACCCTTTTTGAAGTATTTTTTGCCAGATATACGCACCCGCCGGCGCTAATTGAGAATGGACTTCAGAGGATGTCCATTTCTGTGCGGAGCGAGGTAAGGTGAGGTCGCGAAATTCGGGAGGCTCGCCCTCTTGAGGTTGAGGGCCTGGAAGCGTCGACGCTTTGCGCATGATGGAACCGTCATTCTTGTAGGTGGCGGCCACCAAATCTGAAAAAAGTTCGTGGTAGGGATTGATCAGGCCGGCTAAATCGATCCCTTCCGCTAATTTCGTATCTTGCTCCAAGAGGTCAGCTCGTTTTTTTCGGAGTTCTTCCCATTGCGTTCTCAGCGCGGTCATCTCTTTGATTTTACCTTCCTTTTCCAAGAGGACGCTCTGTTGCCAGAGGAGAGGGAGACGCTCGGCGATTTTGCTCATCTCGGCTTCGAGTGAAAGGCACTGGCGAAAGATGTGATAGTATTTTTGCAACCCTGATAAAGGATGCGTTTTGATATTTTGCTCCACTGCCAGGTCAAAGAGGAGGTGGCCGTACTCATGAGCCAACACCGCCCCGAGTAGGTGCGGATCCGTGAGAGTAAACGGATACGACAGTCGAATGGCCTTAGCTTCTTTCGGAAAAAAATAATCCGCCTCGGCTTCCATGCCCGGACCCACGCCGATAATTTCAACTTTTTTGGGTTGTTCTAAATCAGAGCCAAATCGATTGGCTAGACCTTGGATGACGCCTTCGAGCTCTTTTTGCATTTCCGGTCCCATTTGCTCGCGCAATTGGGCTGAAAAGGACGGGATCAGGGGGGGGCTGGATGTATCATCACCCAAAATCCTGTGAAGGACGGGTGTCAAATTACAACCACCCGGGGAAGGTTGACCTCCCGGCGCGGCCATCGAGATCAAGGGAAGCTCGATTAAAATAAGGAGAAGCAAGCCCAGTCGGTGTGAACGCATTCAGGTACTGATCGGCTGGATCATCGCCTGGCTTGAATCACTGTTGGCTTACCTTAAAAACGGATTCGTCTTCTTCTCTATTCCAATCTTTGTCTCCGGTCCATGCCCTGGACAAACGAGCGTGTCGTCATCCAAGGTCAAAATCCGGGTGCGGATACTTTTGAACATTGCCTCCGAATCGCCCCCCCAGACGTCAGTGCGTCCCACGCTGCCTTGAAACAAGGTGTCTCCGGAGAGCAACGTTTCGGCAATACCCGCTTGAGGGTTGGCGTGTAGTCGAAAGCAGACGCTTCCGGGGCTGTGGCCGGGGGTATGAATGACCGAAAATTTAAGATCGCCGATTTGCAGTTCTTCGTCGTGTTCCAAAAAATGATCGATCGGCAAAGGCGGCTTTAAAGAAAGGCCAAAGAGCTGTCCTTGCATTGGTAAATTGAGGTAAAGCGGTTCGTCCGCCCGATGAAGGGCAATCTTGGGTGCTGTTTTGTCGAGATTTTCGATTTTTTCGCGTACTTCGCGCGTGGCTCCGATGTGATCGAGGTGCGCGTGGGTGTGCAAAAGGTAGCGCACGCGAAGGGGCTGTCCTGAGGGGGTTTTGAGGCCTTCGAGGTCACGCAAAATGACCGAAGCATCATCGCCTGGATCGACGAGTACGGCTTCACCCGTGCGGGGACAGACGACGAGGTAGCAATTGCATTGGAAGGGGCCTACGATCCACTGTTTCTTCATAACAAGTCATGGAATTGATAATAGAAATAGAGTTTATGCCAGAAGAATTTCGTATTGACACGTGGCGTTATGACTGGTATCCCCCTCGTCTATGAATTCACTGGCCAAAAGACAAATCGCCTGGGGTCTGATCCTATTGATTGGGTTTGGCGGAGTGACGAGCCTATGGGGAGCCACCCCAGCTTCAGCAGCAGGTGTCCAGTCTGAGCTTTTTGACCTTACCGCTCAGTATGTTTTTCGGAAAACAGCGATTGGGAGTCTCATGATCAGTCGAATGACTGGCATGGAGGGGGAACAGGTTTCTGAAGCCGCCTATCGTTCGTTTGTGCAGAGGCTCAATTGGACGCAATCGGCTGAGCTCAAGCAAGAACTTTTGAGTAGAGCGAAAGCCTTGCAAGAGGAGTTTTCCAAGTTTCGCGTCGCTCGAAAACGTCCTGAGGCGCTCGAGGCCGGCGAGATTCCGACTGCCGAGGAGCGGGATTTTCTGAATCAAGCGGCTGCGGCTTTTCAGACTCCGCGAGTGGAAGATTTGATGAGGGAGTCGATTGTTTTTGTGGATGCCAACGTTGGTCCCCATGCTCACGCTCGTCAAGAAATTGAGTTGGGAAGGGTGCCGCCGCGTCCTGAAATCGAAGGAAAATATTTTAGCGAGGGCGGCGAAATTGATCTTCGGCAGCAGGAGTTGTCATTCTGGATGGGCATGGGGCTGCGGGCTCGAGCTTACCAGGGCGTTTTTCGAACCTGGGCGCTTTCGGATGGCGAATGGAAAAGTCTCTTTTTGCGTTCCGGCAAACGTTTTACATCTCGAGATTTAGTGAGTTTACGACGACTTTATCGACTTTTTGATGTGCTCAATTCTTATACGCGGATGCGGTTGATGGTGCGGGCTTTTGCCAATGAACCCGCGGCCGTTTACACCTATTTGAACGACCTCACGATCGAGTCGACGCAAAAATATTTGCGTGGGCTCATGACCGTGGATGGTTATGTGGGGGCTCGGCAAGCGGCGGCTACGGACCTTCCACTGAATGGCATTGTTTGGGAAGCTGAAAAGTCGATCCTGAAAGCCCTGGAGCGTTGCTATACGTTAGGGGGGCGGGTCAATGGAATTGAGATCGAAGGCGGTCAGATTCGGCTGGATGAAGCGCAGGTTTTGCAGGCGAAGAGCAAAATTGAGGAATTCGAAAATTTAATGAAAGCCGATGGTCTATCGAAAAACAAGAAAGATCTGGCGGATCATACCGCGCAACGAGATACCTGGAAGAAGCGCCTGGATTTTACGGTGAAGGATCTCGAAGTAAAATATACCGAATTTGTGGAAAATCGGGGCGCGCTTGAGATTTTTGCCAATCTCCGCATGGGAGTGGTTGATGGCGAAGCCGTGATGCCAAGAGATATGCCCGATCCTTTTACGGTGACCCAAGAGCAGCTCAATGCCTGGGGTGAGTTCTATGACCGCGCGCTGTTTAATTCGGCCAATGCGCTGGTCGTCAAGGAAGGCCAGTTGTTTTTTAGCAATGAAACGGATTTTTTCCGGCGCCATACTGAAACGACCCGTAAATTTATTCAAAAAATGGATGCGTTAACCTCCACGGTGGTGGGGAAGCGTTTTACTGAGACTCATTTGGGGCAAGAGTTCAAAAACTATGTGGGTCACGAAGTACGCGATGCGATGGTTCAGGTGACGAAGTTTTTGGGACTTACCCTGACGCCAGCCGCAGCGGCGGAACTTTACAATCACTGGATGGAGAATTTGGCCAAGGCCCTTTTCGAGAAACCAGACCCCAGCGCGGATTTGAACGGGGCGGTCTTTCCAGCGGGTAGCGCTCCTCGCCCTAGGGGGGCGGGTATGGGTTCTGCGGTTCCGGGGGCCTCGGCGGCGCCCTCGTCGTCGGCGAATGTTCCACCCTTCGGTGTTCCTTCTCCGAGTGAGGGACGTATTCCGCGGGGTCGCGGTGGGGTGGTGGTGATGCCGACGCGAGATACGCCTTAGGAGACTCATGCCTATAAATTGCCCCGCCATGTCCCCACGGTTTTTGGTGCAGATTGTCACCGTGTCGGTTTTTTTCACGCTGTCTGCTTTTGGGGGTCAAACTCCGACCCTTGAGGATCCGGTTCAGCTTTTTCTTCCGGCAGATGCGATTGGAGATGAGGGTCTTGATCTTTCTACCTGTATTTCAGGTCCCGGACATCCAGGTCTACCCGATCACGACGTATGGCAAAAAATGAGCGCTGACCCCAAGTGCCGGCCAGACACGCTCTATTCATGGGGGACTTCAGGGAAACTCGGCAATCTTCAACAAGCAATGGGGGAGGCGACTCCGTGGGCCTCT
The DNA here is from genome assembly GCA_051382295.1 of Bdellovibrionota bacterium FG-1. Taxonomy (GTDB): domain Bacteria; phylum Bdellovibrionota; class UBA1018; order UBA1018; family UBA1018; genus JBBCAW01. The sequence goes on along the minus strand of JBBCAW010000137.1, from coordinate 37,291 downwards.
GAAATGGGAGACCTTTTCCTGGCGCGCGCGCCGATCTCGACTTTTGCCTATGGCCCCATTCCTATTCGAGTCAAACTCAAAGCAGGGGTTCAGTTTTTTGGTGGAGTTGGGTTGGGCTGTTATGGAACGGATGATATTAAAAATACCGTGTTTTATCGGAATGACGGAATGTATTCAGATTGGGCTATTTGCTCGCCCTCGGTGATTCATTCTTGGAGCTTTGCACAGCCTGAGCATTATGATGAGATGGTGCTCGATTACCAAGGTTTGAAAAAGCACTTGCCGCTCTCGGTTGATTTTTATGCCTTCCAGCAATATGAAGCGGGCACTTATTTTTATGGCGGTAATTTTGATGGATACACGGTATTTACCGAAGAAATGTTTATGCGTAAACTCGTGGGCATCTTGAAGGATACGCTCGATCAAGTCGGGCATATTTATTACAATCCCGGTATTCCGCCGAGCGAGATGACTCGTGCTAAGCATTTTGAGACCGATCACCCTGTTTATTTCAATAAACGATGAAAACGGACTCTTCAGTCGAATCATTCCGGTCTCATGGCCGGCACAAAACGCGCCATTTGGTGCGGACCAAAATGTTGGATTGCCTCCCATTGATTGTGCTGTCGGCAGAGTAAGCGCAGGGAACCAGGATCCGACCCTCCGCCTTTTGCGAGCGGTGTTCGATGATCGATCTCAAGTCCAAATTGAGATTCGCATTTGCGGCCTGTTTCAGTGGCAACATACGTGCACTTGCCCTCATCCCGCGCCCAAACTTGCCGGCGTATCTCCGTCGGAATATGGCGCCGCGACACCGACGTCGGTGTTGCAGTGCAAGGCGATTGCTTCGTTGCTCGAGGTTTCTTGCGCGCAGGATCGAGCTGCTGCAACGCTCGATCGGCGAGGAGGTCAATGAGTTGCGAAAGCTCCAGATGGGGATGGGTGTGCGCTAGCAATCCTTTAGTGAGCGCCAAGCCACTTCATCTGACATCTAAGGAACGCTCTGAAATTGCCCACCTCTTTTACCATCAACTGATCCAAGATTGGGATGCAGAAGTGGCGTTGATTGAAGTGGCCGTGTATGGAAACCTCGTTACTCTGCTGGTTGATGAACGCTTGGTTGACGTGAGTGACGTGATTTTTATAGAAACTCTTCATTGGAATGAAAAACTCGAAGCAGCTCGAACTCAAGTTCGAGAAGCATTGCGGGGATATCTAATAGTACCGTGGATATCTAATCAACTCGGTCTCGAACTCCAACTGACGAGGCCGTTAGCTGGGGAGTTGGTTCGGCTTGCTCGAAGGCTTTCTCAATGAAACGATGAAGATGCCGGGTTGAGCACATTAGCGTTGTGTCTCGAGTTGGGTTCGGTTACTTACGGTGATTATGCGTCAACTCCCAGTGGTCGTGGTTGCGAGTTTTTATGTTTTTGGTTCACTTGGCTGCGCTCCCATTGCCGGCATTACTGAAACCCTCACTTTGCAATGTTATTCGAGTTTCACCACGGTTCCCGCGACAGCGGCTGACTTACTTTTGCAGTCCAGTGTAGTTGAGGTGGCGCAATCGTTTAAGGTCCTCTTATTAGACGCTCTGCCCAGTAAAGTTCAGCTAAAGCTTGTCGCGATAGGGGCGCCGACGGGTAATCTGGTCCTTAAGATCGAAAGCGATAATTCAGGCGCGCCCGATGGGGTGCCTTTGGCGAGTGCGACTTTGGATTCGACGACGGTAAAAATAACCACGGCGGATTTCTATTCCTTCACGTTTTCAAGTGCGCCATCTTTGAAAAAAGCCACAACCTATTGGCTTCGACTTAAGTTTCCGACCGCGACGGCCACGAATTCAGTCGAGTGGATTGGCAATAATGACAACGCCTATACCGATGGCGCGGCCAAAACTTCGACCGATGGGACGAATTGGTTAGACGCCTTAGTCGGAACCGGCCGAGATTTTCTCTTTAAGTTGGGCTGCTAATGAGTACAAGGCCTCCTCTGCAGTTTGAAGTTCATCACGCATTGCCTGGGGCGGATGGGGTCTTGCGGGCACGGGCGGGGAAGATCACGCTTCAGGGGATTCGGGGCCAAGGGCACGAGATTTTTACCCCCATGTTCATGCCGGTGGGTACGGTGGGATCAGTTAAGGCCGTCTCGACGGCCGAGGTGAGGCGGGCGGGGGCTCAGATCATACTGGGTAACACCTATCATCTTTACTTACGTCCTGGGCACGAGCGGGTGGAGCGTTTGGGTGAGCTCCATAAATTTATGAATTGGGATGGCCCGATTCTGACCGACAGCGGTGGGTTTCAGGTCTTTTCGCTAGCGGGACTCAATAAAATCGATGATCAAGGCGTGACCTTTCGGTCGCATATTGATGGAAGCTCGCATCGGTTTACGCCTGAGCTTTCGATGGAGATTCAGCGCACGCTTGGAAGTGACATTGTCATGGCTTTTGATCAGTGTCCGCCCTATCCGGCGACGCAAGAGCAGGTGAGGGTAGCGATGCGACGGACTGCGGCATGGGCGGAGCGGGGGCTGAAAGTTCAGCTCAAGCCGCATCAGGCGCGGTTTGGGATTGTGCAGGGGGGGCTTTATGAAAACCTGCGCATTGAATCTGCGGCGGAGATTACGTCGATGCCGTTTGATGGGTTTGCCATGGGCGGCCTATCTATTGGCGAAACCCCTGATTTGATGCAAAAGATGGCTTATTTTACGGCTCCCCTGTTACCCCAAGGTAAACCTCGGTATTTGATGGGGGTGGGGCGCCCCGAGGACCTGGTCGAAGGGGTTCGTTGTGGAATTGATTTGTTTGACTGTGTGATGCCCACTCGCAATGCCAGAAATGGACAGCTTTTTACGAGTCGGGGCAAGGTGAACATCAAAAATGCGCGGTACCAGGATGACGCAGGGCCTTTAGATGAAGAGTGTGATTGTGAAACCTGCACCCAGTATTCGCGCGCCTACCTTCGACACCTTTATGTGGCGGGCGAAGCGCTGTCGGCCCGCCTCAATACCATCCATAATTTGACCTATTATATTGGTATTATGCGTCAAATGCGTGAAGCGATTCTTGAGAATCGGTTTGACGATTGGGCTAAAAATTTCTATACGAAAGTTAATGCGCAAAAATCTACGTAAAATTTTGGTTTCGTTTTCAATCGGTACAGCTCAAGTTCTAGCGACAGCTACGCTTGCTTTAGCGGATGGTCCTGCGGCTCCAGTTGCGGGTGGCGGAGCTGGTTCCTCTGGCCAGCCTAGCCCGTTGATGAGCTTTGTGCCCTTTGTTTTGATGTTCGGCGTGATCTATTTTTTGATGATTCGGCCCCAACAAAAAAAGGCAAAGGATCAGCAAGAAATGATGAATGCACTCAAACAAGGGGATGAGGTTTTGACAACTTCAGGAATTCTGGGCAAGATTACGGGTGTCACGGAAAAAGTGGTCACTGTTGAGGTGGCTGACAATGTCCGTGTTAAGATGTTAAAAAGTCAGGTTGCGCAGATCGTCAAAGGTAACCTGAAAGATCTCGCCTAAATTTTTTTCTTGGCCTGCAGTACCTGAAGTCATCCCGAGGAGTGCATCATGTCACGCAACTGGTGGGTAAAGTTCGTTGTTCTTATCTTTTTGACGGCCATGTCGGTGGTTTATGTTTTTCCGACCGTCGCCAATCTCGATCTTGAAAAGACCAAATTCCCTTTTAAGCAAAAAATCAATTTGGGCCTGGATCTTCAAGGTGGGTTGTATCTGGTGCTGGGGGTTGATTTTAATAAGGTTTATCGGGATGTGATCGATCGCCAGGCCATCAGTCTGCGGGATCGTCTCACCGAAAAAGGCCTCGCCCCTAAAACTGTCAAGACCGTTACCGAAGGTACGCCGGTAGACGATCCACACGTGGCCGTGGAGTTTGATCCGGCTAAGCGGGAGCCTCTCTATGATCTCGTTAAAAAAGAGTTCTGGTCGCTCAGAATCGTGGGCGAAACCCCGGGACATCTCGATTTAGGTCTAGCGCGCGAATATCGCGGCGATGTTCGCGATCGTACGATTAATCAGTCGATCGAAGTGATTCGAAACCGGATTGACGAATTCGGCGTGGCGGAACCTTCGATTGTGAGTCAGGGAACTGATCGCGTGGTGGTTGAACTTCCAGGGGTCAAGGAAGTGGATCGGGCGAAGGATTTGATCGGTCGTACAGCCAAACTTGAATTTAAGATGGCGGATGATAAGGCCATGGGTCCTGCCCAGCTTCAGGCGCTGATTGCTGAAGTTGAAAAGACCAATGGCATTGTCTTTAAAGAAGGCCAGAAATTTTCGGAGTATGTTCGTAAGATCAATGAGGGCGCTAAGGGGAAAATTCCGGAAGGCGACGAGATTGCCTTTGAACGTGGAAAGTCTTTGCCTGGGGCTGAAGCGCCTGCGCGGATTCCTTTCCTTTTGTTTTCACGCACCGAAGTGACGGGCGATGATTTGCAAGATGCCCAGGTTCAGATCGATCAAGAGAATCGTCGTCCGAACGTGGGTTTTACTCTTAATCCGCGTGGGGCCTCGGCCTTTGATAAGCTCACGGCAGACAACATTGGTCATCGTTTGGCGATTGTTTTGGACGGGATTATCCACTCCGCGCCGGTGATTCAGAGTCGTATCGGCGGCGGGCGCGGCCAGATTACCTTGGGTCGTGGCGGTGATGAAGATCTGATGAAGGAAGCCAAGGATTTGTCCATTGTCCTGCGTGCCGGCGCGCTTCCTGCTCAGCTCGATTTTCTCGAGCAGCGCATAGTCGGGCCGTCGCTGGGGCAAGATTCTATTCGAAAAGGGGCGCTCGCCAGCTTGATCGGTTCATTGGCGGTGTTCCTTTTTGTGATGTTCTACTATCGAGTGAGCGGAGTCATTGCGGTGATTTCGTTGATCTTGAACGTGCTTTTTGTGATGGCGATTTTGGTTGGCCTCGAGGCCACTTTGACTTTGCCGGGTATTGCCGGGATTGCATTGACGGTGGGGATTGCGGTGGACTCCAACGTCGTGATCTACGAGCGAATTCGAGAAGAGTTGCGTGCGGGCAAGCGGTTGCACGGCGCGGTCGAAGCCGGATTTCAAAAGGCTTTTCGGACGATTTTGGATGCTAACGTCACCAATGCGGCGGCCGCCGTGGTGCTCTTGATGTACGGCACGGGTCCGATCAAGGGTTTTGCGGTTTCATTATTGATTGGGATTGTGACGACCCTCTTTACAGCGGTCTTTGTGTGTAAGGTGATTTTTGATGCCTACCTTTTCCGCCAAGAGAGTCGCAACATTGAAACACTGAGCATTTAGGCCCGCGAGGAGAATTGACCATGTTTGAATTGATTAGGCCTGGCACCCAGATTGACTTTGTCGGAAAACGTAAACTTTGGATGGGCGTCTCAGCCGTTGCGATGCTGGTGACTGTGGTTTTGCTCTTTACCAAGGGTCTTAATTACGGAATCGACTTTACCGGGGGTGCCGAAGTTCAGATTCGAGCCCCCCAGACCTGGGATATTACCAAAGTTCGGAGTGAGATGGAAAACGGCGGTCTCAAGAACGTGAAAGTTCAAGAGATTGGCGAACCGGCCCAGCATCAGTTTTTGATTAAGGCCCAAGGGGAAGAGAAAAATTTAAATCTCATCTCCCAGCAAGTGAGCGAGGTTTTTGGAAAAACGCTCAAAGCAGGGGAATTTGAGGTTCAGCGCGTGGACGTCGTGGGTCCCGCCGCGGGCAGTTCGTTGCGGATGAGCGGCTTTTTGTCGATGTTTTATGCGCTTCTTTGCATTCTTGTTTACGTGACGATCCGATTTGATTATCGGTATTCGCCCGGCGCGGTTTTGGCGCTTTTTCACGATTCGGTGATTACGCTGGGTGTTTTTATTATCACGCAGAAGCAATTTGATTTGCAGATTCTAGCGGCACTTTTAGCGCTCATTGGTTATTCGAACAACGATACGATTATCGTGTACGACCGGGTTCGGGAGACGGTGCATGCGCATCCGGGGTTGAGCATCGAAAAAGCGGTCAACCGTGCCGTGAATGAAACTTTGGGTCGCACGATTCTGACCTCACTGTGCACGTTTTTTACGGTGTTTGCCCTTTGGGCACTGGGGGGCAAGGTCATTCAAGATTTCGCCTTCACTTTGATGGTCGGCATCGTGGTCGGGACCTATTCATCGATTTTTATCGCCAGCTCGGTCGTGATTTTCATTACTCATTATCACGATAAGCGTGAGGCTAGGATGAAGGCAGCAGGGATTCAACCCACAAACAAGGCAGGAACGGCTGGCTATGCCGCTCGCCCTGAGCCAAAAACGTCATAATGTCAGCTGAATTAAAGCCTCGCGAGTGGAAGCACCGTCTTGCGACGACCGAAGAAGAGATCAGTCGCTTGGTCGTTCAACTTAAAGAGCAAACGGGTTTATCTTCCGTGACACTGCGGACGTGCGTGATGCGAGGCTTGATCTCAGAAGAGGGAATTCGTGAATTTCTAAATCCGCGAATTGAGTCTCTGTGTAGCCCTCTACGGATCAAAGATATGGATCGGGCTGTCGAGCGCTTGGCGAGGGCGAAGGAAGCCGGGCAGAAGGTTCGGGTTTTTGGCGATTACGATGTGGATGGGACCACTGGCGCCGCATTGCTGAGCTGGGTGTTGAGAGATTTTGGGTTTTTATTTGATGCCACTCAACCTGACCGGTTCAAGGACGGTTATGGCTTAAACGTCCAGGCTATCGAGCAAGCGGCGCTTGATGGGATCGCGGTCCTTTTAACGGTTGATTGTGGAATCACGAGTTTTGACGCTGCAAAGAAGGCGCTCGAACTCGGTATCGATCTGATTATTGTGGATCATCACCAGCTGGACCCTGTTCGGGGGTTGCCTCCTGCCGTGGCGGTGATTAATCCGCAGCGTTCGGATTGCCCAAGTGGGCTCAAGCAGTTGTGTGGCTGCGGTTTGGCTTTTTACCTGTCCGTGGCACTTCGTGCCTATGGGCGTGAGCGGCAATGGTTTGCTGGAGGTGTGGAGCCGAATCTTAAGCAGCACTTGGATTTGGTGGTGATGGCGACGGCGGCCGATATGGTGCCGCTGACCGGTGATAACCACATCTTGGTTCGTCACGGAATGGAGGTGCTCAAGCGATCCCGCAAGCCAGGTGTGGTGGCTTTGCTTCAGGCCGCAGGATTGGGAGCTCGTGATGTGAGTCCAGGGCATTTGGGATTTGTGCTGGGGCCGAGGATTAACGCTTCGGGGCGGATGCAATCGGCGAGCCTGGCGCTTGAGTTATTGACCACTGAAGATCCAGCTCGCGCCGGTGAGTTGGCGCGAGAACTCGAGCGGCTCAACGAAGAGAGAGCCTCGACTCAAAATGCAATTTGGGACGAAGTGCGTGTTCGAGTGGAGAGTGGTATCGCGCAGGGGCGTTTTCGGCACGGTGTCGTGGTTGCCGATCCGGGCTGGCACGAAGGCGTGGTGGGGATTGTCGCTTCTCGAGTGACAGAGACCTTTCGGAAGCCCGCGGCGGTGATTGCGCTGCGAGAGGATTTTGGTAAAGGGAGTGTGCGGTCCTATGGTGGCAAGGATGTGTTGAGTGCACTCAGGGCATCAGCCCAGTATTTACTGGGTTTTGGGGGCCATAAACATGCCGCTGGACTTTCAGTGGCGCATCATCAGCTTGAAGCATTTGCTGAGGCTTTTGATCATGCCTTGTCTGAAATTGCTGAAGACACTGAGACCTTGCCTCTTTATATTGAGGGGCAGTGTACGGTCGCAGATCTCGATATTTTGACACTTCAGGAACTTGAGCGTTTGGGCCCGTTTGGGCCCGGCAATCCTGAACCGGTATTTACAATCAGGGCGGGCATTCGAAGCCATTCGGTGCTTAAAGGCCGGCATTTTAAGTTGAATTTGACGTCTTCGATATCTTCCTCGGTGATCGAGGCTATTTGGTTTCATGCTGCGGAGCGTGCGAATGTCTCGGAATTGACCTCTGGGGCGGCAGAAATGGAATGGGCAGGAGTGCCGGAAATTAATCGTTTTCGTGGCAAAATGACTCCCACTTTTCGAGTGCGAGATTGCCGAACAGTAGAGAGGCTATGATTCAAATTCTTTTGACCCTTTTTTTAGCCACGCACGGGATCGCTTACGCTCATCCTGATGCTCATTCGCCAGAACCGTCAAAAATAGGTGGGGTGGAGACCAATCCTGTCATGCAGGCGTTGCCGGTTGAAAAAATGGATGCGGCGGAAGGCCGCAAATTATTTCAGGAGTTCAGAAGAGCGCAATCCTTTGAGATCAAAGCTCTTGAGCATCGCCAAAAGCTTGAGATCAAAGAAATGAAAGCGATTCATGGTGTGCGTCAAAAAGAATGGGAGCGACGCGAAAAAGATGCGCGTCATAAATTTTTTGCGGAACATTCTCACGGGCCTGACCGACGGACTTACATCAAAGACTTTATGGAGCGGCGCAAAGTCTTTTTGCAGATGATGGCCGATGAACGGGCTAATCGGATCCGCGAACAGGACGTTCGACTGCGTTCCGTCAAGCAAGACCAGAGAGCTCGTCTCAAAGAATTTCAGGAAGCCCTTCAGAGAGGCGAGAGACCAAAAGCGAACATTTGGCCTCAGTGATCGTACATCGTCGATATTTCCCGCAACCTTCGTTCTCGGTCGGCTCGCTCCCGCAGCGCACGGGGAGTGCGCTTTGGTCGATTCGCCTCCCTGCGGCCTCGTCTGCGGGAAATCTTGACGATGTACCCATCGCTTGGACGGGGAATATCGATATCAGTGATCCATGTTTGAAAGTGGATTCACATAGAGTCTAAAGGTCTTGTCGCGATGACGCCGAATGGCAAAAACGCCATTTTCTTTTTCTGTGGCGAGACGATCATAAAACGTAGGATCCAGCTCAGCAATTTCCTGAACGGTCTTTCCTTCGTATTTTCCGAAATCGATAATAACCAAGCGTTCGTCGATAATTCCAGTAACTGGGCTTCCGTTGAAACTCATACTTTGTGAAACCAACCTCCATGTATTGGGTTAAAAAGTGGGGGGAATCCAAGATGGAACCGCCTCACCCTAGGGAGCGTAACAGGTCGGTGATAAAATTCAACTGGGTGTCAAAAATCAATCGCACTGGGGAGCTGTCAGCCATCAGCGGTCAGTATTCAGCAAATCAGGAGCAAATCAGGAGTCAGCAACCGTTGAGGCTCCTTGGTCCCTGTACCCACGTAAGGGGCTTCCCAGTAAAAGAGAGGGGATCCGCGCGCGCAGGAGGCGCGTTTTCGCGCGGAGTCCAAAAATGGACGACCCCGACCCTTTTACTGAGAGGCCCTTGCGGCGAACGTCGCCCTAGGATATACCCCTGACATCGTGAGGAAAATAGAGCTATGTGCGGTGTAGTCGGGCTGATTGGTACCCCGGATGCAGCGACGGAGGCCTTTTTGGGTCTTACGACCTTGCAGCATCGCGGGCAGGATGCTGCGGGAATTCTCACCTACGATGAAGAAGGCTTTCATCGAGTCAAAAATCTTGGCTTGGTCGAGTCGGTCTTTACTCGCGACAATATGAAAACTCTGCCCGGTAACCTGGCTGTGGGTCATGCGCGGTATAGTACGGCCGGTCGGGGCGATTTGGGGGATGTGCAACCGCTGCTCATGAGTTATCCGTTCGGTTTGGGCATGGTTCATAATGGCAATATCGTGAATTGCGCCGAGCTTGCCCAGGATCTCAAAAAGCGAGCGCGTCGCCATCTGTTGACCCATTCGGATACCGAGACGGTGCTCAATATCTTTGCCGAGGCGCTTTCTCAAACTCCTGCGGGAGTGGGCGATTCGGCAGTTGAACTGGGTTTTGATCATCTCTGCACCGCAGTGGCAGATGTTTTTAAGCGCGTGAACGGCAGTTATAGCATCGTGACGTTAGTGGCGGGGCATGGCCTAGTCGCCTTTCGGGACCCGGATGGAATCAGACCGCTGGTTTGGGGAAAACGCAAAACGGAGGGGGCGAACGGCTTGGCGTCCGGCGAGGCGCATATGGTCGCCTCCGAAAGCGCGGCGCTCTCTTTTTTGGGCTACGAAGTCGTTCGAAATATCGAACCGGGTGAAGTTCTTTTTATCAATATGAAGGGCGAGGTTTTCTCTCGGCGGCTCATCGTTCGCGAGGCGCGCCACTGCATGTTCGAATGGGTTTACTTTGCGTCTCCTGAATCAGTTATTGATGGGGTGCCGGTTTATGGGGCTCGCATTCAATTGGGCAAAAACCTGGCGAGGCTGGTGCGAGCGCAAATGGATGCGTTGGGATTAGAAGCCGATTTGATTGTGCCTATTCCTGAAACTTCGCGTATCGCGGCGATCGCGCTGGCCGAAGAACTCAAAATTCCTTATCGTGAAGTGCTCATTAAAAACCGTTATATTAAGCGGACTTTTATTTTGGATTCGCCAGAAAAGCGGCAAAAGGCCGTTAATTTGAAGCTTTCACCCGTTCAGTCCGAAATTCAGGGCAAGCGAGTGTTGCTCATTGACGATTCGATTGTGCGCGGTACGACTTCGCGAAAAATCATTGAGCTGGTGCGAAAGGCGGGGGCGACCCAGGTTTATCTGGTTTCGACGTGCCCACCGATTCAACATCCTTGTTTTTATGGTATTGATTTTCCATCCGAGTCAGAACTGATCGCCTCCGGTAGGACTGTTGCCGCCATTGCCAAAAACCTCGGTGCAGATGCTCTCATTTATCAAGACATCCCAGGCTTAACCCATGCCATTCAATCAACGCATCCATGTATGGCTTGCATTGATGGAAAATATCCAACCGATATTTCGATTTCGTCTGCATGCTTTGCGGTAAACCGCCAAAAAGACCGCGAAAAGGAGAACTCCCGCTCATGATTCAGACACTCTATCGAGGTTCGGTCAAAGATCTCAAAGGTCCCGTTCGAGTCCAGGAAGGGCCGGAAGTGGGCGATGCTTGCGAGGCGATTGTTTTTGAGTACACCGATGCCTATTCAGTTTTTGATTGGGGAAAAATGCCGGATCTTTTGCCCCACAAGGGTGAGGCTCTGGCGACGTTGGCCGCGGATTTTTTTGAAAAATTGGAGCGCGCCGAAACCTGGAAAGAGTTTTCGCGATCATCGGATGCTTTAGGGCTTCGCAAAGGAAATCGCTTTGGTTCTGCTTTTAACGAAGTGGGCGAAGACCTCCAAAGCCGGGGTCTCAGAACCCATTATTATGGGGTACTTTTAGGCGCGATTCCAGAAAAAGGCGAAATCCAGCCGACTCAGCTCGCGCAAGTCCAAGCGCCCATCAAAAGTCTCTTGGTTCGACGAGTGGCAGTGGTTAAACCTCTATTGACGACCGTGCTGGGCCGGGCGCTTCCGGATTATCATCCCACGCGTAATGCTCCGCTGCCACGGCTGGTGCCCCTTGAGGTCGTTTTTCGTTTCAGCCTGCCTGAGGGCAGTTCCATGTTGGAGCGGGTGGCCCGGGATCCTGGTTATTTGGCATCGCTGGGTTTTGCTGATTCGAAGGCGGAGCTCGGCGCCAAGTGGGATTTTCCTGTGCTAGAACTTTTCACCAAACTTGAAACCTCAGATCGCCTCGTTTCATTGACAGAGGCGCTTGCGATGTCAGGGCTTTCGGCCTCTCAGCTTCAAGATCTGTTATTTCGCACCGCTTGGGTGGCCGGTTGTCTGCGCTGGCTTTGCGGTAAGGCCGGAATTGAACTCGCAGACGGTAAATTGGAGTGGGGCGTGGACGAACACGGGCATTGCCAGTTAGTGGATGCAATTGGGCCCGATGAGTTGCGGCTGTTGAAAGACGGCGTGCAACTTTCGAAAGAATTTTTGCGCCAGCACTATCGGGATAGCATTTGGTACGAAACGATTCAAAAGGCGAAAGATACTGCCAAGGCGCACGGAATCTCGGAATGGAAAAAGGCCGTGCCGCTTCCGCCGCCGCCGTTGCCTCCAGAAAAACGCGAGCTGGCTTCGCAAGTTTATTTGGCTTTGACCCAGGCTCTGACGGGCCGGCAATGGTTTCCGGAGGCGTGGAGTTTGGACCGAGTCGTTGCGGAGTTGAAGGGCATCGGGAGCAAGGCATGACCGTCGTCGTGGTGGGCTCAGGCGGGCGAGAACACGCGCTGGCGTGGAAGCTTGCCTCCTCATCTCGCACAGGGCGCCTTGGGGTGGCCCCTGGAAATGCCGGGATGCCCGCAGCTTGGGAGCGTTGGCCGTTAGGGGGGGCGCAAGATTTTGAAGCCTTTGCTCGTCGCGCGCGAAATGAACGCGTGGATTTGGTCGTTGTGGGTCCGGATCAACCGTTGGCAGATGGCTTAGTGGATATCCTTAACGAGCATGGCGTTTTGACTTTTGGTCCTTCGCGTGGCGCGGCTCAAATTGAAGCGAGCAAGGCTTTCGCTAAAGAAGTGATGCAGGCGGCTGGGGTGCCGACGGCGCAGTATGGGGTTGCTCATTCGCTCGAACAAGCTATTCAGCTTTTACAATCTTTTCCAGCGGAACAGCCCTGTCCCGTCATTAAAGCCGATGGCTTAGCTCTGGGTAAAGGGGTCCGTATTTGTCAATCGCGGGATGAGGCGATCCAGGCGTCCCGTGAGTTGATTTTGGTTTCGGGTCGGCTCGTGATCGAAGAGCGGCTTTTTGGCGAAGAAATTTCTTGGATGGCCTTTTGTGATGGTGATCGCTGCGCACTCTTAGAGCCGGCGCGAGATTACAAGCGGCTTCAAAACGGGGATCAAGGGCCCAATACAGGGGGAATGGGAGCTTTTAGTCCTGTGCCTGGTATTCCGGCGGCTTGGACTGAGCGCGTGAGGCAGGAGATTTTTTTGCCGACCCTGCGTGAAATGAAAAAACGCGGTCATTCTTTTCGGGGTCTTTTGTATGCGGGTTTGATGGTGGATGTGGCGCGCGATCGTTTTTGGGTGATTGAATTCAATTCTCGTTTTGGCGATCCTGAAGCCCAGGTTTTACTTCCTCGTATCGAAGGGGATCTTTATCCTTGGCTTGAGGCCTGTGCGCGAGGGGATCTCACCGGTTTGCCTTCGCGAGTCCCCTTTAAGAAAGATGCTGCCGTTTATGTGGTGGGCGCCGCGCGCGGCTATCCCGAAAAGCCTGAAAAAGGGCAGTTAGTGGAAGGGCCGTCAGAAAACTCAATCGAAGAAACCTCGGTATTTTTCGCCGGCGTGGCGGCTTCGTCTCAGGGTCTAGTGACTTCGGGAGGACGGGTCTTGGGTGCGCTCGGTCTGGGATCTTCGCTCAAAGAGGCGCGTACGCAAGCGTATTCCCGGCTGGGCCGAGTAGGCTTTGAAGGTATGCAGTTTCGGTCCGACATTGCCTTGCGCGAATCCGCACAGGAGGGTGCATGATACCCATAGCGGTTTTTGCCTCCGGTCGCGGCAGCAATTTAGAGGCCTTGATTCAAGCCATCCACGAACGGCGTCTGGATGCGGAGATTGTCGCGGTGGTATCGGATTGCGCTGAGTCTCTTGCGTTACAAAAAGCCCAGACGGCGGGCCTGCGCGTTTTACCCATCGCCGTGCCATCCGCAACTGCGTCGGGTCGTCGCGAGCTTCACGAGGAACTGATTCTCGAAGCACTCAGGCCTTGGGCTCCCCGATTTTTAGTCATGGCGGGCTATCGACGAGTTTTGAGTTCTCATCTGATCGAGGCTTTTCGGTCCGAGCGCGGTTATTCGCGCATCGTCAATATTCATCCGGCATTGCTCCCTGCTTTTCCAGGCCTGGAGAGCTATCGGCAGGCGTTTCAGTATGGGGTCAAGCTTACGGGCGCGACGGTTCACTTAGTGGAGGCCGAGGTCGATGCGGGCCCGATTTGCGCGCAAGAGGCTTTTTCGATCACGGATTGTCAAACGGTCGAAGAGGTGGAGCGCCGGGGCCTTGCGCTCGAACATCGGCTTTTTTCGCAGACGCTGGCTTGGATTTTACCCGAGAAATTTGAAGTCCAAACGGTTCAGATGAACGTTCGTTCACCCCAGGGCTTTGCCCAAGGAGTTCGCTTGAATGTACGCCCGTATTGAAGTCGCGATGCGACCCGAGTTTGCCGATCCGGCCGCCGATGCTATTTTGCGAAAAATCGAGTTGGCCTACCCTGAAATTCGTCGAAAAATTCGATGGGCCCGTTTGCTGGATGTTTGTTGGTTGGATCTACCCGCCACACGTGAGGAACTGATTCCGGCAATCACCGAAGTTTTTTGGGATCGAGTTTTACAATGGCTCTTTACCGGCAATCTGATTCCATCGGCGGCGGGCAAACAAGGCGGGGTGCCGGATCTTATGGAAAAAGCCCCCAATCGTCCGGGGAGGTTTTGGGCGCTTGAGCGGCGTTTTCGCCCGGGGGTGACTGATAATATCGGGCGCACCAGCATGGAAGCTTTTGAGATCGTGCTCGGAAGATCCCTGAACGGGGGCCGGTCCTCCAGCGGAAGCCTGCTAGTGGTCGAGGGGCAGGAGCTGGATGAGGACTCGTTAGCCGTCATTGCGCGCGATATTTTCTGCAATGAATTGGTCGAAACCTGGACCATTGTGCCGGAGGCCGAGCTCAAGAAAAATGATCGTTTTCACCAGGAACGAATCAAACTGGACCTTCCTAAAATTCTCTTAAAAGGATCGGACCGGGTCGAGACCTTTAGCCTTCAGAAATTGGCGGATCATGAGTTGGAGGCTTTGAGCCGTCAAAAATTGTGGGCTCTTTCGCTCGAAGAGATGAAGGCGGTTCGTAATTATTTTGCGGCGCCTGGGGTTCAAGCCAAGCGGAACGAACTGGGTTTGCCTTCGGACGGACCCACCGATGTGGAAATCGAGGTCATCGCCCAGACTTGGTCGGAGCATTGCAAACATAAGATTTTTGGCGCGGATGTCTATTATTCACAAATGGGTGATGCCACCGATTATGGCGCTATTCCGGAGGTTACCCATAGTCTGTTTAAGACTACGATTGCCGCCACCACGGAGGAGCTGCAAAAACCCTGGCTTCTTTCTGTTTTTTCGGACAATGCGGGGATTGTGGCCTTCGACGATGAAGACGCCTTTTGTATTAAAGTTGAAACCCATAACAGCCCTTCGGCGTTGGATCCCTACGGGGGGGCCTTGACGGGAATTGTCGGAGTCAACCGCGATATTCTGGGTTGTGGCATGGGCGCTAAACCGATTTTTAATACCGATGTGTTTTGTGTGGCGCCGCTGGATTATTCCGAAACGCTGCCGGATCGTCTGATGCATCCTCGTCGAATTTTGGATGGGGTGAGGCGGGGGGTCGAGGACGGAGGCAACAAAAGTGGGATTCCCACGGTGAACGGCGCACTTTGCTTTGATGAACGCTATCTCGGCAAGCCCTTGGTTTATTGCGGCACGGGCGGGTTCATGCCCCGAAGTATCGCGGGGGTGCTCTGCGAGACTAAGCAAGTACGACTCGGTGATCGCATCTGCATGGTCGGCGGACGGATCGGAAGCGATGGGATTCATGGGGCCACTTTTTCGTCTTTAGCCATGGATGAGCGTTCGCCTTCGAGTGCGGTGCAGCTGGGTGATCCGATTACGCAAAAGCGGATGGCGGATTTTTTGTTAGAAGCGCGCGATATGGGGCTTTTTAGCGCTTTAACCGATAATGGGGCCGGAGGGTTGTCGAGCTCGGTCGGAGAGATGGCTCGGCTTTCGGGTGGCGCACGGATGGATGTGAGCTACGCCAAAATCAAATACCCAGGACTTAAACCCTACGAACTCGTGATCAGCGAATCGCAAGAGCGAATGACGGTAGCGGTTTCACCCGACAAGTTGTCTTTGTTTTTGGCCCTTGCGGGACGCCGTGGAGTGGAGGTGAGCGACTTGGGCGAGTTCACCGATAGCGGGGCGTTGGAAGTTTTTTTCGGTGAAAAACGCACCGGGTATCTGGATCTTGCTTTTTTACATGATGGAGTCCCAAAATTAGAACTGCGCGCGGAGTGGCGAGGACGGCCTCAGCCCTTGCCACCGGTCGAGCGGCCTTTTCATGAAGAGGCACCGCGGCTGCTGCAGGAAATGATGGGGCGACCCAATATTGCTTCAAAAGAATGGTTGATTCGGCAATTCGACCACGAAGTTCAAGGCACGTCGGTGATTAAGCCGCTTCACACCGTGGGAAGCGGCACCAGTCAGGCGGCGAGTGGGCCAAATGATGCTGCCGTCCTTAAGCCTAAGCCGAACTCTGACAGTGGACTCGTGATTGGCTGTGGGATTAATCCCAAGCTTTCGGATTATGACACTTATGTCATGGCTCAGGCCGTGGTGGATGAATCGGTGCGCAATGTTCTTTGTTCTGGCGCTGATTTTGGCAGGCCGGATTCAGTTCTTGCGATCGTGGATAATTTTTGTTGGCCCGATCCGGTCAATCATCCCCAGTATTGCGCGGATCTCGTGCGGGCCTGTTACGGCCTCAGGGACGCGGCCTTAGCACTGAATGCACCTTTGGTTTCGGGCAAGGATAGTATGAAGAATGATTTTTATGGTCATAAAGACGGTCAGCCGGTGACTATTTCAGTGCCCCCGACGTTATTGGTGACAGCCATTGCCAAAGTGAGTGATGTTCGCAATGGTCGGACCTCGGACTTCAAGCAGGCCGGTGATGCGATTTATCTTTTTGGCGGGAGCCGTTTAGGCCTTGTGGGTTCGGAACTCGAGGTCGTTTTGAAAAAACGCAAACAGGGGCTTCCGTCGTCGAAGGCGCGGTTGGCTGAACCAGACTGGGATGAGGCGCGAAGGCTTTACTCTTGGATTGGGGGCGCGAGCGGGCGCGAGCAGGTGAGGTTGCGATCGCTTCATGATGTGTCTGAGGGCGGACTTTTGGTGACCATGGCCGAATGTCTGATCGCGCGCGGGCTAGGTGCGCAGATTCAAATTCCGGCCGATGCTGAGAGTTGGGAATTTGGGTTTGGCGAAGGCTTTCATACTTTCATCGCATCCTGCCCCGAGTCGGACGCGGTTACACTCGAGGGTGAGTGGATCGCCTGCAATGTTCCTTATCGACGCTTGGGGGCGGTGACTACGACGGAAAGGCTGGAGGTGGAGGATTCGACCGGAAGGCGTTGGTCGGTTTCAACCAAAGATCTTCGAGCAGCGTGGCAGAAAGAGGGATATTGGGAATGAGAACGGGAAAACCTCGTGTTTTAGTGCTGACGGGAGACGGGATCAACTGCGAGCAGGAAACGGCCACGGCTTTTCGCTTGGCTGGCTTCGAAGCTGACATACGTCATCTCAATGATCTCATTTCGGAAGGGGTGACCCAAGACGCGATCTCGCAGCGGTATTTAGCTTTGGCGCTTCCTGGGGGGTTTTCTTTTGGTGATGACCTGGGCTCTGGAAAAATTCTGGCCCTCAAGATGAGTCATAAACTGGGATGGAATCTGAATCAATTTGCCGAGCGGGGTGGTTTGGTGATCGGAATTTGTAATGGGTTTCAGGCCCTCATTCGAATGGGGGTTTTTGGAAAGGATATTTCCATCACTCACAACTCAAATGGTAAATTCATGAACACTTGGATTAAGGCGACGCCGAGCGGGAGTCGCTGTGTTTGGCTGAAGGGTCTGGGAACCATTGATTTGCCCATTCGTCATGGCGAAGGAAGGATTATGATTTCGCCCATTCGGCGCTCTGAAGTCTTAAATAAGATGGAACGTTACGGGATGACCTGCTTTAAGTACGAAGGCAATCCAAATGGAAGCGATGAGCGCCTCGCCGGGATTTGCGATGTCACGGGGAGGATTTTTGGACTGATGCCTCACCCGGAGGCCTTTGTGAGGTGGACGGCGCATCCCGAGTGGACGGCGCAGGCTGGAAGGGCGAGCGCACCGGGACAGGGTTTGGCGTTTTTTGAAAATGCTTACCAGGAGGCTCTTCGTGTCAAAGGTTAATTCACGTTTGAAAATTCGTCGTGCTCTGCTTACAGTTTCCGATAAGGCTCAGGTCGTGGCTTTGGCCCGCGCCTTGGTGGCGAGTGGCGCAGAACTTGTGGCAACCGGGCGCACGGCTTTGGTGCTCAAAGAGGCCGGGTTGCAAGTCATGCCGATTGAGCAGCTTTCAGGAAGTCCGGAAGCCTTTCAGGGGCGAATGAAGACTCTTTCGTCCCCGGTTTGTAGCGGGATTCTCTATCGTCGTGGAGATGCCTCAGATGAAGCGGATTTGAAACGGCTCAATATCCAGGGCATCGATTGTGTCGTCGTCAATTTTTATCCCTTCGAGAAAACTGCAGAACAGCCTGGGATTTTGGCCCAGCAGTTGGTCGAGGAAATCGACATTGGCGGGCCCACGTTGGTGCGTGCGGCTGCCAAAAACTCTCCCGATGTTTTGGTTTTGACTGATCCGGCGCAATACGCTTCAGTGATCGGTGAACTGGCGGAAAAGGGTACGGTAGCCCATTCCACCGTTTCCGCTTGTGCCTCGCAAGCTTGGGATCGGGTTTTGGATTATGACCGGGCCATTGCTTCGCGGTTAGGATCGTACCAAACGCTTGCCCTCAGATATGGCGAAAACCCCCATCAAAAAGGGGTGCTGGAGTTTGATCCCCATGGCCCGCTCGATTGGGGTGCGCAAATCACGCGCACCGAGCTTTCGTATAACAATATTCTGGATTTGAGCGCGGCTTATGGTTTGGCGAGCGATCTGAGAGAAATTGAAAAACACGCAACGGGCGTTGTGATTGTGAAGCACAATAACCCCTGTGGTGTGGCGCTTATGCCTCAGGGACCTCAGGCGCAAAAGGCGGCTCTCATACGAGCTTGGGAAGGTGATCCGGTTTCAGCGTTTGGAGGGGTTTTGGTTTTTACGGATCCGCTCGAAGACGAAACGGCACTCTGGCTTTCTGAAAAATTTGTGGAATTGGTTGCTGCGCCGGGGCTTTCAGCGGAAACCTCGGGGCTGAAAATGATTTTGAATAAGCGTAAAAATCTCAAGGCGGTCCCGATTTTGAGATTCGGTGATCTTCCCGCTCAAACCGCAGTCAGCGTTCCCGGTGGCATTTTGAAGCAGAGTGCGGATGTGGGCCTGGGCGAGAATCTCAGGTCCGTCACCACCCAGGAATTTTCGGAGCAACGCGAGGGCTTGGGCCGGTTTGGCATTGCCGTGTGTCGGGCGCTGAAGAGCAATGCGATCGCGATTGTTCGCCAACTGGAGGGTCAGAGCAGCTTCCAGGGATACCAACTGATTGGGGCGGGCCAAGGCCAACCCAATCGGGTAGAAGCGTTGAAGCATTTAGCGATTCCTCGGGCCGAAAATGTCCTCAATCATGCCGGTGGGCATATTGAAGACGCGGTCATGGTGAGCGATGCTTTTTTCCCGTTCCGAGATACCGTCGATGCGGCCTTTGAGGCGGGCTTAATGACGATCATTCAGCCCGGCGGCAGCATCAAGGATCAAGAGAGTATCGATGCCTGCAATGAGCATGGTATGGTGATGGCATTTACGGGCGTTCGACACTTTCGACATTAGGAGCGAGCATGGCAAAGCTAGATTACGCAAAATCCGGAGTCAATCGGCAGGCGGCTGACCAACTCGTGGAAAAAATCGCAACCCTGGCTAAGTCCACCCTGAATCGGCGGGTCAAGGCGTCGGTCGGAGGGTATGCTTCGCTTTATGAGTTAGACCCCAAACGTTGGTTGGCGGCTTCGACCGATGGAGTGGGAACTAAGTTGAAGCTCGCGTTTAGGCTCAAAGAGCATCGAACGGTGGGCATCGACTTGGTGGCCATGTCGGTCAATGATCTTCTTTGTGTAGGGGCGGAACCCTTGTTCTTTTTAGATTACTTCGCCACGGGTCGTTTGGATCCAGGGGTGGCCACTCAGGTTTTAGAAGGGATCGTCGAAGGCTGTAAACAGGCACGTTGCGCCCTGGTGGGCGGCGAGACTGCGGAAATGCCTGATTTTTATGCTTCCGGAGAGTATGATTTAGGAGGCTTTGCCGTGGGTTTTGTCGAACCCAAACGCGCTCTTCCTCGGCGAGATGTTAAGCCGGGGGATACGCTGATTGGCTTGGCTTCGAGCGGTTGCCATAGCAACGGGTATAGCTTACTTCGAAAACTTTTGCCCGCGGGTGTGAAGGGCAACGAGATCGCGCGGGAGCTTTTGACGCCAACGCGCATTTACGCGCGCGCCCTTGGGCCCTTGCTTCAAAAAGGTTTGATCAAGGGCTTAGCTCATATTACGGGCTCTGGCTTTTTAAACGTGCCCCGAATTTCAGAGCGGGTAAATTACGAAATCCAATTGCCTAGCGAAAGTGACGCCCCTCCGATTTATCGATGGGTTCGCGAAAAAAGCGGCCTTTCGAGCCAAGAGCTCTGTCAGACCTTCAATATGGGCGTGGGGATGGTGCTCGTGGTTTCACCCAAACTCGAAACAAAAGTTTTGCGAGCGCTCAAAAAATCAGGCGAAAAAGCCTGGGTCCTCGGGCAAGTCACGCGAAAGACCTCGGCCAAGGCTTCCTCCGAGGTTCATCTTCGGGATGGGGTTCATTCTTTTAAACTCGTGTATTGATGGAGAATACACTGACCTACGCGAACCAGCTTCCGATTCTAAAGTTGCAGGGGCTTCGACCTAAGGCGTGGTTGTGCGTGGGGGATGGTTTTTCGCGCGAGGACATCAAAGCCGTCCTATTGTCGGGCGGCGCCGGACTCACGGGTGATGCGATCACCCACCTCGAGGGAATCGCGCAACGGATTGTGGGGGGGTGGGCTCAGTCTGAAAATCAAGATTCTTTGGCTCCCCAGATATTACAAAGCCCGACGCGCCAGGAAATTCTGCGTCTCTTATTGGCACAAAAAAAGATCTTGGCGCAAATGCCAGAACTGAAGCGGCTCCGGCGGCAGGCGAGTTTTTTTAGACGGCTGGATTTGGCGATGCAAGCGGGGCGGATGGCGTTTGCGCACGCCGAAGAGGGCGCGGTCTTCCATGAACGCCTCACTCAAATTTTGGGCGTCAATCCTATCCGTGAAGAAATTCAGATGCTCTCCCTGGCCTATGAAGCCTGGCTTGAGGCCAATCGTTGGTTTGACCCCCCTTTGCTGATTCGTCGGGCCACCGAGGCCTTGATCGAAAAAGGATGGCCTCCGAATCAGGCGCGGCCTCAAGAAATTCACGTCTTTTCAGTCCGTCCCGAAGAAAGCCTCGTTCGCGCTTTTTGGGAGGCGGTATCTGCAACGGTCAGTGTGATTCGGCCCGTGCTTCCTGCGACCGAGTCTCTGCCGGCCGGTGGTCCTTGGGAGTGGGAGCGCTGGCATACGCTCGATGATGCCGCCGATGCGTTGGCGGATCGCCTGCTGGAATATGCAGGGACGGAGCCCTTGAGCGATTGCGCGGTTTTAATTCCGGATCTGCCCGGCATTCGACGGAGTTTGAGACGAGCGCTGGAACAACGCGGTTTACCGCTCGCGGACCCGCGGGATCCCACGCGGTTGCGTTGGGATGAGGGGCTGAAATGGGCGTTGTTGCCACTCGACGTGGTGGCCCGGGTTTATGAGCGGCAAAAGGTCGTGTCGTATTTGCGGACCCATCTCCTGCAAAAGGAGGCGCAAGAGCGGTTTTCAGCATGGGTTTTTGAAATCCACTCTCGTGGTATTCGACAAGGCCTAGGCGCCTATGCCGGGGGCGCGCTTTCAGAGGTTCATGGTTTTTTGCGTGAGCTGGATGATCGCTTTGGCGGGCGCAAAACTTGTTCTGAACTTTCGGAGGCGCACCTTCATTTTTTGCGATCGGCTTTGTCCATTTCAGCGGGAGGCTCAGCGGGCGACTCCGTCGAAAAACACTGGATTGTGCCCTTTTTTGAAGGCTTTTGGAAAGATCTTTGTGCGGACATGGAACGCTTAGACCAAGGTCAAAAACGCGCCCCTCTTTTGTTTTGGTGGGAACGCCTTCAGGCGCGGTTAGTGGAAGCGACGCCGCCGGCGGAGCGATTAAAAGTCCATTCCGGGGTGGCTTTGTATCGGCTTCAACAGGCACCGCTCAGCAGTGCTTCCCTGGTTTATGTTTTTGGCTTGCCTGCTCATTGGTTATCCGCCGAGGGAGTAGGGGATTATTGGTTTTCAGAGCGGGATCGTGGCGTGCTTGCGGTTGAATTCGGGGTGCGCTCTGGCATTGAGCTGAGGCAAGAGCGGCTTACCGTCTTAAGTGAGTGGCTCGGGTCCGCAAAAAAGGTGGTTTTTTTGGATGCCACTTATGATGGGGATGGCCGCGAACGGGAAAGTATCGATTCGGTATTGCGCGAGTTATCGAGTACCTTGGGTTGGCCATCTGAAACGGTGCCCGAACTTCCGCTGGAAAAGGGTGCCCATTTTCGGTGGCTGGCAAGTTATAATGCGGCCAGGCCGGTGCAACCTTTAAAACTCGCACTGCCTGCCATCGTGGCGCCCGAACTCACCGCCACGGTCTTAGAGAGTTACTCTCGCTGTGGCTTGCAGGCTTTGGCTTACCATCGGTGGAAATTGCGAGACACTCGGGATCCCGATCCCGAGGCGTGGCCGGATGCACGAGGCAATATTTTGCACGAGGCGGTCAAAATTTTGATTCGGGCTCGGGGCTCGGATGGGTCATTTGATGTTTTGCCGGCGCAGGCGCTTGAGGAAGCTTGGAAAATCCGCCTCCCCAAGGGGCTGATTCGAAGCCTGCGTTCAGAACGTTATTTGAAATCGCGAATGGTGAAAGTTCTAGAAATTTTTTGTGAAAAAGAACGCGAATACGTGGCCCGTGCGCCATCGCATGTGGTGTCGCTCGACGATACGAAGCTTCGCTTGGACTTGGGAGTGGCTTCGGTGGTGGGAATTCCAGATCGTATTGATGAGCATCCTGAAGGGCTGTTTGTGATGGACTACAAAACCTCAAGCGCGCTTCCAAACGGGACTGATATGTTGGAACTCGGCTATCGGTTGCAGCTTCCATTTTATGCGTTGGCGGCACGGCAACAGCTGGGGAAATCCGTTTTAGGCGTGCAGTTTGTGGAACTCAACCGTAAAGGCGGGCGGGGCAATGGGGTGTTCTTTAAGCGGTATAACGGTAAAGAAGCCGGAAAATTGACGTGTTTACGCGCGAATTCAAAAAGTCTATTGAATCTCGAACCACTCGATGTTTGGGCTCGTATGGAAACTTCGATTCACACTCATGTCCTCGATTATATCTCAGGGCATTTTGAGGCCCGCCCTAAGCGGCGTGAAAAGGAATGCGCCCATTGTGGAATCGCGGATTTGTGTGGTTTTCGGCGACTCGGTGAAGAGGCTGTCAATGAGTAAGCCCTTAACAGAATTGGCCGATCTCTCTCCCGAGCAGCGGGAAGTCGTTGAAAGCTGGGGCCAAGGGATGGCGGTGATGGCGGGTGCCGGATCGGGCAAAACCACCACTCTTACGATTAAGTGCACCGAACTTTTAAAGCTCAATCCGGAAGCCCGATTTGCGGCCGTTTCATTTACCGAACGTTCGGCCAGTGATCTGAGGGCCAAACTCACGCAAAGGATGACCGTTTTAAAAGAACAGGGCGTTTTGCCGGCTTCGGTATCTCAGGCGGGCTTACTCAGTCGCCACTGGGTGACGACCATTCATGGTCTTTGCTCGACCGTACTTCGCGAATTTCCTCGTCAGGCTGGCTTGGATGGCGAGGAGTCGATGCTTTCCGAGCCCGAGTCGATGTTGTTGTGGGAGCGCGCGCTCGAAAGCCTTTGGTTTGATGACAATCTCGCTGCTTCAATTCAAGAATCCGTGGATTATCTTCTGACGCGTGAAAGCCGCGACAGTTTGCTCACGTTACTCAATCGGGTGCGCTCACTCCATTCGATGGGCGTGCTGGGGCATCTTGCGCAAGCTGAGGACCGAGGGTCACGTGATTTGGCGCAGGTGGCCAACTTTGTCTTGGAGCGCTATGATCGCTTGAAAAGACGCCGTGGCGCGCTGGATTTTAATGATTTGGAAGCGGGCGCCGATCGTGCGCTTGAATTTGAGGAGGTCAGGCGCGCGCTTCATGAGCGGTTTGATCTCGTACTTGTGGATGAATTTCAGGATACGAATCCGGTACAGGCCAGAATTATTTGGCGTCTCGTGCGGCCCGATGCTTCGAATCTTTGTGTGGTGGGTGACCCTAAGCAGTCTATTTATCGGTTTCGCGATGCCGATGTGAGCGTTTTTGAAGAATTTTGCCGACGTTTGCCGGTCAATCGATCGCTCAGTTGGAACTTTAGATCGCGGCCTGGCATTATTGAATACACCAATGAACTTTGCGCGCGCGCTTTCGAAGCCTCCGAAATGCGCTACGACGCCTTGATCCCCAAACGAGAACCGGGGCCATTTAATCCAGTCGAGAGACTGGATGTTCAAAGTCCCGCCGAGCTGGGAGCCTGGATTCGAGCGGAAAACGCGCGAGGAGTGCCTCTCCATGAAATGGCCCTCCTCTTGCGCAAAATTCGGGGCAACGAAAAATGGCTCAAGGCCCTGACCTCGGCGGGAATCCCCATAGCGGTCGGAAGCGGCGGACTTTTTTGGAGTGACCCGCGCGTGCGCGAAATGACCGCGCTTTTGAAATGGTGGATCAATCCGGCGAATTCGTTGTCCGGTGCGGTGTTTTTGCGCGCCCCTTGGATGGGCATCGAGGACCGGGTTTTAGATGAGTGGGTCAAACAGGATCCGACTTGGCAAAAACCTTTTTTTGCATCTCAACATCCCGTCGCACGCGCGCTGGTCGGGCTTCGATCTCGAATCGTGCGTCCTGGCGAGGTTTTGCAGGCCTTGCTTGTCAGCGAAGCGGTTGAAGACGAACTCGGGGCTCCGCTCCTGGGGCTCTGGCATCGGGTGGAAGATTTGTCTTCGCGGAATTTGGATTTTCAGGCCGTGGTCACTGAAGTTTCGTTGGCGATGGAGCAGTCTCGCCGCGAGCGCGATGTGCCTCCGCCCCGTAATCAGGGGCAACTTTCGGTTTTAACGCTTCATGGGGCTAAGGGTTTGGAGTTTAAACACGTGATCTTGGTGGATCTTGGAAAAAAAGGACGAGCTCCAGATTCACCCCTTTTGTTTTGGGATCGCGAAAAAGGCGCGTTCTTAGCCGGCCGGGATGCCGAAGGCGAACGTGACAAGAAGGATCCTTTGGAGAGCGTTTGGCGAGAGCTGGAGAAAAACAAGAATCTTGCCGAAAGTAAGCGGATTTTTTATGTCGCACTTACCCGTGCGCAGGAACGTTTGCTTTTGGTTTGTCCCGAATTACCCGAAAAAGAAGATCCTGTCGAACCTCAGGGCGAGAAAGTCTTTGCCGTAGATCATTGGCGCGCCTGGGTCGATTCCGCAGGGGTTTCGGTTCCGTTAGTCGCGGAGGTTTCGACTGGACCCGCACTTTTGGGTGAAGCATCGATGTCTTCCGGAGGCCGAATCTCGATTTTGAGGAACACTGCCACTCCTCAATGGGTGCGTCCCCGCCACAGCGTCACGGAGTGGAATCTTCTGAGTCGGTGTGAGCGAGCTTATGAGTGGACCTTTATCCGGCCCTTGCCGCTGGCTGAAGGAATTCAGGAAGCCGGGCTTTTTCAGGGTGTCCGCATGCCCTCTTTGCAGGAAGACGAACTTTCTCAACGAGAGCTGGGTATTCGGGTGCATGCGTGTTTGGAGCGTGGGGATTTTGACGCTCTTAAAAAAATTGAGCGCGAGGTCGGGGCTGATCGGTTTAGCGCGGAGCCCGTCATGAACTGGGCCTTGCATGCCCCCTGGATGATGGCGGCCAAAACCGAGTTGGGCAGAGAGGTTTGGACCGAGCTTCCTTTTGAGGTTCCGGTGTTGAGTGTGTCATCCCCCGTCCCCCAGATTTTGGTGGGATCGATCGATCGGTTGGTTTGTGAGTCCTCATCTCAAGGACCTGCGTATTGGATCGTGGACTTTAAGGTGACCCAAAAACCCAAAGCTGTCGCAGACTTACTTGAGGCCTATGGGATGCAGATGGAGCTCTATGCGCTGGGTTTGCGTGGCTTGGATTCACAAGTAGCCTTGAATGGCATTCAGGCGGTGCTTGTCAATATTTCGTCGCACACGGTTCAGACCGCGGTGGTTCCCTTGGGAAAGTTAAACTCCGGATATTTGGCAGACCGGGCTTCTCAGATTTTGAATGGATCGGCGGGTATGCCTCGTCCCGGTCCCCTCTGTCGTTATTGTGATTTTCGCGGTCAGTGTGCCGAAGGTCGTCGCTTTGCTCTTGCTGATCCTGTGCGCAAATTCTAAACTAGAATAAAATCGTGAAAAGGCACGGGAATCATGAAGTCCCGCCTGCCTCGATGATATGAATCGATCAGATCAACCACGGATGGGAAGATGTGAAAATGAATAAGAGCGAATCCTCGCAAGTCGCCACTCAGGTCATCACGAGAAGTCTAGTCTTTAAAATTATATTGGTGACGATCGCCGTGGTCTGGCTCGGCGTCGTGGCCGCAAGTTGGGCGGATGCGGATGAACGGAACATGGATCGTTCATCCGAGCGTGTCGACCGTTCCGATGACGAGTATAATTTCAACTGGCTGGATCCTGAAAAGAAAATCTATGTTTTACAAAATCGCCGTTATCGCAAAGCGGGCAGTTTTGTTTTAAGCGTGATGGGGGGACCAGGGTTTTCGAACGCCTATCGGACCACCTATAATTTAGATCCACGAGCAGCCTATTATTTAACGGATGCTTGGGGAATCGAGGCGTTTTTTACGCTGACGACTAATCTCGAAAACACCACTTATCTGGCACTTCGGCAGGCCTCACCCAATATTTTTCCGCCGGTACGCGAAATTCGCTCTCAGTACGGGGGCTTGATTCATTGGGTTCCTTGGTATGCCAAGATTAATGTGTTTAATAAAATTCTCTACTTCGATTGGTACTTTTCCGGAGGCGCCGGGATGATTCACACGTCCGTGGATCAAAGAACCAACGTGGCGGCCTCTCCCTCTTATTTAAACGAAAATCTTTTCGCCTTTTATCTGGGGACGGGTCATCAATATCATCTGGGGGATCATTTTTTGGTTCGACTCGATTTGACCAGTGCGATTTATCGCGCACCGATTCCAATTAACAACTCCCTAGTCGGCGATTCAGCCTGGTATTCCAACTATAACTTTGGCCTGGGGCTGGGTTTAAAACTTTGAAGGAAGGTAAAAAAAGCATGACTCCTTCCTCCTGTAAAAAGGGATTTCTGGCGGCAGTTTTGGCCTGGGGCCTCGTCCTTGGTTTGGCTGCCGTGGCTGAGGCTCAGGCCGGGGCGCCTTCGGGGGCGCAGTATTTGAGCGAATCCAGGGGATTTTTTGCCAATGGTCAGTACTTTAAAGCCGCTCGTTATGCTTTTGCGGCTGGTGAGGCTGACGCATCCATTGCAGGTGATGCGGATGCCCAGGTGACCTTGAGTTTGGTGCGGGCGAATCTGCGTAACGCTGCTTCGTACTTTTTTATCAGAACGCTTCAAAGTGGCAATAAGGCGGCAATTCGGCGCGTCCTATCTGAAACACAAGATCTGTTCTTGTATGTGGGGGGGGATCTGCTTCGCAAGTATCTAGTTCGCCATACGTCCTACGAAGATTATGATGCGTTGAATTTAGGCGCCTATCTTTACTCACTTGCTAAGGATGCACTTTTGTCAGATCACGAGGATCAGGCAGTGGGTTACCTGAGTGCGATTTCAAATTCCAGTCCTCTCTGGCCCTTTGCTTTGCAGTTGCGCGGAACAGCGTTCGCCATTTTACAAAAACCCTTGCAAGCCCTTGAGGACTTCCGGCGTTGCCAAAGCGATACGGGATTGATCACGCAATCCCGGCGCGAAGCGGATGATCTGCATGCGCGCTGTCAGGCCGGCGAAGCTCGGACTTTGTATGAGATGGAGCGTTTTGACGACGCTGACCAGGCTTATGATCGCATCGCCAAACGAAGTTTGGTCTGGCCTGATATTTTATTTGAACAGGCCTGGAACGCGTTTGGACGACGTGAGTACAACCGAACTCTTGGAAAACTGGTTTCGTACAAAAGCCCGGCGCTTTCCTTTGTCTTTAATACCGAGGCCGATGTTCTGCGGGCGCAAGCGTTTTTGGGACTGTGCCTCTATAAAGACGCCAATGATGTCATTGATGAATTTAACGGTAAATACGTGAAGGTGGGCGAGGCGGTTAAAGAATTTGTCGAAAATAATTCGTCCGATCTTCCGGCCTTTTACAAGCTCGGCAAAGAGGCGCTTTTGAGTTCTCTTTATTCTAAAAACGCCGTTTATCGAATGACTGATCGTTTTGTGCGGGGTCCTTATTTTCAGGGCATGGTGGCCGCGGAGCGTTCGGTTGGGATGGAGTCGGCCGCGATTCGTCAATTTTCCATCATGCAACCCGGGGTCGAACACTCGGCGGGACGCGGGTTTCCTGGGTTTTTGGATCAAGTTTTGTCTTGGCGTTTAAAGACCATTCGGATGTTGGGGGGCGCCTTTGTTAAGAACAGTTTGATGGATTACCATTCACAGTTGATCGCGGATTTTGAGAAGATGGCCTTCATTAAATTGGAAATGTTAAAACAGGCCAAGGATCGGCTTATATATAAAAATACCTCTTCCAACGTAGCGCCAGGACGGGCTCGTGGGAATATCGAGCCGAGCCGGCGAGATTATCAGTATTATTGGTCCTTTAATGGTGAATTTTGGAATGATGAACTCGGTGATTATGTTTTTGGCCTCGAGTCCGAATGTCGAGGTGGTCATGAAAATTAGAATGACCGCTCCAACCGCGCTTTTCGGCCTACTCAGCCTGGGCCTCAGTATGACGGCTTGGCTGCCGGGTTCTTGGGCGGCGGTCGGGGGTTATCAAGCATCTGAATTACGTTCGGTCGAAACTTCGGATGAAGGAAAGATTCGCGAGCTCAGACAACAAGAAGTGACCCAGCTACGAATCGCGCTCGGTCGACGTTCGCCCAACAATCGGCGCGCGGATCTTTATTTGCGGTTGGCGGAAATCTACTTAGAGGCCTACCGAGCCGATTATATTTTGGAAGGTCGGGTTCACGAAAAACGTTTAGAGAAAGGGCAACCCGATCGGCTGATCGATCATTCGCATTCACGGCCGAGCCTGGGACTGGGGATCCAGGCTTGTAAAGAAATTCTCAGTTTCAGGATTCCGTACGCTAAAGTAGACCAAGTTTACTATTTTCTGGGGTTTAACTATTCTGAGATGGGTGATCGCACTCAGAGCGTGCGGTACTTCGACCAACTGGCACGGCAATATCCGCAAAGCCCGTATGTCGGCGAGGCTTACAAGGAACTGGGGGATGAGTCTTTCGAGCATGGTCAGTTTAAGAAGGCGCAATCGTATTATGAAATGGCCGCCAAACAGGGCAATACTGAGACCCTACCGCACGTTTATCATAAGTTAGCCTGGAGCTATTATCGTACTCGCCAATACGATTCAGCCGTGCAAACCATGAGGCTCGCTATTTCCAGTGCCCAAAAAAGTGGCGAGAAGTTTTTATCGCTTCGTGAAGAAGCTCTGCGGGACATGGCCATTTTTATGACCGAAACCGGCAAGGTCGAAGAGGCCATTCAATACTTTGGTGAAGTTTCCAACGATAAACAGTTTTTCCCTAAAATATTGGAGCGCTTGGGCAAACAATATGAGCGGAATGTCGAACCGGCCAAGGCGACCCAAGTGTATGAGTCGCTTCTTAAAACCCATCCCAACACCGAGGCTGGGTTTCGAGTGCGGGTTAAATTGGTGGATCTGGATTTGCGGCAACGGCATTTCAAAGAGGCACTCGTTCGATTGAACGGGGTGGAAATTCCTAAGACGGGCGAAAATGAAACCGTGGTGGCGGCGCAAAATCTGCGGGCGATGATTCGAAGGACCGCTACTGAACATCATGAAAAGTATCGTAAAAGTGCCAATCGAGCAGATCTTTTAATTGCCGAAAGCTATTATGGGGCCTATTTGAATTTGTTTTTACGGTCGGAGGATCCTCGGAACGAGACTCCGGAGATTCGAATGTATTTGGCCGAAGTCAAACGCGAGCTAGGCTATTCACGTGATGCCTCCCAGTTGTACCGCTTGGTTGTCGAATCCAAAGACAAGCGCTATGCCAAGGAGGCCGGCGCACTTTGGACTGCCAGCCTTTCCGAGGCGATTCGGCGTGCTGCCAAAGGTGGAGTGGGAACCAAGGGGACCGACCCCTCCGCGCTCGAGCTGGAGTTTGTGGATGCTGCGGACCGCCTCGCTGATGCGATGGGCGAGGCGAATGAGGGACGTGAGAGCGCTCTGCGTGCCGCCGAGGTTTTGGCCGGTTATAAAAATACCCAAAAAAATACGGTTAAACGCCTTCAAGCCATTCTGGCTCGTTGGCCTCGGTCGAGCCAGGCGTTGACTGCGGCAAAATTATGGCTTCAACTGGGAAGCGAAGGGGATACCGAGGGACTCCGCGAGACTTTGAAGCTGATTCGCGCGAGTGACGCCCTTCTTGCCTTTGATGCCGAGAATGGGGGTAAGCTTCGGGCCCAATTGTCGGATCAAGAAGTACGTCTGAAAATCGGCACGATTGCTCAGGAAGAAAAGAATAACGACTTTGCCGGTGCCGGACGAAGTTATGAGGCCTTTGCGGGGGAGACCACCGATCATAACTTAGCTGAAAAGGCCTATGGCAATGCCTTGACCAGTTTTCTGAAGGTAGGCGATGCTGAGTCGATCGACCGCGTTTCGGGACGTTGGCTCCAGCGCTACCCTAAAAATGCGGGGGCGGTGGAGGCGATTCGCTCTGCGGCGACTCAGCTTTTGATCGCGGGTAAGTTTGAAACCACCGGCAAACTTTTTGAGCGCTTGGGCCGGGACGCCGGTGATCCGGAGTCGCTTGAAACCGCAGCTAGAGTGTTCGAGGCCGCTGGGGATCGGGCTCATGCTCAGCAGCTTTGGGTTTCCTTTCTGGAGCGTTTCCCAACGCACGCACATCGGCCGGCGGTCGCTCTGGTGTTGGGGCGATCCCAAGATCAAGCCCGGCTGGACCCTCAAGCCGCCGCTGCCTATAAAAACTGCATGAATGGGCCCTATGCCTTTCAGGCCGAATGTGGGGCAAGGCTTGGAGATCTTTACGCGCGAATTTTGGATTGGTCCCAGGCCAAGGCTCAATATCACAAGGTCGCGGCATTGGGAGCCCAAGCCCCGGCCGTCCTTGAAAAACAACCTAAACTGAAAAAACAGAAAAAACTGAAAAAGAACGCAAAAAATGGTCGCGCTCAAGCGGCCGCGCCAGTTCACGCATCGGGTGCCTCGATCGTGATCTCGCCTTATGTCGGGTACGCACGCTATCGCTTGGCTGAACTGATGGAAACAGAGACAAAGTTTGACCGGCTCGAAATGCCGGAAGCTCAGCTCAAAAAGGCTTTGCAGCAACGAATGGATTTCTTGGAGCCGCTGAGCCGCGCTTATGTTTCGGCAGTCGATGCCGGAGGTCCCTGGGCGGTAGCGGCCCTCGCAAGGTTGGCCAATTGGGCGGTGAATTTTGCGGATGAAGTGGATCATATAGCCCCACCGGCAGCGGCAGATCCGGATGCGGTAACCCGTTTTCGTGCAAATCTGGCTGGCGTGAGCGCACCTTTGCGTAAAAAGGCCGTGACGACTTGGGCCGAGGGCTACGCCAAAGCTTTGGCTAACGAAACGTTGAGTCCCGCCTTGCCTGAGTTAGCCGATCATTTGGCGAGCTCGACTGAATCCCGACCGCGGGCGCAGGGGTATCGAGGACACTTTCGCCTCGCTGGAATCGCTGCCGATGGCGGTGATTTGGGCAAAGTTGTAGCTTTCGAAAAGGTGAGGGAACGCCTCGGAAAAAACCCGCAAGATGGGGGGGCCTGGGTGGATTATGGCAATCTTCTCTGGGGAGAGGGCCGGCCGGAGGCCGCACGCATTGCCTATGATCGCGCTCTTTCACTCAATTCACGTATTCCGGGTGCGTTAAATAACCGTGCAGTCGTGCTTTTGAGCGTGGAAGGCGAAGAGAACTGGAGCGCCGCTTCTGAAGCAAATGCACTCTTTCGTGAAGCCATCGCCCAGGATGAGTTTTTCTTGCCTGCCAAAATGAATCGGGCAGCAGTGCTCAATTATTTCCGGCTTTTCGAAAGAGCGAAGCCGTTATGGGATCAGGTTTTGACCCGCTCCCAGCCGGCGGATGCCTATGATGGGCAGGGGATTGCCCTTCAAGGGCTGGGGCAAAACGAGGCCGCGATCGCCGCGTTTCAGCACGCGCGGGAGGCGGGTGCGGTGGCCTCGCGTTTTGCGGGGATTTTCCATGAGGCCGCACGGACGAAGTCGTGCGCGAGTCGAATTTCGGATCTGAATTTTGGCCAGCTCGTGGGCTTTGAACGAGAGTCAGCAGAGAGACTTCGGGATTTTTGCGCGGGAGGGGGAAGTAAGTGATCACGGAAAAACAAGGTCATTTTAACCAGGATTTATATCGCCAAGATTTATATCGAAAGATGGGTTTTGTAGCGGTCTTGACTTTGATCGGAGGGCTGGCTTTTGCGGCCGGGCTCGCTTATTCGAAGTCGGCTCGTGCTGCCGGTGAGGGGGGTGTAAAAACCCCCCGTGTGATTTATCCCAAGCACACAGACCTCGATTTTGAGGGGCTCAAACTTCAGGGCGAGGTGCGGAGTCCCGGGGAGTTCTATTTTCAGCACCGCAATGAAGAAAAATTCGATTCACTCGTGAAACGACGAAAAAACTTCCATCAGGAGATGCTTCGGGACGTTGTCTTGAGCAAGTGAGGCTAAATGACCCACGATTCAAATAAAACGACATTAGATAAAAATCAGCATTTACGGGCGGCGCGCGATGCCATTGCGGCCCAAGAACGCAAAGTGGTGATTATGACCGGGGGGCTCCCGGGTGAGAGCCGCACCTTTCGATTGGACAAAGACCGGGTGGTCATCGGAAGCGTGATTTCCGCCGATGTGAGGCTGACTGGGGATGGGGTCGCTCCGATTCATGCCGTGGTTGAACTGGTTCCCGAGCCCATGATTTATGATCTAGCCAGTGAGACTGGCGTCTTTGTCAATGGCACCAAGGTGGTCACGGCGGCACTTAAAAACGGTGATGAAATCACGGTGGGGCTCAATCGCATTCGGTTCGCGGTGGAAGAACGTGGGCAGGCGATTTCGCAAGTGGCCAAGGATCGGATTCGCGAAACCGAGGGACGAAAACTTTTTTTAAATCCGGATGAGGATTTTAAGCCACTTCTTCTGGAGGAATCGTCGGAGGTTGACGATATTTTTGACTATCGGCCTGCGGCTAAAACGGCGCTCGAAGTCGTCATGTCTTGGCATGGCAGTATTTTGGATATCGAACATTTTGTCGCGCAAAAACAAATCGTGATTGGTGTGAAGCAAAGAGATGATTTTGCGATTCCGCCTCTTTTGGCGGCGGCCGAGCATCCCATCGTCACCCGAACAGGCGATAATTTTGTACTCAATCTTGATCCGAGTATGAGGGGCGTGATTCAACGTCGGGGAAGTCTTAAGACGCTCGATGAGGCTCGGAGCTCTGTCGTGAAGACCTCCGTGGGTTATCCGGTTAATATCGAGCGTGAGGACTTTGCGAAGGTGTCGGTGGGTGAAGTTGACTTTTTTCTTTCCTTTACTGATGCCCCACCCCGGCTGAAACGGTCGCGTGTTTTGGAACGCGATTCGTTATTCCGAAAGATTTTTACCGCCTCACTTTTGTTCACGCTGGTGACTTTGTATGGACTCGGGACGATGCGGGTGGTTCCGTCCTTGGAGGCGGAACAAATTCCGGAGCGATTGGCCACGATTTTGTATCAGCCTGAAAAATATGCGGTCCGAGTTAAACCCGAACCGATCAGGCAAGCGCCGGTCGCCCCAGCGGTTTCTCAACCTGCACCGCCCGCTCAACCCCGGCCTCAGGTAACGCATAAAGTTGAAATTCATCCTGATGCCAATTCGGCGAAGCACCCGATTCCCAAGGAAATGAACGTGGGAAGTAAACCGAGCAAGGTAGCCGTGGTGAGCAAGCGTCCTGCTCCTTCGAAGGGGCAGAGCGAGGCCAAAGAAGGCGAGGGTGCCCGTCATTCTGGTCCTGAAGGAAAGCGTGGCACTCTTCACGCGCCAGCGGATAAAACTCCGCAAAACAAGGCCGCCGTACCGAGTCCGAATGGTGGCAAAGGCGCGGGCGGTGGCCATAGCGAAGTGGCAGATATTGGAAATGTCGATTTTCTGAAAGGTGCCACGGGCAAGATTGAAAATATTCTTGGAAATGCCGGCGCCCAACTCGGAAAGTCGGGCGATTCGCTCAAAGGTTTGGGCGGTTTTGCCACCCAAGGAAATGGCGGATTGGCTCTTTCGGGTAATGGGAAGGGCGGTGGCGGTACTTCGGATCTCTCTGCTGGATTAGGCAACCGGGGGCGCGGGTTTGGCAAAGTGGGAACGGGCCTCGGCGCTGCGGGTAACGGCACGGGTATCTTAGGGGGCCAAGCGCGTGTCGCTATTCGCAGTGGAGGCAACGAAGAAACGGTAGTCATGGGATCTATTGACGCTAACGCGATTGATGCTGCCATTCGTGCCCATCAGGATGAGTTTCGTCTTTGCTATGAACGCGAAATCAATGCGGAGCACCCTAATATCGGCGGCCGAATCGGGACGACTTTTGTCATTGGATCGACGGGACGAGTGACTGAAGCGGGGATTGAATCCTCTTCGATCAAAAACGCCAATATTGAGCGTTGCGTATTGACGGTGATGAAGCGAATTGATTTTCCGATGCCGCGCGGCGGCGGCTTGGTTCAGGTAGCCTATCCCTTTAAATTTTCACCTATTGGGCATTGATGCTGTTTTTTCGGTTCCCTGTTCTCGTTTTTCTTTCTTTTTTCGCCTGGGCGGCTGCGGGCGCGGCGTCCGAATCCGTTCATGTTGAGAGCCTAGCTGGAGATGGGGTGGTGTTTGCGATTAGCGCGGAGGCTCCCCCGCGAAGGCTCGCCCAAGGGGATGACGTGCCTTTTTGGCAATCGGTTCAGACCAGTTCCCGGTCTGCCGCGCGAATCAAGTACCCTGATGACTCGATTATCATTGTGGGAAGAGATACTAAGTTTCAAGTCTTGCCCAAACTGGAGGGCACGCAGTTCAATCAGCTGGATTGGGGACAGGTGCGGGCGCAAATTGAAAAGGAAACGAAGCCCGATCCAAAAGCGCCGCCCCGCTTTGTGATTCGCACGAAGACGGCTACGATGGGGGTGCGCGGGACGGAATTTGTGGCGGGCTTTGACGCCGCTAGCGGAAGCTCTCAACTGCATACTCTCGAGGGCGTCGTTGAGTTTGCGAAAGACGAAGGCCAGGTGATGAGTTGGAAGGGGACTCCGGTGGCTGCGGGTCAGCAGGCGACGATCGGGGCGACGATGGATGTTCCTGCGCCTGAACCCTACAATCCCAAGGCCTATCTCGAAGAAATGAAGGCTTCTCAGCCTGAAATTGATTCGTTGGTTCAGCTCCCCAAAAACGGTGGAAAATCAGGAGGCGCGCCCGGGGGGGCGTCAGACGATCCCGATCCATCTCACGGTTCGGAGGTTAGCCAGCAGACCCCAAAGTCCCCGGAAAAAGAAATTCCTTCAGAACCTCGGCTCCAGCTTCTGCAATTTCGAGTTGGCGCAATGGGTGTTTTTCAAGGAAGCGGCGGCCAGTTTTTTTCACCTTTGGCGAGTTTCAATCCTTCGTTACGTTTGCTCGGGCCGCTTTCGATTCGGGCTTATTTGGGCGGTTTTTTACTCAAAAGACAAACGACGGGCGAAAGTTTTATCGTTCCCCGGGCAGGACTTTTGCTGGCTTTAGGACTTCCGGGGCCTTTGGAGGTGGAAGCCGGCGCGCTCTACGAAAGATGGGCGGTTCCCGGTTCGGACGTTTACGATGGGCCCGCTTTGAGCGCTAATTTGGGCTGGAAGTTTGGACCAACCTCTTGGCTCGAGCGGATCTGGGTGGGCGGGGCTGTTTTTAAGGCTCAGTTCATGAGTCAAGCGCAGCCGTTGGAAATTTTGAGCGGCATAGGATTGAGGTTTTAACCGATGAAACCGAGGTGTGACTTTTCGGTGGTGCTCGGACTGGCGGCTTTGATGGTCGCGACGCTTTGGGTGGGCTGTGGCAAAGGCATGAATGTGAACCAGG
Source organism: Bdellovibrionota bacterium FG-1 (assembly GCA_051382295.1). Taxonomy (GTDB): domain Bacteria; phylum Bdellovibrionota; class UBA1018; order UBA1018; family UBA1018; genus JBBCAW01. Next base: position 1,161 of record JBBCAW010000137.1, on the reverse strand, counting down.
ATCTGTGGATTTATACTCCCGTTCCGACGACGACTCCATCGATCGGTCCCGCGCCGAGCCCTTCACCCACGGCTGCGAGTCCGTCACCATCGCCGACGGTGACTCCTGTATTGCTTGAACTTAAGCTGGGGTACGGATTTTTCAAGGAAGTTAGTTCGGTGGCCTTAGATGCGAGCGTCGCGCTCGCTCCTTCGATGTCGTTTCCCTTGGGTAACGGCGATTTTCAAGGGCAGGACTATGTGATTGGGCTTCCGGGTAACCTGGTGTCACAAAAGTTTAATGCTCCGGCTTCAAAGAGCCTTCAAGTTACTTTGGCTTTCGTCCTTCCTCCTCCTGATGTTCTTGTGGCTTATAAGAAGGCCCATATCGAATTTGTCGCGCAAGGTGGTTATTCGAATGTGGGTAATGCCCCTCCTGATCTTGCGAGCGGGGGGTTCTTGGTTGGTTTTTTTCACCCAATGACTAATAACTATGGGGCTATGCAGGAGGGGAGTCCTGATGGAAAGTGGGTGAATCGTTCGCTGTACACAGACCTAGGGGTTTCGCCGCTTTCTCTCTCCTACCAGGCCTCGGGTGCGCTCGCGGGCGATTATTTGATTGTGACGTTTTTGACTAAGTCTCTGGCACCTGCTAATAAAGTCGCGATTATTAATTTTCAAAACGCGGTTGCGTACTTGGACCTTCTTTAGGGAATTCATTAGAAATGAAAAACGTGTTGGTTTTGGCGGCAATGCTCGAAGAAGAACAGGCGCTACTGGGTGAGCTAGGAAGTTCTCACTGGAGTCATTCAATTGTGAGTCCCTCCCTGGGGATTGAGCTGAGGACCCACATTTCTCCCCATCGAACGGTTCACATTTGCCGCTCTGGCATGGGCCCGGTCAATGCGGCGCTCTCGCTGGCGATGGTGGCGGATCGTCATCCTATCGATGCGGTTTTGCTCTTGGGGGTGGGTGGCGCGGTTTCGCCGGAGTTAGCGATTGGGGACTTGGTGGTTTCCAAACAGGTTTTGCAGCACGATTCATTTTTTTCGCTCGATTTTGGCTATCCGCGAGTGTTACCGGGTCACTTGATTTTTACCTCCGCGGAAGCGCAAGCGCATGTCGCCTTGGTTGATGCCGATCCCCAGTTGGTGGAGTGGGTGAGTCGCTGTGGAACCTCTGG
>JBBCAW010000136.1:0-1896 GCA_051382295.1 Bdellovibrionota bacterium FG-1 | reverse complement strand
GGACTCAGAAGTCCCCTTTACAAATAACCAGGGCGAACGGGACTTGCGCATGACGAAAGTTCAGCAAAAGATCTCTGGCTGTTTCCGTTCGATCAGGGGAGCCAAGGATTTTTGCCTTATTCGAAGCTATCTCTCCACCTGCAGAAAAAATGGAGTGCATCCCATGGATGCGCTGCGGACGCTGTTCGCAGGAAAATTACCCGACTTCATGTCCTAGACGGCTGGCCAATTACGAAATAAGAAATACAATCCCTTCCAAGAAACTTGAGAACTCTCTCTCAAAAGCGCTTCCGCGTGCGATCCAGGATTACTTGGATAGCATCAAACCGCCTTTGAAACGAGAGAGGGAGCGGGCCTGGTTTCTTCAGTTGAGTCCCGCCTACGAGATCGATGAAATCACCAGGGCGCTTCGATTTGTCCGGGAGCATGGAGTTCCGGGTTCAGGGGAACAGTGCCATTCTCCGATGGCCTTTCTTGCTCGCGGAATGAGCGAAGTCCTGGCCGAGACCCAGCGAGTGGCCCTGACAAATGCAAAAATGGTTGAAAATAAGCGGCAGCGCGAAGCGGCCGAAGTCGAGGATCGTGAAGAAACTCACCGTCAGCAGGAGGAGTGGCAGCGCAAGGAGCTGGCTTTCCTTGCGGAATTTCCAACTCGGGAACGCCAAGAATCAGCGGTCAAAGAGTGGGCCGAGCAGTTGCCTTGGAAACCATCAAATCCCCAGGCGATAAAGAGTCTCGCGATCTGTAGCTGGTGGGAAGCTGCGCAGACCACAGGCAGCGGGACTGGGTAATAGCCAGAGACATGAGCTGGCAAACGAGAAAGAGGACCGACGTTATCGGTTCCCTTCTGGCTTTGACTTAAGGCCGAGTTGCTGTCGCAGGCGGGAGTAGTCCGGTGGAAAAGGCAGAGTAAGTGCAGTGTGACCGCGCTGATAGTGGATCAGCAAGGCCTCCAGCATCTCGCGGCCATCTGCGTCTTGTGCGGCCTCCAAAGGTGTGCGGTCACCCAGCGCAGGGATCTTTTTGTGAAACCAATTTTCCCAGTGCTTCTGAACCTCGATCTTGAGAATGGCAAGCGCCTCCGGGTGTTCGCGTTCTGTTTCAAGATCCTCGACAACTGTTTCACATGCCTCATTCTCATTTTCTTCGAGCGCATCGGTGAGAGCCTTCTCGATGTCGAGGAACAGATCCCGCAGGTCCCAGTCGTGAACGTCCAGTGTCAGTGCGGTGATTGCTCCATTTTCGAGATGCTCAGACTTCCGTAGGTTCGCGCGAAGCTCGATCACATCTTGCTTGAAAATAGGCGGAATCAGTACCCACGGACAACCGCATAACCGGGCAACGCCGTCGATCTGGACCACCTTTCCATAAATTATGTCCCCGATTTCGTCCTCAACCAAACCGGGGACCTCGGTAAGCAAGGCTTCCGTGCCCAGGAAGATATCGCGTATCCTCCTGCCGGCTGAAGTTGCGTCCACAACATCGTGAAAGCTGAATGGCGTCCAGATACAAGCGTCGAGAAACTTTCACTCCAGGGCGGTCAAGCGCTGTCCATGCTTATCGAGATAGTTCAGGCCGATCGTTGTATCGTGGGGTGCGATCAAATAGGTCTTTGACTTGGGATCCGGGAGCCAGCTAAAGAGAAAATAAGGGACAAAAAGCGAGTCCACAAACGTTGCCGCGCAACTTGCATCGTGCCTTTCTCGGCCACACCAGAAGTCGCTCCACGCCTCAGCCCTGGCATTTGGTCCAAAAACTATCTCGGCGTGCATAGGTGATCGGTATTTTTACGCATAAGCCTCTGCCATTCGTATCGTCCGTGCCAACGATGTTTCCCTCCTTTTCCAGTTTGGGTCGAAGAGTTCATTTTTCTGTAATTTGAGTTTTTTGATTAGA
>JBBCAW010000135.1:0-20182 GCA_051382295.1 Bdellovibrionota bacterium FG-1 | reverse complement strand
CCGGAGCGGATTCCGGCACCGCTCAAGAAAGTTCTCCGCATGGCGGGGCTCCCGTCAAAAATGATCCGAAACTCGCGATGCGCTGTGCAGCAATCGTGAAATCCAACCAAGTTTTGCCGTCATAGCCATATTTTACAAAATATTCTATAAAGACAGCATGTTATATTTCTTAAGCTTGAGGACTGACGTGCATAAGACAATGAATATACACATACATCTGTATGGACTAGACAAAGTGTATATACATGATATGATGTATTTATGCTGGCAGAATCCGAGAAACGACGATTAGAGGCGACCGAGGCGATGATCAAAAGCGTGGTCGCCCGAGTGGGTATTCATGGTCAACAAAACGCCCTACTGGAAGACGGCCGGCCTTCTCACTCTGACTACATCGTTAAGGCGTCAGATGGGTCGGTGACCGTGATTGCGATTAAGCAATTAACGGCTAGTCGTCCGAGAGATTTTCAAGCGCAACTTTCCGACGGGTTGGTCAGACTCTTGAGGGTATTGTCAGACACAAAGACATCTTGTCCGCTCCTGATTGTCGTTGTTCCTGAGATCACCGAACTTCTGAAAGCAGCCGTATATGCTTTCATCGAGAAAAAGGGTCAACCAGTTATTCAGAAAATTTCACCTAACACAAACCTGAGTTGGCTGCTTGTTTCGCAGGCGGGAAAATATTTCGGGCAGGTCAACGGTCAGACATACTTTGAGCAGTTGCCAGGAGGCGCAGGCCAGAAACCAAGCTCATTTCTGGATCATTATATTGAAGCCTACTCATCGAAGCGTCCACGACACGTCGGGGCGGAGTTCTCGCACTTCACGGGAAACTATCAGTGGATGCTGAAGGTGATGCTCCTGAACGCGATAGATCCGAGGTATTGGGGCGCCGAGCCGTTTGTGGGGCAATGGAACTCCAACACTTTGCGTGCACGGGCTGGCTTCAACACCGCGACTCAGGCACATGCCCTGTTGACGGAGTTGGAAGAGGCTGGACATCTTGTCAGAAAACAGGACAGCATCGAGTTCCGAAATTTGCGCGCATTGATGACTAACTGGATTCGCGCTTACCGGCAGGAAAAGATTATGCTGATTCCGCTAGCCCCACTGATGCCGGGGGTGACGACCGATCAATGGCGCGAAAAAGATTCTGGTTTCGGTGATCGCTTCTCCAAAGCGGCGGGCCTGGCCAATATTTCAATTCTGCTCGGGGGACACCTGGGCTGCTATGCTCTTGGCTTGGGCTGGACGAACAACCTGTCGATCCTCATCCATGCGTCCACGGCGAATCCGGCTAGTCTTGAACGGTTTCTCCGCGCTATCGAGTTGAAGGTCAGCGACAACCGGAATTCCCCTATTCAATTGCAGCCGCACCGGTATGAAAAACCGGTATTGGAGGTGTCCGAACTGAAGCGAAAAAATAACCTGGCGCCATACACGGTGGACGTCATCCAATGCGCTTTGGATGTCTCAATTCTCGGCGGCCGTGGCGACGAGCAGGCGGAACACATTTTTGAGGAAGCGCTGTTCCCGCATTTTCGGAGGATGGGATGGTCGCTGTAGACGAACAGTTCTTCCGGGCTTTCGGGTCCCTGGTGCAGGCGCTTGAGCCGTACCTTAGCAATATTGTCTTCATTGGCGGCGTGTCCAACGCTCTTTACGGGTATCACCCGGCCGCGCAACCGTCCGGCCGGCGGCCGCTTATGACGAAAGACCTCGACCTCGCGACGGATAGGAAAATCCCGGTATCGCCCGAGGCACCCCGGATTGCGGAGCTGCTGGACGGGGCCGGATTCAAAGCGAACCAGGAAGTCCTTATGACTTACGGTTTGACTAAATTCCGGCTGGACACGGGTGCGGCTTCATCGGCGGATTTCGAGATCGAATTCCTTTGCCCTCTTGTTGGGAAAGATCGAGGAGAAATGGCCGCTGAAGTACAGGCGGGCGTTTCCGCGACCCCGCTGAGATTCATGGACCTGCCTCTGTGGGACCCCTGGCATTTGGAGGTCCGGCGACTTCCAGGGCTCAGTGAATTCGGCCAGACAATTCAGATTCCGAATCCCGCCGCGTATCTGGTCCAGAAGTTCATCACTATGTTCAGGCGGGAGGGGCGCACGCGGAAAAGCGCGATGCAGAAGGACGCGTTTTATATCTACGAATTTTGCTTAAAGTTCCGCGACGCGCTTCCGCTAGTGGATGGCGAGATTTCCCGGCTGATCGCAGCTACGGTTTACAACGATGTCCGCAGTTTCCGTGCGGATTTCACCGAGCACTTCAACGCCGAGACGAGTCCGGGTGTACTCAAGGTTCTGAACGAAGCACGCACCTTGACGTATGACGAGGGAGAGATGCTGCCGGATGCGGCGACGATCTACGGGGTCATTCAGCGGTTAGTGGATTTGTGGGCGATAGAAGAGGGCGATGAGCAATAGTGTGCTAGTCAGTGCTCCGGTAATTAACGTCGCATCTTATTGGCAAATGCCGCCCCAGCAGGCGAATCAATGGCGTGGAGAAATGATTTTAGCGGTCATTTAGAATTTAATCCAGTCTATATTTAAAAAATAAAGCGCCTCGCAGGGTGATGGATCGCGAACCCGATTGATCTGCTCGACCCACTCAACCACCCGTTTGCGAACTTTTTCGGCATCATCCCGCGAAAGTGACATGGGCGAGCTGTAAGCGATCTCGCTGTCGGATAAGATGGGATGGCGCTCAATCGCCTTTTGCCTCCAGCTCGCATGATGCCGCCCGATGAAAGGCGAATCCGCCTCCAAATGAACATACGTGGTCCCAGGTCGGAGCCTCCCATTCTCCTCGATGCACAGGCCGGTTGAGACGAGGAACAGGATCACGCGGTTGACAAGAAGTTTGGGGAGACCGAAATACTGGGAGATCGCTTCAGAAGTCTGGTGGCCCGGAATCGAGGTGAGAGCCCAAATTCCGGTGTAAAACCAATTGGAATAGAAAATCGCCTTTTCCTCTTCTGAAAGAGTTCGTTTTCCTTAGCTTTTGGATTATTGCTCAGTCGGATGGTTTTTGGTGAGAACGTTCAAGTCCCCGGATTCGGAATTTCTATCACTCGCCCCATGCCTAATGGCCAAGCGATGGATATTCTTGATCATCAAAGCGGCCATAGAACACGCATCAGTTACGCAACAGACCAGGCAATCTCAAAAATCGAAGTTTTCGACACTAGCGAGCATCTTTTGACCGTTAAGTATTTTGATTCACCTTTTTATCAGGAACGTCGATTCTCTTCGGCTTCCGATTCAGAGGAGCTTCTGTATAGGTGGTCTCCACATCCAAATGAACTCCATTTTGAGCAGCGCTCGCTTACCAATGGGGTGAGTCGCCTGCCGCCATTTACCCTTGAACTCAAAGGAGCAACCATTGACTCGCACAGTACCGACGTCTGTGTGCCGCATGCCGCTTCGGTTGACGCTTTGGAGCGGGAACTGGAGGCATACTCAAATATTTTACGGAAGGATGGGCTCGGTCACCTTGATTTGAATATCGAGGTCGTCCCCCTCAATTGCCAAAGCTATCCCGGTGCTGTTTCTCAACTCCGTGCCGATTTTGAACACGCTTTAGTCAAAGGCCTGTCCTGCTTAGCGGAAAAAGGACCAACCTTTCGTGATGATGTAGCCAGCATGCTGGGGATGCTAGCGCCCCACAAGGGGAAGCCCATTCTGCTCAAATGTGATCCAGACTTAGGAAAAAATTGGGGATTGGTGGGTACAGTCGAGGGTTGGGCTTCGTCGCCAAGCGATCCGAAGTTTCCGACGATCATCGTGAATCCGACCAAGATCAATAGAAATCCCGTGTCCGACTCGGTCGATCGCCGCTCGGAGGTTAAGCTCGCTTATCAACGTGAGTCCGAGTATTTTCACGAGGCTATGCATCTTTTGGGGTATGTCCATGGACAGGGTTTTGATTTGGCATATGTCGCTACAGCTTGTTGTGTTCCAGACGAGGGCGATGAAGACCTGGCATTGAAAAGGAAAACTGGTCTCATGCTAGGACGACTTTTAGCTGCCGTGCTTAAAGGAGATTCGTCCAGAGTCGCAATCGAGTGGTCGAGTTTTTTAACTATTCGGGCTGCAGCTTGTAGGGCTTTCCTACGGAATGAAAAGAAAGACATCCAAATATTGGGCGAAATCTCTCAGGATAAGTTACTGGAGATATCTGATCATGTCCCAGCCGCCCTGATCAAGGCATGGCCGGACATATGTGAGCGCTAGCTTTAGCTTTCCCCCTTGAATTGCGAACTGGTTTGCGGTGTTATCTTTAACAAAAAGGATTCATCATGACAAAAAGGATCGCGGTAGTGCTCTGCGGAAGCGGATCCCAGGATGGAAGCGAGATCAGGGAGGCCGTGGGAGTACTTTGGGCCATCAGCCGACAGGAGGCACAGTTTCAATGCTTCTCGCCGGACGTGGATCAAGTGGACGTCGTCAATTGCCTGACCGGAAAAACCATGCCAGAAAAGCGAAACATGCGCGTGGAGTCCGCGCGGATCGCTCGCGGAGACGTTCTCCCTCTTGCTGAGTTCGATGCCAGGAAATACGACGCCCTCATCATTCCCGGTGGTTTTGGCGCCGCGAAGAATCTTTGTGATTTCGCCGCGAAAGGCGCTGCAGCGAGCGTCCAACGCGACACTCAGTACGCGCTGGAGGAAATGCATCGCACCGGAAAGCCAATTGGCGCTGTTTGTATTGCCCCGATCATCCTCGCGTTGACCTTCAAGGATAAAGGCCTTGAACTCACGTTGGGCCAGCCGGGGGATGCCTCGCGGGCACTCGAAAAACTGGGGCACCGTCACGTGGCCAAGTACTCAAATGAGTGCCACGTAGACCGCAAAAACCGCGTGGTTTCTACTCCGGCCTATATGATCGATGACGCCGCCCTGCACGATATCTTCACGGGGATTGATCGCATGGTTGCGGAGATACTCGCCTTGTGTGGTAGTTGCCATGTCACCTGAGTGATATTTTTGATCGCGAAGGCTTGATTTTTGGCCTTTCTGTGTCCTCCGCGCCTTGGCCTCCCTGTCAGCGTTGTGAAGGGAGATCCAATTCGCTATGAACAAAAAAAAGCCCGAATCGAGCCTGATTGTTGATGTGAAAATTCACTACCAGGGGAAGATGTACAAATTCACCTTGAACCGCATGCTTCGATGGCTATTACCGTTGGCCATTATCATTGCCCAAGGGGCAAAGCTCATTTCGCACCTACGCGAAAGCGCCGCTTGGTGAAGCGTTTGCCCATGGAGGGGCGAACTCAGGGTGGGCTTGAACACTGCCGGAGAGTCATTTTGCAGTGGGGATCGATAGGCGCTTTTGTGGTAAGATTTTGACGGCTTGTCGTTTGTTACTTCGAATTGATTGAGAAGTTGCGCAGGCTCAAGGCACAAATACGTTCAAACATGGTTTTCTCCAACCTCATTTACGCCAGATCTTCAATTACCTAACGTAATCACAGACCAAGTCCATTTCTAGATCGCATTGCAACTGAGTAGAAAATTAGATTCGCCCGCTGCCCGGGTCACTTTTAGGCGAACGGTGAAGTCGGCCGTTTTTGAAAAACTTTCCGGTTGCACATAGAGCACAAACTCGCCCTTGTCTGCTTTGACTGGAATGACGAAGGGAAGGGCATTTCGCCACTGGGCGGAATGGGCCCGAAATTCCGGATTCGGGAGGAGTGGCTCATTGCCGGTATATAGGTAGCCGCTACTTGCGGTTCCATCTCCCTGCTCCGTTAATAGGCCAGTGCCTAGTGCCGCCAACTGGAGTTCCCACTTGGTCCTGTTCGTCGACCTGAGGACTGCCTCCTCAATAATGTATCCGTGCACTGCCTTCGGACTTTGCTGGGAACAGTAGACTTTTTTGCTGACGCCTTCAGAGGCGAGCGTGAGCCCAGAAAACGTTGCCGTGAGTGTAAAAATGGCGAATAGCGAAAATAAAAAGGTCGTTGAGTTGGATTTCATAAATAATGGCAATTAACACGGTGTGTTTAAAATTAAAACAAAATTATTGAATTTTGGACGAACCCTTTCTGGGTAGATCGTGCGGTTCATGGGTTCGTCCGAAGTGAACCTTCCCGGAAGTACCGAAATCAGGCCCGGATGTTAGGCTTTACAACGGCTTAGGCACGATCTTGCCGTCGTGGTTTTTCACCAAGTAGGGGTTCATTCCCTGATTGTAGGCCCCCGTGCATCCCGCGATCGCGGCCAGGCTGGTAAAGAGGTTGGGAAATTTCGGGCTGTTGACCCAGACATAATTGAGGTCGGGGCTATCGGTGGCGTAGAGGGCCAGGATGAAAAAGTCCGGGCGTCCTTCGACAACAGAAACGAAGATTTGGTCACGCTGCAAGCTGCCACTGACCCGGTGGTCGCTACAAGTGGGCGAAGCCGTATTTTTATCCCAGCTCGTGCTGTCGTAATTTTCGCAGGTGGCGGTTTGTTGTTCCAGCTTGAGTGCGGTCTGGATCCGGTTGACTTGCGGTTGCGTGAGCTCACGGCAAGGTTTTGCCGGTGTGGCTAGGGCGAGCGAGCTATTGAGCATGACGGAGGCTAATAAAAGGGAGAAAGCAATTGGGTTTGACATAAATCCTCACGGGGTTTTATTCGTTGATTTTGCAGATTAGGTCGGCGTTGACCGCTACAGCAATGTCGCCTTCAGTGATCTGTCTCAGGAACATCTTGGCAGGATGGGTTGCGGTTGGAACCATCGACTCAAGCGTGATGGTAAGTTTGAAGCCATTTCCGCTGTAAACCCGTTCCATCCCGCGATTGTTCTTCTTTACGATGACTGTTTCCAAAACCCGGGGACCGGCGATGGTTTGTTCCGAAACCGTTGCCAGGGTCATACCTGCGATGCCCCCAGTTGTAATCGTAACGGCATAGCCTGCGTCGCGGAGCTCTTCGCGGGCGTCGCGACAAGAAACTGAAACCGTGGTTTCATCGGCAGCTAGGGCAAAATTTGCCGAGATCAAGGAGGAGAGGACACCTAAAAACAAAACGACTTTTTTCATAAACGACACCTTTCTATAATCCGATGGGGGTATTTCGCGACCTTTGTGGTCAATGGTTGGGGTATTTACCCGAAAAGATGCGGTGCGACAACATAAAAATGATGTATTACGTTGTTTTTTTGTGTGCAATACTAGGTCTATGAAAAGACAGGCGACTTTAAAAGCCCTGAAACCCTCAAAACCCAAAAAGACCAAAGGGGTGCTCACTCAAGAGAGGGTCTTGGGGCTTGCTTTACAGCTTTTTGCCAAACACGGTTTTGATGCGACGAGCTTTCAGATGATCGCGGATCGCTGCGGTTTAAGTCAGGCTGCGGTGCTGCACCATTTTAAGAACAAGGATCTTTTGTTTGAGCGATTGATTGAAATGATCGCTCTTCATAATCATGAGCTTGTTTCAGCTTCGTTTCAAATCGAAGACTCCGCGTTCGAACGACTTAGAAAACACATGACGATGAATTTGAAGTGGGCGGTTTCGTTTCCATCCGAGGCGAGCATGATTGTGATGCTTTATTATCGCGCAACACATAATGAGAAATTTTCTAAAATTTATTCGGATGTCTTGGTACGCGCACGAAATCGCGTGCGTGAGTATTTGCTTGCAGGGATTCGTGAGTCTCAGTTTCGAAGGGATTTAGACCTGGAGTTGGCTGCAGGGTTAATTCACGACGCTTTATTGGCTGGCGTCCTCAATCTTATTGCGACCGAAGTGACGCCCAAGACAATCGCGCAGGTCGAGCAGAAGTGGACGCTGCTCTTGGATTCACTTCTATATGTTTCAGCCTTTGCTTAGCTTCAATTTCTCTCCAACTGTCGCCTTTGATGTTAAAGGTCTCGCAGTTGTGAATCACGCGATCGACCGCTGCTGCTGTGGTCCTCAGTCTATGTATTAAGTGTCTGCCGAAATTTCGTAAAACCGGGAGTCGTTTTTACTGGAAGATCGAAGAGGTGGTGCCGTATTGAAAGAAAATACTCTTGGCACGTGGTGAAGCTAGTTACCGGGTGATGAGTTCGGATGAGTTCGGAACTCCGTAATGCACCCGTAATGCATCGGCCGGTTTTTTAATAAAAAACGGGGAGCGAAGATCTCTCTTAACTCCCCGTTTTTATTCTGCTTTTATATGGTAGCGGGGGCTGGATTTGAACCAACGACCTTTGGGTTATGAGCCCAACGAGCTACCGGGCTGCTCCACCCCGCGTCAGTAAGCTTCTAAGAAACTATCATTTGAGAAGCGACGCCTAACTTACGGCGTAAGGGGTTGCGAAGTCAAGCGTGAATCCCAGATAATAAACGATATTCAGTTGAGCTCCTTTGAAATCAGTGTTTTGTTGAAATCGCAGGATTTTTTGTGAGGCATGGGGGGTGAGTGGCGATGAAAATTTGGAAAAAACCTCGGTTTCGATTTCTAGCGCTCGCTGGTCTGGGGGGTGTTGTTGGTTTGGGCGTCAGCTTAGGTGCCGTGGTGGCGTGGTTTCCTCTCCGAGTGGCTGAGCTCGATACTCGTTGGACCTTTTGGCGGCAAGATATTCAAACAGTCCAGAGTGCGGGTTTAAATGGCTATCTTCAGGATGGTTGCGCAAAGGCGCCTGCAGATATTACGCGTAGTCGAGGATGCTCTTGTGTCGCGATGATTCATGGTTTGGCAGATACTGCGATGACCTGGAAAAGTCTTTTACTTTGGCCACCTCAAGGCTGGACCGCGCCCACTCGGTTGGTGGCTTTCGATTTGCCGGGCTCGGGGCGATCGCCAGCACCCAGCGATGTTCAGGAATACAGCGTGCGGCGGCAGGCGGCTCGCGTTAAGCAAGCGCTTCAGGGGCTTCGGGGGTGTGATCGCTGGATCGTGGTGGGCAATAGCTTAGGGGGGTGGGTCGCTTCTTGGCTGGCGTTGGACTGGCCTGAAGGCGTGCACCGGTTGATTCTGTTGGATGCTGCCGGTTTGCGTGAGGGGGTGAGCGCGGCGGATGTGCATCGCTTTTTTGTGGAGCCCAGTGTTGCGGCTTTGCAGGATTTTCAGGCTCGCGCTTATTTTAAGGGGCGCAAGCTTCCTGATTCAGTGTGGCGTGCCGTGGTGGCGCGCATGAAGCAAAGTAATGCTAAGCAAGTGATCGAGGCTCAGAAGCCCGAAGATTTTTTGGATGACCGACTTCCTGCGCTTCGAAAACCTACTTTGTTGATTTGGGGCGCAGCCGATCGAATCACACTCCCGAGTCTGGGTAAGCGATTTCAGTCCCTGATCCCAGGCGCAATTTGGCATGAGGTTCCGGAATGTGGTCACCTTCCCCAAAAGGAGTGTCCGCTCGAGGTGATTCGGGGCATTGCCCAAATGATGAGCTTCGGCGGTGCTTAAGCAACAGCAAGTCATCATCATCGGAGCGGGTGGCGCGGGCATGATGTGCGCGATTCACGCCGGGCGGCGGGGGCGCCAGGTTTTGCTCCTCGATCATGGGACCAAGATGGGCGGAAAAATACTCATTTCTGGCGGTGGGCGTTGCAATTTTACCAACCTCGGGGCAAGTCCCGCCAACTACGTCTCGCAAAATCCGCATTTTTGCAAATCTGCACTTTCGCGCTATCCCTCCGAAAGTTTTGTGCAGATGGTTCGCAGCCATGGGATCGCCTTCCATGAAAAGAAGCTCGGTCAGCTTTTTTGCGATGAATCCGCCCAGGCTATAGTCGACATGCTCAAAGCTGAGTGCGAGCAGGCGGACGTTGAATTTCGACTCCACACCCCGATTCAAAAAATCGAGCGGATCTTAGGGGGTGGGGTGGGCTCAGGTCCGAGATTTCAAATCGAAACTAGCGAGGGTTCGTTTCAGTGCGAATCCCTAGTCATCGCGACGGGCGGACTTTCGATTCCGAAAATCGGCGCCACGGGCTTTGGCTATCAAATTGCGCGTGAGTTCGGGCTTAAAGTCGTTGAGACCACTCCGGCTTTGGATGGGTTCACCTTTTCTGATGCTGAAATCCGCTCCCTGCGAGAACTCGCCGGGGTCTCGATCGATTGCGTGATCAGCTGTAATGGGGTTTCTTTTCGAGAGAATATTCTTTTTACGCACACCGGCCTGAGCGGGCCCGCTGCGCTCCAGGCTTCACTTCATTGGTATACCGGGCAGGAAGTGCTGTTGGATCTTCTGCCTGGAGTGAATCTTTGGGATTGGTTCCTTCGAAAGAAAAGAGAAGGAAATCGTTCGTTGGTGAAGAATTTACTTTCTGAGGTGCTTCCCAATCGCTTTGCCGAGCGTTTTTGCGAGCTTTATTTTCCGGCAGCGCAGCTTGCGCTCCCTCTACCCCAGGTTTCCGAAAAGGCGCTCGAGGCCTTTTGTCAAAAACTCCACGCCTGGAAAATCATTCCGAGCGGTACCGTGGGGTACAATAAGGCCGAAGTGACCCGCGGCGGAGTGGATACTGATGAGCTTTCTTCCAAAACCATGGAGGTTCGCAAAGTCCCCGGGCTTTATTTTGTGGGTGAGGTCGTCGATGTGACCGGCTGGCTGGGCGGTTATAACTTTCAGTGGGCCTGGTCTTCGGGTTGGGCGGCGGGGCAGGTGGTTTAACTGTTCCTAACGAATAGGCTTTGGTACACTCAAGGGTGATGCAGAAGACTATTAGAAAAGCCGCACGCTTCGAGGGAAAGCCTAAAATTCCCGGGGATAAATCGATTTCTCATCGGGCGTTGATTTTTGGGGCTCTTGCGGAGGGGCGAACCGAGGTCATCGATCTACTCGAAAGTGGTGATGTTCATTCTACTGCCAAATGTTTGGCGGATTTAGGGGTGAAGATCACGAGGGAAAAAAATATAATTTACGTCGATGGAGTGGGTGCGCGGGGATTTACGCAACCCTCCAAGGTTTTGGACTGTGGAAATTCAGGCACTACGATTCGTTTGCTGATGGGCGTTTTGGCGGGACGGGGAATCACGGCGACTTTGACAGGAGATGCGTCACTTCGGGGGCGACCCATGAAACGGGTCGCTGCACCGTTACAACTCATGGGTGCACAATTCAGTCTCACCCAAGAAAATTATGCTCCTTTGACGGTCACTGGGGCACGGCTCCGCGGGATTGATTATGATCTCAAGATCGCTAGCGCCCAGATCAAAACTTCGGTGATGTTGGCCGCTCTTTGCGCGGAGGGGGTGACGACGATTTCAGGTGAGATTCATAGTCGTGATCACACTGAGCGCCTGCTTCGGCATTTTGGAGTTCCCGTCGATGTGAGTGCGACTTCGATTCGGATACAGGGGGGCATGAAGCTTCGGGCGACGTCTGTCACGGTGCCCGGTGATCCCTCGACTGCGGCTTTCTGGATTGCTTCGGCCGGCTTAATTCCAGGCGCGCAGCTGGAGCTTGAAAATATTTCTTTGAATCCGACTCGAATCGGTTTCATTCGAGCCATGCAGAAAATGGGCGCAAATATCACCACTCGGATCACCTCGGAACTTCCTGAGCCCATCGGCCAAGTTCGAGTCACGCCAGGCACTCTTCATGGGATTCGCATCACGGAGGCCGAAGTTCCTTCTCTCATTGATGAGCTGCCGCTTCTCGCGGTGGTGGCCAGTCAAGCGTGTGGCGTGACGGAGGTCGGGGGGGCTAAAGAACTTCGCGTAAAGGAAACCGACCGAATCGAAGCGGTGGCCGTCAATTTACGGGCCATGGGAATCGAGATCGAAGTCCGTGAAGATGGTTTTAAGATCGAAGGACCGCAACGGCTCAAAAGCGCCTCGCTTGATAGTTTTCACGATCACCGGATTGCGATGGCCTTCAGTATCGCCGGTTTGATGGCAGAGGGGGAAACTCAAATTCAGGATGCCGATTGTGTTGGAATTTCCTATCCGCAGTTTTTTACAACATTGGAGGAATTAACACGCCCATGAAAGAAGCTGCGGTGATTGGATTTCCTCTTTCTCATTCACTATCGCCAGCGATTTTCTCGTTCTTGGCCCAACGCTTGGGGGTGCGTGATTTTCGATACAAGGCCCGGGAGGTTTCGCCCTTTCAGTTGCAGAGTGTTTTGGCGGAGTACCGGAGAACGTCGGGCTTTATTGGTCTGAACGTGACGATCCCCTATAAGCAGGCCATTCTAACAGAATTGGATGCGGTGACCTCCGAAGCGAAAGCCATCGGCGCGGTCAATGTTGTCCATGCGGATGAAAATCGATTGTTCGGATATAATACGGATTTGCCGGGCGTATTGCGAACCCTGGCGGATCCTTCCTTTCGGGGATGTCCAGTGGCGGAATCGGCCGTTTGGATTTTTGGAGCGGGGGGTGCCGCGAGGGCGGTGGCCTATGCGATGGGAAAACTGGGAGCCAAGACGGTTTATATTTTCAACCGAAACTCAGAAAACGCCGAGATTTTGGCCAAAAATATGGGCGAGATTTTCCCCAAGACTCTTTTTGGGGTGGTCCCAGAAGATCGCCTTTCATCGGTGGAGCCTCTTGCGCTCGTGGTGAACGCCACTTCGGTGGGAATGAAAACGCCCGCTCCCCAGTCTGCTGAACCCTTCTTCGAAGTGCTGCGACGGCTTCCCTTCCGGGCTAAGGCACTTGCTTTTGATTTAATCTATAACCCTGAGAAAACTCCCTTTCTGACTCTTGCCGAAGAATTAGGTTTAGCCACGGTCGGCGGCCTGAATATGCTCGTGGAGCAGGCGCTCGCGACGTGGAAAATCTGGTTTGGAAGCCGCGACGGCCTTGCGGAAATCAAGGCACCGCTTTTGCTTCATTTACGAGGACTGCTCAGTGGTTGGGGAATCCCCCAGGGACAGCCGATCTTTTTGACGGGTTTCATGGGCTCCGGAAAGTCATCCATTGGCGCCATTTTGGCACGAAAATTAGGGTGGGAGTTCGTGGATACGGATCACCTCATTGAGTCGGAAGCAGGTCTTTCGATTCCAAAAATTTTCCAAACATACGGAGAAGGGTTTTTTCGAGAGCTTGAACGCAAAATAATTTTTCAGGTTGGCGGTCGTTTAAAGACCGTCATCGCTTTGGGGGGCGGCGCTTTGATGAATCCTGAAGCTTTGGACATTATTGAGAAGTCGGGCCTCTTGATCTATCTGAGTGCTACTGTTGAGACCCTTCATGAAAGGGTGCGGCCCCGAGCGGCCAATCGTCCGCTTTTCGCCGGTTTGGATGCGGAAGGACAGGCCAAGAAGATCCAAGCCCTTCTTGAAGCACGGACTCCCATTTACAATCGGGCTCGGATTCAGGTGGAAACCGATCGCAAAGCTCACGAAGAAGTCGTGGAGATGATTATGGAGCAGCTCTTATGGGAGAAACCATGAAACTCCCCTATCACATCCAAATCGGGGCGGGGGCGATTCGAGGCATAGGCAAATGCCTTGCACGGGCTCCATCCCGTCGTGCTTTTCTCATCTCCGATGTTCGGTTGATCGAACCGCGTGCCGCGCTCAAGTCGGCACTAGCCGCGGCGTCTTGGGAGGTTTTTGAAATTCCGGTGGAGGCCGGGGAGTCGCTCAAGGACATTCAGGCCATCTATCCTTTGTACGGCAAGTTACTCGATGGCAAGGCCAATCGCGATTCGGTGATTTTTGCGCTCGGCGGCGGGACAGTAGGGGATGCCGCGGGTTTCGTCGCTTCGACTTATCTTCGCGGGATACCGTGGGTAGGCGTGCCCACTACGCTTCTCGCACAAGTGGATAGTTCGGTGGGGGGAAAAACCGGAATTAATCATTCTGCGGGCAAGAATCTGATCGGAAGTTTTCATCCGCCGCAGCTGGTGATTTGTGACACCGATTTTTTGCGCACGCTCGGTTCGCGGGAAATCATCTCGGGGTTTGGAGAAGTCGTCAAGTACGGCATCGCATTCGATCCGAAGTTCTTCTCGTACCTCGAAAAGAACCGGGAGAAGTTTATGGCGATGGACCCCCAAGTCATCGCTTATTCCATCGAGCGCTCTCTTTTTTGGAAATGCAAGATGGTCGCCCGTGATGAGTTTGACCGGAAAGGAATCCGCGAAGCCCTGAATCTGGGGCATACTTTTGGTCACGCGTTAGAGTCTTTGACGGACTACAAGGTCTTTCAGCATGGCGAGGCGGTGCTTTGGGGAATGCGGTTTGCGCTTGCGTTGTCAAAAGTGCGTCGAAGGCTCGCTGCCAAAACTCGGGACCGGGTGGACACCGTCCTTGCGAGTATCCCAATTCCCACCATTCCGCGGCGCTTGAAAATTTCCCAATTGATTGCGTGTATGAAAAAGGACAAAAAAATCCGGGATGGAAAGATCCATTTCGTGCTTTTGAAGGAGCTGGGGCGGACTTTTTCAGACGGTCGAGTTCAGGAAGAAGACCTGAAGACAGCTTTCAAGCTGTTGAAGGAGTCAACATGAAGGTAAAACCGCTTCAACTTCTTGTCCTTCATGGTCCGAATCTGAATTTGCTGGGCGAGCGGGAGCCTGCGGTTTACGGTTCCATGACGCTTATGGAGCTCAATCGAAAAATTCGGAGCTTTGCGCGACGTCACGGTTGCGTGCTCCGAATTCATCAGTCCAATAGTGAAGGTTCGTTGATCGATCTTCTTCATAAAAATAGAAAATGGGCGGACGGCGTGGTTTTTAATCCCGGCGCTTATACGCATTACTCGTATGCTTTGCGCGACGCCGTGGCGGCGATTGAAGTCCCGACCATTGAGGTACACCTCAGTGATATTCGGAAGAGAGAGAAGTTTCGGCGAATTTCAGTCATTTCTCCCGTTTGCTTGAAACAGATTTCGGGTTTCGGTTGGCAATCTTATAGTCGGGCGATTGAGGCCTTGGCCGGGGGAGGTCGTTAACCATGGCGGGAAATACGATCGGTCAATTATTTCGGGTGACCACCTTTGGCGAATCCCATGGCGAGGCGATTGGGGTGGTGATTGATGGTTGCCCGGCGGGGTTGGAGCTTGATCTGAGCTTTATCCAAGCTGAATTGGATCGCCGCAAACCGGGGCAATCGAAGATCACGACTCAGCGAATGGAAGCCGACCAGGTGAGGTTTATTTCCGGGGTGTTTAACGGAAAGACCACGGGGACGCCCCTCGCCGCGTTGATCGTCAACGGGGACCAGCGCCCCAAAGATTATGACTTGATCGCGACTCGTTTTCGTCCCTCCCACGCCGATTTTACTTACGATCAAAAGTATGGCCATCGCGATCATCGAGGCGGCGGGAGAGCTTCCGCGCGTGAAACCGCCGCACGCGTGGTGGCGGGGGCGGTCGCAAAACTAATTCTTCGTATGCAGGGGGTTGAAATCCGCGCTTACGTTTCCCAGGTGGGCACTATCGCTTTAAAAAAAGACGCGCGAAAACTAGATTTTGCCAAAACCGAGCAAAACATCGTTCGTTGTCCGGATTCTGTCATCGCAAAAAAAATGATCGCCTTGATCGAGTCCGTCAGAAGCGACGGCGACACGATCGGGGGCGTGGTGAGTTGCGTGATTCGGGGATGTCCCGTCGGCTTGGGAGAACCGGTCTTCGATCGCCTTCATGCGGACCTTGGCAAAGCCATGCTGAGCATCAATGCGGTCAAAGGCTTTGAATATGGTTCCGGCTTCTCGGGTGTCACGATGCGTGGATCAGAGCACAATGATGCATTTATTCAAAAGAAGGGGCGTGTTCAAACCCTGACGAATCACTCGGGTGGAATTCAGGGCGGCATTAGCAACGGGATGAACATCGACTTTCGAGTCGCGTTTAAACCCGTGGCCACGCTCTTGAAAACTCACGGAGGGCGACATGATCCTTGCGTCGTTCCGCGGGCGGTCCCGATCGTAGAAGCCATGGCGGCCATCGTATTAACCGATCATCTGCTCCGAAATCGCACGGCAAGGATCGGAGACCTCAAAGGGTGAAAACCACAGTCATTGGCCTCGGCTTGATCGGTGGTTCCCTGGCTCTGGATCTTCGCTCCCGGGGGTTCGCGAGCCGTGTGGTAGGCGTGGATTTCAATACCGCTCACCGGCAAAAGGCGCTTGAGCTGGGGTTGGTGGATCAAGTCGCTCCTCTCGACGAGGCGGTTTGTGATGCCGATCTTGTTATTTTGGCTATTCCGGTGGATGTGGCGGTTCAGGTTTTAGGCCAGGTTCTAGATATTTTACCCCCGGCTGCAACGGTCACGGATATGGGGTCCACCAAAGAGTTGATTTGTAGAGAGATGGCCGTTCATCCCAAAAGACCTCAATTTGTGGCCTCCCATCCGATGTCTGGAACTGAAAATTCGGGGCCGACCTCGGCGGTGAAGGGGCTATTTGATCATCGTACGGCTGTGATCTGTGATGCAAAAATGAGCGGGGTGGACCATCTGGTCCGAGTGGAAAAAATGTATCGAACTTTGGGAATGCGCCTCATTCGTATGAGTGCAGCCGAACATGATCTCCATGCTGCCTACGTTTCACATCTGTCGCACCTGATTTCGTTTGTCCTGGCGAATACCGTTTTAGCTAAAGAGCGAGATACGAGCACGATCTTCGATCTGGCCGGCGGCGGCTTGGAATCAACCGTGCGACTTGCCAAGAGCTCGCCGGAGATGTGGGGCCCGATTTTTGGGCAAAATCGAGAAAATGTTATTGTCGCGTTGGAATCTTACATCGAACATTTGCAAGTCTTTCACCGAACCTTGGTTCAAAAACGTCCGGAGGAAACGCAGCTTTTGATGAGGGCCGCCAATCAAATCCGAAAAGTGCTGACAAATTTGGGGACCCGTTCCGGGAAGGGAAAAACTCAGCAATGAAACCCGAACAAAGGCTTCAGAAACTTCGTGCGCGCATTGATCGTTGTGATCGTCTGCTCTTGAAGACATTGGGTGAGCGTTTTGCAACAGTCAAGGAAATCGGTCGTTTAAAGACCCTCCACGATTTACCTGTCCATCAGAAAGACCGTTGGACGCAAGTACTCAGAGATCGGCTTGGGTTTTCCACGAAAATGGGTTTGCGGAAAAAATTCGTCCAGGCTCTTCTAACGTTGATTCACGAAGAATCTATTGAGCTTCAGACAGGTTCGAAAAGGAAAAGGACTCTATGAAGAAAGTCTTAGCAGGCTCGTGGAGCCCTGACTCCTGGCGACGAAAAGTGCTGCATCAGATGCCCGCGTACCCCGATCCTATTCAATTGGCTGAAGTCGAGGCGAAATTAGCTGGGTATCCGCCTTTGGTTTTTGCGGGTGAGGCGCGGGCCCTCCGAGCAAAACTTGCCCAGGTTGCGGAAGGAAAGGCTTTTTTGCTGCAAGGTGGGGATTGTGCCGAAAATTTCAACGAGTTTAGCGCCAACTCGATTCGAGATCATTTCAGGATTCTTCTTCAGATGGCGATTGTGCTGACCTTTGGCGCGAAACTTCCGATCGTAAAAGTGGGGAGGGTGGCGGGGCAGTTCGCCAAGCCGCGTTCCAGCGATTCTGAAACTCGTGACGGGGTGACGCTGCCGTCCTATCGCGGGGATATTATCAATGGATTTGATTTTAATGAAGCCTCGAGGATTCCGAGTCCACAGCGGATGGAGCGCGCCTATGTTCAGTCGGCGGCGACTCTCAATCTTTTACGCGCGTTTGCCAGTGGGGGTTACGCCGATCTTCACCAAGTCCACGCGTGGAATTTGAGATTTGTCCAAAAAAGTCAGCAAAATGCCCTTTACGAGAACATTGCCAAGCGGCTTGACGACACCCTCTGTTTTATGGAGGCCATCGGTATTACGAGTGAAAGTAGCCAGCAGATTCGAGAAGTGGATTTTTACACTTCTCATGAGGCCTTGCTCTTGTATTATGAACAAGCTTTGACTCGTCAAGACAGCACTACGGCGCGTTTTGAGGAAGGCTATGCGGGAGATTGGTACGATTGCTCTGCCCACATGGTTTGGGTGGGTGAACGAACCCGCCAACTGGATGGCGCTCATGTGGAATTTTTGCGGGGGATTCATAATCCGATCGGGTTGAAATGCGGGCCGGAAATGAGCCCCGATGAATTGATCCGCTTATTGGATTTGCTGAATCCGAACAACGAACCGGGCCGTCTCACTTTGATTACGCGCATGGGTTTTGATAAAATCGAAGCCAAACTCCCTTCGCTGATTCGCCGAGTCCAGTCCGAGGGACGAAAGGTTGTTTGGTGCTGCGACCCGATGCATGGCAATACGGTTTCGACTCAAAGTGGTTATAAAACCCGGGCTTTTGGTCATATTATCGGGGAGGTGCGCAAATGTTTTGAGGTGCACCAGAGCGAAGGGACCTATGCGGGAGGCGTGCACTTCGAACTCACCGGGAGAGATGTGGTCGAATGCGTGGGCGGGGATCAGGCCATTACTGAGGACCATCTCGCTTCTGGGTTTTATGAAACACTTTGTGATCCGCGCCTCAACGCGAGTCAGGCGCTTGAACTGGTGTTTCAGCTTTTCCGTTAAAAAGACAGGGGACACGTTCTCAGTAGCCCCTAAAGATAATAGTGCAGCATCAACCACAGCGTCTGCTGAAAATGGTCCGAGGAAGTGGCCACGAACCGTTGTTCAAGGCCCATGACTTCGAACTCAAAATGAGGTCGTGGAAAAAACTGAATCCCGAGCCCGTAGCGCTCCAAACGCGAACCAGGATCCGAGAAGTTGAGCTTCGAGAATTCTGCCGTCCCGAACGTATGGAGCCCCTGAAGGGGTTCGAAGTCCAGGCGGTTGTAGTTGGCAAAACCCCATTGAGGCTCGGTAAAATCGAAAGCATAATTTCGCTGAAAATCAAACTCCGTGAGGAGGAAGATTCGTGAAGTAATGCCTAAGATCCCCCACGGGCCAAAGACGTGACGGTTGGCAAGGTCGTTGTGCCCGTAGAAGTAGCTGGCGCCAACCTTGTAGGTGTTGGCGAGCAAGACGGTGCGCGACGATAGCGTCGAGGCATAAGTCGAGAAGTTAATTCCGCCGGAGGCGTTAGCATTCGAGTGACACGCAAGACATTTGGGCTGCAGCACTTGGGCCGAGACGGTGGCGAAATCAAGGGTGCTTGAGGTCGCAGCCGTCGTTATGGCGGTGGGGTCCGGTCCGGGCGGCTTTCCGCAGGCTTGTAGGGCCATCATGGAGGCGATTGCCGCGAGTGGAACCCAGGCATTGGAAAAACGAGCAGGCGTATTGGTTTTCAAATGAGTCTTCTTTAAATGGGATACGTGTAAATCAGGAAAAAGGCTCGCGAGCGGCTATAATAAGTGGAGCGCCTGCAACCTCATCTGACAGTGTAAAAAAGTTGGGAAAGGTAAGTGCCTAGAAATATCAGTTTTTTGAATGAGTCTTGAATTCGACTCGTCGATTTATTGTGAGTCGTACGCTGCGCTCGAGCTTCTCTGATCCTGCCTTTGGGCGTCTTTTGCCATAACCGACCACCCGAAGCTGGTCCGCAGAAACAGCTCGAGACATGAGATATTTTTGCACTGCGTTTGCGCGTCGCCGAGACAAGCCTAGATTATAACTATCGGACCCGATTTCATTCGTATGTCCCTCAACTTCTATGATTTGGGTCGGGTCCTTGTCCGTGATGATTTGATTTGCAAGTTTATCGAGGATTTCTTTGTAGGCTGGACTGAGGGCTGAGCTGTCGTGCGCAAATAGGATATCTCGTTTTAAGTCGATTTCTGAAGGAGGAATGATCGTTCTTTGGGCTTGACTGAAGGCAAGCACATCGTTCTGTTTCGTTGGCTTTACAGGCTCATGAGCGGGGGACAGGGGCTCGATCTTTAGCCCGAGTAAGAGTCGATAGCCTGCACTGGGAACATCGCTAAAAGCCCCAATACTTGCGCCTCCATGCAAAACGACTGCATCGCTGGCCTGGAAACGTGCTCCTACATAAAATTCGCTGGGGTTTTGGGCTGAGTTGAAGGGAAGCGTGCGTGCACCGAAAATTTCACCATTAACACTCCAGCGCGGAGCCAAAGGAATATTGGCGCCGAGCGAGAGCGGAATCTTTTGGCGATAATCCAGTTCGCGATAAATGGCATCTGTTGAACGCTGATAACCTGCATTAGCCACGAGCGACAGCCATCGAAACCTGCGTTCGATGACAAACGGTAAGGGGCCGCGTAAAAATAAAATCACATGCACTTAGCGATATTTTTACTGAGGCCTGATTGTGTAATTCCAATCCGGCAGAGAGGCGTCCTTGAAAATGTTCAGATTCTCCAGTTCTGATTTCGTTGC
>JBBCAW010000134.1:0-3902 GCA_051382295.1 Bdellovibrionota bacterium FG-1 | reverse complement strand
ATCTCTCCACCTGCAGAAAAAATGGAGTGCATCCCATGGATGCGCTGCGGACGCTGTTCGCAGGAAAATTACCCGACTTCATGTCCTAGACGGCTGGCCAATTACGGCTATGGAAACACCAATAACATCGGCGATAACGAAACTCCCGCTTCGGCTGGGTTTGTTGATGTAGGCGCGCGCGCAATTCAAGTCGCCGCAGGAGGATTGCACACCTGCGCTTTGACCAAAGACGGAACCGTCCGGTGTTGGGGGTCGGACGGCAATGGTCAGTTAGGTTATGGCGCGCCAGCTAATAATATTGGAGATACCGAAACACCCGCGTCCGCACCTGATGTGAACATCGGGGCTTTCATGTATGCCTCCCAGATCACGGCAGGCGGCGCCCATACTTGTATCATCCGAGAAGGAGGAGTTTTTTGTTGGGGCGATAATTTTTTCGGACAATTGGGAATCGGTCTTACCGCTAACATCGGGGATGATGAAGCCGCCTTTAACTCTGGACTCGTGCCTCTTGGAAAAGACGCGATTCAAGTGGTTGCCGGCAATCTCCATACCTGCGCACTCCTTAAAGACCACACGGTAAATTGCTGGGGCGCTGGAATCCGAGGGCAACTCGGCGATGCGACCTTTGTTGACGTCGGTGACGACGAAGCGGTCACGGGTCATACGGCGACCCTTAGCGCTGTACCCACTTCGCTTTTCACCGGCCCTTCCAGCGACCATACCTGCGCACTCTTGGAAAATCGCGGTTTACTTAATTGTTGGGGGAAGAATGTCTCTGGCCAGCTGGGATTAGGGCACGCAAATGACGTCGGTGGCGCCGCGGCCGGAGTCCCTGTGGTTGGCGCCGACGTCTTATCGGTTTCGACGGGGAGCCTTCATACCTGTGCGCTCTTGGTTGATGGGAACATTAAATGTTGGGGTGATAACTCCAGCGGACAGCTTGGCAATGGAAACGATACGGATTACCCCGCCATTGGGGATGATGAGCTTATTGATGGCGTTCCGATCATTGCCTTGGGCGGTGATAAGTCGGTTAAACAAATTGTCACAGGAGACGCTCATGCTTGCGCCCTTCTGAGTTCCGGGAAAGTAAAGTGCTGGGGCGCTTCACCCAACGGGCAAACAGGTTATGCAGGTACGGATACCATTGGCAATGATGAAACGCCCTCCTCAGCAGGAGAGGTCGATGTGGGCGGGACGGTGATCCAATTGGCGTCCTATGCTGGTCACACCTGCGCTCTCCTGGCTGCAGGAACTGTTCGTTGTTGGGGACAAAACGGCGCGGGACAATTGGGTTATGGAAACACGAGCTCGGTTGGTGATGATGAGACGCCCGCCGCTGCGGGGGATGTTTCTGTCGGCGCCACTGTCATTCAAATTGCGACAGGGGGAACTCATACCTGTGCGCTTTTGGTAACAGGGGGGATAAAATGTTGGGGATTGGCGTCATCGGGTCAACTGGGATACGGCAATATGAATATGATCGGTGACGACGAGACCCCCTCGAGTTTGGGTGAGGTCCCTCTAGGCGTCGGCGGTCCCGTGGTCCCGATTCAAATTGCGACGGGAGGAAATCATACGTGTGCGCTTCTTAGCGATGGCACTGTCACTTGCTGGGGGCGCAACGACTGGGGACAGTTGGGATATCGAGACACCGTCAATAGGGGGTTTGCGGCTGCGCTCGCAGGAACGCTTGTCAACATTGGTGTGGGGATCAAAGCGCGCGAAATCGCGGCGGGACAAAACCACACCTGCGCCCTGACAACCAAAGGCGAAGTCTTTTGTTGGGGCCAAGCCACAAATGGTCAGCTGGGATACGGAAACGCCACGACCATTGGAGACACTGAGGACCCCGCAGCAGCTGGTCCCATTAGCCTTGGCCTTGGCACTGGCGCTGTTCATATCGCCGCGGGTGGAGACATGAGTTGTGCCATTTTAGATACGGGAGACGCTCTTTGCTGGGGACTCAATACCTTGGGTAGCTTGGGTTCAGGGGGTGGCCAACCCACCATTGGACTTACTCAGGTTCCCTCTGATGTGGGCCCCATTGATTTTGGCATCTCAGCAGTGCCCAGTCCCATTAAGCTGATCTCAACGGCAAGCAGTGGATTAACCTGCGGACTTTTCTCCAACGGAAAGCTCAAATGCTGGGGCTCAAACACATCGGGACAATTGGGCCTTGGGAATTCCGCAACGGTTTCAAAAACAGGGTTTACGGATACCCCGGGGAGTTGGGGCTGGATCAGTATCTTCTAATGAGATAGACTTTGAGGTGCATGAATATTTTTCTCAGTTCAACCTTAGTTCTAGGCCTGGTTTTACTTGGAGGAGAGTTCTGTCTTCGGGCCCGGGATCTGCAAAAACTTGAAAAACTCTTTCAGACCACTGCTGCACAAGTTCGTTCAACTTATCCCTCGGGTGCGACCCCACAGGGGCTAATGCTTTCTTCTGCTCGAATTCGCACCTCTCAAATTAGCAACTGTGTTCAGAAGGCATGCGTGGTTTTGGATCTCGCGATTTTGGATGTCGTCGAAGAGCGGGGGCCGCTTTACGGTTTTGTCTTGAGTACTGAGGCGATGGATTTTGTAGCGGCGGCCAAAGAGCACCGCAGTTTGAATGTGATTCTTCGTGAAATAGGGCTGCGGAGTTTTTTGAGCGTTAGGGCCGCGACTTATCTTGAGGGGCTGGCGCGAGATTCTAAGAATGAGGCTCGGGATCGGGTGGATAGTAATGTTTCGCTAAAGTTTCGCGTGTTTCGCGCCCTCTTGATTGCAGGCGTTTTCGGGGCGGGGCTGTTTCTTTTTCAGAGGCGTCGTCGACGCGCTTGACTTTAGATTCTAAAAAAATCAAGCGCGAGACAAAACACAGTCTCTTCCGGAGACGCCCGCAAAATGGGTTCGCTCTTTTCGATTGCCCCAAGCAGGATGGATCTGATTTTTTCCGTATCGCTTTCTGAAAGACTAACGACTGAAGAATAGTGCAAATCACTTTTTTGGAGTTGATCAAACGAGTTGATCGCACGGATCCTCCAGTTCATGTGATGTTTTCGCAGCATGGGCGAATCGTTGCCCAGATGAATCCGTGCCGTCCCGATCTTAAAATCAGCGCCCACTTGGATGGCAAGTCCGGTGGAGCATAAAAATTCTAGAATTTCAGCGACGAGCTCCAGAGGGAGTTTGAGTTGCGCGGCGATTTTCGCCTTATCTTGAAATCCTGGGACTGAGGTCAAGACGTGAACGGCAGCGTAGTACCAAGCGCTGTAATAAGTAACCTGATCTTCTTTGGATAAGCCCTGCTTGACTTGAATTCGTTCGCGCACCACTTGTCGCTTTTCGTGAATGGCTTGAATCTGTTTTTGAAAGTACGCTTCGAGCGTTTTTGATCCCGCTCGGCCATATTGGAGCAGCAGCATAAAGTAGTGCGCCTCTTCTTGGCTGAATTTCAGAAACTCGCCGATGTGAATCGCATGCTCTAAACTAAAGTGAATGGAGCCATTGAGGACGTGAGAAATAAACGCCGTCTGACATCTGAGTGTCTTGGCGAGTTTGGATCTTAGGCCACGGCCTTCGCCCGAAGTTGCGAGGACGGCTCTCAAGAACTCTTTGTAGTCTTGATAGTCAAAAACCGCATGGCTTTGGGCTTTGTGTTTGGAAGTGGGCACGTTTTGAGTTTGAGATAAGTTGATAAATTACTCAAGTTATAGAGTATATTTTTAGCAATTAGATCTATCGGCTTTTGATGACGCGATGTATAAATCCACCTGTAGCGCGACAGGTGATTGCCTGAAGTGCTTGTAAGTATGAATGAATGAAAACAGTCGTATTGACTCAGAAAGAAGTGCTACCAAGCTGCGGGGCATTGATTTTACATAATTCTCAATCATGATGCCTCCCGGATTT
>JBBCAW010000133.1:0-27876 GCA_051382295.1 Bdellovibrionota bacterium FG-1 | reverse complement strand
GGAGGTTCATCTTCATCATGGTGATGCGCACGGGACGAAGGCATAAAAAGTTTCGATTTTCCAAAAAAGACCATGAGCGGGTGCGAGAGGCGGTCCGTCTTGCGGAGGCACATACAACGAGTGAAATCGTGCCGTGGGTTGTGCCGTCGTGTAAGAAATATCGCTGGGTCCATCCCTGGATGGTTTTACTTGGAGTGGTTTTTGCCACGTTGGCACTGGTAGGCGTCCATTGGTTGGATCTTTGGAGTATTCATATCCAACAAACTTTATTTTGGCAGATGAGTGGCGCGACCATTGGTTTTGGCTTTTCGCTGATTTCTTGGGTCAAGCGACTGTGGATTCCGGGGCATTGGCTTGCCGCAGAGGTTCATCAACGCGCGTTAGCCGGATTTATTTCTGCCAATCTGACAGAACTTAAGGCTAGAAATGGCGTTCTGATTTTTATCTCTCTTTTTGAAAGACGCGTGCAGATCCTCGCGGATACGGGTGCAAGAGCGGTTATTCCAGTCGAATATTGGGATGCTCGCGTCAATCAAGTTGTTTTAGGCGTACATCAGGGGCAACCCATTGAGGCGCTTTGCGAATGTATTGCAGAAATTGGAAAAATGTTGAGCGAAAAGTTTCCTGAAACGGGTTCGCATAAAAATTTAATTTCTGATCATCTTCGCGAAAAGTAGGAGCACGTCTATTTTGAATAGAGATCAAGAATGGCTGAAAGATAACGTTTTTCTTTTTCAGTGATATTGAAAAACTCAACTCCCACCGCGAGACATGAAAAGCCATTGCGGCTTTCACGCATGACGTTTTTGACCTGTGCCTTGAGGGCGAGTTGTTTAGAAAAGCTGTTCAGCGAAAAGCTGATTTTTATTTTATCACCGGGGGTGAATGGAACGAGCGTTAGAATCCTCATCCCGTCTGGACTGATATCTTTGCAGAGGTTGATCCCATAGGTGTTTGGATCGGAAGCTTCTTTGGCTTTGACTGAAATAGGGGTAATGGCAACGGGGCATTTGGCGCGCTTGCGTACTGTTTTTCGCTTGTAAGCCGATTTTTTGAGCTGAAAAAGCATAGAAGGGGTCTCCTTTTCCAATCAAGCTGAGGGTCGGCCTCTGGGTTTCATGGCTTGCCATTCGGATTCACTCAGGCACTCCATGAAATTAAATTCGCCGGCTCCTTTGAGCCATTCTCCGCCATCGATCGTGACGACTTCACCGTTGATATAGCCCGAAAAGTCAGAGATTAAATAAGTGGCAAGGTTAACCAGCTCGGAGTGTTGGCCCACCCGTCCTAAAGGATTTCTGGCCAACATCTTTTCATGAGAATTTTCGCCGGGGATCAGGCGCTCCCAGGCACCCTCCGTGGGAAAAGGGCCAGGCGCGATGGCATTGAAACGAATTCCGCGCCCACCCCATTCAACTGCCAGGCTTCGGGTCATGGCCAGGACTCCGGCTTTTGCCATGGCGGATGGAACCACATAGGCTGATCCTGTCGACGCATAGGTCGTCACTATATTGAGCACGGTGGCCTTGCGTTTTTCTTGCAGCCAGCGCTTGCCAAAGGCCAACGTTACATAGGCGGTTCCGTGAAGCACAATTCCTAAGATCGCATCAACCGCACGGGGAGAAAGATCTTCGGTTCTAGAAATGAAATTACCCGCAGCGTTATTAACCAGGCCCGTAACCGGCCCCTGCGTCCAACACTGCTCGAGCATTTGTTCCACTGCGGCCGGGTCCCGGATATCACAGGTGATGACTTGCGCCTGAGTTCCGTATTTTTTTAGGATTTCGCGAGCGGTTTGTTCGAGGGGTTCAATTCGCCGTCCACAAATCACGACGTCCGCTCCCAACTCAGCAAAGCGGTCGACCATGGCCTGACCAAGGCCAGAGCCGCCACCGGTAACTAAAATTCGTTGTCCTTTGAGTAGGTTGGGTTTGAACATCCTGGGTTTTCTAGAGTTTAGTTCAAAAGTGGGTCAACCCGCAAGAGAGGTTATTGGATCACCCTTAGGGTTAAACGTCTTCCCCCACTGCATTTTTGAGGGGCCGTTGCAGGGCAAAGAACACGGCGCCAGCGCCCATTCCCATGACCGCCAAAAGAAGGAAGAAACTATTCTTAGGCATTTTCTCGTAATAAGTCCCGATGTAACCCGATAGGTAGTTGCCGAAAAAGGATGATAGAAACCACATCCCCATGAGCATACTGACCAGTCGAGCCGGAGCTACTTTGGTCACCAGGGATAGGCCAATAGGCGAAAGGTAAAGTTCGCCCATCGTGTAGATCAGGGTACATAAAACGAGCCAAAGGAAGCTAATCCTTTGCGTATCGCCCAAGCCACGGGTGACCCACATGAGTACTAAGAAAGACACTCCGAGGAGAACGCAGCCCAAGCCCATTTTGGCCACGCTGGTCGGCTCTCTTCCGCGTTTATTTTGGCGGGACCAGAACATATTGAGGAGGGGCGCAAAGGCAAAAATAAACAGAGGATTCAGAGATTGAAACCACGTGGAGGGCATTTCCCAACCGAAAACATGCCAATCCGTGTTTTTGTCAGCAAAAAGCTGAATGGTATTGCCCTGTTGCTCGTAGACGCCCCAAAAAACAATGTTCAGAATACAAAGAGCGATGAGGCCACCGATGGCTTTCCACTCTTTTTGGGTCAGTGGTTGCTTTTCGACATGAGCGGCACTGACCTTGGTGAGATTATCCTCGGCTAAGTAACGTTGGCCTGACAGGTAAACGGTCAAGCCAATCACCATGCCTACCCCGGCGGCGGCAAAGCCGTAATGCCAGCCATAGATCTGTCCCAAAGTGCCGCAGACCAGCGGTGAAAAAAAGGCACCTAAATTGATGCCCATGTAAAAGATCGTGAAGGCCCCGTCGCGGCGAGGATCGCCATGAGGATAGAGATTGCCGACCTGGGTTGAGATATTGGGTTTGAAGCAACCGTTGCCAAGAATCAAAAACAGCAAGGCGACTAGAAAAAACTGTTCGAAGGCCATCAGAAAGTGGCCCATTGCCATGAGGACTCCGCCCACAACGACGGTTTTACGTTGACCAAAAACCCGGTCAGCCAAAATGCCGCCAAAGAAAGGCGTAAAATACACGAATCCCGTATACAGTCCGTAAATTTGAGAGGCCATCGGTTGGATGGCCAGAGGGCCAAAAGCAGATTCCAGCACGGCCTTCAGGGTTGCAAAACCCACGATGTAGGTTCCGGTCTCCGCTGCTTTGATCAGGTACTGCGTCATATAGAGGACCAAGAGTGCCCTCATGCCGTAGTAGGAAAATCGCTCCCACATTTCAGTAAAAAACAGGACGAATAGGCCGATCGGGTGGCCAAAAAGAGTTCTTTGGCTCTTCAAATTGACAGTTGTACTCACGCTATCTCCTTAAAAACCGGTTTTGCACTGGGAAAAGCAGGTCCAATCGTGCTTCTAGCACGGTTAGAATCGCTCCTCCAACGGGATTTCTAATTTGGATTTTTTTCCGCTTTACCCTGATCTGGCAGATGAGTGGACCGAGGGCGTTTGATCATTGTTCTCACCAAAAAATACAAAGGCGGAACCAAAAGAACCCCTACGGTTAATGGAATGATAACGATCCCTACAAAAGATAATAAATCCCAAATGTTTCGCATATTCCCCCCCAGGAAAACCGACCTGAAACAGTTCTTTTAGCTTCTATGGAGATTAATCCCATCGGCTCCGGGGGTGGATTTTCTTGAATATTTCTTAATGATTGGGACATTCAGCAATGAGCGTTCAGTAATCAGCATCAATCAAAAGCTAAAAGCTGATCGCTGACTGCTATTGTTTAGGGATCAGTAATTCTTTGAGGTGCGCAGGCATTTTCTTGTAGGCGTTATTCAGATGAGTTCGGAGGGTGGCCGACGAGATAAAGAGTTTGGTTGCAACTTCTTGATTTGAAAGGTGACCCAGTCTCATCTCCACTATTTTGAGCTCAGTTTTGGTGAGCCCATACTTTAAAATCTCTTCCATGATGGCGCTATTTTTTTCAGTGATCGGGCATTGGATCGTTGTAATAAAGCGGCCATCATTCACAACCACTGTTTCAAAATCCTTGGTGGCCATATCGACATGCGGTGGGATGTGTACCCCCTGAAGCGCGATTGGATCTGAATGAGAATGGTAGGACTTCATGCATTGATCACGACAGGTGGCTCCTGCTTTATCGCCGCAGCGGTTCATGCAGGCCTGATTCTGAAAGAGAATCTTCTTGGTGAGATCTTTGATACAAATTCCTACATGGGAAGCAACCAAAGTATTAAGAACGCCTATACCGGATTCGACTTCGATAGAAGATCTCATTGACTTCATGAATAGTCTATTGAACCCCACTGATCAAGAGCCAACCTGCTCTCCTGTGTATGGGACTTTTAGTCTCAGAAAGAGACCCGACTTTCAGTTGATCGACATTAAGTAAACTGAGGTCATTGAGTGTTACTTGGCATCCAACACATTCCAGCCGTGCAACGTTTTCATATAGTTCACCCGTCCAAAGGCCGAAGGATCCGGACAGGTACGCAGGCTCATGCTTCCGCGCAGCTGGCTCAAGGAGGTATACTCATGTTCGGTCAGCCATTGGACGAGTTCCCTTTGGATTTGAGTAAAATGTTGGGGCCCTTGTTTGATGATGGCCGAAACCATCTGCACGACTGATGCTCCTGCCATGATCGCCTTGATGGCGTCGGTGACCGAATGCACGCCACCTGAAACGGCCAGAGAGCCTTGAAAATGGGGTTCCAAAATGGCGAGCCAACGGAGCCGAAGTGCGAGTTCACTGGAGTGTGAAAGATGGAGGACCGGTTTAACCTGAAGCGCTTCAATATCGATGTCAGATTGGTAGAGGCGATTAAAAAGGATAATTCCGTCGGCGCCGTTTTTCTTCAGTTCCATGACAAAATGAGGAAGAGACGAGAAAAAGGGCGAAAGTTTGACAGCGAGTGGAATTTTAATCATCTGGCGGATATTGCGTAAAATTTCGAGGTAACGCGCTTCCACGTCCATGCATGTATTGAGTGGGTCTGTAGGAAGATCGTAGAAATTGAGCTCTAGCGCATCAGCCCCGGCCTCTTCGATGAGCTTAGAGTATCTTTCCCAGCCACCTGGCGTGATACCGTTGAGCGAGCCGATCACTGGAATACCGACGCGCGCTTTGATTTTTTGGATATGTTCCAGGTAGTGTTCAGTGTCGAGTGCAAAATCATCAAAAGCTGGAAGAAAGCCATCGGCCGCCTCGGCAGACGCCGCCCCATGGCTTTCAACGTGGTGGATAAAGGCGCGTTCCTCCATCTTGATTTGTTCTTCAAATAAGGAGCGCAGGACAATGGCCGATGCCCCTGAGTCTTCGAAAGCCCTGATCTTGTTGAGTTCATCCGTTAGCGGCGATGATCCTAGCATAAGGGGGTTTTTGAGCGTGATTCCAAGATAACTGGTTGTTAAGTCCATGACTTATTCTCCCTTTTTGGCACTATCTGCCGCGCCTGAGTGAAATCGGGCCAAGTGCTCGTACATCTCGTAACGTTGATGAACGGATTTTTGGGCTGCCGTTTGCATTTCCCGTGCATGGGCCGGATCGATTTTCTCGAGCATCCGATATCGCATTTCGTTCGCGATGTAACGAGTGAGGGGTATTTTTGGTGCTGTCGAATCCAGTTTGAGTTCGCTTTCACCTGTTCCCGCGCGTCGAGGATCGTAACGGAATAGCGGCCAGTAGCCTGATTCAACCGCAAGTTTTTGCTGTTCGAGGCCAAGGTGCAATCCATAACCATGGGCGATGCAATGCGAATAGGCGATAATAATCGAGGTGCCCGGGTAGCTTTCCGCTTCGGTAAAGGCTCGGACCGTCTGAAGGTCTTTGGCTCCAAAGGCGACTCGAGCCACATACACGCTTCCATAGGTCATCGCTATTAAACCGAGGTCTTTTTTGGGTGTCATCTTTCCGGCGACCGCAAATTTAGCCGAAGCCCCCATCGGGGTGGCTTTGGAGGCTTGCCCGCCGGTGTTAGAATAAACTTCAGTATCCATGACAAGGATATTCACCTTGCGGCCCATGGCCATGACATGGTCGAGGCCACCATAACCGATATCGTATGCCCACCCATCTCCACCGATGATCCATACGCTTTTTTGAGCGAGGTAATCGGCGATCAATTCAAGGCGGCGGGCTTCGATATCTATTAGCCCTTTGAGTTTGCTCCGCAACGCCAGGATTCGTTCGCGTTGCTTGAAAATGCCTGCTTCAGTGCTTTGGTCGGCGTTCAGGATTTCATTGCAAAGAACGTCACCTAACTTGGAAGAGAGTTTTGTGAGCAATTCACGGGCGAATTCGACGTGTTTATCGAGCGAAACCCGCATTCCCAAGCCGTATTCGGCATTGTCCTCGAAAAGCGAATTGGACCAAGCGGGGCCCCGCCCGTTGGGGTTACATGTATAAGGAGTTGTCGGTAGATTGCCACCGTAAATCGACGAGCAGCCCGTCGCATTGGCGATATAAAGTCGATCACCATAGAGTTGAGTGAGCAACTTGACGTACGGAGTTTCGCCACAACCCGAGCAGGCGCCCGAAAATTCGAAGAGGGGCTGCAAAAACTGAGAGGTTTTAGGATCGCCGATCATCAGGGATCGATCGGGTAACGGAAGGTTCAGAAAGAAGTTGAAATTTTCATGCTCGGCCTCGCGTAGGGGCGCTTGTGGCTCCATGTTAATAGCCCGATGTCGTGGGTTCGCCTTATCGCGAGCAGGGCAAGCCTCAACGCAAATTCCGCAACCCGTGCAATCCTCGGGCGCTACCTGTAAAGCATATTTTTTGTCTGGCGCGTCCTTACCTTTGTAGTCGACCGACTTAAAGGTGGCGGAAGCGTGCTCAAGCGCCGAGGCATCAAAGAGGGCTGCACGGATCGAGGCATGAGGGCAAACAAATGTGCATTTATTGCATTGAATACAGATGGAGGAGTCCCATACTGGTATGGATTGTCCAACGTTTCGTTTTTCCCATTGGGTGGTGCCCATCGGCCAAGTACCATCCACCGGGAAAGCGCTTACAGGGAGTAGGTCACCCTTGCCTTCCATCATCATGGCGGTGACGCGTTTGACGAAATCGGGGGCGTTTTCAGAAACCAAAGGTTTTTTGATTTTCTTGCCCGTCACTTCGCTCGGGGTTTTCATCTCAAACAGTGCGGCCAAGGTCTTGTCCACGGCTTCGAAATTACGTTGAACGATGTCCATTCCTTTTTTGGAATAGGTTTTTTCGATGGCTTTTTTGATCTGCGCGATAGCCTCTTCGCGTGGCAAAACTCCTGAAATCGCAAAGAAGCAGGTTTGCATGATGGTATTGATCCGCCCGCCCATCCCTGTTTCACGAGCGACCTGGTAGGCATCAATGACGTAAACTTTGAGCTTCTTCGTAATGATGATCTGTTGAAGTTCCTTTGAAAGCTCATCCCAAACCTTCCCTGCTGAAAATGCGGAGTTGAGCAAAAGGACAGCATTCGGAGCAGCGGCTCCTAGCACGTCGTATTTCTCGAGAAAGTCCCATTGGTGGCAAGCGACAAAGTTGGCTTGGCTGATTAAATAGGACGAGCGGATGGGTTGAGGGCCAAAACGAAGATGCGATATCGTGATGGCCCCTGATTTTTTAGAATCATAGACAAAATAACCCTGAGCGTAGTTGGGCGTTTCTTCACCAATAATTTTAATCGAATTTTTGTTAGCGCCGACGGTTCCATCGGCACCTAAGCCAAAGAACACGCAGCGGGTGACTTCAGGGGCTTCGATGTCGAAATCGCGATCATAGTCGAGCGATGTTCCTGAAACGTCGTCATTAATTCCGATTGTGAAGTGGTTTTTGGGGCGATCTTTTTTGAGTTCATCAAAAACACCCTTAACCATTGAGGGGGTAAATTCCTTCGAAGAAAGCCCGTAACGACCTCCAATGATTTTTGGAAGGGTGGCCCATGCACCTTCCGAAACAGCTTCACTCAAAGAAGTGATGATGTCTTGGTACAAAGGTTCACCCAAAGCGCCTGGTTCTTTGGTGCGATCGAGAACGGCGATTTTTTTGACGGTCTTGGGTAAAGCAGCCACGAAATGGCGGGTTGAAAAGGGCCTGAAAAGACGCACCTTCAGGACTCCGGTTTTTTCGCCCGATTTTGTTAACCAATCGATGGTTTCAGATGCAGTTTCGGCACCCGATCCCATCATCACGATCACTCGTTCCGCTTCCGGGTGGCCATAGTAATCAAAGAGGCGATAGCGGCGTCCCGTGAGTTTGGCGAGGTGGTCAAAGGTGTCCTCAACGAGTTGGGGAACCCTGGCGTAGTAAGGATTGCAGGCCTCGCGAGCCTGAAAGAAGACGTCTGGGTTTTGGGCGGTGCCCCGAATGCGTGGGTGATCGGGTGTCAAGGCGAGTTTACGAAAAGCATCGACGTACTTTTCATCGACCATCTCGTTCAGAACTTCATCTGAAATTATTTGGATTTTGGCAACTTCATGCGAAGTACGAAAGCCATCGAAAAAATGAAGAAACGGAACACGGGCTTGCAGCGTTGTTGCGTGGGCGATCGCCGCGAAGTCGTGGGCTTCTTGAACTGACCCTGAGCAAAGCATGGAAAAGCCGATTTGTCGGCACGCCATCACGTCGGAGTGATCTCCAAAGATCGAAAGCGCGTGAGCGGCCAGGGTTCGGGCTGTGACATGCATACAGAAGGGCGTGAGCTCGCCGGCAATTTTATACATGTTAGCAATCATCAAAAGGAGGCCTTGCGACGCCGTAAAGGTGGTCGAAAGGGTGCCGGTTTGAAGCATTCCGTGAATCGCGCCGGCCGCGCCTCCCTCGGATTGCATTTCAACGAGCCGAGGGATGGTGCCCCAGATGTTTGGTTTGTGATGCGATGACCACTCGTCGGCAAATTCAGCCATGGTTGACGAAGGTGTGATCGGATAAATCGCGATCGTTTCAGAAAGGCGATACGCAACGGATGCGGTTGCTTCATTGCCATCGAGGGTAGCGGCCTGTGTGGGGACAAGAGAGGTCGATTTCATAGGTAATAGAGTCATATTCCTCCTGTGTTATTGCTAACAGAAGTTTTTTCGAGGAAGGGTGTTTTTTCTGTAAAGCGTAATAATAACGAGTGGTTATATTTTTAGATTGGCAATCTCTTCCAGAGACAGTAATTTTGAGAGGTGAAGTGCGCGTCGTTTTTATGTTTTTTGGTGATGGTGGCCTCCGCCTCGGTGACGAGTGGCTGTTCGCAGTCGATAGGCACTCATGTGGCCGCAATGACTCTTAAAAGCACTCAGTTAGTTTCTTCGAGTGGTGGGCGTCTTCGATCTTCTCAGGCCCAAACCGTAACGCGCGGGGCTGCGGTCACCGTGACCAATATTTCTGGAATGGTGGATTCGGTTTTTTTCCCGGCCAGCGCCAGTGTTGCTTGCGGTTTTTCGTGGCAGGCCAACCGCCAAACGGGTTCGATTGGGGTGGCTGGTCGCACCTACCAAGGCTTTGATTTGGCCGGGGCCAAAGAATGGGAGGCGGTAGACAGCGGTGAGGCCTGTGCGAGCGGTCAATCCGATTCGATCGGAATCTTAGCCTCTTATTTGGATCTGGATTTGACGGTTGATGGTGAGTCCAAAGTGGTTCGCATCGCCATGGGTGACTCGGGGGTCTACAAGCAAGGTGATTTATTGATCCAACAGGGGACTGATTTTTATTGGGCAACGTCTGATGGTGCCTCGTTAGTCATTGAAACGGAAACCCGTCCTGATGCCCCCGCCCAACTGTTAGAGGTGGCTCAGGCGGGGCGGTTCGTGAACAAACAGGGACAGACCACGGTCTTGGCTTTGATCAAAGTGGGTATTGTTGATTCGTACGGCCAATGGTCGATGATTGATTTGGCCAAAAAAATATCAAAAATTTCGATCGATTTTGACCTGTCGGAGCCGGGCATCGAAATTGTCGACCCCTCGAGCGATGTCCTGATTTTGGCCAGTTTTTCAGCACGGTTTCTTTCTAAAATCGGCGAAAAATCGGTTTTAGCGACGGTCAGCCCGACTTGGGCGCAGTGACTTTCCTTGTAGGCGATTTCCAAACAACCGAAAAACCGTGGTTAGCCCATTCCAAATTTCTTTTTTCGATATTTTACTACTACCGGCGCGGCGATCGACAAAGATGATTGGGAATTCGGCCAGTTTTGACGTGATTTGGGTGACGCGGTAAATGGATTCAATAAAGTAAGAGTATCCTTCGGCATGAATCGCATCCATGTCCATTTTTTCGAGGAGCGCGCGGCGATAACCCCGATAGGCCGTCGTCGTTTCATGAAGCGGGAGTGACAGCAGGGTGCGGGCCAATGCGTTGGCGCCCACACTCAGGGCCGTGCGAAAGGGACCATACTCGCATCCACCTCCTTCAATATACCGGGATCCGATCACAAATTCGGCTTTTTCGAGGTGTTGAACCATCTCGGGTAAATATTTAGGATCATGTGAGAAGTCCGCATCCATGGTGATGAGGGCCTCATAGTTTTCGGTCAGCGCATATTTGATCGCCAGCTTGTGAGCGCTCCCTAGTCCACTTTTTCCTGGCCGATGAATGATGTGAAGCCGGGGATACGTGATCTTGAGTTGCTCGAGGATCTTGCCAGTGCCATCGGGCGAATCATCATCCACGACTAACATGTCGCAATCGGGAAGGGTTTTGAAAACCTCTGGAACAAGGGTTGTTATATTTTCTGCTTCATTATAGGTGGCGGTGAAAACCAATAATTTTTTCATTTGATATCATTCCGATAGAAACATTTCCAAAAGCGTTTGTTCATTCGAACAGCGAGGAGCCCAGCCGGTGGCTTCGGTCAGCCGGGCATGAGATCCTTGGATTTTTTCAGGCTCCCCTTTCCGCACGCGGGAGGGGTCAGTGATGAATTCAATTTTGACGTCGAGGTTTTTTGCAAGCTGATCAGCAAGCGTCGCGAGGTGTTTGGGTGAGCCACTACAGACATTGAACGTCTCAAATTTTTCAGGAGGGGAAGCTCGACCGATCAGCGCCGCCACGGCATCTAAGAGGTCTTGAACCGAGCCGATATCCCGAGAGACATTCAGATTTCCTACCGGAATTTGGATGGGTTGGCCTTTGTGGCCCTCTTGCCCCGCCTGTTTGATGGTCTGATAAAGGTGAGGCAAAAAGAAATCGGGCGACTGGGATTTGTGCGTGTGATTGAAAAGCCTTAAAACCGTCGCTTTCATGCGCTCTCGGCGAGCCGCATCTTGAATTAAAAGCTCCGCTTGCCACTTGGTCCGAGCATAGGTGTTTTGCGGGACAATGGTTCGGTTTTCATCGAGGATCACTCCCTGGCGAATTTCGTCGCCTTGCGGAGTGGCGTAAACTTGCGCCGAACTTGCAAAAACAAGCCAAGCCTGGGGGCAGTGGCGATGGATTGCTTCAAGTAGCAGCGCGGTGCCCGTGAGATTGTTTTGAAAGGCGAGGCCTGGATTCTTTTCACAAGCTGGGACATGGCTGATTCCGGCCAAGTGAATGATGACGTCCCAGGGGCCGGTTCGAAAAGCCTTGTCCATGCCTTCGAAATCAAGAAGGTCAAAACTCGAAGGAATGACCTCATGACCTTTCTTGATCAGAAAGGGTAGCAGTCTTGAGCCGATGAAACCGGCTGCGCCGGTAATCAGGATCTTTTTACCGGCCACGATTCAAAGGTTCCGAAAGGCTTGTTGCTGGCCAACGAGTTTAAGGTCAGCGTCCATCATCATGTTGACTAGTTTTTTGAAGTCGATCTCAGGCTTCCAACCGAGTTTTTTGCGGGCTTTAGCTGAACTTCCAATCAATAAATCGACTTCGGCGGGACGTAGAAAACGCTCGTCAATTTTTACGTATTTTTGCCAATCTAAGTCGGCGCGAGCAAATGCGAGTTCGACGAATTCTTTGACTGAATGGGTTTCATCGGTCGAAATCACATAGTCGTCAGGCTTGTCTTGTTGCAGCATGAGCCACATGGCGTGAACATAGTCACCGGCAAAGCCCCAGTCGCGACGGGCATCCATGTTGCCGAGTCGCAGCTCTTGGGAGAGTCCATTTTTGATCATGGCCACATTATAGGTAATCTTGCGGGTCACAAACTCGATGCCGCGTCGAGGGGATTCATGATTGAAGAGAATGCCGCTGGAGGCGTGCATGTTATAAGATTCGCGGTAGTTGATGGTGATCCAGTGACCATAGAGTTTGGCTACGCCATAAGGGGAGCGAGGGTAAAAGGGTGTGCTTTCGATCTGAGGAACGGCCTGAACCTTGCCAAACATTTCGCTACTGGAGGCTTGGTAAAAACGTGCTTTGGGATACCCCTTGCGCACGGCCTCAAGCATTTTGATGACGCCAACTGCTGTAAATTCGGCCGTGAGGACGGGCTGCGACCAGGAGGTTTGGACAAAACTTTGAGCCGCGAGATTATACACTTCGTCAGGCTGAGTTTGATAAACGGCATCAATGAGGGAGGACTGATCAAAGAGGTCCCCTGAGATGAGCTCGATTCGATCTAAGATATGGGAAACCCGGTCCGTAACGGTCGTACTCGATCGGCGAGTCAGGCCGTAGACTTTGTAGCCTTTGGAAAGCAGTAATTCAGCGAGATAGGATCCATCTTGGCCGGTGATGCCTGTAATGAGGGCTTTTTTCATATCAGAACAAACTCCTGTTTGGACGCGAGATTCGCAGGATGAGGGTGTCAGGTCAAGTGGTCTTTTAGGGTTAGCTAAGCGCGTTATGTGGTAGTCTACTGGGATATGACCGCGAAACAACAATGGATGCTGCAACCCAACCACCAGAAAAACAACATCGATTGCGAGGAGTGTATTATGGAGCACCCCTTGCCTTGCCGTTGCAAGGGGCTGGTCCATGCGGATGCGGCGAAGTCGGCGACTTCAGCTCACCGGCTCAAGAGGCAATGCGATCAGTGCCTGCGGTTTGAAGAAATCAACGTAGCTTCTTCTGGGACATGTTAACGCATTGATTTGTGAGGATTTTTTTCAATGGCAGTAGTCCCTGTAGGATCTCAGAACGATTCGAATCCAACATGACTTTCTCAACCCAGTGGCGCCCCCAAATTCCTAGGCGTGCATAAAGTTGATGAGTCTGGGTGACTAAAGGTTGAACGGCTTGAGTTTGAACTGAATCCAAATTGAAGTCGAAAAAACCAAAAAGAGACGCAATTTGATAGGGAAGTGAAAGCGTGCTTCCTGTCATGAGAACCTGTTTTTTTGCGATTTCTTGGTCGTAGCGATATTGCCAGCCAAAGGCTTTGTAGGAGAGGTTTCCGGTATTGTCGCTAAATCCGTTGACCACGCGTTGTGCTGAATGAATCACTTGAGTGACAGTCAGGCCTGGATTGTGTGCTGAATCTGGCCAACTTATTTCTTCCAGTCCAATTTCACTTTCATTTGCGAGATCAGGGTCTTGAATCCAAAGAACGCTTTGAAAACGATTGGACGAGTTCACGAGTCCATGTCCGAAGTCTTCATACGCAGAATGGTAGGCCCCCACGACCCAGCCGTTTTTGATTACGGCGCCATCTACGGTTTGGGTTTCGGGTTGGCAATCTTTTCGATGGCGAGCATCGCAAAGAAACGCCTGAATAATGCCAATTTTATCAATCATGCGATCGTTGATGATGGCCTTGGTATGAAAAGGCTGGGTCATATCCTGAAGGTAGTGCAGTGAATTTCCTAAGAAACGATAGCCCCAGTACGGGTGGCCTACGG
Source organism: Bdellovibrionota bacterium FG-1 (assembly GCA_051382295.1). Classification (GTDB taxonomy): domain Bacteria; phylum Bdellovibrionota; class UBA1018; order UBA1018; family UBA1018; genus JBBCAW01. Next base: position 14,095 of record JBBCAW010000133.1, on the reverse strand, counting down.
AAAAGGCCATCAGGGAAAGTTGATAATAGAGTTGAAACCGTTGGTCGGTTTCCTGGTCTTTGTCAAAGTGAACACCGACTTCTTCTTCGTCTTTGTACCAGAAATGTCTCAAAAGTCGGGTACTGGTTCCTTCGCTGGCTTGAGCCACGCCTTTTCCGCGAAGTTCCGGAACGTCATCGTCCATATTCCAATCCGGTTCATCCGAGTAAATGGAAATCACATCGAGCGGAAGTACGGAGTGGCCGAGACCTTGGGGATTAGAAGGGGCATTGCCTTCGGCCATCGTGTGAATGGTGACCTTGCTGATGCCCTTATCCCAATCAACGTTCATCGTGTAAGTAATACCGGGCGTGTATAAAGTATTAAAGTCTTTGCCGAGCCCTCCGAAAACCCCGTGTTTGGCTTGTGGTGGAAGGCAATGGGGGCCAAAAGCCGCGCTCAAAAAATTCTCAAGGGGGGTGACTTGGATGGGGCGGTGGAGTTCGTTCCAAAGCGGGGCGGAGCGGTATTTGAAACCCAGGAGGGTTTGGTGGGTGAGGGGTGCGTGGCCATCCCATGAAAGGGCCTCGGGTGTGAGCAGAAGCCCACAAAAGAGGACCCAAGCGATTTTTTGCATGGGCGTTGTATAGTATTTGAGCGGGGGGGAGTCAATAGAAAGGTGCGGCTTTCTAGATGGAAAGGAGACTTTACATTTGGTATAACTAGATGTAAGGCCGGCTTATGCCTATCGTGGGTAGTTACCGCGTCTGATTCTCCGGATTCAAAAGCGTCTCGGCATACCGGTGGATGCTCGAATAAGGGGGGGCACTTTGCAGGGCGCGTTCGAGGATCGCGTGTCGTTTGGCGGGATCGGTTTCAAGTCCAATGTAGCGCGAGAGCGCGAATTCGGCACGATCGCCGTCCCGGATTTCTTGCTCCTCGGTCATGGGCAAGGCAGGGTTCATGAGGTGGCTCGCCTCATTGAGAAATATCGCTTTGAGGGGTTCTGGAGTCGCTCCTTCAGTAACTGGAATTTGGGAGGCCAAGGCCAAGAGTGACAGGCGTTCTTGGGTGGCAGACTCTGGAATTTGTTCGAGCGCGTAACCGAGGTCCTGGGTGAGGACTTCGGGCTCCTTCATGAGTTCTTGCATGAGCGCGGTGCGATCCATGCCGTCGAGGCCTTCGCCGCCGGTAGGGGGATCTGTGCCGAGTTTATTGAGCGCCATCCATTGAGCCATGAAGGCTGCTTTTGGGGACCCTTGAAGATATGGAGCGTAGGAATCGGCTAGGTCTCGAATGTTTGGAGGGGGGGGCTCTTGAGGCACAGGGGCGGTGGCTGCTGTTTGAGCGGGCTTTCGAAGCGTGGGGTCGGTGAGTTGGCGCAGTGTGGAGGGTGGCGCGGTTTCTAAAAATTTGGCCATTTCGCGGACGGTTTGATTGGCCTGGTTTGGGGGCTGGCTTTCAAAACGAGGAAAGGCCCAGTAGCCGGCCAAGCCGATCGCGCCCAGCACGGCTATTTTTAAACTCCATTTAAGGAAGGATCGAGATTTGGCCATAGGAGCTATTGAAAAATTATTTCCATACGAGGTCCACGGGGTCGGTCAGGATGGCTCCCGATGATGTGCCGATGCCGAGTTGGCCAAGAGCGTTCTGGCCAAAACATTTAACTTTACCATTGGCGATGAGGCAACCCGAGGTGTTTCCTACGGCGACCTGACTCGCTGGCGCGGTGCCGACGGTCATGGGCATGGCCGTCGCAGGGGTTTTGTGCTTAGCACCCAAGATAGTCTCGTCGGCCCAACATTGGACCACTCCCTTGGTCATGATGCAGGATAGTAAACTTCCGAGATAGGCGCTGTCGATGCTGGGAAAAGGAGTTGGAATCACAACGACAGGCAGCCCTTTCTTGCAGATGAGGTTGCTGTTTTGAAGTTGACACGTACTATCCGAGTTATTGAGGAGTTGAAACTCATCCTGCATGTCCAGGGCTGAGATGTGGAGCGGTGTTTTTTGAGGACTATTTGCGGGGTCTAGTCCTGGTATTTGCCCCTTATTTTCGCCCCAGCAATAGGTGTAGAATTTCATAATATTCCAAATGTCCATCCAAGCCTTTGCACAAGTTGTGTTGTTTAAAGTAGAAAGTTTCTTTACAGAAAGGCCTATCCCTGGTGGAAAAACCACCTGTATGGCGGCTGAGTAATTTATGGCGGGGGTCTGTCCGACGGAGCCTAGGGTTCCATCGCCCCAGCAATAAACCGACGAGTCGTTGAGAAGCGCGCAGGCATGGGATTTTCCGGCCGTAATTTGCGAAACGCCGGTCAGGCTTACGCCTGGCTGCGGGTATATCTGGACATATTGATTCGATTTGACGCTCTTTGAGATATTCGCACCCAGAGCGAGAAAATGAGTGGAATCCCCACCCCAACAGATCACTTTTTGGTTGGATTCGACAATGGCGCAGGTAAAGTCGCTCCCTGCGGCTATTGCGGTCACCTTGTCGAGGGTGTCTCCCACTCTGAGTTTGACCAGTTGGGGGGTAGTGGAAAATGGCAAAGAGACTGGGTCAGTTAAGTTACCCAATTCTTTATGGGTATTATCGCCCCAGCACCAAACCTGGTTTTTGGTGTCTAGGGCGCAAGCATGGCGATCACCCACGGTGACTGAGATGATTGTGGGGGTCGGCGATGGCTGAGGTAGCGGTACAACCGTGGGAGGAGGAATCGGGCTTGCAGACGCTACAGGTATGCTAGTAGGACCTGGATTTTGTGGAATCCCCGTTTCCAACGCAAAAGGGGGAGGGTTTTCGGTCGTTGGAGTTACGATGGTTCCAGTGGCTGGTTCGGTCGCCCCGTGACTTGAGGCGTCCAGTGTGATCGTCGATGAAGTCGGGTGCCTTGTACAGCCTGCTCCGACGATTAAGAAAGCGAAAGCGAGAAAAATAATTTTGGATTTCATAAACTCCTCCGAGTTCAAAATCATAGTCCCACGACCTCCACTGGATCGACTGAGTTCGTATTGGTTCCGTTGCCTAATTGGCCGTAAGAGTTCTGGCCAAAGCATTGAGCCTTACCATTGGCGATAAGACAAGCTGAGGTGTCCCCAACGGCAACGTGAGTGACAGACTGAGAAGACAGGGTTTTTGGCTTGTCATAAGTGCCGAAAAGTTTGGAAATGCCGCGTAGAACAGAACCCCAGCATTTTGCTATGCCGGCAGTGAGAGTGCAGGAAACCCCACCTCCGAGATAAGCAGAGTCGATGCTGGGTATTGTAAACGCAAGAGCGGCCTGCAAACCACTATAGCATGCAAGAGCTCCACCCTGAAGCTGGCAAGCGCTTTTAGAATCACTGAGTAATGTAAACATTGTGGGTGAGGTTGATAGGATAGAAGTTGGCTTAAGTAGAGATGTGGGGCTCTGTCCTGGAATTTGACCCAGGTCATTTGCGCCCCAACAGTAGCCGTTGCATTTGAGTATTTTGTTATTGATCACTGTGGTTTTTGCGCAAGTGGTATTATGCGAGGTAGACAGTTGACCTACACCCGCAGTAACAAACGTGGCGGCTGTATAGTCGAAAGTAGTTCCTATTCCCAGGGAGCCGGATCCCCCTGATCCCCAGCAATAAACCGATAAACTCCTAAGAAGTGCACAAGCATGGGAATTTCCCGGAGCGAGTTGGGTCACATTTGCCAGATCTGTCTTTGTGCCAACATCCTGTACATATTGATTAGAGCTAACGCTGCTTGACGAGCCCACGCCGAGCGCGAATGTGTTGTAATGAGTGGAGTCAGCGCCCCAGCAGACGGCTTTTTGGTTGGTTACGTTTGCTTTTCCGCCGACCAGAGGATCGACAATGGCACAGGTGAAGTTTCCTCCTGCTGCTAGCGAGATCACCTTATCTTTGCTCCCATTGACGCTGATATCAACGTACACAGGAGTACTAGAGGATTTCAAGGTTTTTGGATCTGTTAAATTGCCTAACTGCTTATTCGTATTATCGCCCCAACACCAAACCTGGTTCTTGGAGTCCAAAGCGCAGGCGTGGCGAGTGCCCACGGTGATGTCCCACATCGGTAGCAAAGGCGTGGGTAGCGCTGCGGCGGCTGCAGTCGGAGTAGTTTCTGGTTGTGTGGCAGCAGGAGCGGTAATTTCAGTTCCGGCCCCCTGAGTCGTTGGCTCCGAGACGGTCACTCCCGTGCCCGATGAATCCACTGCTTCCGTCGACGACGTTGAATGCTTCGTGCAACCTGTGCCCATAGCTCCCAATGCGACAGCCAGAAGAATAATATTGAATTTCATAAACTCCCCCGAGTTCTAGTTACTTTCTTTATTTTCTTTTGGTTGACTAAAAAAATCAAGTAAATTTTAATGAGTTGATGAACTATTGTGGTTATATAGTTATTGCGCTAATATCAATCACAGAGGTATCGCAATGACTGATCTGGCTTCCTACGTTAAAGTGCTGGATCGCCTCAAGAAATTTGAGGGACTTTCCATCCCTTCTCATTGTGATGGCGCTCGTCTTTGGATAGGCGGCATCCCATTCGCCAAAGCGCGCCTATCCGATGTCTTTCAAGCTGATTTTTCATCCAAAGGAATCCTAAGCCCCAGGCTCAGTTCTCAAGAAAAGGAGCTGTGTCGCACATGCAACATGAGTTACCTTACTTCCGACGGTAGTCTTTACTTAGTTCGTAAACAGAGTGTCCTTTCGATTGAACCCATCGAAGCCATCTCGCGCCGGAAAAGGCACACTCAGCCGACATCACCGGCATGGTTAAGAACAGTCGGCGACCAGCACGTTCCCAAAAAACCGACGGATCTAGTGAGCCCAAACGCCTTTGCCATACTGGATGTTCTTTTCAGACTGCCACAGAACCAGCTGCGGGGATTCAGTTCGGGACTCCAATTTGCAAAATCTTTTGACCTTTACCAGCCAAAGCTCAGTACCTTGATGTCATCCATGCGGGTGCACAGTTTAATGGAACTGCGCGATGCAGTGAGTAACCTTTCCATCGATTGGTGGATATCAGCGCTCCGCTATCCTGCAATACGACGAGTATTTACCCCATTTTTTTTCCACGCCAAACCTTATCATTCTGTATTAAATCAATCGGAGGAAGCGAAACTTGAGAAATTTAATTCATTCATTCTATCGGATAAAAATGATCAACTCGCTCCTGGCCCAACAGAACTGGCCAAAAAGAAGGGTTTTTTGCGGGATCAAGATTGTACAGTCTGGGGCACTTCGGTAGGCTTACAGACTCTAAAAAGAGACCTTCGTCTGGTCCCCGGCATTGAACGAAATAGTCCAACATGGTTTCTTGCGAGTCCCCTTCATGGGTTTCGGCGTGAAGCGATTCTAGCTCATTTGCCGGACCATGGCCTTCAGTTCGCAACTCAGGAAGGATTGAGTAGGGTAAACGTATTTCGCGCAATATGGGATCTTTCTTATGGAGACGCTAGGCTGATGGAAGTGCAAGTCGAAATGTTGAAGCAGGTGCTCAAATGAAAATAGATCAGGGAAAGATTCAAAAATGGCTTACTCATATGACAGTCCAGCTTCCGGCCCTAGACATCGTACTGAGGAGTGCCTCGGTTGATACGTTGATGATCGGAGCGGGGGTTTTTGAGATCTATCAGGAGCTGGAGTGGCTTCCAAAGTTTAGCCGAAAAACAGGTGATCTTGATCTCAGTGTCGGTTTGGTGAGTGGGGCCCACGACTATACATCTATCCGTGATGCGCTCATCGCGAATGGTTATAATCATCAAGAAACCGGGCCAAAATATCGTTATTTTTCGCCGACACCCATTCCTGGCGGCATGACCTACATTGACCTCCTCGCTCATCCCGCGAGCGCCACTGTTAGCTCTGGAGAAGCTATTCGCACAATGGGTGCCGGTGAGGGGTTTTCTTTTGCTGGCTTTGCGTTTGCGGCACAAGAAGCATTTCCGATTACTTCTCGCGTATGGTTTCCTAATCCATTTGGCATGTGGGCATTGAAGCGAGCTTCTTATCTGGACGATCCAGTTCGGAGAATTAAGGATCTCGCCGACATGATCGAGTTGGCCTCGGGTCTAGTGGAAAAAGGAACACACTTTGATTTGGATCCGCTCTGGACCCGGCTGAAAGCCCAACCAGAGGCAACTCAAATACGGCACATGCTCTGTGCGTTGGCGAGTGGGGAGTCCGCACAGTGGGATATTGAAAATGCTCGTCAAGAACTTCTATCTCGTAACTTCTCAAGCGAAGATATTGAGGGGAACCTTCTTCAAAGACTGTTAGAACTCGTCGAGGTCCTACTCATCTTCCCATAAGTCCGACGCATTCATGCTGATTTCCATGACTTTTGCGCGAAATTCAGGGGTGTCGTCAAAAAGAATCAATAAATCGATATTGCTCTGAATGATGGGGATTTCGATCGTCCTTCTGGCCCAATAAACCAGGTCCGTGGTGATCGTTTTGGTGAACTGAAAAATCGTCTTGATCACGTTTTCAGTGTAAACAATGACCTCTTCGTCAGAGACCTCATCAGGGTCCGGCGATATCTTGAGATTCGAAAACTTAACGAGAGTTCCGAGTTGGTTGCTGATGCTTCCGACCACTCGATTGACGACGATGTTTCCAAATTCTCGAATCGCATCTGCCTTACATTCCAGAAGGGCCGGGTCTGAAGGATCCAAACCGGTGGATTTGGCCGCGATATTGAGAGCCATCTTGTCGGTCAGAACGATCGCGGCAAGTCCTGAAATTGCCCCTTCAAAATTAAGCGTGACCGCCGAGCAATCCATTCCCCAAGTGGAGGTGAGGCGTTTGGACCCCTCGCGAATGGGGATTAAGTCTACTTGAGTTGACGGAGTCGAGTCAGTTGCGCCAGAGGTGGCATTGGCCTTCTTGAATTCATCCATCGCGAGTTCCAGGCAGGCCCCCAAAGCTTTCTCGTAATAGCCATCCTGCCCTAGGGGGTTATAGCTGTCTTCCACTGCTAACCCCCTGTTCAATGGCTTCAAGCAATTCGGTTGGTAAACCAAACATCGGTTTGGTGAGGACGGCCAGTGCTCCCAACTCCAAACACCTTGCTTTGACCTGATTCTGAATGTCAGCGGTCAGCATAATCACCGGAATCTTGATGCCAGCGGCTTTTAAAGACTCCAGAAAGGTGAGTCCGTCCATCACGGGCATGAGGATATCGCAAAGAATACAATCGGGTCGGGTTTCGCTCAAACAGGCGAGGGCCTCCTTTCCGTTAATCGCCTCGGCAAACTCATATCCTTTTTTAGTGGCCCTCAATAAACGCACCACGTTGTTTCTCATGGTAGCGGAATCTTCGACGATGAGGATCTTAGCCATGCTTGCTTCCTTGCTCTTCTTTTTGGACTTTTACTTTTCTTGCAATGTCTTCAGAAAGCCAGACGCCAAAGTCTTTGAGTAATCCTTCAGGGCGATTTCTCGAATGGCTTGAAGGGGGTCGAGCCGAGGATTGGCTTTGGCTTTCTTCAGCAGCCAAAAAAAATCCTCTGAAATACCTATGATCTCGGCCATGATACTGAGTTCTTGTACCCCTGGATGAGAGGGAAATCCCCCATTGGCTCGAATATGGTGTTGCTCCACGGCCTTGGCCACCCCTGGGGGAAGCGTCTTATCCTGCGCGAGCTTTTTTCCGCCGATGATCGGGTGTTCCCGGAACATCTTTTTCTGGTCGGCGGTCATTTTGGATTCGTCTTCCTCGAGGACCTCGGCGGGCATGCCAATGAGCCCGATATCGTGTAAAAAGCAGGCAATGCCTACGGCTTGATAGGTTTCCGGCTTAAGAACCCCGATGTTCTTTAGGAACACACCCGCGATCGTCGTTACGCCAACGGCGTGTTCAAGCGTGAGCACATTCTCAAACCAGGCCTTGATATCCCCCGAACCTACCGCAATCGTCCCGATCGTTTCCGTGATTTTTGCCACGTACTCCTCCGCTCTTTTGAGCGTGGCGGGGGTAAATCCTGCATTCTTTAAGTAACTGACGGTTTCTTCTCCATAGCGCGCAACCTCAGCGGTTTTTTCGCTGATCGGAATTTTAGGATCCCTGATGAAATTCGCGACGACTTCGTCACAAAATTTAAGATAACCCTCTTGTTGGCTTTTTAAGACGTAGAGCGCTTCCGCGCCATGTTCTTTATATTTGTCCAAGCGATCTTGCGTGAGTTTGTCGCCACTTTTGGAGATCTGCACATAGCGGCCATTGGAAAGTTTAATAAAAAGATCAAAGGGCGAAATCACGCTCCCAATCCGGTTTTTTAAATTCACCGTCAGAAGATCGGAGTCCTTGAGCGCTAACCCTTTTTGAGGGGGCTCCACAGGGGCTGCGGGTTGAGCATGAATCGGCTCGCCTTGGGCGCCGAGTCCGACGGGGACTTCTCTTTCGTGACTCAAAATTTTGAGTATTTCCCGATAATCCAGGGGGAGTTTCACAAACCCTGTCACACCCAGCTCTTTCTGTTGCTCGGGAGTCACGCCCTTGGGGGGCTCATCATACATGATGTAAACCGGCATGCCAGGGCGATATTGATGGGAGTTTTTTATGCAGGCGGTCCAACTCGGATGTCCGATGCTTGGATTAATAAAAATTGCGACGTAGGAAAAATCTCGATCTGATAGAAATTTCTGGGTTTCGCGGAGTGACGTACCCCATACGGGTTGCGGCGTTTTTGCGATCGGCTTGCCGCCGGCGATGGCGTGGTCGTCGCGTAGGCGATTTCCAAACTTCTCATCAGGGTCAATCACCAAGATTCGGATATCCTGAGTGGGGGCGGTGGTCGTTGTGGTTGGGGGGGCGTTGCTCACCTTCTTATCTTAGCCTGGTCATTTCGGTTGGGCCAAGTAAGAAGGAGCACTGTTGCTGATTAAAATATTTTCTACTGATGCGGTTGATGCCAAGTGATTGACGTCAGCGCAAAGGCGAAAACCGAGCGGTGAAGTGCCGCAAAAATGGCGGTTCATGTACCATTTTTAGACCCCGCATTTCATTTTTTCGGGCGGCGAGTTCCGTGGCAGCCTCTAATAGATAATCAAAATGACTTTGAGTATACACCCGACGCGGAAAGGCGAGGCGAACCAGTTCCATCGAAGCGGGTTGAAACCGGCCGTTGAGAGTTGTACCAAACATGACCGACCCAATTTCGCAGGAACGGACCCCCTCTTCTAGATAGAATTCACATACAACCGTTTGCCCTGGAAACTGCTCGGGTGGAATATGGGGTAAAAAGGCCTTGGCATCGATGTAAACCGCGTGCCCGCCTGCGGGTTGCACCGTGGGAATACCGACCCGATTGAGCCCCTCCGCCATATAACGACTGACAGCGATCCGGTAGGAAAGATAGTGTTCCTCTAGAACCTCTTCGAGGCCAACTGCCAAGGCCTCGAGATCGCGTGCTGCAAGTCCGCCATAAGTTGGAAAGCCCTCCGTGAGGATCAAAAGGCTGCGGAGTTGTTCGACCCACTTGGAGTCTTTCAGCGCAATGAAACCGCCGATGTTGACTAGACCGTCTTTTTTGGCGCTCATCATACAGCCATCGGCGAGCGAAAAGGTTTCGTGGGCGATTTCGCGCACGGATCGGCCCGCTTGAGCCGGTTCGCGCGTCTTGATGAAATAGCTGTTTTCTGCAAAACGGCAAACATCCATAATGAAGGGGATACCATAACGATGGTAGACTTCAGCCGCCTGGCGAATGTTATCCAACGAAACTGGCTGGCCACCGCCTGTATTATTGGTGATCGTCAGCATGCCGCACGGAATTTTGTCTTTGTGCTCGGCACAAAATGTGTTGAGTTTGGCAATATCGATATTCCCCTTGAAGGGGTGGGGATTTTGCGGCTGTTTTCCCTCTTCAATGACGAGATCGATTGCTTCACCCCCGAGTTGTTCGATGTTGGCCCGGGTCGTGTCGAAATGGTTATTGGAGGGGATCTTCATTCCCGGTTTGACGATCGTGCCAAAAAGCAAGCGCTCAGCAGCCCGCCCTTGGTGAGTGGGGATCACATAGGTGTAGCCCGTGAGCTTTTTAACCACGCGTTCAAATTTTTCAAAACTGCGAGAGCCCGCATAGCTCTCGTCGGCCACCATCATGGCGCCCCATTGCTCGGCGCTCATCGCGGTCGTGCCCGAGTCGGTCAAGAAATCAAAGGTGACTTTTCGCGCCGGTACGAGAAAAAGGTTGTATCCCGCCTCTTGAAGGGCTTCCTCGCGTTCTTTGCGACTCGTAAAAGGAAGAGGTTCGACGACCTTGATCTTAAAGGGTTCAATAATGGTTCGGCGACCTGGTTTTTTAAATTCTGGCATGGGTTCCCTTTAATCTTGTGAGACCACCCGAAGGACGCTTCCGCGGGCCTGAAGGGCAGCATGGATTTCTAGTAATAATGAAAAAACGCCAAGTGGAAATAACAAAATGAGATGGAGCCCTAAAAGTTTCCAAAATAAAGCCCCGACGGGACAGCCTCTTCCTGAACCTCGGTTTTTGAGAAGCCAATACAAGAAGTTGGTGTTTTTAGGGGTCATTCGATTGAAAAGGGACTGCAAAAAGCCGAAGGGGCCCATTTCCCACGATAACGTTCCAATTTCGTAGGGCTTAAACCCCTGCCCTTTGAGGGCGTCGATCAAGGTTTCGTAGTCAAAATGAATCAAATGCCGAGGGGCATCGATATGGATCCATTCACCCTGGGTAAGTTGGGCTTGAAGGCTTCCGAGATTGGGCACTTCGACGAGTAGCGTCCCGCCGGGTTTCAGAATGCGACGAACTTCCGCCAGGGTTGCCTTAAAATCCGCTAGATGTTCGAGGACATGCCAAAGGGTGATGACGTCGAAATGGCTGTCGGGAAATTCACAACTTTTGAGATCCTGGGCGACTTTGACTGGCAGTCCGAGGACCTCGCGAGCGTATCGGCTCGAGGTCTCTGATCGTTCAACTCCCTGAGGATCCCACCCCTCATCTCGGAGTTTGTTGAGCATGATGCCACGGCTGCACCCGATATCTAGGACGCGTCCTGGGCGAGGATGGAGGGTCATGATTCGGCGGGCTCGTGCGTCGCGAAACCAGCGCAGTACGTTTTCGACGGGATTGAGTCGCCCTGAATTCGCGTTATAATATTCAGCGGGGTAATAATGGCCTAACTCTGAAAGGGGCTTCTTCAAATCAGTTCTGACTAATCCGCATTGAAAGCAGCGACAGATATCAAAATTCTCACCGCTCAAGGCATCGTGGTTCATAAATAGGCGTTTTGAGTTGGGAGTCTGGCAATTGGGGCAAACTTCAATCATGAGGGCGCCTTTTCGCGGAGGAACTGTGGTGTGTAAACTTCCCACTTTGCGAGGCGATAAAGAATTGAGTTTCTCAGGCATCCTAGCCCGTATTGAACAGAGCGCATAAAATTAATCGAGGAAGCTTCGTTAAAATATTTGGTCGGACAGGAAACCTCACCCAATCGAAACGATTGAAAACAAATTTGCGTGAGCATCTGGTTATCAAAAATAAAGTCGTCCGAATTCGCTTCTAATGGCAGGTTTTCCAGAACCTGCCGTGAAAAGGCCCGGAAACCGGTATGGTATTCTGATATGTTTTGGCCCATCCAAATATTTTGAAATGCAGTGAGGATGCGGTTGGAAATATATTTGTAAAGCGGCATGCCACCTTGAAGAGCGGTTTTCCCTAAGATGCGTGAACCTAAAACAGTGTCATAAACCCCGTACGCGATCATGGAAGCCATCGCGGTAATCAGAAGGGGAGTGTATTGGTAGTCTGGATGCACCATGACGACGATATCGGCGCCGTGCTCCAGGGCCAATTTGTAGCAGGTTTTTTGGTTCCCCCCGTATCCTTTGTTTTTGATATGGCGGAAGGTTTCAAGTCCGAGCTGTTGAGCAATTTCAAAGGTTCGATCGCGGCTTCCGTCGTCCACCAAGATCACCTTGTCCACGATGTTTTTGGGGATTTCGGCGTAGGTGGAGGATAAGGTGCTTTCGGCGTTATAAGCGGGCATCACGACAACAATTCGCTTTTGATTGATCATAGGTTCCTCTCAACCACCAGAACATCAACGCCGGAGGCTTTTCCAATATCTAAAACACGGAAAGAATTTTCGTGAAGCGAAAAAATCTGACCGACTTTTGGAATGGGGTCTAATTTCGGGGCGATGAGGCCCAAACGAGTCGCTTTTTTGACCAGAGGACCATAATAGGGGCAAAACGTCGAGTAAAGAGGTTCGACAATGATCTCCTCTTGGCTTAAAAAATCCAGGGTATAAGCATACCAGTAGTCGGCGTAGGCATAGTGAATTTGGCGTGTTTTGAGCCAATCCAAGATTTCAAGATGCGCAAAGGGTTGTTTGACTGCCTGAATCTCTCGACTCAAGGCAAAAGCATTATTGAGTAAGATCAGGGCGAACAGGGCATAGACTGCGTATTTGGATCTTTCTAATGCCCAGAGGGCAGCGAACGAGGTGCTGATCGCAAAGACGAGGAGCAGGACGAGGGTGTAGCGAGCGGAGCCGATGTCCGAAGGCGCTTCGGACAGACAAAACCCGATCAAGACCACCCAAAAAAGGAAAAACCAAGGGGGAATCGAAAGGATTGACGTCCGATCTGATTTTCTGCAAACAAAGTCTGCGACCGAAGTCAGTGAATGCCTGAAAAACACGAGTGCACTGAGACCGATGCCAAGGCCCGCCACGATAGCGAGCGGCGAGAGCGGAGTGAGATTGAGAAACCCCAAGCCACCTTGGAGGGCGAGGTGGAGGCGCTTGAAAACGTCCGAAGGGTTTCCCCCGATGGTCATTCGGTTGGATGACGTTAGGCCCAGGATCCAGTTGAAGTAAATTTTCGGGCTAATCCCTAAAACCAGCCCCGCTAAGCTAACGGCTCCAAGTGGAGCCAAACGTCGTAATTCGGCTCTACGAGTCCAGGCGAGCGTCGCAAAATTGAAGAAAACACAGAAACTCACGCTGATAAACGCGGCGGTGAGAGCGGACCAGCGAAAGCCGCGCTGCCCGACGTGGAATTCCTGGGTGCTGAATATAAAACTGAGCATTCCGAGGCAGGCGATGGTTTGGGCAAGGCGATTGAGCCAGGTGAGGGTAAATCGAGCAGCGCCGCGGGGGAGTTGTCGTTGGGGCGCTAATAAGAGGGATAACAATTCGCGGCCATTTGAAAAAGAAAGCGTGCGGCAATAGAGTAAAAAAGCGTGCATTCCAACGGCGCCGGCAAAAAAGAAAAATTGAGCGTAGGTGTAAATACCAAAGCCTGCCACGATGCCCATTCCTAAGGGGAGGATTAGGTCTCGATTTTTGATGGGTTTTCGAGCAATATAATGACGTTTTAAAAACTCGTGATAAAGCCCGAAAAATAGGGTGCCCATCAAAAAAATCTCGGGATAATTGGGCATGGTTCTGACTAGACGAATGTACAAAAGCGGAGAACTGACGACGACCAAAAGAGTCGCGAGCAGGGATTGGGTTTTTCCGTAAACGGGCCTAAGAACTCGATAAAAGGTGAATAGAAAGATTCCGTAGAGTAGGGCTGGACCGAAATTGAGCACGCGCGGGCCCACGCCAAAAAGCTTGAACATCAAGGCGACGAGATTGCCCTCGATGAGCATTCCTTGATAACCAACCGACCAGACATAGATGGGGTGCTCGCCACGCTCCAAAATGCTTTTTCCGATGAGCCCAATCATGGCGACATCGGAGTCAAAATAGATTTCCCAGTAATAGACAAAAGCGGCTGTGATGAGCGCCGCTGAAACGACGATCAAAAAAGTGAGCCAGGGGTGAATCCATGGCTTGGAAGTGTCGGAATTCATAGGTTGAGTTGGTTTTACCACAAAACTCATGAAAACTGCCCCTCTAGTCTATAGATTTCCTAGGCGCAGCGGCTAATTTGGGGTATACGCGTCAAGTCATTTGGAGGTTTTTGCTATGTCCCGTCGGCGATTTTTATCCGTTCGTTTGTTGATCGCGCTCACTTTGAGTGCTTTTGTAGGCACTCAAACCTTAGCGCCCAAGCCGGCTCAGGCTATTCTAGTCAGTGCGCTTGCGACTTCATTGATTTTTCCCGCTTTGCTGGTGATCGGTGCTGGCGCGGGGG
>JBBCAW010000132.1:0-22486 GCA_051382295.1 Bdellovibrionota bacterium FG-1 | reverse complement strand
CATTTCGAACTTTACTGGGACTTGGAACTCTCCGGCCTGGATTAACCTATCGAGAAGTCTACAGCGTTGCGCGCAGCGCGAAATCTTCAAAAACATCAATTAAGTGACAACCGGATAAGCAGGAAAAGTTCGGATCCTTCTCGACCCGCTCACCTGGATTCGCGCGATTGTGCTGTTTCGTTTTAGCAAAATTGAGGATATGCCTCAGACTGATGGTTCGCGAATCAAGGCGACTGACTAAGTCGTTTGAATCGGTTGCCAAAGTCGCTTATACACCAACCCGGCGGCAAGAATCTGTCCACCTTCGATTACATTCACGGCATCCAAAACCAGTGGTTTTCTTTCCGATTGTGAAACTTTAGCCCCTAAAGCTTTCCAATCGAGTTCTCGAAACATCGGGCGCGGAGTCATCACCAAAACCGCGTCGGGAGCCTCAATTTCCCTCCAATCCGCAACGTGCCGTAAAACCGGCTTCAGAGACGAAAGATCGCGGTGATTCATCGCCGGATCGTAGCCGATCACTACGGCACCCGCCTGATTCAGTTCACGGGCAATATCAACTGAAAGCGAACGACGAAGCGTATCGATCTCTGCCTTATAGGCATAGCCAATCACCAAAATCTTCTTGCCACTCAACCCACCCCAATACTCCCGCACCGACTGAGTCAAAGCCTGGGCGGTGGATTCGTTCACGGTGAGTACTGCATCCACTAATGGAGTAGGAACCGTATGCTCGCGTCCCAACTTTTGAACAATCCGAAGGTCCCGGGGCAGCGTGCCACCAGCAAACCCAAGCCCCGGCATCACGTAGGCCTGTTTTCCAATTCGTGAATCCAACTTCAGTGCTTTTCCCACTAACTGATTATCGACACCCATCAGCTCACCAATCCTCGCCAACTCATTGGAAAAGCTGATCGACATGGCGAGAAAAACATTGGTTCCGTGTTTAACCATTTCGGCCGTGGGCAAATCACAAAGCAAAAACTCAGTCTGAAATTTAGCTAGTTTAGTTTTTAATTGCTCAGCCGTGTCAGGTGATGAGGCGCCAATAACCGTGCGATCTGCCCTGAGAAAAGTTTCAATGCCTTTACCTAACCGAAGGTTTTCGGGCACATAGGCAACCTTAAAACCAAAAGACTTTTCCAAAAGTGTCGAAAACCCCAGGGGAATTTGGCTATTGATCGCGAAAATCTCAAACTGCACACCTTTTGCTTTCAGTTTTTTGGCAACATCAAGAAGCGGCGTAGTGTCTGGCTCATCCCGATCGTTGACCGGCGTGTCAATCGCAAGCCAAACCACGTCGGCCGACCAATCCTCCTCAAATCCGTTCGCGTAATCGAGATTTCCGAGATTCTTTGCATTCTGGATCATTTCGGGCAAGCCAGGTTCAGCCAGCTTAAGCTCCGGAAATCCGCTCCAACGCTGAGCTTCACCGAGAAGGGGATTCACAAACAGAGTTTTTTGGCCGGTGCTTGCAATACAAGCAGCTGTGCAAAAAGCGAGATGCCAATCACCAATTACCGCAATAGCGTAATGCCTTTTTGACGTTTGCATAACCTTCTGGTAACAAATCCTCTCAAAGTAAACAACACGTTTAGAGGAATCATGAAAGCTCTCGTAACCGGCGCGGCCGGATTTATTGGCAGCAACCTTGTAGACCGCCTCCTATCCGACGGATGGGAGGTTATCGGCGTCGACAATTTTTCCACAGGACGGGAAGCCTTTTTAAAAGACGCGCTCAAATCCCCTCGCTTTAAACTTGTCCAAAAGGACCTCACCGATCGTGAAGCTCTGGATGGACTCTTAGGGGCCGAAACTCATATTGTCTTTCATTTGGCGGCCAATGCAGACGTCCGAGATGGCCTGAAGCACCCGTGGAAAGACGTGGAACAAAACACCCTTGTCACCTGGAACGTGCTCGAAGCGGTCCGAAAAGCCGGGGTCAAGAAAATCGCGTTTTCTTCAACCGGAAGCGTCTACGGAGAGGCCGCAGTCATTCCCACACCTGAAACTTGCCCTTTCCCCATCCAGACTTCGCTCTATGGAGCATCCAAACTCGCAGGCGAAGGCCTGTTGTCGGCTTATGCCGAAGGCTACGGCATCAAAGCCTACATCTTTCGTTTCGTCTCCATCATGGGAGAACGTTACACGCACGGACATGTTTATGACTTTGTCATGAACCTCCGCAAAGACCCAAGCCGGCTTTACGTCCTGGGAAATGGCAAACAACGAAAATCCTATCTCTACGTCGGAGATTGCGTGAATGCGATTCTCACGGCAATCCGGACTGAATCCCCCAATAAAGTCGAAATTTACAATCTTGGCACCGATGAGTATGTCGAAGTCAACGAGTCGATCGACGTGATCTTCGATGAACTTAAAATCAACCCCAAACGCGAATACAGCGGCGGGGATCGCGGCTGGGTGGGAGATAATCCCTTTATCTTTCTCGACTGCTCCAAGATCCGAGCAACCGGTTGGCGACCCACCAAAACCATTAAAGAATGTGTTCGAATCACTACTCAATACTTGAGGGACCATTTATGATTATTACACGCACCCCCCTTCGAATCAGTATCGCCGGCGGAGGCACTGACCTCCCTTCGTATTATGAGAAATTTGGCGGGTTTGTCATTTCAGCAGCGATCACTCGCTACATCTATATTGCGGTCCACAAAACATTTGTCCCGAACTACATCATCAAGTACTCGACAATGGAAACGGTCGAAAGTATCGATGAAATCAAACACCCGATCGTTCGAGAAACCTTCAAACTGCACAACGTCGAAAACTATTCTGAAGTGGTCAGTATGGCGGACATCCCCGCCGGGACCGGTCTCGGATCCTCGGGTGCGTTCAATGTAGGCCTTTTACGGGGAATTTATAGTCTAAAACGCGAGCATGTCACGACTAACGCGCTGGCCGAAGAAGCTTGCAAAATTGAAATCGACCTCCTCAAAGAACCGGTTGGCAAGCAAGATCAATACATCGCCGCCTACGGTGGTCTCATCTGCATGGAGTTCGATAAGGACGGAAAAGTCCAGGTATCACCTCTTCGGATATCAACCGACACCCTTCACGACCTCGAAGACAACTTGCTGATGTTCTTTACGGGATATTCCAGGAGCGCAAGCGCGGTTCTCGCCGATCAAAAGACTCGAAGCGAAACGAACGACAAAGCGATGATCGAAAACCTACACTTCATCAAAGAACTCGCAAACCCCATTAAAAAGTCGCTCGAAACCGGGGATACTCATCAATTTGGCCGCTTCATGCACGAGCATTGGCTGCACAAAAAGGCCCGCTCAACCGGCATCAGCAATGAAAACATCAACCGATGGTACGATATCGGATACGCAAACGGTGCGGTAGGGGGTAAACTCATCGGGGCCGGCGGTGGCGGCTTTATTCTGTTTTACGCCAAGGACCGTACCGCTCTCCGCAAAGCGATGGCAGCCGAGGGCCTAGTTGAGGTGCGTTTTGCCTTTGAACATGAAGGCTCCAAGGTCATGGTTCAAAACTAAAGGAAAAGCTTATGAAACCCTCCGGATTAAAAACCGCCATCGTTACCGGCGGCGCTAAAGGAATCGGCAAGGCCATCTCCGAAAAATTGGCCACTGAAAAATGGAATTTAGTGCTCTGTGGCCGAGATCTTGCGGCGTTAAACTCATTGGCCGACAAACTCCGTAAGACCCACGGAACCCAGGTCGAAATCATTCCAGCAGATTTGAGCAAGCCCTGCGGGGTGGCTGAGCTTTTTTCACGTTGGAAGTCGTCCGAGGACCTTCCACAGGCATTGATCTGCAATGCAGGTGATTACGGAACCCTCGGCAAACTCTCAGAAGTGGATTTTACAGGCTGGAAAAAATCCTTTGATCTCAATTTCTTTGCGGTCGCCGAAATGCTCCAACACTATATCCAGATCGCAGGCAAGGGAGAGCCCTCTCAATTCCGCCGCAAGATCTTGGTCATGAGTGGCAGCGGCCTTGGGGGTTCCCAGGTTTGGCCCGGAATCTCAGCCTACGGTTGTGCAAAGGCGGCGCTCTACCGCCTTGTTGAAATCGTGCACGAAGAGGTTTACGCCACTGGAATCGACATTAACTGTCTAGCTCCAGGTGCGGTAAAAACGGGAATCACTGAACAAGCAGCCCAAGCTGGCGAAAAAGCCTTAGGCGCTCTTTACGCTGCCACGGTTAAAGTTCAGCAAAGTGGGGGCGATTCACCCGATTTTGCAGCTCAAATGACGGCGGCACTTTTGGACCCTCGCTTGGATGGCGTATCGGGACGCCTCATCAGCGCAAAGTGGGATAAAAAGATCCTCGAAAATCCGAAGACTATTACTGAAAATGCGGACTTACTCAGACTGCGTCGCATTGACAACGACTTGTTTAGCAGGAGTTCAAAATGACCTCATTACGCGTAGGAATTGTAGGAGCAGGACTGATTGGTGGCAAACGCGCGGCATCCATGCCGGGCGCCAAGCTAGTCGCGGTCGCAGATATCGCTATGGATCGAGCAAAAACGCTGGCCGACGCCTACGGTGCAACGGCTTACGACTCCTGGCAGGAGCTCATGGCCCGCAAGGATATCGATGCGGTCATTATCGCTACGACCAACGCCGTGATTCCGGTTTGCGCGAAGGCCGCCCTCGAAAGCGGAAAGCACGCTTTAGTCGAGAAACCAGCAGGCCGACACACCGAGGACCTTCAAGGACTTGTTGAGGCGACCCATCGTTCAGATCGTATTTTGCGAGTAGGTTTCAATCACCGCTTTCACCCTGGCTTTCAAAAGGCCAAAGAGATCATGCAATCGGGAGGGATTGGGCCCCTCATGTACATCCGCGCACGATATGGACATGGCGGTCGAATCGGTTACGATAAAGAATGGCGCGCGGTTCGGGAGATTTCAGGGGGCGGGGAACTTCTAGACCAGGGTGTTCATCTCATTGACCTTTGCCGTTGGCTCGGAGGCGAATTTGAACTCGAGTATGGCCGTGTCGAGACGTTTTTTTGGGACATGCCGGTCGAAGATAATGGATTTTTGCTATTGAAAGCCCCCGGTAAAAAGCAATACTGCCATATTCACGCAAGCTGCACTGAGTGGAAAAATCTCTTTGATTTCGAAATCTTCGGCCAAACTGGAAAACTCCAGATCTGGGGCCTCGGTCGAAGCTACGGAACCGAGGAACTTCGCTACTACAAAATGAAGCCAGAAATGGGCCCCCCTGATACCGAGGTGTTTACCTTCCCGGGTGAGGACCGCTCATGGCTTCTCGAGTGGGATGCATTTCTGGCTGAAATCGAAGGAAAACACACTGATCTCGCAAAAGCCGAAGACGCGCTCAGGGCAGTTACGATTGTGGGCGATGCGTATAAGCAGACGGATGCACGAAAATCATGATTTTTGCCAAAAAACCATTCTTTACAGCATTCGCATTCTCTGCTGCCGTAGTATTCCTGGTTTATCCTGAGCTCTGTCTTATGAAGTGGTCTGCCATGTTGCCTAAAACCTGGGAGCTTCAGGATCCGGTAACCAGCCCTTTGGTTTTTATTCCTGGTTTTGAAACGATTAAACAGGCCCTATTCTCCAACCACTCCTTACTTTGGTCAAGCTTACGTGGAATGGGAATGCCACTCCTCGGTAACGAATTTCAATCTGGCCCCCTTTTTCCCCTTACGCTGTTGCTTTCCTGGTTACCTAGTGGAATTTTCTGGAATGTCTTTGCGCTCACTCGTCTGATCCTAACCGGGTGCGCGACCTTCCTCATCGGAAGTCGAGTCTTTGGTTTTCACAAAACGGCAGCAGCGCTCTTTACCCTTTGCTTTGCCTTTGCACTCTACAACATCCGCTGGATAAACCATGCCTATTCGAGCGGTTTGGCTGCAGGAACCTGGTACATCTACTGCCTAACGCTTCACGCAACTTCACCATCAGACCCTAAATCTCGCAAACTGCGAATCCTTGCAGTAGCCTTTACGGCTTATAGCCTGGTCACGTGTGGATTTCCCGAATCCTCTATCTTGTTTACCCTTTTTGCCATCCTATTTGCAGGGCCGCTTTTGGCAAAAAGAGCCTTCTCGAACCTACGTGAAGCCCGTTTTCTTGTTACTGATTTATTCATTGCACATTTATTGGCTTTTTTTGCTGCCTCGCCCCAGCTTTTTGCGCTCGTTGAATTTATTCGACAAACGAAACCTGGTTTTCGAATTGGCATAGGGCTGACACAATTCCCCGGCTTTTTGAGTTACTTCATGCCCATGATCACCCGTCTTGAGGACTCTTTTCCTAAGGCTCAAAATATTCAAATTTTTGGCCTGATTCCTCTTTTTCTGTTTTTCCTTGGAATTTGGGCCTTCGCTCTTTCGATCAAAACACTTACGCGACCCTACATTTTTAGCATTTTTTGCGGACTCTTTTTTTGTCTCAAGGTCTTTCCGATCTTTCCGGCTTTTAATACCTGGCTTGGTTCACTCCCCATCTTTACCCAATGCTGGTTCACTGTTTATTTTATCCCGCTTCTTTTATTCCCCTTTGCCGCAATTGCCGCCAAAGGGCTTGAGTATATTCGAATATCTCAAAAACGAACTCAGTACTTACTGGGAATATCCTTAGCCTTTTTTACAGTGATCTTCTTGGCATCCTCCTCCGCTAAAACTCTCTTTGGAGCCTCATACTTTACTTTGGCCTCTAGAGACCGGCCAATGTTTTTTATTGCCTTTGTTTTTTTGGCGGCTTTCTTACTTTCAGTTCTCCGCGCTTTTCTTCCTCCGTCTCGATTTATTTCCCGTTACATCGGTCACATTCTGGTTGTGTGCGCAATATTTCAATTCATGGCAGTACGGCCCAACTTATTTGAAAAAATGAGTGTATTTACTCCAACGCTCCGGCCGGACCCTAGAATGTTGGCAACCGTTGATGCAATTAAGAGCTATGGTCTCAACTCCGTTAACTATCGAATTTATGATCCATTCGGAATAGAGCTCCGCCACCTGTCAGCGGGGCTTGCAACCCCAGATCTAGATGCCGTAGCCATTCTCCCCTCCAGAATTCAAACCTTCCGAACCCTTTTTTTTGAGTCGGAATGGGGGGGGTATATGCCCTATAAACGCGCACTCACCCCCTTTAATTGGAAGAGAGCTTCCGTAGGTCTCTTGATTGACTCGTCCACAGAACCCAAGATTGCTGACAACGGTACGCGCCTGGTGGCACGTTTTGGGGACAATCAAAGCCTCTATTTTGATCCGACTGCCCTATCTCGCGCCTATCTCCCGGAAAAATGTCTTGTGGTGGGCGATATTAAGGAAACTAAACAGTACTCTATCGAGGCAAAGGGTACTGACCTTGGTACTGCCTATATCGAAACCGACTCTTTGATTTTGAGAGAATTCTGCAAATCTTACAAAACAGCGAAAGTTACCCCGATCGAAATCCTACGCGATCAGGGAAGCGTAGTGGCTCTAAACACAATTCGCGGACCAACGATTCTCATGCTGAACGATAATTTCTACCCCGGCTGGACTGCATTTGACATTTCCAGTCATAGTGAACTACCTATATCCCCGGCAAATTTGACGTTTCGGGCGGTCTTTCTTCCTGAACCGCGGGATTATCAAATTGAGTTCAGATATAAACCATATTGGCTCATGCCAAGCTTAGCCCTTTGCGCTTTAGCCCTCTTCGGGGCACTTTATCTGCTTTTCAGAATCATTTTTCCAAAACGAGCTGAAGTATGATCGAATTTTTCAAATACCGAGACCCACTTCCCAGAGGGATATGGCCAAAAAATCCTCCCTCCCTCTCAAACGAGCAACTGGACGCCAGAGAAAAATACATGCTCTTATGGCATCAAGAGTTGCCAAAAAAATATGGGGTCATCGAAAAATTCAATCACGGCTTTCCTGCCTCTTTGCCGATAAAACCCAACTGGAAAACTCTTGAAATTGGAGCAGGCATCGGCGAGCACTGCCGGTATGAAAACCTCGATGCGCAAGAATACCATTGCCTTGAATATCGTGAAGAATTTTGTAAAGAAATCAGAAAAATCCTTCCACCTACCCGAGTTCACTGTGGCGACATTCACCAGCGCCAATGTTGGGATGACGGTTATTTCGATCGCATCGTAGCTATTCATGTGCTCGAACACCTGAGAGACCTTCCCAATGCAATTCAAGAAATCCACCGTCTGCTCAAACCCAACGGGGTTTTGGATATCGTCATTCCTTGCGAAGGCGGGCTGGCTCATACTTTAGCACGCAAGATTTCTGCGGAACGCCTTTTTGTGTCGAACTTCAATATGGACTTCACGCCCATCCATCTAAATGAACACGTCAATAGCTACGGGGAGGTTTTACACGAACTAACCCAACACCTATTTCCAGTTCAGCGACATTTTTTTCCACTGCGAGTTCCCTTTCCGAATATCAACTTGGCAGTCGGGATGAGATTGCAAAACAATGCCCTTCGAACCTAATCTGGACATCCATTTCGATCAGTATCAGCGCTACGCTTTTGCAGCTCAAATTCTGAATTCCCTCAGGATTCAAGGGCAAACCTTCACGCTCCTCGAAATTGGGGCCAATTTTCAAAGAAATCTTGAGAAGTTTCTTCCTCTAGATCAGATCATGTATTCGGACCGGAACCTGTCCGATGAGGTCCGGGGCGATCCTCAGTTCGTTGAAGCGGACGCCACCCAGTTACCATTCGAGGATCGATCTTTTGACTTTGTGATCGCACTGGACGTATTGGAGCATATTGATCCGTTGAAAAGAGATGTTTTTATCAACCAACTGAGTCGAGTGGCACGGGAGGGCTTGATCCTAGCGGCCCCCTTTGACACGGACGGCGTTGCTAATTCTGAAAAAAAAGCCAACGACTTATTTCGGTCCTTAGCCTACCGAGATCATCCTTGGTTAATCGAGCACCTCAATAACGGCTTACCTGATCTCTCAAAGACGGAGAAGGCCGTTGCTAACAACAGTCTTTCAACCCTCACACTGGGGCATGGTTCGCTGGCTGTTTGGGATCGACTGATGAGCGCCATGATGCTCGTCATCGCCAAACCCGAATTTGGCCCAGAACTGCAGTCACTCGACCGGCACTATAACCAAGCCGTTTTTCTTGGAGATGTCACAGGTCCTGTTTATCGCCACTTTATAGTAGCGACGCGTAACACGAGTCATCTTGATCTCGTGCGTACCCAAATTTCTCGCTTGTTTTCAATTCCTGGCTCGAGAAACAATCAGGACACGCTGGATAACCTTCTTTTGAATCTCTTCCGCAAGGCCATGACCACCGCCTATCGACAGGAACAAGAGCGGAGCGAGGAACTTGACCAGAGGAACCACATATTTATGCAAACACAACGCCACCTCGAAATGGCCATTCGAGACCGGAGAACTATCCGACAAAGACTGGGCTCGCGATTCCTCGCCGCCAATCAGTCTCAATTTCCATCGTCTACCGGGAGGTTTCCATTGAAAGTCATTCCAAAACAGCAATTGACCCAAGAGATCAAGGATGACCTTACAGTCTGGACCTCCGAAGGAACTGATCCCCAATTTATCTTAAAAGGTCCGTTCCCAGCGGGGCCGCTCAAAGTCTCGATTTCAGCAACCGTGCTAGCCGGCAATGGGCACATGAAGCTCTACTACGCAAAACGAGGGGCTTATCATGAGTCACAAACTTTAGACCTCGGACTCATGTCAAATACGGGTACCCCGCTTCAACGTCGCTTTATTCTTCCATTTTCGTGCAAAAATCTTCGCTTTGACCCGCTCGATGGTCCTGGCAAATTTACCTTGCACTCCTTCGAAGTCGAATCTTTGTCACCTCGTCAGCCAGCCCAAAAAAAACTGAATCACCTTTTTAAGGACTTTCAGTCACGCGATGGCGCCCGCTTAGCTTTAGACCGAATCAAGCTCAAATTAAAAGGGTCGTCACGGACCAAGGATCCTCTTTTTGCGTACTATCAAGATTACCTGAGTTTTGCAGAGGACGGTCCTCAACAGTATGAGAAAATGCGAGCCACCCTGACTCACCTTTCATATAAACCAGTATTCTCCATTGTTGTGCCCGTTTACAATGTCAAGGCTCGCTGGCTTCGCGCGATGGCCGAATCGGTGATCAATCAGGTTTACCCGCACTGGGAGATTTGCTTTGCCGACGACGCATCTACGGATCCCCAAGTTCGCAAGGTATTGGAGAGCCTCAAGGCTCGAGATCCTCGAATCAAAGTGGTTTATCGCGAAAAAAACGGGCACATCTCGGCTGCGACCAACTCCGCAATGGAATTGGCCAAGGGCGATTACTACGTCTTGATGGACAATGACGATGAGATTGCCCCCAATGCTCTTTTTGAATTCGCCAAAAAGCTCAACGAGGACCCCTCGCTCGACATGATTTATAGCGACGAGGATAAACTAGATCTGGCCGGCTATCGCTATGAACCTTTTTTCAAGCCAGACTGGTCCCCTGAGTATCTTGAATCTGCCATGTTTACGGCCCATTTAGCTTGCTATCGCAAAGGCATCGCTGATTCAGTGGGTCGCTTTCGGCAGGGGTACGATGGCGCCCAAGACTATGACTTTGTCCTTCGCTTTACTGAAAAAACGGACAAAATCGCACACATTCCTAAAATCCTTTATCATTGGCGGGCCATTCCCGGTTCGACCGCGTCGAGTATGGATGCAAAGAACTATGTGATTCAAGCCGCTATTCGGGGCCTTGAGGATCGCCTAGCCAGGACTGGCCGTAAGGGCACTGCGAAAATGAGTCGGTATGCCGGTTGCTTTGACCTTCGATGGGAGCTACCGTCCCAACCCCTCGTTTCGATCATCTTGCCCACGGGAGGCTTTAGTGCAACCGTTCGAGGCCAAAAGGTAGATCTCCTCCAAAACTGTGTCGAAAAGGTACTGAAAACATCGACCTACGAGAACCTCGAATTTATCATCGTGGACAACGGCGACCTATCAA
The DNA here is from genome assembly GCA_051382295.1 of Bdellovibrionota bacterium FG-1. Taxonomy (GTDB): domain Bacteria; phylum Bdellovibrionota; class UBA1018; order UBA1018; family UBA1018; genus JBBCAW01. The sequence continues at coordinate 11,515 of JBBCAW010000132.1, read as the reverse complement.
AAGATCGCAGAAACAAAATCGAAGCCATTTCAAAATCTGCGCGCATTCACTGGGTGACCTATTTGGAACCTGAGTTCAACATCGCAAAAAAAATCAACCTCGGCGCTCAACATGCACAGGGAGAATTTCTACTGATTCTCAACGACGACATTGAACCTATCGCGCCGGATTGGATTCAGGCCATGCTCGAACAGGGCTTGAAAGGTGGGGTCGGAGTGGTGGGAGCTAAGCTCCTCTACGAAAATGACACCCTCCAGCACGCCGGAGTCACCTTTTGCCGAGGATTACCTGATCACGTTCGAAAGCACTTTCACCGCGATGAGCCGGGGTATTTTTTTAGTACGGTAGGAACCCGAAATTGGACGGCCGTCACAGGAGCCTGCATGCTGACGCCAACTGCACAATTTCGGAGCGTGGGCGGCTACAGCGAGGACTTTGGCATCAACTATAACGACATCGATTATTGCTTAAAAGTGCGAAGCCAAGGCAAGCGCATTGTTTACACGCCTCACGCAGAAATGTATCATTTTGAGTCCGTTTCTCGCGAGGCCAAAGTCAAGGATGCGGAAATTGACCTCTTTTTGGAACGTTGGGGTAATCTCGTGCAAAAAGACCCCTACTACAACGACGACACCCTCAAAACCCATCCCCCTGATTTTTCGTTGTGTTTTCGAATTCTGGAATAAAAGGAAGGAACACTAAAATGGCCCAATGCAGATTCTGTCATGCAAAACTGAGTGTTACATTCGCTGATCTCGGGATGTCACCCATCGCGAATGCTTACCTTCCACCTGAGAAAACCCAAGCGATGGAACCCTTTTATCCGCTTCATGCTTTTGTTTGTGAAAATTGCTTTCTGGTGCAGCTAGAAAGCTTTGAATCCCCGGAAAGTATTTTTTCAGAATACGCTTACTTTTCATCCTACTCAGACAGTTGGCTGAAACATGCCAGCGACTACGCTGACGAGATGACTTCTCAACACGGCATCGGTCCAACCGCAAAGATTGTCGAACTTGCGAGCAACGACGGTTACCTGCTTCAATATTTCAAGAAGAAAGGGATGAACGTTCTTGGCGTGGAACCTGCCGCAAACGTAGCCAAGGTCGCAATCGAAAAAGGAATCCCGAGCGAAGTCAGCTTTTTTGGCCGGGAAACGGCTCTGCGACTGAAGTCAGAGGGCAAAGCAGCGGACTTATTACTTGGCAACAACGTGTTGGCCCACGTGCCGGATTTAAATGATTTTGTGGCCGGAATGAAAATCCTCTTGGCCCCACAGGGAACGATCACCATGGAGTTCCCCCATCTGCTGCGCCTCATCCAACACAATCAGTTTGACACAATTTACCATGAGCACTTTTCGTATTTCTCATTTATGACCGCCGAAAAAATCTTCCGTCATCATGGAATTACCCTTTACCGAGTGGATGAACTTTCAACTCATGGCGGCTCCATTCGGATCTTTGGCGCCCATTCAAACGAAAACCGCCCCCTCCATGATTCAGTCGCTCAGATACATGCCGCAGAGAAAAAATTCCGGCTAGATCAACTAGAAACCTACCGCCACGTCGGTGAGAGAGTTAAAAAGACAAAACGAAGCTTACTCCAATTTTTGATCAATGCTAAGAATGACGGAAAAACAGTCGTGGGTTATGGCGCGCCCGCCAAGGGCAATACGCTGCTCAATTATTGCGGGGTCAAAACGGACATGATCGACTACACAGTTGATCGGAGTACCTATAAACAGGGCCGTTTTTTACCCGGAACCCACATTCCTATTTTTTCTCCTGAAAAAATCCGAGACACCCGCCCTGACTATGTGCTTATCCTTCCCTGGAATTTGAAAACTGAAATCACGCAACAGATGAGCTGGATCAAGGAGTGGGGCGGAAAATTTGTCACCCCGATTCCGGAGGTCGAGGTCCTTTCATGATTTTTACCGCAGCACCGCTTCAAGGAGTCTGGGTCATTGACGCCGAACTTCGCACGGATGAACGCGGCACCTTTTTTAGAAGCTTTTGCACCGATGAATTTGAACAACACCAGATTCATTTTTCGATTGTTCAAAGCAATGTTTCTAGCAATCCAAGCCTCGGAACTGTCAGGGGAATGCACTTTCAGACGGCCCCTATGGAAGAGGCGAAGGTGGTGAATTGCTCCCAGGGGGCGATCATGGATGTCATTGTTGACTTGCGCCCGGACTCGTCCACTTGGCGCAAAAGCTTTTCGATCGAACTCTCCTCTCGAAACCGTCGTAGCCTTTATATTCCCAAGGGGTTCGCTCACGGTTTTCAGACTCTGGAAGAAAATTCGGATGTTCTTTACCTGATGTCGGAGCGTTACTCTCCTACCCACGCCAGCGGTGTTAGGTGGAACGACCCGGCTTTTAATGTTCGTTGGCCGCTACCGATATCGAAAATCGCTGAAAAAGACCTGCTTTTTGGGGATTATTTAAAATGAAGCGCGTTTTTGTGACCGGGGGGACTGGCTTCATTGGTCAACACGCGGTTCAGCGGCTCTCACAACTGGGCTTCGATGTCCATGTTTACACGTTTGACCTCTTCGACTCACTCAAGTTACGGGAGGTCCTCAATGAAGTACGCCCCTCTCATTTACTTCACCTCGCCTGGAACACCACCCACGGTCAGTTTTGGACAACCCCAGAAAATCTACGCTGGGTACGGTGCAGCCTTGATCTCCTCGAGGCATTTGCGGAAGCGGGCGGAAAACGTGTGGTCATGGCTGGTACCTGTGCTGAGTATGACTGGGCAAAGGCAGGCCGTTGCCAAGAGGATGTCACTCCTTGTGCTCCTCTCACCCTATACGGGGCAGCCAAAGACTCCTTGCGACGAATCCTGCTGGCCTACTCCGCACAAATGGGAATGAGCGCCGCATGGGGTCGTGTTTTTTTGCTTTATGGACCAAACGAAAACCCACTCCGCCTTTTTCCATCAATCATGCTCAAACTTGCAGCGAATCAGAAAGCCTCAGTGCTCCACGGCTCACTGATCCGCGATTTCCTGCATGTGGCTGATGTTGGATCTGCATTTGCCCATTTATTGGAAAGCCCGGCTCAGGGCGCTTTCAATATTTCGTCCGGAGTGGGCGTCTCGCTGGAAGATGTTGCCCGTCTCATTGCCAAAACAATGGACAAAGAGGACCTTCTGCACGTAGAACACCGACCGCCGAATGATGCCAACCCGCCTCTACTCACGGGGGATAACCAAAAAATAATGGCTTCGACCTCCTGGCGCCCAGAAATATCGCTTGAGCAGGGTATCCGAGAAACCATCCAGGGGCTGACTGAAAAATGCTAGAATCTTTAGTTGCAAACATTAAGAAACTATTCCAAAGAGCTTTATCGGGCGGGATCTTGTTCAGATCGCTACTGATTGCTTTGTGCGCCACCCTCATGACGTGGGGTATCTTTCTCCTTCCTCAGTTTACGCTTTCATCAAGTGCGACCCACGCTACGGTTTTCCCCGACTGTCAGGCTACCGGGGCTCGGCTAGAATGTCGCAAAAACCTCAAAGCCATCGGATATGTGGACCCCGGAGCCCCGGCTGCGCAAGAGCTTCCGGCCGACCACTTTTTCAGCCAGAACGCAACAGGGGCATTCGCCTTACCCAGCTGGAACCCCTATATTGGTTCAGGCTATCCCATTGCACTGGATGGCCATTATAGCCGTTACTCGCCGACTCGGGCCTTTTTGAGGCTTTTTCCAAGCTCAAGCGGACGCGACTGGTTAATATTTTTACGTATCTTATTGTGGACCACCGGAATTACGCTTTGTGTTCTCCTGATGGGAGGGGGGCTAGCTGCTGCTCTAGTTACCGCAATGGCTGCAACTCTTGCACCCTATCATACTAGTTATATCGACATTGTCTTTCTTGATGGAGATATGCTTGGGCCGTGGATTGCCGTGATTCTGCTCGCAATCACAGGCAAACAGATTTCACTGAAGGTTGCTCTAACGAGTGCCCTTATTCTAGGTATCCTCATTGGCCTCCTCGGATTCCTTCAATCTCAGTTTGTGTTTTTATTAATGGTCGCAATTTTTGCGATGGTGGCGGCACCTCAGACACACGGTAGATCACTTTTAGTCGGTATTGCTGCCGGCTTGGGCTTTTTGTTCACTCTGCCAGCATGGATTCCAGTAGTCGAGAATATCGGACATTTTTTCTCGAGCCGGAACGCAACCGGCTGTATTGCCGTGGGAGCAATCGGGCGGGATTCATTTTTAAACTCGTTGCTAAAGCCTACCATCGGAACCAATAACATCTTCCTTTTTGGAAGTTTGGCAGGGTTTGGTTTAATTGCGATAACTACATTAGCCCACCGTCAACTTTTTCCACTTCTCAGTTTAACCGCTATTGGCTACCTCCTTGTCTGGGGAATGCCTGACGCCATTTGCGACGTTCCTGGCGTCTCTGGCATCCGTTTTGTGCGGCATTTATTGCCCTATGCTCAATTTCTTTTTCTTTCCATGGCGGGCATCGGCATTCATACCACGATCACCTCTCTCAAAAATTCAAAAAAGCCCCCTGTTTTTTGGCTTACCGTCCCTGCTTTGACTTTCCTGACGCTTTTTTATCGAGAAAATTTGGCGATCAAGATCGCGTTTTTGGGCGGTTCAGTAACCCTCCTTGCTTTGGCAATCTTTGCTAGGCGATTTACGAAATACAAATCAGGACTCATTGCTGCCGGAATCGGTCTTTTAGTTTTTCCGCCCATTAGCTTTTCGGCTGTTTTTTTGCCCAAACTTCTCGCTCATGGTCCCGCACGCGAAGTCGCCGCGGTCAATGAAGCACTGGACCCTACTAGTCCACTGGGTGCGGTTCAAAAGCTTTCGATCTCTGAGGACCGAAGACATTACAGTCCAAGCACGGTCCTATTTCCAAATTGGTCTGCAGCTTTTAATATTCTGGATATGCGCGTTTTATATGCTATTTACCCTCAAGGATATTTTGAACTCAATGGAGGATTGACGGACAAGTGGGATTCAGACCCCGGCAACATGATTAAGCCGGATCGGTTTGTAAGAAACCTTCCGACAAAATCCCTTTTTGAGTCCGACTTTCAGCGTCTCTTGCTTCTCAATCGTATTTCGCTTTTTACCTTTACACCCGACGATGTGGTCTTTTCAACGCTGCCGGGTCCTTACGAAGAGTCTAAATGCCGACTGCTGGCGGAAGACACCAAAATCAAGAGCTATATTTGCCCTGAAATGGGGGGGGTTGGCTATTTTCCTCGGTTGGTACAAACAGCTGGATCAAAAGCTCAAGCCTTAGAAATTCTAAAAAAAGTCCCCCTCTCAGATCTCGAGGGGCTGGCAGTCATTACCCAAGATGGACTCGGTTCTCCGCAAGTACTTAAGCCCGCTCAGGGCCGAGTAGAGAAAGTAATTAGAACGGCCGATTCATTGGATTACGAACTGGTCGTCAGTTCTCCCGGTATTTTTATGGTGACAGACACCTATTTCCCAGGCTGGAGTGCTACGATTAACGAATTACCGACACCCATTCTTCGAGGGAATATTACCTTCAAAGCGATGATTGTCCCGCAAGGAAAAGTGAATTTACAGCTGCACTACTCCGTCCCTCACCCGATCCTTAAAAAACTACACCTTGTGAATTGAATCGGCCCAAATCATTTTTCGCATTTGAGCGCGCTTGACGTAGTCACGAATTTGTAGGCTCGTTAAAGCCTCGGAGGAAGCCGAATTTTCATAGTAGGCCTGATACCAAGAAGCGGTCATTTGCACCGCTTCTTCAAAGCTCAGCGTGGCGTTCCATCCCAATCGCCACTGAGCTTTTTCACAGCAAACCTTTAACAACATCGCCTCTTTCATTTGACCCACACCGGCGGGATCCAAACACCAGCCAGCCTGGCTCCATGTTTTTTTCATCTCACCGATCAGCGTTTCGACAGTCTGATGAGCCTCATTGTTGGGGCCAAAATTAAAGGCTTCACCATTGAGTGCGCCTCGCGACTCATCACCCATCCCAAGACGAGCGGCAAGCCACAAATATCCACCCAACGCCTCGAGCACATGCTGCCAAGGACGGGTCGATTTTGGATTCCGTACCAAAAGCTCTTGGTTTCGCGACCAGGCGCGAACCGCATCCGGTACAAGACGATCCTTAGCCCAATCCCCGCCTCCTATGACGTTTCCTGCACGAACGGAAGCAATTCTTGCAGCTCCCGGCTGATTGAAAAAAGAACGAAACCAAGAGCTGAAAACAATCTCGGTGGCCGCTTTGGAAGCACTGTAGGGATCCTTGCCTCCTAGCCGATCATTCTCCCGATATCCATATTCCCACTCGTGATTTTCATAAACTTTATCGCTCGTGATCACCAAAGAAACTCTCACTGAACGGGTCTGCCTAACCGCATCCAAAACATGAGCGGTCCCTACGACATTCACATGGAAGGTATCCGCTGGATGTTCATAAGATTCGCGCACTAACGCTTGTGCTGCCAGATGAAAGACAATCTCCGGCTGAAACTCATCCATCGCACGCCTTAGCGCTGCCGGATCCCGAATGTCACCTCTAAAATCACGAATGGATTTGGCCAGACCCAATACCTGAAAATGTGAAGGCTCAGACGGAAGGTCCACGGAAAACCCGGCAACCTCAGCCCCCAGATCCACCAACCACTGGGTTAACCAAGACCCCTTAAACCCCGTGTGACCGGTGACGAGCACTTTTTTACCGCGATAGTAATCTCCAAATGCCACGAGTCTTAGTCCTTCCAGGTTTTCCACGGTGCTTTTCCTGAGTTCCAGCTCTCTTCAAGCATTTGGCGCTCACGAATGGTATCCATCGCCTGCCAATATCCTTCGTGATGAAACGCCATGAGCTGACCATCCCGCGCGAGACGCTCAAGAGGGGATTGCTCAAGAACGGTCGAATCATCCTCAAGATAGTCCAACACCCCCGGCTCCATCACAAAAAAGCCACCGTTGATCCATCCTTCGCCCGATTGAGGCTTCTCTTTGAACGTAACAACCTGCTTATCTTTGAACGCCATCCCTCCAAAGCGGGCCGTGGGGCGAACAGCCGTGACCGTAGCCAGCTTTCCATGGGACTTATGAAACCGAACTAGTTCCGCGATATTAACGTCCGAGACGCCGTCACCGTAAGTCAGCATAAATGTGCCCTGAGGACGAAGCATCTGCTCTAAGCGCTTAACGCGCCCCCCGGTCATTGTCTTATCCCCTGTATCGACCATCTTCACTTTCCAGTCTCGGGGACGTGTATTCTCACACACGAATTTGCCAGTTGAAAGGTCAACTTCCACATCACTATTCAATGAATAATAGTTCAGAAAATATTCTTTGATCAGCTCCCCCTTGTAGCCCAGGGCGAGAACAAACTCGGTAAAACCCTGTTGCCCGTAGCCGTTCATAATGTGCCACAAAATCGGACGGCCACCAATCGTCACCAGCGGTTTTGGACGAAGCACAGTTTCTTCAGAAAGGCGGGTCCCGAGCCCCCCGCAAAGGATGACGGTTTTCATAGTGTCCTCACCCTAAATCAGGACGTTCCAAAACAAAACTACAAATAACAATGCCGCTGGACCTCGTTTCAGCCTTATGCAACACAATAAAGTCATGTCCCATAGAGACTTTCTGCCCATGCGCATCATCAAAAAGGTCCAAAAAGGGTTTAGCCTGGGAATCCCCGCACTCCTACCCCTGCTACGCAATCCCAAGAAGCTCATAGAGAACCTGATCAAAGCCTGGGATCTTTGGCGGCATGGGGGCCTAGGCGCGGTCAAGCTTCGGCTGCTCAAAAAAAACTCCGGCTACTCTAAGTGGGTGAGCCTTTACGGCCACTTGACTGATACGGATCGCGAGCAAATCTCAGCCCGCATCAAAACCCTCGGCTACCGCCCCAAGTTTTCGATTGTGATGCCCACCTACAACACTGACGCTGTTCTTTTGCGCGCGGCTATCGACTCAGTCCACAGACAGCTCTATCCCGACTGGGAGCTCTGCATTGCCGACGACTGCTCTAAACTACCTCACATTCGAGACATTTTGTCTGAATATTCAAAAGCGGACCCGAGAATTCGCGTCGTTTTTCGCGATAAAAACGGACATATCGCCGCGGCTTCGAATAGTGCCCTAGAGCTGGCAACCGGGGATTTTATCGCTCTCCTTGACCACGATGACGAACTCACCGAACACGCTCTTTACATGATGGCAGAGGAGCTCAATACCCACCCCGACGCTGACATTCTTTACAGTGACGAGGACAAGCTCGACCCACAAGGCCAGCCCACAGACCCTTATTTCAAGTCGGACTGGAACCCCGATCTTTTTTACTGCCAAAACATGATTAGCCACCTGGGCGTGTACCGAGCGGCGTTAGTGAAAAGTGTGGGCGGCTTTCGCCCGGGCTTCGATGGAAGCCAGGATTACGACCTCGCCTTACGCGTGCTAGAAAAAACCAAACCCGAGCAAGTTCGACATATCCCCCATGTCCTTTATCATTGGCGAATTATTCCAGGTTCGATCGCAATGGGACCTACGCAAAAAAGCTATGCTCACGACATCGCCCGCAAAGCCATTCAAGAACATCTGGATCGCCAAGGCGTCCAGGCCAAGGTCGAGCGCGGATTTAGCCAGCTCCATCGCGTCCGTTACCCCATTCCCGAACCGGCCCCCCTGGTCAGTTTGATCATCGGAACCAAAGACAAGGTCGATTTACTCAAACCATTGATCAATGGGTTACTTCACCAAACTGACTACCCTGCTCTTGAAATTCTCATTCTCGATAATCGCAGCAAAGAACTAGCAACTTTAAGGTACTTCGAAAAGCTGCGTACAGATCCCCGGGTTCGAATCCTCCCCTACGATGCCCCCTTTAACTTTTCGGCACTGAACAACTGGGGAGTTCAACAAGCCCGCGGTAAAATCATTGGCCTCCTGAATAACGATCTCAAGGTCATCTCACCCGGTTGGCTCAAAGAGATGGTCAGCAACGTCCTTCGTCCCGAAGTCGGTTGCGTAGGCGCCAAGCTTTATTATCCCAATAACATGATCCAACATGCGGGAGTGATCCTGGGAATTCAAGGACTTGCAGGTCACTCCCATCGCGGATACCTTCGATCCGAACCCGGATTTATGGGCAGAGCGGTGATCGCTCAAGCCCTCTCCGCAGTCACTGCGGCCTGTCTCCTCGTCCGCCGAGAGGTTTATGAGCAGGTCGGCGGGCTTGACGAAGAGCGGTTTGCCGTGGCCTTCAATGATGTGGACTTCTGCCTTAAGGTTCGTGAAGCCGGCTATCGAAATATTTTCACACCCTATGCCGAACTCTATCACTTTGAGTCCGCCACCCGGGGGTCAGACAGTACTCCAGAAAATCGCCCGCGTTTTGAACGCGAGGCCGCGGCCCTTCGCGAAAAATGGGGGGAGCAGCTCAAGCAGGACCCAGCCTACAGCCCGAACCTCACGATTGAGGGGGAGGACTTTGCGTTCGCCTATCCGCCAAGGGTGGTTTACCCGTGGAAATAATCAGCACCATTGTAAATATAAACGCCAACCCAGAAATCATGAGCCACAACCTCCAAAAAGGCTCCTCGTACTTGAGCTCCACACGGTGCATACCTGGGGTCAATAAAACGGCCGGCAAAATCTTTTGATAAGCCGCAATCTGAGCTGGCTGTCCGTCTACCCACGCGCTCCATCCCGACCAAACCCTCATCGTCATGACGAGATAAGAGGCGGTGGCCACTTTGACTTCATAAATCTGATGCTCAGCTTCGTGTTTTTGCACCGAAACATCACTCCACCTCGGCTGCGCGCCCTGCGGAGAATCCGTCAAAGCCAACTGTGAAATCAGATAGGCCCCTGCTGGCGAGCGATCTCGCTCCAAAACTTCCATAAGCTCGCTCTCAAAAGCCAGATGCCATCCCGGCCACTTGCGCGCCGATCCAGCGACCTGGATCTCACTCCGAGAAGTCAGCACATAGCGCGTCCCCAAGAGGTCTATCCAAGGAGACGCCATATTGACTTGGATAAAATCAAAACTAGCCGACGTTGCACTCATCCACGGATTGGACACAATCTGCTCCAACACCGCTTTTTCGTTATTTCGCTTAAAATCATGGGCAAACCACTCAGAAAGTCCATAATTACCAAGCGTCCCGGGCATCATAAACGGACCCGTGGTGGCTAGGACCGACTGGCCAGGCAAAATATGGCTTGCCGTATACCGAACAGTCTCAGGAATCGGAAAAAATGCCTGCTCCGGAACTACCGCATTCTGATATCGCAAAACTCTGGCCAGATCCGCGCCCTGAAATAAAACCGCTCCGACCGCAAAAACCATGAATAGTTTACGCCGGGGAGGAAAGCCTTCGAGCCCCTTTCGCCACAACATATCAAAAGAAATACCTGCTAACACGGCCATACTGAAATCAAAAACACTCAGCATTCGGCCGTTGTTATTGAAATTGAAGACCGGAAGCCGCGCGCAGATCTCTTTAATTAAACTTGTCTCGCCAACGATTACCAACAGCGAAAAAACCGAGAACCCCACCCAAAACGCCGGAAAAAGGGGCGTCTGCCGAAGGTAACCGGCCTTACGAAAACCCATCAACAAAAAACTCGAAAGAGCCAACCCAAGTCCCAGTATTCCGACATAACCCGTAAATTCAACATGAGCCAAATGATGCCGAAGAGGAAACAACAAACGCCCGAGCGCTCGAAGTCCAATTCCATATCCGCCAATTCTAGAGGTCAGATCGTACTCAGAAAGCATCTGCTTGAACGGCATAAGCTGAAAAGTGCAAATAAGAATACCCAGCCCCAGGGCGATCGATCCAAAAAACAAGGTCTTTAAAAGAAGAGACGAATCCCTGTGACTTCGCCAAGCCTGGAGACTCAGCACTAAAAATAAAAAACCGCCCATATAGAGGGCGTAACCGGCCACCGCCGGAAAGGCGCCCAAGATCAAAAGTGCGACAAAAAAGGCTAAAATTCCGGTTTTTTTGAGAGTCGGCATCACTGCCAAACGGGCCCCAGCCAGCGAGATCCAAGGAATCCAGCAGCTCGTCATAAAATACTGCCACTGCGACCAAGACGAGTTAAAACCACACGCCATGAACGTCAGGCCCGCAAAAACGGATGGAAAAAACCCGAGGGCTTGACGACAAAACAAAAAAGTTCCGAAGCCAGCAATCGCAAACTGAAAAATCAGCCCCAGCGTCCAACCCAAGGAATCTTTGAAAAGCAGAAAAAACAGAAATCTCGGGGTGATATATCCCTGAGAAAGATTGGCAAAATTAGGCTCCCCTCCCACCGGAAGAGGAGTCCACATCGGCAGATGCCCTTGAAGGATGACCTTTTTGGTGTAGCGCCAGGCAGTCGCTATGCTGAAAAAACACTAGAGGGTGGTGCACGAAGTTATTGAAAAGTCCCCTCGATTGACGTTGGTTAGGGAAGTCACAAAACAACCCAAGCCATAAACAACCGAGGAGACCGTAATGAAGACAAAGAAAATCA
>JBBCAW010000131.1:0-15684 GCA_051382295.1 Bdellovibrionota bacterium FG-1 | reverse complement strand
CACGCAATAGCATCACCGCCACCGTTCGTGCACAATCCGCACGAGCTGCATTGATCAAAGCCGTTTTGCCGTATAAATCGTAATGATTGACCTTAGCCCCCGCTCGCAAAAGAGCCTCCACCACCCGCGAAGCATTGCACTCGCCTGCCGCTCGCAAAAGGGGCGTTCGTCCTGAGTCATCCGCTAAGTTTGGATTAGCCCCGAGCTCAATCAGCTTGAGTGCGGCGCCCCATCGACCAAACCAAATCGCATATTCAAGAGCGGTTTCTCCGTGTGCCGCCTGACCGTTGATATTGGCTCCGCGCCGAATCAATTGCTCGATCCGAGGGATGACCCCACCCATGGCCTCTTGACGCAGGCTTTTATTCAGGGATTCTTGATCAACAGAGGACTCCGCGGCCAAAATAGCGCCAGCAAAAACCAGGGTATTCAGTGCCACACAAAACAAACTCCATCCGAGTTTCAGTTTCATAGTCCCCCCTCAATTCGCCGAATCACATATCCGCGCGCTAAAAACCCGATCACCAGCGCAATCAATGAAAACAACGCAATGAGGACCCACGATTGCGGGGTCTGCGACCCATTCCCAGAAACCGGACAGCCGACCTTACGATTATTTTTCTCCGCCAATAGCGCTTCCTTGGCCTGTTTAGCCACTTCCGGAACATCCAGTCGACCGACCAGATCCTTGAGTTTGGAAATATTGTGCGCGGTGTCCGTAATCAGTACTGACTGGGTCGAGTCGTCGGGAATAATTCGACTATTCGCCGGCATAAAGGAGCGAAGAGTACGAGCAATGGGCTCAGGGGGAATATGCTGCAGAGGAATGATATACGTAACCAGTAAATCACTATCCGGAAGCTGACGGGGGTCCGTGATCAAAGGGAGCTCCTGATCCCGCGCATCCCGCTGCCGCAGGATTCGATATAAATCATTCGAGGTGTCATGAATCCAGGCGTAGCCATGAAGATCAAGCATCGTGAGCACCACCGCTTGAGCTCGCTCGAGAGTGAGAGGTCCCGTATCCGGCACCGTCATCACCTCAGACGGAGAATTATCGAGCGAAGAGGCATCGATTTGAAGGTCGAGCTTTTCAGAAACCATTTCTAAAAACGGGAAAAGCCCCATTTCTCCCGGTTTAAAATGAATCTGAGCGGTTGTTTCAGCCGCGAACACCGAGTGCGTCAGCAAAAGAAATAAAATCATGAAGATGGAATTTCTCATTTTCGTACTCCTTGAACCGTCGGTTTCACCTGAATGATGGCCCTTGCATTCTGACTATTATTTCCACTGTCCTGAATTTCAAGCTTTTCAACCACGAGTTTTTCGATCCGCTGTTCACCGCATGCGCGTGGCGGACCATTGGACCACGGTGGTGTTTCTCGTTGCCGCTGAGCGACCTCCGGAGTATCCATCCGGGCAATAATCGGAACCAGCCTGTGTATATTGGAGGCGATGTCAGTAATGGTAATCTGTGAAAACGCCGGAATAATCCGACTATTGGCCGGCATAAAAGAACGCAACATTCGAGCAATATCTTCTGAATTTGCATACTTAAGCGTGTGGAACACCGTGACTAAACGACTCGAGTCCGGAACTTGGGCCAATTCGTAGACCGGAAGTGCGCGATCCCGCGCCTTCCGCCCCGGTACCACCACCCAGCCATTACCCGCCGGCGCATCAATCATGGCATACCCATTGTCGTTGAGTATGCGATGTACGAGATCAATCAAAGCCTCGGGCTTAAGAGGACGACGTAAAAAAACCGTCACCGTGCCCTTGAGTTCTTGATCCCAACTGCCGCCCACCGAAATCGGGGTAGCGGTCAAACGCGCATACTCACGTAAAAAATCAGGCAGTGGCACCGCTACGGTTTTAAAAGGGCGAATCAAACCCTGAGAATCCCGCTCCAAATGAAAATGCGACCCACTCCCCGCTTGAGTCAACGATCCACCCTGGAAAAGTGCCAAGATCATCAAAACAGGCAGAGTCATACGTTTAAATCCCGCCGCTGGTTCTTTGATGAGCATCTTCGACCTCTCTTTCATAAGCATTCTGTTCAGCCAATCGTTGTGCATCGTAACGAGCTGAGGCGTCGTTGGTTTTGGATATTTCAGGAAGATCTGAATCAGTGAGTGGCATCCCACGCTCAAGGCCGCGTGGAGTGCCGTGATGGAGCGTCAAAAAAGCCAACACCAGAGCCGCAAAGGTCGCCGCGACCGCTGGCGTATCCGGGTGGATTGCAAAAAAATCGAGCGCGCGCGAAGCGATTTGCGACAGCATCGTCAATCGATCCACCCTAACCTGGGCCAAGCGTTTTACATCCTCCTGACGTGAGCACAGCCGACCTCGTCGTACCGCCAGCAAATCTTCTGCCCGCGCAAAAAGCGCAGCCTCAAGCTCCGCTGACAACTGAGGCTTTACACTCAACTCCTGTTTGATTCGCATAACACCTTCCTTAAAGCCGCTCGGGCGCGAAAAAGACTCTGTTTGATCGCATTCTCACTGCAGCCACAAACACGGGATATTTCGCACAAACTCATTTCTTCTTGTTCCCTGAGGAGAAAAATCATTCGCTGCGCGGCGGTGAGCACCTGCAATGCCGCAGAGAGGGACTGAGAAAATTGAAAGTGCTCGAGCTGCTCTTGGGGGCCGGCCCCACCGTCCACTCTTTCTTTGCCATTTTCCTCACCGGAACCCGCACGCAACTCAAAACGCTTCTCACGTCGAAGCACATCGATCGCCAAATGAGTGGCAATCCGAAAAACCCAGGCCTTCAACCCGCCGTCTGGACTGGGCCGAAAAAAACCGATTTTTCGGATCACGGTCAGAAAGGTTTCCTGGGTCAGTTCTTCAGCCATTTCTTTTCTCCCCATCAGTCGGGTCAGGTAAGCCAAGACCGAGGCTCCCTGCTCCTGATAGAGCGCACGAAAGGCATCGGCAGAGCCCTGCTTAAGTCCTTCAGCGATGTCGGCGTCAGTGTTGATGGGACTCAAATCAGAGCTCCTATACCTCTACAACGAATGGTGAGCCGTTAGGTTACGGGAGGGACCAATTTTAATCCGAAGCCCTTAAAATGCCTGAAAACGGATTGAATAATCGATCCAGGCACTCGTATCCGCCGCAATCATTTTAGGCCCGATCCTTTTTTACCTGCACGTAATTCAAACCCAGATCAAACTTACCTTTTAATTTAAGAAGACCTTGATAGGCGGCCTTAGCCGCAATGAGCTCGAGCCCCTTACGCAACGTAGGAGTCAACCCCTCTCCGCTCGCCTGAAGTGCCTTTGTAATAAGATCTTCGGGTAAAAGCACGGTCACTTTTCTTTCTTTCTTGGCCATGCCGTATCTCATACCGTATCAACAGCAGCATGTCGAACCCTGCAGACATATGACGCAGACCTCTACCAAAAGGTGCGGAGCACCTTTGTGACATACCACTTCGCAAAGGGCGTCTCGACAGTTCGGTACTCGACAGGTCGTCCTCCACAGAGCGGCGCTTCCACCCCAGGAAAAGGAGGCCTCACGTCACTCACCAAAACCAAGGGAAGTCGTGAGTATTGAGCCTGATTACAAACTTCGTACACTTGCCCACCCGCCGCCGTCCCACTTCGACCGATCCATAGCAGTTTAAGCGGAAAAGGTGTGTCGTCGGTAATGAGGTGATCACTTCGATCAATCTCACTCGCCGCTTGCCTTCCCATATCCCAAAAATTCACCTTCCAATAGCGAGAATCCCGGGCCCACACCCAGACATTTCCACGAATATTGTACGCCACCCCCCAGGCCAAAAACACAATCGCCAGGGTCTTAAAAAATCGATGAGGTTGAAGGGCTGCCATCACTCGAGCCATGAGGACGATCGCAAAGATGCAAGTGCCGATGAAATAGTAATAGTGAACATAGATGTGCGGTCCATCCAAAGAGGTCGCGGCGATGAGCGATAAAAAATAGAGACCGACCACCTTCCATTCACCCAGCACCCAACCCGCAATCACAAAAAACCACCCGACGAAGATCGGAAGCTCACCCTGATAGGGTTCCCGCCGCAGCAAAAACGCAAGCCCCGAGAAGCCCACTTCGCCCAGCTTCTTCAATGGATTAAAATCAGCCAACATAAAAACTTGCGGACCTTGCGCGAAACTAAGGATGGTTTTGGCATGAATCGCGTACCACCACCCCGGAAAGACCACACTTAACACACAGCCAAAAAGTAACGCCTTCCACTGCGCTTTGCGCTCACGCACCAGCCACGGCAGGACCGCAATCGCCCCGAGCGAAACCACCACGGTCGGCTTAACAGCAATGCCCAAAGTACAGAGGACCACGCCCGCCACAAACTGTGACTTCTTATTTTGAGACTCGAGCAACTGAACCATCCCCATCACCACCAAAGGAAACGCAAATCCTTCCGGCATAATGGTGTTCACTTGAGTGGCCAGCGTAGCCCCCGTTAACCAAAGCAAGAGGCAAATCGGCCCACTCACTTCGACGTTCCACGCTCTCAAAAATCTGGGCAAGTACACATAAGCCACATAAAGATTAAAAAGCAGGATCATTAAAGAAGTGAGAAAAACCCCCACCCAAGGCGTCGAAATCAAAAAAAACGGACCCGTGATCACATTCAGAAGCGGAAATTCTGAGGCATTGATGCCATCCAAAAGCCCCCGTTCCAGCACCCTGGGATAAATCAAAAAATCAAGCGCCGCCAGTCCTCTGGCACGGACCTCTTCCGCGAAGGCGATCGACATTCCAATCGTCACCGCCTGCCGGTGCGTGTGTCCCCCACTTGGGTGTACCCAAAACCGCTGGATCGCCGTAACCGAAAAGAGAAGCGCGAGAGAAACTCCTAAGATCGAAAGGCGGCGGCTGGTTGGAAGGGCGTAGCTTGTTAATGCGATTTTCGGAGTCCTCAAATCCGCTCTAAGCAAACCGCCGTTGCTTCGCCGCCACCAATGCAAATCCCCGCGACTCCGCGTTTCAGGCCACGGTCAGTCAGAGCCGCTAAGAGGGTAATTAAAATCCGCGCGCCGCTCGCGCCGATAGGATGGCCCAACGAAATCGCGCCGCCCCATACGTTGAGTTTGTCGCGCGAAATATTCAGATCCTTTTGCGCGGCCATCGAAACCACGGCAAACGCTTCGTTGACTTCGAACAGATCGACTTGGTTTATTTCCCAACCGGCTTTTTTCGTCGCGCGGCGCATCGCTTCGGCCGGAGCCGTCGTAAACCACACCGGATCTTGCGCAAAGCCCGCATACGAAACAATTTTTGCCAGAGGCTTCAGTCCAAGGGCTTGGGCCTTTTCAGCGGACATCAAAACCAAAACCGCAGCGCCGTCATTAATCGTCGAAGCATTGGCCGCCGTCACCGTTCCGGCTTTATCAAAGGCGGGCTTCAGCGTGGGGATTTTATCAAACTGACCCTTGGCAGGCCCCTCGTCCGTATCGACCAGGGTCGTTTCGCCCTTTCGACCGACAATCGAGACGGGCGTGATTTCAGCCGCAAATTTACCCGCCTTTTGCGCGGCCTGCGCACGTTTAAAACTCTCGATCGCAAATTCATCCTGCGCCTGACGCGTAAACTGATATTCTTTCGCGCAAAGTTCCGCGCAGTTTCCCATATGCTGATTATTATAAGGATCCCAAAGACCATCCACAATCATGGAGTCCACCAGTTGCTGATGACCCATTCTAAAGCCAGTACGAGCCCCTTGCAGGAGGTAAGGCGAATTACTCATGCTTTCCATTCCGCCCGCGATCACCACTTCACTGTCGCCCAACAAAATGGACTGCGCGCCCATCATGACGGCCTTCATGCCGCTTCCACAAACTTTGTTGATCGTAACGGCGGGAACGCTCTGAGGAAGTCCCGCGTAAATCGCCGCTTGCCGGGCAGGAGCCTGCCCTTCGCCCGCCGTGAGCACATTACCCAGAATAACTTCAGAAACCTGATCGGGCGCAACTCCCGCGCGCTTCAGGGCTGCGGCAATTGCGACCGCTCCGAGCTTGGGCGCTGAAAAGGACGCCAACGCCCCTTGAACACTCCCGAACGCGGTCCGCGCCACTCCTACGATCACGACTTCGCGATTTCCTGCTGCCATTTGGATTCTCCTTCTTCAGTTTTCTTTCATTAAATACCCCATTTTACCGAGGCGTCACTAGAAAACTGTTTTACTCGGATTCGCCGGCTTGCTGCAGCTGTTTCAAATACTTCACCCGACTTTTACCCGTAAACCAATAATACAACACAGGTACCGCAAGACGGCTCAGAATGGTCGCCGCGATCGAGCCAAACATCAGACTAATCGCCAGGCCTTGGAAGATGGGATCAAAGAGCATGACAGAGCTACCCACAATCACGGCTGCCGCAGTGAGTAACATCGGCCGAAACCGAAGGACGCCCGCACTAATCACAGCTTCCTTGAGGGCCATGCCCTCTTTCAGTTGATGCTCAATAAAATCCACCAAGATAATCGAATTTCGAACAATAATACCCGCACCCGCAATAAAGCCGATCATCGAAGGAGCAGTAAAGGCGGCGTTAAAAATCGCGTGACCCGGAAAAATCCCAATCAAGCTGATCGGAATCGGCGTCATGATCACAAGGGGCACCGCAAAACTCCTGAACCAGCCCAACACCAACACGTAGATCAGCACCATCACCACCGCAAAAGCTGACCCAAGATCTCGAAAAACCTCATAGGTCATGAACCATTCGCCATCCCATTTAACGACGGGCGTGCGAGTATTCCAGGGAACCTCGGCCGTCTGGGTGGGGTAATGAATTTTGGGCGCAAGATTCGTGATTTGGTAAACAGGCGCCTCTCCCCCCGCTATTTCCGCTAAAACATAATTCACGGGTTTGAGATTCTTTCGGTTCAGCGTGTCTGTCTCCCGAATGACCGGCGCTTGAATGACCCGCTCAGCCGGAAGCGTCCCCGATTCAAACGAGGGAATCGATTGCCCCAAAAAGGGATGAGCGCTCGAGCGAACTGCATCCGCAATCGAAAGATTCACCGAAACGGGTTCCGGACTCGAGGAGTCGTCCAAGGCAATCAGCGGATTCTCCGAAAAGATAAAGCTCCCCAGTCCCACAACCTGATCCGCACGGGCGCCCAGCATTCCTCCTTGATATTGATCAAAGGAGTAAACCTGCCGCGGCCGCCCCGCGCGCCAGGAATAGTCGATATCGACAATACCGGGTTGCGCGCTGAAAATCCCTCGAATTTCCTCGGCCACTTTTTTGCGAGTCGCCTCATCCGGGCCATAGACCTCTGCCACAACCGTAGCCATCACCGGCGGCCCCGGAGGCACTTCCAGCACTTTCGTGAGCGCATTTTTCTCCAGCCCGAATTGCGCGATTTCTCCTCGGACTTCTTGAATAATGTCGTGGCTCTTGATCTTTCTTTCGTCCTTGTCCGTCAACTCGATCTGAAGATCGTTCATCGCGTCCCCTTGACGCAAAAAGGTATGCTTAACCATCCCCGAGAAAGAGAAGGGAGCGGGTTCGCCAGCAAAGACCTGCACTCGCTTGATTTCAGGATGTTGAACCAGCTTTTTACCTAACTCGACTGACCACGCACTGCTTTGCGTGAGCGGCGTAGTGGAGGGGTAATCGATTAAGACTTGAAATTCGTTCTTGTTATCAAACGGAAGCATCTGCACCCGAACCACCTTGAAGTAAACCAAAGAGGCCGCCGCCACTAAAAGGACCACCGACACCAGGCCCAACTGAAGGGCCCTGGTTTTACGTCCCAGTAATTGCTCCATCAAAGCACAATAGGCTCGATCCAGCCAATTCGGCCGCGCGGCCTTTTCAGCAGCCGCCTCCACCGCATAGTGTTTTGTATCAAGCAATTTGACTGCCGCCCAAGGCGTCACAATAAAAGCGACCAAGAGCGAAAGCATCATGGCCAAGCTGGCGCCCACCGGAATCGGCCGCATATAAGGCCCCATCAATCCACGCACAAAGGCCATCGGTAGAACGGACGCAATGACGGCAAAAGTCGCCAAAATCGTGGGATCCCCCACCTCCGAAACCGCCCGAATCGTGGGTGCGATCACCCCGCCTTTTCGATTCGTTTTGAGATGACGTTCAATGTTCTCAACCACCACAATCGCATCATCCACCAAAATTCCGATGGAGAAGATTAACGCGAAAAGCGTCACTCGATTCAGCGTGTAACCCAGGAAGTAATAAAGCGCTAAGGTCAGCGCTAGCGTGACCGGAATAGCGGTAGCCACGACGAGCGAGGCGCGCAGCCCCATGAAAATCGCAATCAACACCGAAACTGACAAGGTAGCCAAAAGGAGATGTTCGATTAACTCCCTAGACTTGGCATCCGCTGTCGCCCCGTAATTTCGAAGCACTGACATTTGGACATTGCCAGGCAACCCTTTTGAGAAAAGACGGGCGCGGTCCAAAAGATCCGAAGCCAACGAAACGACATTCGTGCCTTTGCGCTTGGCAAAAACAATGGATACCGCATTCTTCGCCTGCGGGGATTCCTTATCCAGAAGCATCGACATCCGCGTGCGTTCTTCCGGCCCGTCCACGACCTGCGCGAGATCACGAATACGAACAATACCACCGGCTCGTTGCCCAACCACTATGGCTTGGACGTCCTGCGCGGACCCCATTTTTCCACCGATTTCTACGTCATAGACTGCGGTTTTTCCCCAATTTTTACCCACTGGCGCATGAGCATCATTGGCTTGCAACGCTTGGGCGACCGAGAGCAACGACACCCCACGACTCGCCAATTTAGCAGGATCCACAATCACGCGAATCGCGCGCTTCAGGCCGCCCAATAGCTCGACCCGTCCCAGATCAGGAGTACTGGATAATTCGCGGGCGAGCGGCGCAACGAGAGAGCGCAATTTGAAATCGTCCACCTGAGCACTACTGAAAGTCAGAATTAAAAACGGCACATCATCAATCGAGAAAGATTTGACATCGGAAGGCATCGCCGCGGCAGGGAGCTTGGCACGTAAACTCATCAGTTTATGATGAATTTTAACCAAACTGGGTTCCATCGGCTCATTGACCTTAAAGCGAACGGTCACCATGCTCCAGTTCGGACGACTCGAAGAGTAGACGTATTCCACACCGTCCAAACCCCAAACCTCGCGCTCGATCGGCTCGGTGACCATGCGCTCAACTTCTTTGGCCTCAAAGCCCGGCACGACCGTTTGAATATCGATCATCGGTACCGTAATCTGCGGCTCTTCTTCTTTGGGAGTCAGAAAAACCGCGCCGATTCCCAATAAAATACTGGTCACCGCGATCACCGGCGTTAACTTGGACTGGACAAAGCTCTTGGCGAGTCTACCGGCAAAGCCGCGTTTACTATTTTCAGTCATGAATCACTCCATTATTAACGAGAGAAGCCTTGGTTTGGAGATACTGTGTCTTGGCCGCACCAAAAGAGGCGATGAGATCAGTGCGTCTGTTCAATACTTCTGCCAGCTGAAGCGCATTCATGGCGCCACTCAGAAACAGCTTTTTTGCATACAAAGTTTGCTCATCCAAAAGAGCCGAACTGTCATCGAGAATTTTTAGATTCGCTTCAAGAGCCTCGACCGCTTGCAAATTCCCCTGATTTTCAATGCCCTCTTGCAAACGCAATTCGTCCACATGGGCCTGCGCAGCCCCTCGCGTGCTCTCCGCCTGATGAACCGCACCGAAATTGGGGGCCATAAACAAATCCCATTGCAGATAAGCGCCGCCTACAAAGGAGGTCGCAGAATCACGATTTCCGTGGTTCAGGCTGCCCTCCGCAAAAAGTCCGACCTTCGGCAAAAACTTGGCGCGTTCGACCCCCACGGAATCCCCGGCAGCGGACGCCATTTGTTCAAAGCTCAAAACGCGATAGGAATCCGGAGGAGTCTTTGTCGAGATCTTTACATCCAAGTATTTTTGGACAAACACAAGGGTGGGAAGCGGCGCCGGGGCCCAGTTTTCCGGAAGCGAACCGGCCATGCGACCTAAGGCTTCCCTCATCGCGGTCCATTTCGCACGATTCTCGATCAACGCGCCGGAGATTCTATGGCGCACGCTTTTCAAGCCCAATAAGCCCGAATAGCCCACAGGATTATCCTTGCCCCCCACCCGGTAGTGAGAAACGACTTGATCCACCACCTCTGCCAATACGGTCAGCTTTTGATGGGTCTGCTCGGCAGCCACGATTTCGCCGTAAAGGCGGGCTGACTCGGTATAAATTTTCAGCTTCATCGCCTTGCCTTCAAACCCTTTAGCATCGCTCATTTTTTGAGCGGCAGCATGCTGAGCCACGCGGGTCCCCCCTTCAAATAAGGGCAAGTTCACTCCCAAGGTCAATTTTTCGTATCGAAGCGTATCGGGATGATTAAGGTTATCAGGCGAAAAATCCATCGGCGACATCGCTCGCTGACTCAGCGTCGAAAAAAGCGAAACCCCGGGATCATTGGTCGCAAAGGTTCGACCCTCCAAATACACCAGGGGAAACCAATGACGGCCACTCCGATCCGCAGCGGTTTTGGCAGCATCAAGTTCAAACTCAGCGGCCTGCTGCGTGGGTGAATGAGCCTCAATTTTTGCCCAGAGTTCTGAAAATCCCACAACCACCGCGGGGGCAGCGGCTGTTGAGTACGGAGACAATAAGAGCAGGAATAATAGAAAAGATGATTTCATATCACCACCGTGACCACTTCAAGCTGTGGTGGATTCAGGAGGTGCTTTTTGACGGTGCATTGATTGGCTGCCGCGATCACGCTGGCGTGGTATTTTTCAGGAAAAGAGGGAGGCAGATGAATTTCGATTCTAATTTTTGAAACGAGATGGGTTTTTTCGTCCCACTCGGAATGCTGAGTCAGCGTTATGCCATCGGTCGCAATGTTTCGAGCCTGGCAAAAACTTTGCACGAAAAAACCAGCGCAAGTCGCCAAGGACGCCAAAAACAGATCAAACGGAGCGGGCGCACTCCCTCCCCCACCACTGTCAGCGGGTTGGTCAGTCACCACCTGAAAACCATCCACCTGCGCAATCACCTTTTTATTGCCTGCTAACTGAACTTGAATTTCCATGACGAACCTCCGACATTATACTTAAGGGACCTTCAAACAACCGTATTAGACCAAGGCCCCGCGTTGACGATATTCTTAAAACCCTGACGTTTCAAAATACCCAGGGCGACCGCGCTCCGGGCTCCGGACGCACAACAAACGATGATGGGTTTTTCTCGGTCGAACGAGACTATTGTTTTTTCGAACTCACCCAGGGGAATATTCCTGCTTCCCGGCCGAGACTTCACCGCATACTCCCCGGGGCTACGAACATCCACAACAATACCTCCCTGCGCGAGGAGATTCGGAAGCTGCTTGCGAACTAAACGAAATTTTAAAAATCTCCAACCGATGAACGCAGCGAGGACCAGCGGGATCAAATATTGCTGAATATTCGCGGTCATGATCTTTTTCCTTCTAGCTTACAAAGTAAAATCTGCAGCGGACAAAACTTGGTAAAAGCAGACTGAAGTAAGTTGGCACCGACAAAGGCGGTAAAATACAACCAATTTGCGGAATAAAAATGAGCCAACGCAAGACTCAGTAAAATAAAACCCCCTGCAAAAGCCCTGACTTGATTTTCAATGGACATAAAACGCTCCTTGATTTGAATTTATTTTCAAGTGTAAATTTCCTTGATAGCCCGCATGAGTTGAATCAATTTTTGATCGGCTACTGCGTAATAAACAAAATTATGCTCGCGCCTGGAAGTCAAAATTCCCTCATTTTTCATGCGATTCAAAAACTGAGACATGGCCGATTGTGAAATATCACAAAACTCAGTTAGTTCGTTCACGCTCCGCTCCCTTTCCATCACCTGGCAAAGAATTTTCAAGCGAACAGGATGGGAGAGCGACTTAAGTAAATCACTGACCTCATCGCATTGTTTCAAAATAGCTTTAGTGACTGACGTCGTCATGAGCACCTCTATTTCTCGACCGGAAAACCTAATGCAATCCAGTCACCCATTCCAGATCCCGACACACAAACGATATTCTTCAAGCCGAGTTGCGTTAACGCCTCAGTCGCCATTCCCGCCCTCCGACCCGCCTGGCAATGCACATAGATGCGAGTGTAATGCTTGAGCTCACCGACAAAATGAGCGACCTGATCATGCGGAATATTTTTACTGCCAGGCACATGACCGGCTTGAAATTCGTCTGGCGCACGAACATCCAAAATAATTTCTTTTTCGGCGAGGTGTCCTATTTTACTATGAAGATCTTGCATCGATATTTGTGAGGTTGTCATATTAACTACAAGTTATATTAACTTTAAGTAATATGCAACCCTTTTCTTTTCGCTTTGACGCGTACGGCAAAACTCCTACACAAAATCCCCTCGACAAGTGCCTTCATTTCACCCTAAATGCCCCATAGAAACAGGAGCATCTTATGCAAACTCGTCGCTCGTTTTTCAAATCCTCACTCACGATTTTAGGTTCCCTCGCTTTGGCGCCTTGGCTCCGTGGCCGGGCAGGACTCGCCCTAGCAGCCTCTGCCAAGCCTCTTGTGGCAGAAACTGATGCCGTGGCACAAGCCCTGGGCTATCACAAGGACGCCAAGAAGGTTGATTCCAAAAAATGGCCCAACCACGCAGGCCCGGAGGGCGCGAAGAAAAACTGCTCAACGTGTATGTTTTTCACGGCGATAGACAAAACTCAGGGTAATTGCCAGATTTTCCCTAATAATACCGTCTTAGCTAAAAGCTGGTGCAATTCTTGGCAGCCTAAGCCACCCACCGCCTGATGACTCAGTGAGATTTTCATGACCTCTGAAACAGCGCTTCAACGATTTTTGCGTTACGTCACCATCGACACTCAGTCCGACCCCAATTCGGAGAACTCGCCGAGCACAACCAAACAATTTGATTTGGCGTGGCTCTTAGTCAAGGAGCTTCGCACCCTCGGCCTTGCTGATGCCATCTGTGACGACTACTGTCATGTCACAGCGACCCTGCCCTCCCATCTTTCCATGACTCACGTGGCGGTGCCCACGATAGGTTGGATTGCTCATTTGGATACTTCGCCGGATGTCACCGGAGCGAACGTAAAGCCTCGTATCATTGAAAAATATGACGGCGACGATATCGTGCTCAATGCAGATTCATCGGTAGTGATTCGAGTTTCGGAGAATGCCAAACTCAAAACTTGCATCGGACATCAGCTTGTCACGACGGATGGTACCACGCTCCTGGGTGCGGATGATAAAGCGGGGATCGCCGCTATCATGACGGCTGTCGAACACTTACTCACCCACCCTGAGATTCCCCACGGTACAATCCGAATCGCGTTTACGCCGGATGAGGAAGTCGGACGCGGCACCGAGCATTTTGACATTGCCAAATTTGGCGCAAAATATGCCTACACGGTCGACGGGGACCTGCCAGGCGAACTCAACCACGAAACCTTTAGCGCGAATGCGGCCACGATTACTGTGCAAGGCAAAGACATCCACCCCGGCTCCGCAAAAAATGTGATGATCAGCGCCATTCGTGTGGTCGCGGATCTGATCGCAGGACTCCCCGCACACATGGCGCCAGAAACGACGGAAGGCTACGAGCCTTTTATTCACCCGACCTCAGTTGAAGGTGCCACTGGAAAAGCGACGCTCAAACTCATTTTGCGCGATTTCAAAACCGAAGGTCTCAATGAGCAAAAACGGATTTTGGAAAATCTGATCGCCAACATTCAGAAGAAATATCCTAAGGCCGGCATCGACCTCAAGATCACCGAAACCTATCGCAATATGCGCGAAAAATTGGATCAATATCCAGAGGTGCTCGATTGCCTTTGGAAGGCCTCTGAGCGCGCTGGGGTCGAACCCTTTTGGCATCCGATTCGGGGAGGGACGGATGGTTCGGGCCTCACGGCGAAGGGGCTTCCCACTCCCAATATCTACACTGGCGGACAAAACTTTCATTCACGAACGGAGTGGCTCAGCGTCCAAGGACTTGAGCAAAGCGTAAAGACCCTTTTGGAGCTTGCGCAGGTGTGGGTTGAGAAAAGCCAATAGGATCATAGACTCTGAGGAAATATGAAAATTTATCAGCTTCGGTGGCTCGAAACCATCGTCTTTTTTTCGGTGACCGCTGTCATTCTACCCTTTCATGCTTACGCTTTTTGCGAAGGCGACCCCAAACTGCTCGAATGCCTCGAGAGCACTGTTGCCTTCAATCAAAACCGAATGAAGGATCTCGATCGAGCTCATAAAGAACAATGCCGCGATAAACTGAAAGAATGCGAACAAAAAGCCGAAAGCGCGGGCGGACAATGCATGCCCTTTCCAGAGGTGCTCGAGGCCTGCCAAAATATCGGCCACTCCCGCTCCAAGCGTCGAGCCTCCTTGCAACAATCTGAAGCCGAGCTGGAAGCCGCCCGAGGTGCTCCAAAATCCATCGACACCGCCTTAAGCCTTAAAAAGTTTGAGCTCAGACTTCAAGGCTGTGCGGCCCCTGTCAACCTTTGCATGTACACCCAAGTAATCGCGGAAACCGGTGCTCCTCGCTTTGTGGTTTGCAAAGCAAAACCGGATGACAACTGTGATGAATTCAATGAATGCGCAAGAAACTCGGCCCAAGCTGGCACCGTTCGAATTCAAAATGAGGCGGAATCCTTGGATAAGCAACAGCTCACGCCTTGGGCAACCGCGGATATTTCAAGCTGCTCAGCGTCCGCAAGGACAGTGACAAACACGCTGTGCAAATCCGCCTACAACTACAAATCCGGAAGCATCCGCTACTTCGAAGCGAGCCCTGGCTTATTTCCAGCCAGCTGTAATGCAAAAAAATCAGCAAAACTGTGCCTTGGATTCGGGGAAAAGCTCGAAAAACAAAAAGATCTTCCAATGAGCGCTGAATGGACATCCGATGGTACCTTGCGTGGTCCTGTGGTCTGCCAAGCCAGTCCGATGAATAACGGCAAGGCGGGTTTGGCTTGCCCCTCTCATTTTGGGGATTGCTTAAAGGCAGCGCCCAATCTGACGGATGCGCAGGCCACTGGGGGGCAACCTACGGGCCCGGGAAAAACTGTGCTAGAACTCAAATCTGGACAAGCCCTCTGAGGAATCATGCGCTCGCACTTCGTTTCGACCCTAGCACTGCTCTTCATGCTTTTGACTGCGCCCCAGGCCTTTGCGGGATCTGCCGACGAGGTCGTGCTGGTCGGAACGTTGGTTTCAACCCAAAATCAGCAAATTCAGCTTGAGATGGCAAAAAACATCGTTTCCATTCCCGCTGGAAAAGTGATCAATCCAAAAAAGTTTTCCAGCGCCGGCAAAAAGGTCTCCATCCTCATCAAAGAAAAAGACCTGTCTTTCTGCCGATTCGTGCGCAACACCAAGTAATTTTGACGCGGACCTCAACCAAAAGGTACGGCCTACTTTTCATTTGACACGTGTGGTCACGATGGGTATGACACTACGCATATATCTATCTCAATCCATCGCTTCATTCGAAAGGAGCCCTCATGAAACCAAGTTATCTGAAACAGGCAAGCCTCCCATTAGCTAGCCTTCTATTCTGCGCCGGCATTTATACTGGCTGTATTACCCCCGTCGACCCGACCCCGACCCCCACTCAGCTTGAGATCCAGAGAACTGAGTGAAGCCTTCCGGAAGTGCCTCGCCGGCACGGCTGTAGG
>JBBCAW010000130.1:0-40080 GCA_051382295.1 Bdellovibrionota bacterium FG-1 | reverse complement strand
GCTAAACCCGAGGTGACGTTGTTCGTGTTACTGAGTTCTTATGTTGGTTTAAGTCTTTTATGGAATGGGTATCGCCTCGCGATTCATAAACCCATTGTTCTTCAAAAAGGGGAGTCGCACCCCTCTTGCTCCGAAGGAGCCGTCCAATGAAAGTGGCTGTCGTGGGTGCTACGGGTGCAGTAGGCAGACACCTCTTGGCTGTTTTGGCGTCTCGAAAATTTCCGGTCACTGAACTTGTACCGTTCGCGTCGTCTCGGTCTGAAGGCAAAGAGATTCATTGGAACGGCAGGGATTTTCGTTGTCAAGTGCTTCGGAAAGGCTGTTTTGAAGGCGTGAATATCGCTTTTTTTGATGCTAGTGACGCCGTTTCTAAAGAGTGGGTGCCGCAGGCGGCTGAATCGGGTGCTTGGGTGGTTGATAATTCAGCGACTTTTCGCCTTGAGGACGATGTGCTTCTTTTGGTTCCTGAGGTGAATGGCGAGCTTTTGGAAGCGCGGCTTAAAAAAGGCGTAAAAAATCTTTCGTCGCGTGAGCGAATTTTAACGGGTCCCAATTGTTCAACCGTACAAATGGTGATGGCGCTTAAGCCGCTTCGAGATCGTTGGGGAATTCGGCGTGTCGTGGTTTCTACCTATCAAAGCACCAGTGGCGCCGGCGCGGTGGCCATGGACGAACTGTCGGAACAAGCAGGGGCATTTTTAGGGCAAAAAAAGAGGGAGCCAAAGGCCTTTGCTCACCAAATCGCCTTTAATTGCATCCCGCACATTGGTGGTTTTTCAGGCCAAGAAGGCTCAACGAGCGAAGAACTCAAAATGATTTCTGAGAGCCGCAAGCTTTTGGGCATGCCGGCTTTGCGTATTTCGGCCACCGCAGTGCGAGTGCCCACTTTTGCCTGTCATGGCGAGTCCATAAATGTCGAATGCGAGCGTGCGGTAACTGCTGAGGAGGCCCGCGCTGCGCTCAGGTCGCAAGCGGGTGTCGTGGTTCAGGATGACCCTGCGCAAAAGATTTATCCAATGGGAATGCCCGGTGAACAGTCTTTGGTGGAAGGCGCGGCTGGGCGCGACGCTGTTTATGTGGGGCGGATTCGAAAGGATCCCTCGATTGAAAATGGTTTAAATTTTTGGGTAGTTTCAGATAATCTCCGAAAAGGAGCGGCCCTCAATGCGATTCAGATCGGCGAGATGCTTGTTTCAGAGCGGACATAAAAGGCC
Organism: Bdellovibrionota bacterium FG-1; assembly: GCA_051382295.1. GTDB lineage: Bacteria > Bdellovibrionota > UBA1018 > UBA1018 > UBA1018 > JBBCAW01. The sequence continues at coordinate 38,866 of JBBCAW010000130.1, read as the reverse complement.
TTTGTTAGGTGCAATATTGATTGGTCTAGGGTTGGCGGCTGGTAGCGCGCACGCGACCGTGACGGTAACTCCGCATGCAGGCTATGGCGGAGTCGCTCTTGACGGCACCATGTGGGTCGCGGCCAAGGCGGGGTCGATCAGTTCGAGTGATTTTTTGATCGATTCTGGGTTTTTGGCATTTGATGTCACGCAGTCGCAGCTTCGTGAGTCTGGCAGTCTGCAAAATGCTTTGGCATTTGATGTTGTTTCGGACAAGGCGATCACGGGGACCGGGACTTGGGCGCTGATCGTGACGACAGTCAATCTTCAAAATGCTGCTAAACCCGTGCCGATTGCCGGTGTTAATGAAGCCTATTGTGGGACCGGCGGGTGTTATGCCGGCAATATTTCCAATGGCACAGACCCCGCAGGCGGCGCCAATTCGCAGTATTATTTTGCGATTCCGTATACGCCCTCGACTGGGCTTAGGGTTTATCTTTATCCCCGCGACATTTGCACGGCTTATAGCCAAGAGCAAGGGGGTGGGGCACTTGCGGTTGGCTGTTCGGATGCTCAGACCGTGGGGCTTGGGCCAGGAAGTTCGGCGCTTCAAGTGACTTTTCAAATCATCAATCTGGATAGCAACAATAATATCCCCTCTGCGTTGCCTTCGGCGCAGGATTCGGCAACGATCAATGTTCGCTTTGAAGATGGTAATCGGCTTCAAAAAGCCGCGATCACGTGCCCTTCTGGCGGGATTTCTTATACGCCGGGAGATGGTAACATTTTCGCTAACACCGGAGGTTTGGCCGATAGCGCTCAGCGCGCTCCTTCAGGGTATGCCCCTTTGAATGCCGGTATTCTAGTCGGCAAGGCCGGCGGCGCAGCTCCGGTTCTTGATTTGAGTGATTTGATCTCGCGGAGTGCGGGTTTGGGCGATAATGCGCAGTTTCCGGGTTTTTCCAATTTGACCGCCAGTGATGATCAAGCCCACCTGTATAATGTTGCCTTTTTGGTTCGCGATGTGGCCGGCGTGGTCTATGTTCCTACCCCTAACGGCTGCGAAATTGATGGCGTCGGAACTTCGCAAATTCAAGGGTTTTTAGCCAAAAGTAAGTGTTTTATTGCGACTGCGGCCTTTCGATCGATTGATGCCGAGCCCGTCGTCTTACTCCGTGAGTTCAGGGATCAAGTGCTGGCAAAAAGCCGTTTGGGCTTGGAATTTATTGATTGGTATTATCGCTGGTCTCCGCATGCGGCGGAGTGGTTGATGATGCATTCAGGGTTTCGGTATCCCGTTCTGCATGCTCTTCTCCCCCTGGAAATCGGGGCGTGGTTGGTTTTGCATCCCCCTCGTCATGTTCTGTCCCCTCCGTTTTATTGGTTTTTTTCGCTTTTGACGGGCCCGACTGAAGCGGAGTCTAACTCTCCTTATATTGATCAACTCAAAACGGAAATGAAGGAAAAGGGTACGGCTCCTGTGTCTTCTGAGTCTTATACGGAAGCGCTGCAAAAAAAAATGGGGCACCAGGAATCGCCCCCGAGTTACATCGACCAGCTAAAAAAAGAACTTCCGGCCCAAAATTCAGGATCTCCGTCCGAGGCGGAATCCTATACTGCCAAAAAAAAGGCCGAACTTCAGCCTGAGGACGCTGGCGGAGCGATTCAAGCGGTCAAAGAGGGGCGCTCTGAGCTTAAAGCGAATCGTCAGGGTGAAATTCATCATGCTTTTGGGCTGCGTTACGGCGCCTCCTTAACTCGTGATATTTCGGCGGCCGCAGGCACGGCACAGCGGGGTTTTAACGATATTTATGGATCGCATTACGCGCCGGACTTGACTTTGTTTTATGAGTACCAGCCTTGGCACAGTGAATTAGCGGGGAGCTTAGCTTTTTTTACTCAGGTGGGTGTCGGCTATTTTCATGGGTCGGGGGTTTTTCAGTTTTCGTTGAAGAATCCAAGTGGGGGTAATTTCGGAAGCGAATCAGCGACCACTTTTCAATTCATCACGATCCCGGTATCGGCGGGGATTGATTATCGATTTAATCTCATGAAATACATTCGGCCTTTCGTCATGGTGGGACCTTCGGTCATCGGATATTACGAAGGAAGAAACGATAATCTGGACGGAAATCGTGGCTATTCGACGGGGTTTTATGTTGCGGGTGGTGCTTCCTTTTTGATGGATTGGCTGAGTCCAAGCTCAACCTGGGATTTGTATGCTCATGACGGAATCAAGCATCTCTATCTTTCAGTGGATTATGGGCGGCTTTCGACTTTTGCGGGAGATGTTACTGTCCAAGTTTCGGGTTTTTACGCTGGATTGACGTTTGAACTCTGAAACGCCTTTGTGGAAGTACGCGGTTATTTTTTCATATGTGGGTACGGGCTATTGTGGTTGGCAGCGACAGAAGGGTTCTGCCGCCGAAGGCGGCCCCAGTATTCAGGCCACCATCGAAGCCAGTCTTAAGCAAATGACCGGCGAGTCGAGCACGGTGGTGGGTAGCGGACGTACCGATTCGGGGGTCCATGCCCTAGGTCAGCGCGCCCATTTTGTTTTGAGGCAAAAACCATGGCCTTCTGAAATTTTGCTCAAAGGGCTGAATTCATTGCTCCCTTCTGATATTCGGGCACTGGAGGTGGTTCCGGTACCGCTTGAGTTTCACGCCCAGCACAGTGCTTTGAAAAAGCAGTATAGTTATTATTTTCAACAGGGGCCTTGTGCCGTGCCTTTTTTGGAGCCGTATAGTTGGTGGATTCGTAAACCTCTTAATCTGGATGCTATGAACGAAGCCATTTCTTGTCTTCGAGGGGCTCACGATTTTAAACCATTTCAGGCGTCTGGATCGCCCCCTGGGCGAACGACGCTACGGAAAATTTTGGAAGCTGAGGTGGTGTCTGAAAAGGTCCACTTTCCGGGCAGTGTTATAGATGGGGTGTTTCTGGTGAGGGTTCGGATTCTCGGGACGGGTTTTTTGAAGCAAATGGTGCGGGGAATCGCTGGGACTTTACTCCAAGTAGGCGAAAATAGACGGGATTCATTGATTACTCAGACGATCCTTGAAAAAGGGGACCGTTCGTTAGTCGGGCCTACTGCGCCGGGTCGGGGACTCTGGCTTGAGAGGGTGTGGTATTAAAATTGGGGTCTTGAGTTCGGAAAAATATGTGCGTAACCTATTCTCAATGACAGATACTCAAGTGAAACCCCAGAATTTGACCCCTATTGATGTTTTGCTTGTTGATGACGAGCCTGAGATTTGCCAGCTCCTCAGTGAAATTGTTACGGAACAAGGTTTTAGCGTAGATACGGCTTGCGATGGGCAGGATGCCCTTGAACAACTGAGGCAGCGTGAAGTGGCTGCCGTGATTTGTGATTTTCAGATGCCTAGAATGTCTGGAATTGAGTTGCTCACTCAAATGCGACCCAAGGGGTTAGATATTCCTGTGGTGATGCTGACTGCACATGGTGATCGCCAATTTGTTCTTCAGGCCCTTCGTTTGGGAGCGTTTGACTTCATGCGTAAACCCCTATGAACTTTCAGATCTTATTGGAGTTCTTTGCCGTGTTGTTGAGGTAGGGGTGCGAAAACGCCAAATTCGCGAAGCCTTGGCGTCAGGGACTGCAATTCGCTCCGGCGCTTTTTCGGTCGCTCGCGCTGAGCGGATGATTTCCTTACTCAAACTCGTCAACCATAGCCGTAAAACTGATCAAGATTGACTTTTTGAGTTAGGTCGGCTTAAAACCAGGCCAACTATGGAATTAAATGTACAAGTTGAGAAGCCGACCCCTATTTTGCGTAAACTGACGATCCGTGTTCCTGCTCAGGAAGTGGCGAATCGCTACCTTCACGGTTTAAATGAAGTGCAGAAGACCGCCAAACTGAAAGGCTTTCGCCCCGGACATGCGCCGATTTCCGTGATCAAGCAGTATTACGGGGAAGATGTGCGCCATCGTCTTTTTCATAACTTGATCGATGAATCCTACCAGCAAGCGATTCGTAAAGAAAATCTCAAGGCGATTGGCAGCCCTAAGATTGAAACCCCTGAACACAAGACCGGGGGAGGCGAGCACGATCATGCCATTGCTGAAAATCAAGACCTGACCTTTACTGCCACGGTTGAAGTCATGCCTGATCTCGTGGTTAAAGGTTACACCGGAATTTCTCTCAAAAAAGAAAAAGTCGAAATCACTGATAAAGACGTGGATGATGTCGTCAACCATCTCCTTCAGTCTCACTCAGAGTTGATTCCGGCGACCAGCGGTTTAGCAGATGCCTCGGGCAAGATGCTTTCTCGTGCTGCGCGTAAGGGCGATCATGCAGATATCGCTTTTGATGGCGGTATTGTGACTGAGTCCGGAGTTGAGCGTCGTGAAGGCATGAAGGGTTCACGGGTTGTTGAAATCGGATCTGACAGCCTGATTCATGGCTTTGAAGATCATCTGATTGGAATGACTTCAGGGGAAAAGAAAACTTTTCGCATCCAGTTTCCAGACGATTATTTTGAAAAAAGTATGGCGGGCAAGGAAGCGGAGTTTACCGTTGACGTGAACGAAGTGAAGGAAAAGAAAATTCCCGAACTCAATGACGATTTTGCAAAAGATGCCGGTTACGAAGGCGTGGCTGATTTGCGCCAGAAGGCCAAAGGACATCTGTTGAAAGAACGCACTGAAGAGGTCGATCGTAAGCTTCGGAGTGAATTGATCACTCAGATCATTGAAAAAAATGCTTTTGAAGTGCCCCTTGCCTTAGTGGAAAGTCAGACCCGCGCCTTAGCGCAAGAATGGGCTCAGGATCTTAAGAAGCAAGGCTTGGATGATAAGATGATCCAAAGTGCCGTGATGTCGGAGATCGAAAATCTTCGCAAACGGTCTGAACAACAAGTACGGGCCAGTCTTTTGCTGGAAGGGATCGCTTCGCAGGAAAAAATCGAATTGAAGCCTGAGGAGTATGAGGCGGAGATTAAGGGGCTTGCGGTCTCGATGAACGTCGAAGAGGCAAAAGTCCGTAGCTTTTATTTGGACAACGCCGCTCGTCGGGAGGATTTCTTGTTTCGAGTTCGACAAGAACGAACCCTTAAGTTTGTCTTGGATCAGGCCAAGATTAAGTAACGCAAATTGTTAGGCGCTCGCTTGAGGTGCATGCCTCACTGTTTCCTCTTCCGCATTTTGCAGTACTGATCCGTTCAGTCGTGCAAGATTGAACGGAAAGGTGAACTCAACGCGATAACGATAGGCGGTTATGTTCCCCGTTTTTGTTGGGGGTGGTGGGGTATTTATGCACCGCACAACGCACCCAATCGCTGCAATCATGAGATTGGACTGAGGGTCCCGGATGAGCATCCGAATCCAGCGTCGAAATTCAATGGTTTCGTTGGTGTCTAGTGAACAAGAATAGTTTGTTAATTCAGTGACGTATCCCGGCTTTCGTCCGCAGGCCTCGGAAAATAGATCCCAATGGGCATCCCAAATTGTATCGTTGGTTCTCATAGCACCGCCCCTTTCGCGGAGCAAAAGCTAAGCAGCTTTCGTGCCGGGGTGTTTGATCAAAGCTAAGTAGGGCTTTTGAGCTGGAGCTTGGGTGTTTCTAACTCAATTCCGGCGAGGCGAAGTTCTTCCATTGCGTAAGTGATGACTTCGTCGCCGATGCTAAATTGGGCTCCATAATCGTCGATGAAGTAGAGCAGCTTGAAAGAAAGCCATGAATCCGCCACTTCGGTAATCAAGACCAAGGGTGAGATGTCTTTGCGGACGTGTGAGCTACGAGCCGCACCGGCGATCAAAATTTCTTTGGTTTTTTTGATATTAGCCTTGTGTCCCATACGAAATACCTGGCTTCGGATAAACGGCTTGGTTTTGAGCGAAAAATTTGAAATCTGAGCTTGGGCCATGACTCGATTGGGGACCGTGATGAACTCCTCGGCGACCCCGATCATTCCAGTGGCGCGCCAAGAAATTTCTTCGACCCTTCCTACCCATTTTTGCGCGCCATTTTGAATTTCGATCCAATCGCCGATGGAGTACGGTTTATCAAATTGGAGCGCCACTCCGGCAAACAGGTTTCCAAGTGTATCTTGGAGGGCAAGGCCGAGGACTAATGAAAAGATGGCCGATGTAGCGAGAAGGGGGGCCAGTCGAACGCTAAAGACCTCGGTCGCCAGCCACCCACCAATGAGCATGGAAAGTAGGAGTGTGAATAAGTTCACCAGCAGCAAGGGTACGGCCACTCGCATATGGCTTAAGAAAAGATACTCGAACATTAAAATTCGAGCCGCTTTGACAAACGCGGTGGACCCCGAAAGTAGGGTAAAAAGACCGATGTAGGAGAGTACGCGTTCGATGGCGGGGTTACCGTCGTCCAATCGAGCTAACAAGGAATACGAACTAAAAAGTGTCAAAGCAATGGCGGAGTGAAGCCAGAGATTTTGAAAATGGTTGTGGAGATTTCGATGACGCTCGGGTGAAATATCCCGCAGCAATAACTTATAGACCAGCCATGCGCCGAGGACGAGTCCAGCGATCAGGAGAGCGGGTTCAAATTGGACGAGTTCTTCGATCTTGGAGAGGGGGATCCACGGCTGAGAAAGTTTGTGCCACATGGGTAGAGTCTCTTCCTAATAGCATCCGAAGAAGGTAGCGTCGGGGGCTCTTCCTTCCTCGGATGCTCAATGGTTTGGAATAGGTTGTTAGCCTTTGGTCTGGGTTAGTCTGGTATCGATTTCAGCAAGGAGCTTTCGAAGATTCGAAGCGAAGGTCTGGAGTTTTGCTTTCCCTTCGCCCGCTTTCCATTTGTAACCCGGCATGGTTAACCCTTTTTGGTCCAGTTTGAATTCAAAGGGCTTGAGTTCTCGAGGGGGTTTAACGGCAACAGGCGGGTGAGTTGTGCTTTCTGCAAGAGGGGTTGCTCCCTCCATTGCGCCTGGAACCAGTAGGACCTCTTCTTTTTGTGCGGCCTCCGCGATCAAATCCAGATGTTGGTCGGGGGGTAATATCAGGAGTTGTCGAAGCAATGCTCGGTTCTTGATGTTTCGTTTCAGTAACTCAGCCTTGGTGTTTTCGGGAAGACGCGTAAAACCGATACACTCGGTAATACGGGACTTGGGTTTTCCGAACCCTTTAGCAATCGCATCGTGACTGGTGTAGGCCTGAGCTTCAAGAAGGCTGACATAACCTTCGCCTTCTTCAAGGGGGTGAAGGTCGACGCGATCCAGATTTTCGCGAAGGGCTATTTCATGGGTGGCTTTGTCGTTCGTGGACAGCACGCGTGCGGGAATTCGATCCAACCCCGCGCGTTTGGCGCCCCGAAGACGTCGTTCACCGGCGATTACTTTGTAGCGATCGCCGTCCTGCACAACCAAAATCGGTTGTAATACCCCATGCTCTCGAATGGAGTGAGCCATGGCTTCGATTTCACTATCGTCAAAATGGACACGTACTTGAAGGTCGGAGGCGTCGACTTTATCCGTGGGGACAAAATTCACCATAAAGGTGGTGAGGCTCTTGAGATTCGAGTGCGTGCTTCCGGCAGTGGTGCGGGCGGTTGAATAAAGTTGTTTCAGATACCCGCTGCCTTGCCGTGTTTTGATTTTTCCTTCGTCTTTTTCCCGGTCTTTTTCTTTGTCTTTGGTGACATCCATGTTCAAGTCCTTTTGTTATTATTTATTAATAGTTTGAACTAAGTTTAATTACGTGTGGATTCCCATAGAAGTTCTTCAGTGAGGGTATTGATGTCTTGTGCACCAACGCCTCGTGCGTTGACATCCCAGACCGTTGTTCGGCGTTTTGTTGCTTCATTCAAATCGGCGCAGCGGTTCACGACCGCGTGCGTACAGTGGTCCGGAAAGCTTGCGCGAAGTTCGCCCAAGACCTCCTGGCTGATGACTTCGCGGGCATCGTACATATTAGGGATGATCTTGACATCGAGTTGCCGCGAAAATTCCTGTTCCATTGTTTCAATGGTCGCCATCACCAGGGACATGCCGTGGAACGATAAAGGATTGGTGGCGCAGATCACATTCACTAGATCAGCCGCAACGAGCATGGAGCCGTTGAGAATAGAGGCAGCAGGGTTGGTATCGGCCACGATCAGGTCGTATTGATCAGCGATTTTCTTGATCGCTTCGGAGAGTCGGTATTCGCGCCGTGCTTTGAGGTTGAGTGGGATTTCGATATTGCACAGGCCGAGGTTGGCCGGGATCAAATCGAGACCAGGGGCTACGGTCATGATGGCGTCTTGAATCGGTAGATCATTGATGAGGACGTCATAGATCGTAGCGTACTCGTGGCTGTTGAGGATATCGAGATTGACGGTGAGGTGGCCCTGTCCGTCCAAATCCACAGCCAGCACTCGAAGTCCATTCATGGCCGCGCGCATAACATATTGCGCGGTCAGTGTGGATTTACCGGTGCCGCCCTTGACGTTGTAGAACATTTGTTTCTTGTGCTTAGGGGGTTGAATAAAGCGATGGGTCGCCGCGGCGACCGCGGCTGGTGTCGCGGCCTCGGCGGGGCCTGCTGCGGTCGCGCCACTAGGGAGGTTTGCAGTCGAGACCTGGTTTTGGTCGCCACTGCGACCGTTACGAAAGTAGTCCTGCATGTCCTCGAGGGAGATCATTTTTCGCTCGACGTTGCCCATGCGTTTTTTAATGGTTTTGAGGAGTCCATTGCTTTCGAGTTCGGGGATCATGTTCCGATCAATTTTTGCGATTGTTGCGAACTCAGCCGGGGTAAAACACATCTCTCTGAATGAAGCCATTTTCAACGCCCTCCTTGGGTTTGTTTTGGTCTTCTGACCGGGTTGGTAAAAACGTGTGTTGTAGAGATTCTAGGGCAGTCAGTTCTGGGTGCAAGCAATAAATGATTCTTAAATAAGAATCGGTCGCCGTGGCGACCGATTGAGGCAAAGTTCACGCAAGGGTGACATTTGTTTGACGTTGCTGAATCGGTCGCCGTGGCGACCATCGCAGAGGCTGAGTCCCGATTACCGAAAGCGGCCTTTAGCTTTTGGTCGCCGTGGCGACCGATGATTTTTAGGAGCTCGCGCTTTGATAACGCTGCAGGCCCTTCTTCCAGAGGTATAAATCCATGAAGCTAAAGGTTGTGAGAACTCCCGCAATCAGAAAGTATTCCCAGTTTTGAAGTCCATGAAGGAGCGCCCGCGCCGGGACGCTCCCAATAAAGGCAAAAGGCAGCGCCGTGAGGATGAGATATCGGATCATCGGAGGGTAAAGCGTGTCGGGCTTAGTTGCAAAAGCGAAAAATTGATAATAGAGACGCGACAAGGCCCAGCTGCGCTCCGTCCAAAAAATCCAAATGGAAAAGGCAAACCGCACCACAATGGCAGTAGCTAGTCCCACCGCAAGCCAAAATACGGCGAGCAACCAGTGCCAACCGCCCGCAAAGCCGGCTTCCTTTGAAAAACGAATCGCCACCCCTAAGCCCAGGAGTAAGTTGAAGCTCGCCGTGAGGTTGATGTAGCGAGTGAGCGCTAGAAAAAGCGGGTGAACGGGTTTGGTGAGAAGAATGTCGAGTTCGCCCTTGTTGACGAGGTCAGAAAAATTCCAGAAATTGCGTTGAAATAGGGTCGTAAAAAGCGCGTCTGACGCAAAAAAGATCCCCAAGAAAAAGTAGACCTGTGGCCGGGTCCAGCCCGCGATGACCGGCACATTAGAATAGATGACCGTAAAAAGGCTCATCTCGACGCCCATCCAAATCAAATCCGTAAAAACCGAGGTTAAAAAATTGGTGCGGTAGACCGCTTCACGCACCCAGTTGTTCTTGAGCTGGACTCGGTAAAGTTCAGCGTATTGGGCGAGATTCATTTTAGCCTCCTAGGCTGAGGTAATGCTTGATTCCATGACCCCAAGTCACGCGGATCAGGCCCCAGCCCACAAGGAGCCAAAGGCCGGCAATGCCAAGTTGCTGAATGAACTCCCAGTGACTCCAATGGCCCAATGCATATTGAGTCGGGCCAAAGACATAGAGGTAAAAGGGGGTTGCTTTCCAGATCCATTGCATCGAATGCGGAAACATATTGAGAGGAAGTAACTCGCCAGAGAGTAAGCCAACGATCATGTTTTTAACCATGAGGATGCTATAGGCTTCTTCCCAAATAAAAGATGCCGCCGCGATCGCCGCGCTCAGTTGAAAGTGAATCAGGTTCCCGATCAGTGCCAAGCCCATAGAGGCGACTAGTCGTCCGGGTGAAAGGCCTATGCTCATCCCTACACTGACCCCAATAAGAAGGGCTAGGCCAGCGATCAAAAGTTTGGGGCCGAGTCCGCGCAGGTAAACAAACTCCATCAAGCTGACAGGTCTCAAAAGATAATTACTGAGCTGGCCTGAGCGAACCATTTCAGCTAACTCAAAGTCGAGGTCTCCGCCTCGGATTTGGGAGAATAAAAGGCTAGTGAGGGTGTAATGCACCATGTCAAGATAGTTCATTCCCGCTACTTGATTGGCTCCACCCAGTTTGAAGAGTGCATACCAAAGGACCCATTGAATGGCTGCTGGTACAAAGGCCGAGCCCAAAATTTCAAAGAGAAACTCAACTCGATAGGCCGTCGCGTCTTGGAGGCCATTTTTAAGCGCGGCCATGCGCCATCCTAGTCTCAAGAGGAGGTACCAGGACTAGGAGGAGAAGAGACTGTTGCCCGATCTTCTTCGTAAAGCTTTTGAATCACGCGCTCAAGGCTTTGTTCCTCAACACCCATATCAATAATCTCATAGCGATCCATGAGGGATTGAAGAATGGGAACGATTTGTTTTTGATGAACCGTGAAGTGAAAGGTGGCGGCCTCTTCGTCTCCCAGGCGAATCACATCACACGAAAGGCCGGTGGTGGTAGCGAGGTCTTGAATCGTGAGGTTTTCTAAAAATCGCAGTTTCAAACGTCGCTCCCCTTGTCGGGTCAGGCCCTGGGGTTTTCCGTCATAAATGAGTTCGCCGGCTCGGATAATGAGAACGCGCGAGCAAAGGCGTTCAATGTCATCCATGTTATGGCTGGTCAGAATAATGGTCGCCTTCTCCTTATGGTTGAATGCCCTTAAAAACTCCCTTAATTTATGCGCGGCCAGGACATCCAGTCCAATGGTGGGTTCGTCCAAAAAAATGACACTTGGCCAATGAAGAAGGGCCCCGATCAATTCCATTTTCATTCGTTCGCCCAAACTGAGGCGTCGGATTTGGGTGTTGAGGTGGCGTTTGACGTCCAGCAAAGTCGCCAGTTCATTGAGTCGTTCTTGATAGGTTTTCAGGGGGATTTCATAAATCGCCCGCAGCAGATCGAACGCGTCCACCGCGGGAAGGTCCCACCAAAGCTGAGCTTTCTGCCCCATCACTAACGCAATTTGACGCCTAAAGTTCAGGGGTCGTGAAAAAGGTTCAATCCCCAGCACTTTCGCTTGCCCTGAGGTGGGGGGGATCAGGCCAGAGAGAATCTTAAGCAAGGTGGTCTTGCCGGCTCCGTTGGCCCCAATCAACCCAACAAATGAACCCGGATCGACAGAAAAGCTTACCCCTTTGAGGGCATCATGTGAGCTGTAGGTCGGTTTGATCAGCAGGGCAAGCGCTCCCCGAAGCCCCTCTTCCTTTTTTACGGAGCGAAAGGATCTGCATATATTGGCGACTTCAATGACCGGATGCGTAGTGAGTGCAGGCATGCAAGGTTCCTAACACTGGCCGCAAACGGGGGCAAGGGCTAGGGTGACGGAGAGGTTTGGATGAGCCGGGAGCCCTTCAATATTTTGCCAGAGCCCCCCGCCACAAAACCGTTGTATCGAGTTTGGATTGCCTGGTCTTTGCCCAGGGCGCTCGGTTTTAAAACGGTGTTCACAAAAGCCTGCGTGACCGGAAAGAGCGTGATTAAAACAGGGGCGCCGCGTAAAGGGTCATGAATCGAATAAATCAAAAGATGGGTATTTTTTTGGGCCGATAGAAAAGGAACCAAATCCGTTCGCAAGGTCACGAGGCGTTTGTTCCCAAGCTCATCCTCAGCGAACACTTTTTCAACCAAGCGAGTAGGACGAAGGGCTGAGTAGTTAAAACTCAGAAGCGACTTTGGAATCCCGGCCGCTCCCTTCTTGAGAAGGGTCAAAGTGCCTGGCTCATCCCTAAAGGCGATCGAGCCCCCAAAATAGGTCACGTTGGCAAAAAGCGTTCCTTCCTTGGGTGAGGGTCCAAGGGTGCCAGCGGGCAGGTCAAAACCACGAGTCATTTCGCCTTCATTCCAGCGAGCCCGTTTGTAGCCAAACGGCGTCTTTAGAGTACTGAATAAGTAGCCGTAGGTATGTTCCATGCCTGCGTGCACAATGGTGTGCCCTTTTTCATCCGTCGGCATTGCTTCCGCTGAGCGACGAAGTTCTGCTGTTGCTTCCTGATCAGGCTTATCGGCGCGAATCCGGGTCATGGGCGGAAAAAGTTTGAGCGGGATTTTCATTTGATCGGCCAACATCGCAAGGATGGCGGGGTGGACAATGATGTCCTTGGCGAGTTCGTCATAATTGATACTTTTGCCCCACATTTTTTTAAAACTCTCACGCTTGGAATCTTCATGAAGCGCAGATTTAAGTTCGGGAGCTGCCTGAAAAAAAAGGGTCTCAATCGAATGTCCCGCGTTAGCTTCGGCGACTAAGTGATCCGAAATCGCAGCCCAGGGGAAATCAGTGGCGGCCCATGTTGGTTGGGCCAGAAGTGAGAGCGCAAAGGTTAAAAGGGAGGCGTGTTTAAAAGAGTCACTCATTTTCGGAGTCGTAACACTGGACAGTGGGAAGCGCGACGGTTATTTTGCTGCCGGTGCTGGTGTTTTTGCTCCGGGTTTGCCCTTGGGATTGCGAAGAATATCGAGATCGCTTTGCATAATTTCAACATTTCGCGCCACGTGCCGGATATCGTCTAGGCGATGAGAGACCGTAATCGTCCCGGCAACCTGTGTTTGCAGGGTTTCTAGATCGGCGCGAAGTTGGGCGTTTTCGTTTAACAACTTTTCGCTGTCGCCCGTGACGGCCTCCAGTTTTTCGACCTCGTCTCTCAGAATTGCGCATTCTTGTTCAAGGGCGTCCGTAATGGCTTTGAGATCTTTGGGAACGTAGGGGCCGGATGCTTCGTCCGTCATATCATTTGAGCCTCGCGGAGTGTTCGAATGACCTCTTCCCGAAGGTTTTTTGCAGCTGCGAGCTGCTCGCTTGCCGTCGTATGCTTGGCCAGCCATTCAGTCATCAACTGATACTCGGTGATTTGTTTTTCCATGGCCTTTTTAATTCGTCGAAATTGGCGATTTTCCGCTGCCAGCCCGTATTCCGTGGCCCGGCGTGCGGTCAATTTAGCTTTGGTTTCCTCGACGCTTATCTTCTTTTGCTTGAGCTCGTTGATCTCCCCTTCTAAACGAATTTTCTTTAATAGAATTTTTGCTTCAAGGCATTGGCAGATTTCCAGCGCCTTTTCCATCGTCGGTGCATCGCAAAGCCCCGCGATGCTGCCCACGATGAAGACCCGTTTAATTTTAGGTCCTTTCAGTTTGCTTTTTGAAATGAGGGCAAATTTGACCGCATCAAGGGTTAATTCCGCATTTGAAAAATCGACAAAGATCCACGGAATTTTAAGCGCGGTGAGTTTTCTGAATCCGGCAAAAAGAACCTCAATGCTCCGAACCGAAACATCTTGTTGGGCGGCTAATACTAAAAGGTCTTTGTAGATTTCTAATTTAATCTTCACGGGTTAGCCTCCCTCTTTTTTGAGAATCGCAGCTAACGTAAAGGTGAGGTCAAACCCTTTGAGTTCGTGGCGGAGTTCGGCCGCCTTAACCGCGCCGGAAAGGGCTTTGTCCGAGGTTCCGACTCTCCCGATAAAGGCGGCTAAAAAACACAGCGCCGCAAGGTCGAATTCGTCGGCTTTTCTTTCTTCCAGAAAAACATGGGGCGCATCGAATTGCAAAATGGACTCCCCTACGCCAGAAACCAGATCAAAACTCCACGACAGGACAATCGAAAAGGCTTGGTAGTCGCCGCCAAACCGCTCTCTTTCGGCGACCGCGCGCAATGAAAGTGGAAGCTTGATTTTGTCGCAGGCTTTTAAAAAATCCTGATAAGGAGGGAAGGACATGGCCATGGCGACTTTAGCCGCCTCTCGAAGAAGCGGTCCTGCGGCCAGGTATTGCTCGAGGCGAAGTTTCTTCATGGAACGGGCAAGCTTTTGAGCGTAGGCGATAATGCCCATCCCCCGTTGAAATCTTGCATCTAAGAAGTCCGTCAGTCGTTTTTGGTCACCGGGGGGATAATCAGTCGCGATAATCATCGTCAACAAATCGAAGACCAGACCTGCGGCAAAGGCGGTTTCGACGTGTCGTCGTTCCTCTTCGAAAGCCTGTTGAACCTTGACCGCGTATTTGAGAATTTGTCCGGGTTGTTGAAGAATGCGTCCGGTTTTTGCGTCTTTTAGGAGAGATTTACATTGGAGGTGATCTGCTAATTTATAGGTGATCAAAAAAGCGAGGGTATTCTGCACCCCGAAAATACGAACACACTCTTCGATGGGGATGGCTTCCTCTCGATTACGCATGCTTGAAACGGTCTTGACAAAAATTTCAGAAAGATCCGGCCGGTCTAAGAATTCATTCAGTAAGATTTTAATTTTGAGATCGACGCTAGGCGTTTCACTGAGCGCCTCATCTAACCCCGCGGCGATTGCGGTCCCAACGAACCGAACCATAAAATGGTTGAGCTTTTCAGCGAAGGCCGTTGTTAGGGCTTCTGGAGGGCCAAAGTCGGAAGTATCTAACGTAGGAGGAGGAGGGACCACCTCCCTATTTTCACCTGGTTTTAAAAATATGGCAATTATCGTTTGTGGGTGGACATTTAATTAAATATTCATGGCGGACCAAAGATTCAAAAATACCCATGTGAGTAAAACAGCTCCGAAGGCGAAGGCGAGCATCCAGGCTTTGAAGAAAGTTCGATTGGAAGGGAAAATAGAATACCAAGACCGAAAAAGAAGTTGCGGGTCCGCTCCTTCGAGGACTGCTTTGATCTTAGGAAAGAGCTCCTGGATCGTTTCTTGGAGTACGCTTTCTCCCCACTGCGCGGTGCTTTCAGCGGGTTTTCCCCAATAACCCTGGCTTTTGCCGAAGTGATGAACCCATTTTTGGCGCCAAAGTGTTGACTCCGGTCGTTCTTTTCCGGGGAGCGCTGCAAAGGTGGAAATGACTTTTTTGGGATCAAGCGCTAACGCGACTGAAGTATCTCTTCTTCCACCGTGTTCTGCGGGGGCAAAAAACAGAGGCGATTGCCAGACGGTCTGAGGCGACACTTTGGCTGAGCTGGCCGAAATCAAGGCGGGAAGGGGTTGTAGAGCGCGCCGGCCGGATAGGTTTCGCCAAAAGCGGCGCCATCGTGTGCGTTTTTGGATCAGCGCGCCGGCTTCTTCGATGGCGGTAAGCTGTTTCGGACCTAGATTGCCACTGAAACAAACAAAGTGAAGGTGTCCTGAGCGAATGAGACCATCGCAAGCATCGACGAGCCAGTCCCTTAAAACGTGGGGTCGAACTGAAAGGGCAAGCTTGCTTGTAGCCGTGTCCAAGCCGAGCGGAGCGGTCGGCATGATCACCGCAGTCCATCCCTGCATTTCGGTCTCAATCCGTTGAGCCATTCGTTGGCAAAGGCTCGTCGCTTCCGCGAGAGCTAGACCTAGAGGAAGATGGGGGCCGTAGTCCTCTAGGGGACCTACGGGAAAAAAGAATACTGTTTTTTCCGGAGAAAGTAAGTCGAACTGGGAGCCGGTCATTTGTGTGAATTCAAGGGCCATGGCTGACCTTTTGCGGCTGAATGGCAAATAGTTTAAGGGCATTTTGGCCCAAGATGAGCTCCGACTGTGCCTCTGTGACCACTCCGGATTCAATGCAGTCACGGACGCGAGCCAGTCCGATATCGAGATTGTTTCCGATAAAAGGCCAGTCGGTTCCAAATAATATTCGTTCGGCTCCCACTCTTCGTACGGCTTCCCCAATGATTTCTGCTGGCTGCCAAGAGGTATCGGCAAAGAGGTTGTTGTGCTTTTCCATCAGGTCGAGGGCGATGAGCGGTTCATGGAAATTCATATGCGCAAGGATAAATCGAAGATGAGGATAGGTCTCAAACCAATTTTCATAGCGCTGGGCTTGTCCTAGTTGGGGGTTGCGGTAAAATAGATGCGAATTTAAGCATCCTGTATGTATGATTACAGGAATTCCAAGATCCTCAGCGGCTTTCAATAATAAGCGATAACGAGGGGATTTTGGGCCGTCACTGTCAGCGGCGGGATGGATTTTGAGCGCTTTAGCCCCCTGTTTTATAAAGTTTTTGAGTACTACCCCCGGGCGGGCGGTTCCAGCCGGAATATTGACTACCGAAAGGAGACGGGGTTCGTTTTTACATTCCTGCATGATCGACTCATTTGAGATCATCGGGGGATGAGCGAGGACGAGTGCAAAGTTGATGGAATCTTCGTCCATGGAGGCAATTAAGTCGCTTGAAGTGGATTCGAATAAAAGCGACGGGAGCGGTGCTAGACCGCTGATTTCATCCAATGCAAACCGCGCGGGTTCAGGGATGTGCCGAAGAAAAACCTGAGCCTTGTGCAATGAACCCACAACGGGTTTCAGCCAAGAACGAGCACGTCGTCGAATCGCTTCAATAGGTACGCGGACATTTTCCGGCGTGAATTGTTGTAAAGGGTTCGGAAATATATGCGCGTGAGAATCGATGATGAGTGGCATTATTCTTCCATTATGACTGACTGGTGCAATGGGTCAATTGGGGAAAAGAAACGGTTCGAAGGTAATTTCTAGGCAACTCGAGGGAGCTGTGCGAAATAGAGTCCTCATGGTTGCCGTAATTGTTGGAATGATAGCATCCGGGGTCAGTGTTTATTGTGCCCTTCATGTCTTGGCTTGGAATTTGGAAGAAATTCTTTGGGCCATCGTCAAAACCAATGTGATTGGTTTTGTTGTGCTTTTGACGACACTTGCTGTGGAGCGACAAGAATTTACGCGCCGCATTGGTCTGATGGCCAACCTCACTCGTATTTGGACTTTTTTTTGGATTGTATCTTTCGGCCTGCTCTTTTTATTGGAGCCAAAGCTAAGAGAGTTGCATACGAGTCAAGTTCTTCTTTTGCCGCTGTTATTGAGTGCAGGGTTGATGGTGCCGCTTTTTGGACAGGCTCAAGATGCGGTCGTGCGGCGGATTCAAAGGCCCGGTCGATTAAAAAATACAGGAGTCATTTGAGATGCATTCGCCAATATCCACCCAAGACCAAGCCTTACCTCCTGAAGACATTGATTTAGTTGCTACATGGCTTGTCGCTGATCGCGTTCGTTGGGCGGCGGGGATTGCTGCCGGTCTCTTTGCGGGTTTCTTGGCGATGGCAGTGGCAGCTGTAGTGGCCGTGGCGAGCGGAATGGAATTTGTTTATCCTGCTAAATTGATGGCCACCGCGATTTTGGGGTGGGAGGCCACAGATTATTCATCTGGGATAAGTACGGTACTAGTGGGTTTCGGCCTTTTTGAAGTGGCTTCGGCATTTTGGGGTTTTATTTACGCTCATTTTGTTAAAACCAATGCTTTAGGTAGTTTGTTAGCGATGGGTGCGGTCTGGGGATTCTTTAGTTGGGTTTTTGAGTGGAATTTGTTTCTGCATTCAGTCAAACCCATTTTGTATTCGGGGGTCGGCCCGGGCGTAGCCTTTTTGATTTGTATGACCTATGGAGTGGCCCTGACTTCCGTGGCCTTTTTTGATCGCGTCTTTCGTGGTTAAGCGGCGCGGCTAATTGCGCTTTTGGAGCTCATCCGTGGCGGCTTGAAAGCGCTCGTGCATTTTCTCAAGCGCGATTTCCTGGTTTTTTTTGTAGGTTTCAAGGTGGGTGCGCTCACGTTCCCGAGTTTTTTCAAACTCTTTTTCAGCGGCATCTTTTTCACCCTTGATCGATTGTTCGTGAATTTTTCGCTCAGAATCGAGCTCTTTTGTGTTTGACTCCCTGAGTTGAGTGAGTTCGACTTTGTAGGCCTGTTCGAGTTGATCGATGTCTTTTTTATGGTTTTTCAGGACAGAGTCGACATCTTTCTCATGGTCCGATTCGATCGACGTGAGTTCGGCTTTCTGTTCTGTGCGACGTTGCTTCACAAAATCCGCCCAGCGTTGCTCTTCTTTCATATCTGCTGATCGATTCAGGTTTGCGACGTCCATCATGTCCTTCCGCTCCTCTAAGACTCAGATCATAGGGGATTTTTGGGTGCCTTTAAATGGGCAGAATTTGCCGAGGTATTATCTTCGAACCGCCCGCGCCCGTGCCAAAATCTCCGTCGTACTCCGGCCCTTGACGTAGGGCAGGGATTTAACCTTTCCGCCCCAGCTTTTTACTTCGGTCGCGCCCACGATGGCTTCGACGCTCCAGTCGCCGCCCTTGACGAGAATCGAGGGTTGGATTTTCAGAATCGTTTTTAATGGCGTGTCTTCTTCAAACCAGGTTACGAAGTCGACGCTTTCGAGGGCGGCCATGACTTCAAGGCGATCAGCTAGTGGATTGATCGGGCGTTCTGGTCCTTTCAGTCTTTGGACCGAGTCGTCACTGTTGAGCGCAACAATAAGAACTTCACCTAACGTTCGAGCGCGCTCGAGGTAGGTGACGTGGCCTTTATGGATCAAATCAAAGCAGCCATTTGTAAAAACAACGCGGAATTTTTTTTTCTTCTTCCCTAGAGCACGTCGAATCGACTCTGGACTCTTGATCTTACTCAGGTGTTTGCGAGGGGAAGGAGTGGCCATAATCCAGTCCGTTTACAGGTTGTTGATTTCGATCGGTTGGAGATCAACCACCAAGTCATGCCAACAGCGTCGTTTTCGATCAAACAGCGCCCAAATGAGCCCAATGCCGGCAAAGCAAAGGCTAGGAATAAAAAAGAACGCTCTCAAAAATAGGGCAGAGGCTGTTCCTTGAAGTGCTAAACCGAAGAGTCGCTTGCCGATACTGGTGCCAAACGCCACTTCTTGCGCCGTGGTGATTGCCCAATTAAAAACTCCTAAAAATAACCCGGCCAGAAGGACGATTCCTGGATTTAACAGCAGCTCAGGGCTGAGATTTTCTTTCCAGAGCGCGGCACTCAAAGCACCCGCGCACAAGCCCGTGTTGATGATTGTGTCCAGTAAATAGGCAAAAACACGTTTGAATACATATTCGGCGCCTAGGTCGGCTTCGAGGGGGGGCGGTTGGGCTGCGGGCAGAGCAGCTTGTGTCGGTTTTTGATTTTTGGAAGCGACCTGCGTCGCCACCGGCACTGAGATCCGCGCATACTGGACAGGCCCAGCTACCGTGGCCCCGGATCCTGAGGAGCGGCTAGCGGTGCTTGCGGCGGCAGTCACTCGACTGGTCTGGGTTTTTGCGATCGGCGCATATGGCAAACCATCCGAAAAGGGATGAAAGCCCAAGCCCTCGGAGAGAGGCTGAAATTTCAGTTCGGGTTGTTTTGGAGTTGAGCTTCTATTCGTCTGAGGAGGTAACGCCATGATTCCGGCCCATCCATCCGGTTTTAATAAATTCTGCTAACCGCCTGTTCTTGTCAAGCGATTTGCCGATCTTAACCCTGCGACCAATACGCTCGAACCAAAAACCGCAGCAGTTTCAGCCCGTAGCACAAGGGGTCCTAGGCTCACTCGTTGAGCGGCGGCACTCAGTAGCTCCCGTTCTTGCTCGCTCCAGCCGCCTTCAGGACCAATCAAGAGTCGCACTGGGTGGATAGGCGCAGAAGAAGCGCGAAAGGCACTGAGCAGATCTGGCGTCGCATCTGTTGCCGCTTCGTCGCACCAAAAACGGGGCGAATCCGTTGAGGAGGGCTCTCGTGCGATGAGTTCCTCGAGCGGAGTAGGAAGATCAATGATCAGCCTATCCAATCGTCCACATTGTTTGAGCGCTTGGTCCGCGATTTTTTGCCATCTTTCGCGAAAGGCTTCGGGGCCCTTCATTTTGACCTGAACCACGGTATGCGCGGTGATAGTCGGAATCAGGCGGCTGACTCCGAGTTCCACTGACTTTTCGACCGCCCATCCCATGGCGTCCCCTTTGAGGATCGCTAGCTCGAGCGTGAGTGGCACGATGGTATCAGGTGCGGACGTACGGACCTGCGCTGTATAGAGGTCCGTCGCGGCGAGTTCAAGGCGCGCCAAACCGCCATGAATTCGCAATATCGCGGGCGCCGAGTGCCCTTGGCCGTCAATCGCTTCGACGGTGTCGCCATTTTTGAGTCGCAGCACCCTGATGGCATGGACAGCTTCGGTTTCAGCAAGAGGGGAGGGGCGATTGGGTTTTGGAAGTTGAGGACAGAGCAGGCGTTTCATAAAGGGGGCTCCCTTCGCAAATGAGTGAGTGGTTCGTAGGCTCCGCTTAAGGATAAATCTTTTGCTTGAAGGCCGGTGAGGCCTTTTCGGATAATGATCGAGTTATTCCAAAACCAAAGTGGAAAGTAGGGTAAATCTTCAGCCATGAGGGCTTGGGCTTTTTGCATGAGTGGGCGTCTTTTGTCGAGATCGATTTCAGTGATCGCCCGATCAAGGAGGTCATTCATGATTGAGTTATCATAGCCCACTCGATTGTCCAGTTGTCCCGCTCGCAGGGTTCGATACAAGATCGAGGCGTCCGAAATTCCGATCCATCGTGAAGAATACAGCTGAAAAGCGCCTTTTTTGATCGAGGCCAAGAAGACGGCAGGCTCCACCGATTCGATCGAAACTTTGATCCCAATTTTTCGGAGCACGTCTTGAATCATCAGCCCAGTTTCGAATCCTTCACGGACCGGTGTAGTTCGATAATGAAGGGTAAAACGGGAGGCGCCCGGCGAAGGGCGACGAAAGCCCGCCGAATCCAGAAGGACCTCGGCCCGTTGGGGGTCGTAGGCAAAGTTGGTTTGAAGACTTTCTGGCAGTCTTGCTGATAAAAGGCTTCCTGCGGACTGACAAGAATTCAAAAATTTATTTTTAACAATCAAGTCGCGGGGGATGGCCAAGGCAATCGCCTGGCGGACTGCTTTTTGACTCAAAATAGGGTCGCGCAAATTAAAGGCGAGATAGCTGACTGAAACCCCCTCGGTTTCGAGCAATTCAAAGCGATCTGGATAATGGCTGGTGAGCCACCGACTTTTGGTGAGTGAAACCGTGTAGGGAGCGGCGACGTCCACTTCTCCTCGCAAAAGTTTGATCACACGGGTGTTGTCGTCGCCTACAATCTGGATTTCAAGCGGAGGGCGGCCCTCAGCCACAGGCTCAAAAGGCGTAAGCATGATCTGGCTCTCGGGGGCCGGATTCCAGACGGGTTGTCGGTACATTCCGCTCCCGATGATCGCCTGATGAGCTGAGGGCTCGATGCAGGGATGAGAGTCTCCTTCGACCCGAAAGTATCGGAATAAGCTCACGTTTCGCGCCAAATAAGGATTTGGGCGACTGAGTTCAATCCACACGGCCCCATTCTCGGCTCGTGCTTGAGTCCACCCCGGAAAGGAACCTCGAAAAGGCGTAGCGGGCTTTGCTGTCATGTAATTTTCTAGGCAGCTGGCAATGCGTTCCGCCGAGATCGTTTCTCCTCCGTGGTCCTTAAGGCCGGGTTGAATTGGAAATATCCAGGTTTTTCCACCATCTAGGATTTTCCAACGAGCGGCTAGATCGGGCTCGGCCTCAAGTTGAGCGTTGATTCGAGTCAAGCCTCTGAACATCAAGGCATCTAGCTTTTGGCTAAGGGCGTCCGTGGCGCGCCGAGGGTTGAGGGTGATCGGGGGGCGCTCAATCATAAGATGGATTGCGGGCAAGAGCCAAGGGATTGGGAACATATAGGGACCATAAAACTTAACGCGCAAAATTATGTCAAGTATGATAGAAGGAGGTCCATGTATTTGGTAGGGATTGCCGGGGGTTCTGGCTCGGGAAAAACGACTTTTGCGCGTAAGGTGATGCAGCGTGTATCCGAAGAAGCGGAACTCGTCGAGTCGGTCGCTTTGCTTCATCAGGATAGTTATTATCTCCCGACACCTCCCCCTGATTTACGAGTGCATGGCGAACCGAATTTTGACCATCCGGGCGCTTTTGATTGGCCGCTCTTGAAAGATCATTTGCGTCGCCTTAAGGCAGGTGAGCAAGTCGCGATCCCCGTTTATGATTTTAGAACGAGTCGGCGAACGGGCGAAACCCAGCTCATCGGTCCCTGTCGCACGATTTTGATGGAAGGTATTTACACACTTTGGGATGCGGAGATTCGAAACCTTTTTGACGTGAAGGTTTATCTTTTTGTCGAGGCGGATATTCGGTTTATTCGACGGCTTCATCGCGATGTGCGCGAACGTGGAAGAAGTTTAGATAGTATTATCCGTCAGTATTACGATACGGTGCGGCCCATGCATCACGAATATCTGGAGCCCACTCGGCAATACGCTGATTTGGTTGTGGGTGATGAAACCGACATTGCTGCGGATGTATTAGCCGCACGGGTACAACAAGTGACTCGAATTTTGCGCGCCCGGGTTAAAGTTGAGGAGACCCTATTTTGAACGCGATCGCCGATACCCCTTTGAATGGCCTCCGGATTCTCCCTTTGGGTGGATTGGGCGAAATTGGAATGAACTGCATGGTCCTCGAATGGGAGGATGAAATCGTGGTGGTGGACTGCGGTTTGCTTTTTTCGGATCTCGATCATTTTGGGGTCGAGTTTGTCATTCCGGATTTTAGCTATCTGGTTGAGCGCAAAGATAAAGTAAAGGCATTTTTGATCACCCATGGTCACGAGGATCATATTGGCGCGCTTCCTTTTGCGATTAAAGCGGGGATTCATGCGCCGATCTATGCTTCGCCTTTTTCCTCGCTTTTATTGCGGGAACGCCTGACTGAATACGGTTTGATGGATCGGGCCGAAATTCGCACTTTTAAGATGGGTGATGAGCTCAGCTTCAAACATTTCAAAGTGAAGACGGTTTCGGTCAATCACAGTATTGTCGATGCCGCGGCCCTGATTATTGATACGCCAGTCGGCAAGATCATTCACACGGGAGATTTTAAAATTGATCCCACCCCGTATGTGGGTTCGATGATTGATCTGCATTCTTTTGGAAAAGCGGGCGATAGTGGCGTCCTTTTGCTCATGAGTGATTCGACTAA
The DNA here is from genome assembly GCA_051382295.1 of Bdellovibrionota bacterium FG-1. Lineage (GTDB taxonomy): Bacteria > Bdellovibrionota > UBA1018 > UBA1018 > UBA1018 > JBBCAW01. The sequence goes on along the minus strand of JBBCAW010000130.1, from coordinate 15,732 downwards.
TGTTGAACGGCATGAGCATTCGATGAGCGAAAGTGTGATTTACCAGAGTTTTGAACAGCTTTTTGCCGCTTCTCAAGGACTGACCTTAGTGTCGATGTTTGCTTCAAACGTGGCGCGGATGAGCCAGGTTTTGGATCTTTCCAAAAAAATGGGCAAAAAGGTCGCGCTTGCCGGGCGAACGATGGAGCAAAATGTCCGTCTGGGCGCCGAATTGGGCTACATCAAAGATATTCAAGACACCCTGATTCCCATTCATGACATCTCAGATTATCCGCGCAATGAGGTCGTGGTCTTATCCACGGGCAGCCAGGGCGAGTATCGCTCGGCGCTGATTCGGGTTTCTAACGGGGAGCATGGTCAGATCAAATTGCAGCAGGGCGATTTGGTTTTGATGAGTTCTAAGTTTATTCCGGGCAACGAAAGGGCTATTGGTCGGATGATCAACAACCTTTTCAAACAAGGGGCTGAAGTCTTGTACGAATCCGTACACGAAATCCATGCCTCGGGTCATGCCACGAGGCCTGAACTCAAGCGGATGATCGAGCTTTGTAAGCCTAAATTCTTTATGCCGATTCATGGCGAATACCGACATCTGGTTCATCATGCGGCAGTCGCTAAAGAAGCGGGGGTCGCGCCCGAAAACGTTTTGATTGCCGTGAACGGTGATGTCCTTGAAGTGGGCTCCGATCGTTTCGAAGTCGTCGATCATATCGACGAACCTCGCGTGCTGGTAGAAGGCCGCGATGGGAACGATGTTTCTAAGCTGGTGCTGAAGGAACGCCGCCAAATGGGCGAAAAGGGGATCGTCTTTTCGCTCATGGTTCGGAATGTCGAAACTCGTCGAATTATGTCTGGCCCTGAAATTATTGCCAAGGGGCTGACGGGCGAAGCCCAAGAGGCCTTTTTGATCGAAGAATCCAAAGCGTTAGTGCGAAAAATTATCGTCAAGTACGAGCAAGAGCTTCAGAGTGGGGCCCTTGAAATGGACCTTCAAGAAGTCATTCGAGTCGAACTCCGACGATTTTTTAGCGCCAACATCGGCAAAAAGCCTGTCGTTTTGCCGATTATTTTGGACCTTTAAAGCATCCAGTCTTCTTGAATGGTCGGTTCCACGTAATTTGTTAAAAAACCAGTGGGCTGGGTACCTAACACTTGGTGTGGGTCGTTAGCTATGCCCAAGAGATAGAGGCAAGGTTTGAGGTTGTCATTGAAGACCCGGTCGATGGCGTTTGCACCTGGGTAAAAGCCGCCGTCCATTTGATCTTTTGGAGAAAGTTCAAAGGTAAAGGCAAAGATTCCGTGCGTGCCATAGGCCCAGTCGGTGGTGTCGCCGCTCGCGATGTAAAGATCGCTGGCCTGTTCAGGGGTGTAATGATTCCATTGCGCCATAGTTTCCGCGAGTTTCTTAAAGGTATCGTGGTCCGCCTGATTAGGCACGGGCTCGTATTTTCCGCCCCAAGGATACAAGATCAGCTCACTATAGGTGTGAAAGCTGAGGAGCACCTTGGTGTTGGGATGGGCATCGACAAAATCCCGAACATGCTGTGTTTCAGGTTCTGAAAACGGAGCGGGGCCCATGTAAACTTCACTGGAGGTATCATTAGATGATCCGCCAGTGCCCCAGCCAAAGCCGTAGTTGCGATTGAGGTCGACCCCGTAGGTGCCATTGTGATTATTACGCCGATTTTTGCGCCACCATTGGTATCTTCCGGTGGCGATGTCATATTGCGCACCATCGGGATTGACCATGGGGACAATCCAAATATCGCGAGAGTCGAGCAAGTTCGAAATTTTTGGGTCGCGCCGATGATCCAGTAAATATTTTGCCAGCAGATAAGGGACCTCGAGGCTTAAGTGTTCCCGGGCATGATGATTGCCCATGAATACCACTCCCGGCTTACCGCTCGTGCCTGCACCGAGTTCTTTCGTGTTGGTATTGATATGGAGCGCCCACATTTCATTGCCTTCGGTGGTTTTGCCGATGCTCATGAGTTCGGTGATATCGGGATTACCCTCGTGAAGCGCATTGAGGTCTGCCGTGAGCTCTGCATAGGTATGAAAGGGGCTATCGGCAGGTGGAAAGTCTAGGGTGCCTTCGTGGCCGCCCTGTCCGATTTTAAGGTCAAAGTTGCCAAGGACTTTAAACCCGTCTTTTTGGAGAGTCTCAATCATGGGGACAGTGGCAAAACCCCAGACGCTGTCAGAGCGCGTGGCTTCGATGCTGACGCCGTGATTGGCAATTTCAGTGCGCTGTTCTTTCCCAAGTGCGGAAATTTGAATAAACCGCATTTCTGGGTCGGCTTTCGCGACAGGCCCAAAAAATGAAAATAACACTACGCCCAAAGACAAAAAACCAGCCTTCTGAATCCGTGAAGTCATGGAGATTCTCCTGAATCTTGATTGATTGGAGTGCCAGTGTAACAGCTGCAAGCCGTGTGACAATGGGGGTGTAAAAATTACACTAAGTTTCTTTGAATTTTTGAGCAATTCAGTAGCCTGCGGCGCCGCAAGTAACGGTGCGTTGCTTTGGGTGTGTTTTTCACCCTGGCCAAGAATCATAGTCCTATTTTTGTTTGTTGAGGCCGGATTTCGAACACCATTTTGGTAAAATGGCCCGAAATAGCGCTAAAACATGGCATCTTCTTTGCTTTTTGAGGTTCTGCCAAACTGGACAGAGTATACGGACCTACCCCCTTCCCGAGTAGAGAAAGGGGGTGATCCTATGAAGAGTAAAAAAATTGGTTCCACAACCAGTTATTACTCCTTTCGGATCCGGCTGGAAAAACTTAAGCTGAAGCAGCTAAAAACTTGGCGTCTGATCGTCTTTACCAAGTTTTTGATTTTTCTAGCGAATTGTGTAGTCGACTACCTAAGACGAGCGTGAGGAGTGTTCGGGTATAGCAATAACCGGGATTCTCATGCTGAGAGCTGTCCAGTTTGGTTTAATTTCACTCCCTTGCGTTGAGAGAGAACAAATCGATGGTCATGGCATAAACACCCTCATCTTTGGCCTCGCGTATTACGGGCTCTGTCGTCTGAATGGAGTTGAGAAGAATTTCCCGAATCTTCTCAGCCGCGCCTTTCGATATGCTCATCACTAACGAATAATGCAGATCCTCACTTTGGGTCCGATCCATCGATTGAATCGCCTGCATCCGCCAATTGGTGTGGTGTTTGGACACAAAATGAGAATCCGAGGCGATGTGAATCCTCGTCGGTCCGGCGATGTAAGCGGTCCCGCGCTGCTCGGCCAGCCCGGTTTTGACGAAAAATGCGAGAATTTTTGAAACAGCTCGGGTCGGAAGCCCCAGATACCTGGCAATCCCGTCCGGTGTCCGCAGTCCCGAAATCATGAGGCACATATGGATCGCGGTGTAATGCCAGCTTGAATAGTACACCAATTGGTCTGCCTCAGAGAGGGTCGCTTGAGTGCTAATTCGTTCCCGGATTTCGCGCCGGCCAACGAGCATTGCATTTATTTTATTTAAGAAATGTCCTTCCAGGTCCTTCGAACCGGCGCGCGCCATTTGAACGAGGAGGAGGAAAAACTCACGCTCCTCCTCGGAGTGGGCAAGAAAGCGACTGATTCGAAAAGCCTGCTCAAGACTGAACTCGCCCTTGTCATGCAAAACCGCCGAAATGAACCCTTTTTGGACCCCCAGCGCCTCGGCTAAGCGAATTCGGCTCCCCCGGAGGTGCCCCCCGGTGGGAAGAACGTATTTAAGGTAAGATCGATAATCCTTGAAATCAAACAGGGTTCTCTGCATAGGTTTACCTTTTACTCTACTTTTGGTTACAAAATACAGAACTTTTGTAACCCATGCCTGCTCAAACGAAGCTATTCTCTCATTATGTTTTTCAGCAGGAACAATTGAGTAAATGGATCGTTTTGGATAAAGGAGAGATGCTATGCGAAAATTAAAAAATGGGAGTCTAACAACTTTAACCCTACTTGGGTTGTTGATGTTTGGATTGGGGAGTGGGTCTGTCGTGCTCGCCGGAGATGGGAGCGGCACCAGCGGAGGAGGGGGGATTACACCTCCTGAGGGCGTGAGTTCGGCATGGATAAAAAATTCAATTCGTCAGTCTCGACTCAGTTTGTACCTCTATTTTAATTCTCAGGCCAAGCTTTACAGGGCCTCACCGAGTCCGGTTGGAAAGTTACTTTTTGAGGGCGCCCACACTGTTTTTGAAATGATCCAGACCACAAGCATCGAACTCAATGAAGAAGGGCCTTGTTTGGATCCCGCTCATGAAGAGAAGGACGGTGCCGCGCCGGGAAGTCAGCCCAATTCGATCTGCATCAGCGTCAAAAATCTTGCTCAAAAATTGAATTCCGACAACTATTGGAATCAAACCATCGCCTTGGTGGGACATGAGTTTTCGCATCTTTTAGGCGCAAACGAGGCGCAGGCCCTGGAAATTCAAAAATCGATTATTGAGGCTTATCGAAAAATTCCTAAGAATTTGCCTGGCGATTTGCGGATTCAGATGCCCACGCCCTTTGAAAGGGTTTTGGGTTGGAGCCGTTTCGTCAAAACGATGCTGAATGATCTCTGGGTAGATCCAAAGGCTTTGGATGAGCATCTTTCACGACAATTTGGCCCAGCGGATGAGATTTTGAGTAAGGGTGTTTTTGTTTCTGAAGGTTTGAGTGGTTTGGATATTTCGCAAACAGCATTGTGGTGGGAAATCTTTTGGAAACTTCGAATGCTGCAAGCCGCTGGATGTGCTCGTAATCCAGAGTCTTATCGAATGACCGTTTGTCAGGGCGAGCTCGATCGGGCGTTTGGAACCGATTTGCAGGTGTCGCTGCCGGTTTTGGTCAAGCGCATGAATTCACAGACTCCGATTGATGATTTGGCCGATGTGGTCATTCGACGCATCGATAGCGAGGCCACCTTGAAGGTTGAACTGGATGAAGTCATTGAAACGGTGAAGCGATTGTTGGATGGCGTGAACACGCTCCCTCCGTTGTGGGGTAGTTATTTGCCAAAGGACCCTGACCTCCTTCCAGTTTTAGACAATAGTATCGAGTGGAGATCGAATCGGGTTCTTTTAACGGCCGATGATTTTCACATAGGTGCCGAAGGCGTGACTTACTATGGCAGTCCCTCTTTTGGGGATTTTCACTCCGATCCGGGAAACCCGGATTATTGGACTTTCGAAGCGGAGTGGATGGAAAATGGACGCGAAATGCGCTTGTTTATCTATTTTGCGGCTGACGAGAAGCATTGGTGGGCAACCGAAATTCGCACCTATGATGGACGGGAGTCCAGCAATTGGCACACGTACCAAGGGCGATTTTTTGAAAGCCCGCTCGGTGTTCCTTTTCAGGGAGATTTGGACCTCATCGGTATTTCAGAAAAGGGCGTTGCGGGGAGTCTTCATTTTCGGAATCTGAAGATCCAAACGACTTTACATTAAGCAACTTGACTTGTTTTTGGCTTGAAATAATGAATCGCCGGTCGCGGGGATATTCTCGGGCTGGCGATTTTTTTTAAACGGGTCTATTTTTTAATTTCACTTTGGACCTACATTGGATTTCAGCTGTTTTTGAAGTCTCTATTTCTTTTTTTATTACGTAACTATTTGAAATTAAATGTTTTTTTCTTAGTTTTATCATTCACTTCATCATTCATGCTATCATTCAGACGAATGGTCAAAAAACTCGATCCCAGACTGCTCTCGATTTTGCGCGCGGAGGGCACCCAGTCTCCCGCAAGTCTTATGGCTCGCTTGGGGATGAGTCAATCGACGCTGTTTCGAAGTGTTCAGGCACAGCCCGAAATCCTGGTCGCTCTAGGCGGCCCTCGTAATCGCAAATTGGCCGCCCTTCGCAGAGTGAGGAACTTGGGTTCTCAGCTTCCGGTGTTTCAAATTTCCGCCGCAGGCGAAACCGTGCTCCTAGGGAATCTGCTGGCTTTGCATCCCCATTCTTTTGTTTTTCTGTCGCAATCAAGCCCGTCTCGACCTCAGTTTTACCCGGGGCTTCCGTTTTTTTTGGATGATATGCGACCTCAGGGCTTTCTGGGGAGGGCCTTTGGTCATAAGCACCCCGATTTGAAGTTACCGGGGCGAATATTGGATTGGGGTCATGACGATATTCTTGAGGCCATCGCACGACGAGGCGAAGATCTGACCGGGAATCTCCTATTAGGGGCGGAGTCCTTTGACCGTCATCAGGCTGGGCGCAACCAGTCCGTTCAATCCATCGACGCCGACCATCCCGAGAAACAATATATCACTTTGGCTCAGGCAGCGATGGAAGGCCAGCTTGCGGGCTCTTCGGCAGGCGGCGAGCAGCCTAAATTTGGTGCGATGATTCGCTGTAAGGGGGTCTTCGAAAAGGTACTCGTAAAATTTTCGCCGGCTGGAGATTCGTTTTCGGCGGGGCGGTGGCGCGATTTATTGATCTGCGAGTCACTTGCAAGCGAGGTATTGCGGGACCATGGAATTTCTTCCGCAAAAACGCGGGTCTTAGAAGGGGGAGGGAGAACCTTTCTTGAAACCATTCGCTTTGACCGAGTGGGGGTGCAGGGGAGAAAGGGGGTCCTGACTCTTTCGGCGTTTGAAAATGAATGGACCGGCGGCGGTCAAAACTGGGCGATTTCGGCGGGAATTTTGGAGCGAGAGAAAAAAATTTCGAGCGATGACTTAATGACTATTGGGACGGTCGAGTGCTTCGGTAGGTTGATTGCAAACTCGGATCGGCATTCGGGCAATCTTTCTTTCTTTTGGAATCCAGGGGATAAACAAGCGGTACTAGCCCCCGTTTACGATATGCTCCCGATGTTTTACGTTCCCAATAGCGAGGGCAAAGATTCAGGCATAATTTTCTCGCTTTCTACCTATGAGCACACTCTTTTAAGTGGGTGGGCAAGAGCGCTGCCGATGGCAATTCAATTCTGGCAACAGGTTCGCGAGGACGCTCGAATTTCGAAGAAGTTCAGAAAAACCGCCGCGCAAAATCTAAAAACAGTGAAGGACTCCTAGTTCCCCTTCAAGTGCTCAAAAAACACGGCCCTGACTGCCTCCACAACGTTCAAAGGGTAGCCGTTGAAAATCTTCTTCTCGAGAACATCGATCACGTTGAGTTGGGGTTCGTAGTACCTTCTTTGGAGTAAAAAAATGAGCTGATCCGCAAGTCCGACCGTCGAGGCCAGGGTTGAAATTTGGCTAGCGCTTGCTCCTCGCGGAAAACCCGAACCATCGCGACGCTCATGGTGTTGGGCCACGGCCTGAATCACGGACTCGTCAAACGCGCCGCTGGTTTCTAGTAACTTTGCCCCTAAGGCGGGATGTGTTTCATAAATTTTCCGATCCTCAGGTCCTAACGGCTCCGGATCGGTGACTTCGGCGAATTTTGAGTCCAGCTGAGTCATGCCGATGTCTTGAAAATAGGCTGAAAGGCCGAAGGTTCGATAGGCACTCTGCGCTTGAATCCCTAGCGGGATGGTGAGTAAGCCAGTAGCTGCGGTGACTAAAAGCGTGTGCTCTTGAACTAAAGCGTTCTTGACCAAGGCCTGGGCGACTTCAGCCTGGGCTTCGAGACCAGTATGAATGAGATTAGACACTTGGGTTAAAAAATCGATCCCTGCGTCGATGTGCACATCCGAGAGCGGCAACTTTGCTAACTCCCCGAGTTGTTTCGAGGCCGAAAGAAAAGTCTGATTGAGTCGGGCTTCAATCGTGACGGCGGGTTTGGTGAGTAACACGTGGGCCAGTAAGTCGACGTAGGAAAGCGCGGTACGATGACTGGCTTCAGAAATGTAAAAAAATCTTACTCCCCGCGCCAGATAGGCCGCCACTCGGTCCACGTTGAGCGTGTCTCCTGCCCCAATAATTTTAAGCATTTTTCCGGTCTGGGGTAAGTTCAGGTGGACATCGAAAAGCAAAGGACGTTCATGAAAAAAATCCGTGATCGGAACAGCGGTGTAATCCTCTATTTGAGGAGCATCGCGAGGATCGAGTCGTTGGGGCTCTGAAAACGCGAGTCTTGGAAAACTGGGTGTCCAATGGGGATAATTTAAGATTTTTGAGATGGTTCCCGCGAGGCCAAGGCGATTGATTTCTAGCTGGGGCAAAGGGCTTTTGTCTTCATATAAGAGATAAATCGGCGTCACCGGACGAAGCGTTCTGAAGCCCCTGATCACGTTGAGGGCGCCTGGCGAGTCGAGATTCCAGTTCATGAAAAGCGCCGGAATGTTGAGGCAGGCATCTGAGCTTGCGGTCAAAAATTCCTTAGCGGAAGAAATCAGTTTGGGTGGCGGAACGGAACTGGTCGTCCCTGTGGAAAAATTCAATAATCTACCGCGAAAATACGGATCAGGATCGAGCACCCAAGGTCTTGCCATAGGGTTATTCTAGTTCAATGGGTTTCATCAGGGGTAGACTTTTCTGCTGGATACCGGGGCGACTCTCACGTCTGCAAATCTGAATTACTTTACCAATAAACCTGAGCTTCAAAATATTTCTGCGCCGGTAGTTGGCGTTTCGGGGATATCTCAAAGTTGCTAGTGAAGTAATTTTTCCGGTCCAAAAAAGTCCATTATGATCTAAACTCATGTCAGTATTAACAATTACATTTCATATAACTATCTGTTTTCAATTAATAAATTATATTATTTTAAACCTGACCATTTTACTAAAGTTTAGAACCTTCCCTCCGATAAGATTCATGTACAGAGAATCAAGATCCTGAGGAGGATAAAGAAAATGTCGAAAGAAGCCGCACCCAAGAAAGCCCCCCCTACGACCACCCAGTATGAGCCCAAAGCTTCGGCTCCTGTGAAGGGCAAGGCACATACGCCGATGCCTGATGGCTGTCATTCTTGGGGCTGCAAGGCCAAGTCCCATCTCTTCAATTTTTGCGATGAACATTACGATCATTTTAAATTCGGTCTCATCAAAAAATCCGGTGAGCCGGTTTCCGATTACGAGAAAAAGTTCGAGCATTACCTCGCTTACACCAAAAAGCGAAGTGCTCAAAAAGTTGCGTAACTCAGTCATGAAACACTGACCGAGTCGCAAAAGCGCTGTACCCACCACCTCCTCAAGAACGCCTCAGGATCTTCCAGATCTTCGGGGCGTTCTTTCATTTATTTCATGAGTCCTCACAAGTAAATCCGCATTCAATGGTTCGAAGGGTGGGACGCGATATGCCGGCTCGCTTGGCAACTTGGGAGGCCGTGAGTTTACGTCGCAAGGGCGGGAGCGATGGGATAGTTTTTCTTCCCATAATGGAAGCTATATGAGCCAAAACTGGCAAAAATAGTTTCCAAGTGCTGGTAGCCTGTCGAAATATTATGTCTTTGTATTGGACTTGAGGAAAGTAATTTCAACCGGCCCACTTGCACGCTGCCTCAGCGCGCGAGGATCGCCATGGGCGTGCGTTTTGGGCGGTTGCGCATGAGATCTGATCCTTTAAAATGTCTAAAAATCAAGTAATTGCACTTGCCAATGTATTGCCCCGATGATAACTCTCCTGTATGTCGCGAAACAAGCAAGCGCATCTCCCCGGGTTTCATTTCAAAACCAGCGGGGTCTCGCACGGTGGTGACCTAGCCGAAGGCAAGCGCAAGGCCATCCGCCCGATCGATCCCAAGCAGGCGATCCACCTCGTTTTGCGTTCGTCGATGGCCCATGGTGATTACTCCATGCTCAGAAAGGCAAACAGCGTCGCAATTGAGGTGCTCCTTCAAAAACTCGCCAAAAAATGGGGAATTCGGGTGTATCGCTTTGCCAACGTGGGCAATCATTTGCACTTGCTGATCCGGGTGCCATCGCGGGCGGTTTGGCGACGTTTTTTGCGGCGATTTGCGGGTGGGGTGGCGATGATTGTGACCGGCGCGCGCAAGGGGCACAGTCTAGCGCCCAATTCAACCGGCCGCGCGTTTTGGGATGGACTCGCCTTCACGCGCATTGTGCACTTTGGGCGCGATTATCACCGGGTGGCGCTCTATATGGTCAAAAACTTGTTTGAAGCGATGGGAATCCCCATGAAACGGCTTTTGGCCGAAGGGGTTCGACTGCGCATGATCAGCCATGATGGAGTGATGTCGTAGGTCCCTTAAAGGCGTACCGCAGCCTGCAGGACCAAAAATTTGGGCAAGCAGGACTTCAGTTCCTGCCCACCCGAATTAATTCAATTCTCACAACTCAAGAGCGAGCCAACATCCCGGAGGGATCGGAGCTTTTCATATCCTTTGAATTTTAGCTGGAGCAAAGGTTGTGTGTTTATCCATGGACCATTCTTGAAATCTTGCACCATTTTCCTTGGACAGTCGGGGAGTTGAACTTTGAGACCAGGGGCGAGGTCAAGGAGAGGGGGATCAAACGCATTACTTTCGGCGTTGATGTCACTGTTAAATATGCTTTTAATGCCTTCGTAAAGATCCGCAAAAAAGTGCATTTTTTTATTTTGCGTAACATTGAATTCATTCTTTCCGCCGCTGAGGTAAGAGCCTTCTCTCATCCAGATAGAAATTTCGGTGCCCCATCCATGTTCGGATGAGCGCTCATAGAGTGTTTTGTTATCTTGAGAGATGATGTTGGTAAGCTCATGAATTCGAAGATTCGAAATAGCAGCTCCTTGCGCCAGAATGACCGAATTGGCCGGAAAACTCGAATCGAGAATCATAGCGTTTTCCCCTATGATCAGTTTTCCTGCGTTTTTGAGTTCTTGCGAATTCCCTGCGCATAGAGCTAAATTCGAGTGGACAAGCCTAGCGTGGTTGCCCAATTGCATTTTTATCCTCATTTGAGGAAATGCATCCTGACTTTGCGCGTTCGTCACCGTGGACCAAACCACCTGGGCCTCCTCACCAATCTCTACTCGGGCATCGAACATGTCACAGAGGACGCTGTTCAAGATGAGGGCTCTTGATCCCACAGACTGCGTTATTTAGTACCGAGTCCCGAACAAAGATGGATTCAAACTCGCGTTTGGGCCTTTGGCGATACATAGCATTTTCGAGTGCCGGCCAGAAGATATTGTCTTTGGCGCCGTAGGTCGACAAAATGCGGCCAATTCGCTTGAGTTCGTTTTGAAGCTGAGGGTGGAGCTTTCCTTCAGTTCCGGCGGGACAGCCCGAGAGACCTTCTTCGTCTGCGGAGCGTCTCATATACGGGTCGGCCAACACCACTTGGTCATCAAAGACCACGCCATCGCCGCCCCCGCGATCAGTGGAATTGCCAGCCATGGCATGCCGAAGGTTGAGAAGGGTCAGCAGCATAAATAGGGTTTGGAAAACAACTTTACTGCGAGTGTCTAATTCCATAAGAGTCTCCATATCATTATTTGATCATTAAGGTCAACATTTAGTTAAATCGAGTTAATTGAAATATTCATAAGTTAACACGTTGTAATCATCGTCTATTTAAATATAAATTCACTTGTCGTAAAGGGTGCTTTTGGGCTCCTGTTCCGACAAAAGGATGTTTACTTGAATAAACTTGTTTGTGATAATTAGAAAAAAAGAACATTCATGATCAACCTAGAAACAGGCCTACGCGATCACTGCGGTCGAATGGGACCCCTCGATCAAATAAAGGCGTATCTACTAAAAATCAGGATTAACAATCAACACCCCCAGCAATTTTCCAAGAGCGTTAAAATCCTCGGTATTTGAGGTCCATATTTCAGCACCGGTTTTTCTAGCCGAAACTGCAATCAGTGCGTCTCCGAGTTTGGGAGATGCCGGCCAATTTAATTGCGCTAAAGTTTCTCCAGCTAACCGATAATCTTCCCAATTCAAGACAATGCAGCGGCGATTTCGCTCAAAAGGCCTCATGAGTGTATTTAATGCAAGCACGGACTCACGAGTGCGGGCCCCGGACCATAATTCTGCCGCTACCACCGACGGCATCCAAACAAAGCGCCCTTGCAAAGCTTGCCGCGACCTCGCAGAAGTCCCGCGCAACCAGTGTACCCAAAGTGTCGTATCAACAATAACGGGTTTCATCGGACTTCAAAGTCTGGAATTGAGCCAAAAGTCTGATCGATGGCGGCCTGAATTTCCTGATGCGCCAATACTGAGTCTAGAGCTTTATCCACGGCCTCTGTGTCCGTTGCCGCGCCCAGGATCATCCGAACGCGACGAACCTTACCCCGATCAATGTTCATCGAGGTTCTAGAAATTTCGTTTTTTGAGATTCTAGGTTTTCTTTTGTCGGTATGCCTCATATGCTTTATTCTACGTATGAGGCATATTCCTGTCAAAGGCAAAACAGAATGGCCGCCTAGGAAAGAACCATGTCCATTTTGTTATAGCTTTAGCCGCCATAATCGATGCTTCTAGAGACCCTCCCTGGTTGTGAACCATTAGCTAAGTGCGCAGAAATCTTTATCGGTAGAATTCGGACCACCGAGGTGTCCCCAATTTCGAGAGTTTTGGTTTAACCTATCGCTTCCTTCACAAGCTTCATATCCACCCGATAGCCGAGCACTGCAAGCAACCGAAGCATTTCGTCAATCGATTTCTTGTAGTTCGCGGGATCTAAGAGCCGATAGAGCTGACTGGGAGAGGTCTTGAGGCGCCGGATCAGCTCGTGCTTACTCAGTCTAGATTTTTCGACAAGTTTAATTGCATCGACGGTGAGTTTGTGGAGCGTCGCATTTCTCAAAAAATCCGGATCGCGGTTGTAGTCAAGGAATGCGTCAAGGTGGACGGACTCCTCTTTTCCAGAGGCAAGTGAGTAGGTAACAGCCCGGCGCGCGAGTTCCGAGTCCACATAGGCTGTGGTGACTTTATCTCGAGCGTTGGGTTTGAGCGGCAGACGGGAGAAGGGAAGGCTGAGGACCCCCTTTTCAGTACCGATATCGAGGGTCTTTTTCCTTTGATTGATCGACACGACTTGAATTTTCATAATTTGCCTTCTTTTTAGATATTACCTTACATGGTAATATCTAGTCAAGCGTGAGAAGTTGATCGGCAGTCTAAAAGGTCGTTTTAAGGCGAACCCAAACACCCATAACTCCATCGACCTGAAAAATAGGTCAACGGATCAACCACACGGACGCCTTCGTGTTCAAAAGTCTTAGGTAACTCTGCCACGATTTGGGTGGCAAACGGCGGTTTAAGCCGCGTTTTGAAATATCGGAGTGAGGATGAAATTTGAGCATCGGAGGTCTTGACCTCAATGAGTTCCTGAATTTTTCCATCTCGATGAAGGACAAAATCCACTTCGTGGCCTTCTTTATCGCGTAGGTAGCCGAGTTCATAAGAAATCCCTTGGGTGTCTTCGATAAATTGAATTCGCTTGAGGAGATGGGCGGCCACTAAGTTCTCAAAGCGGGCGCCTGTGTCCCCAAAAACGTCAGCGTTGTCATAAAAGTAAAATTTTGGGGGTTTTTGAATGGCACGGGGCAAGTGACGAGTGAATGGGCGTACTGCAAAGCCGATGTAGAGAAGCTCCAAAGCTTGCAGCCATTTTTTTGCGGTCGTTGCCGAAATTTGAATGTCGTTAGCTAGCTTGGAGAGAACGATGGGGCCACCGACCGCCTGTCTTAAAAGCGTGGCAAAAAGCCGTAAATTTTCGATATCTTTGACCAGTGCGAGATCGCGGGCATCTTCTTTCAAGATCGTCACAAAGCGCTCCGCCTGCCATCGTCGATGAAAGGATGGCGAAGAATCTATAAAAGGTTCAGGAAAGCCTCCAATGGACATTAATCGGGTAAAAGTTTCTTGGACTGATATGCCCTCTGGATGATCGTCCAATGTAAAAGGATGAAGGCGATAGTTGAAATAGCGCCCCATTAACGAGTCACTTCCTCGTCGATAAACATTCATTCGGGCCGAACCGGTCAAAAGAAACTGGTGTCGATCTCTTTGGACATCATAGACTCCCTTGATCCAGTTTTTCCATTTTGGATATTTATGGAGCTCGTCGAAAATAAGGAGTCGATCCGAGTCGACCCATTTTTTTTGTTTGATCGAAAGCTTGTCCTCGTCATAATCCCAATTAAAATAGCGCCCCTGGTTTTGAAAGGGGCCGGTCAAAAGCTTCTTGGCAAGCGTGGTTTTACCCACTTGCCGTGGCCCTCCCAAAAAGACCATTTTGCCGCGTTCGAGGTCTTTTTGGATGAGGGGTAAGAGCTGTTGAGGCATACGGCCATTTTACACCCAACTGCAAAATAGCCAAGGCTGATTTCCAGTGATCTGTAAAATAGCCAGGTTAGTGGGCTATTTTGGTCATCTTAATTTAACCCCTGCTTTTTCAAGAGCTTGTAGCTGAATTTTGCGAATCTCGGTGCAGGCGGCGAGCGCACCTTCAGTCATGAGATCAAGATCCGTTTTCGAAAAAGCCTGGCGTTCCGCAGTGCCCTGGACCTCGACAAAGCCCCCGGCTCCCGTGACGACAAAGTTCATATCGACGTCGCAAGTGGAGTCTTCGTTGTAATCGAGGTCGACCAGGACCTTCCCATTGAAGAGGCCCACGCTGACGGCGGCCACAGTATCGAGCCATACGGTCGAAACCAGGCCTGAGGTGATTTTGTGTTCTCGAGCCAATTTTCCGAGAGCGAGAGCGAGCGCTACGCAAGCGCCGGTGATTGATGCAGTGCGAGTGCCCCCGTCTGCCTGGAGGACATCACAATCGATCAGAATTGAGCGTTCACCTAATTTTTTGAGATCAACCATGGCGCGCAGCGCCCGGCCAATGAGTCGTTGAATTTCTTGCGTGCGTCCGGATACCTTTTCGCGGTCTCGTTTGCTTCGGGTATGCGTCGCGCGTGGAAGCATCGAATACTCCGCAGTAACCCACCCCTTTCCCTTGCCTTTGAGCCAGGCTGGGACCTCGTCTTCGATCGATGCAGTGCAAAGCACTTGGGTATTTCCGGCCTTAATGAGCACTGAGCCTTCAGCATAGCGATTGACACTGGTTTCGATCGTGAGGGGGCGAATTTGAGAGGTGAGTCGGCCGTTCGGTTCGCGTTGAATCATGAGCGTTTCCTGTGTATTTGTGGAGAATGAAATTAGTTACCGACTATCATGGGCATTTATCAAATGGAAAGGCACTTCTCGAGGCGGGATTGCAGGAGGATGCTTGGCAGTGGGATTGGACCACCCTCGGAACGCTAGGGTCAGCACGCCTTCCTAAGTCCATTCGGGGCCGAATTATCGCCAAATCCGTGGGAATTTGGGCTGGAACTTCCCTTGTTTCGGCACTCAATCTGGTCGTGAAAGACCTCGGACATGCGGGGCCTTTCGCGACGACGCGTTTTACGGACGGTCAGAGCTTCAAGCGTGGCGCGGTTTTGAGTGAGTGGAAAGGGCCGGCGCGCTTGGTGCTAGCGTTAGAGCGTCCCTTTTTGAATTTGGCCGCTTTTGCAAGTGGGGTAGCAACGTCCACACATGAGATGGTCAATGAGGTTCGCAAAGCCTGTCCTCAGTGTCCTCCTCGGGTCACTGCGACTCGAAAAACTTTGCCTGGTTATCGCGATCTTTCAGTGCTCGGAGTTCTGGCCGGGGGTGGTCATAGTCATCGCGTCAGTCTTGCAGGTGGAGTGCTGATTAAAGAAAACCATATTGCCGCCGCGGGGGGAATTCTCAAAGCAGTGGAAGGGGCCCGTGCCGTAGCTCCTCATGGTCTTAAAATCGAGATTGAAGTCCGGAGTCTCAAGGAATTAGCCAAAGCCCTTAAGGCCCACGCGGACGGTGTTTTGCTCGATAATTTTTCGCCTGATCAGGTGCGTGAAGCCCTCCAAATGATTGATCAGGGGGGGGGGCG
>JBBCAW010000129.1:0-25582 GCA_051382295.1 Bdellovibrionota bacterium FG-1 | reverse complement strand
CAGCTCACCTACACCGAAACCCGCCTTAATCCCTATTCGGCAATCCTGCTCACACCCAAGCTCGGCGTTACCTATGCACTTACGAATCAATGGAGTTTGGGCGTGAGCGCATTCTTAAACGCGGTTTCGCTCGTTTCAAGCGACCCGACCGTCGGCGTGCGCTTTCTGGGCTTGAACGCCCGCGCGGGGTTCGCATTTCCAGCGGGGATATCCTCGTGGAAAACCATGCTCATGCTGGGCGTCTACTCGCTCAGCATGACCGTGAGCAACCAATCCATGGGCTTTGACCGGCTAGACGGACCCCAGATCGTTGTGGCCGAGCGCAAAGCCTTTGACTTAAAAAACGCGCTCTCAGCTTACGTGAAGTATTCGGCCCTACTCTCGGGTTCGGACCTTGCATTCGCCCAGCGCGAGCTTGCCGGCGGGCTTTCTTTTCAGCGGCGAATCGGCACCCAAACATACACGGCAGGTGTTGATGCATCAGACTTTGGTTTCAACATCGGTTTCATTCAAATTCAATCACGCACTCTGACTTTTGGCCTGGGTATGAATTTGTAAGGGACAGAAACCTCAGCACCCTTGGCAAGTGACTAAACCTTAGACAGGTCTCTGGCAAAAAACCATTTCATTCTCGGCCTCGAAGGCCTGGCCCTATCCTTGCTTTATACTAAATGATTGTCAGACCCGACGCGACTTTTTAACGGAGTATCGTTTTTATGGGCCAAAAGGCCTTGCTTTTCCTCAGTACTATCTTAAGAGCGCTCTTATTCATGGCGTGCGCAGCACTGGCCCCGCTATCCGTTCGTGCGGACACCTGTGCTTGTGATCAGTACAAAGATCTAGTGCAGTTTCAAAATCTCGCTTCACGCGTGGCCGAGATTGGGGCCGCGCACCTCCATCGAGAAGGCCGGACATTTGAAGTCATGCGGGAAGAAGCCCAAGCCATCCGCCTCAAGATTGCCGCAAATACCCTAATCACCATCGAATGCCGGGATAAACTCATTGATTCTCTTTTTAAGAATCGCTTCGACTTAGTCATTCGCGGCGTCGTAGGTGATGGCCCCATCAACCACAAAACCGAATGGGGGGATCCCCGTTTAATTAAATTTTATAACAACACGTATGTTCGGCAGTTTCGTTTTAAAAAATGTCCAACCGTTCGTGGACAGCCGGGCCTCACTCCTGAACAGTGCTTGGAGAAAAAATACGAGGACTTCGGTAAATTTTTACAAACCCCCGGAAATGCCCGCAACCTCTACGCGAACATTTTTTCGATTAATCCGGAGGAAATGAAAGTCATTCAAGCCTTTCACCAGGCCGTGAACTCCGGAAGCGAGGAAAAACTTTTGGCGCTCATCGCGGCCAACCCAAACGCTCTCAATAAGGTCCAAATTCTCGAATTGTATCAAATGTTGATGACTCAGGGGAGTCGGAGTGTTGACCCTGCACGAGTCGGAAACGGCCCAACCAGTGGTGGCGTTGTTACCGGAGATCAAATTCTCCAAACGATCCGAAAAAACGCCCTTTTGGGTGATCCAAAAATGGTGGAAGCGGTCGGTCACACCAAGTCCGAAGGGGCAAACGCGGTGGCTGGAGTGTGTCGTGATCAGGCCGTTTTTGGGGCAAAAATTTTAGCGGCCAGCGGAAAATTCAAAAGAACGTTCGTCGTCATGAAAGCCTCCCGCTTCGGTGTTTATCACTCCATGGTGATGACCCAAGATGCAGATACCGGAGAAGTCATCATCGCGGATTATGGCGCTACCGCCGTGGCGAAAGGCCAAGATGGTGCCAAAGCGCTTTCTCAAACCCAAGAGGATAACACTCATTTTTACCGGATTTTTGACCCCAATGGAAAAGAGGTCGCCGAGCTTCCGAGTGAAATGGAGAAATTTATCGCCGAGGCCGGGGGCTGGGATGTCCTCGTGCAGGAACGAGGAGCACGCATCACCAGCTCCATCATCGCCGCCAATGTCAATTTTGGTCCGCACAACCTGGGCTCGGCTCGCGTTTTTTCAGGCCAAGACGGAATAGGAAATAACTACTTGGGGGCGGCGGCTAACATTCGCTATGCCGAAGGTACGCCGGTTCCCGGTCAGGGCGGCATTCTGTGCGCCCTGCAACATCGTCCTAAGGCGATCTACGAGACCGAGACCGACCAAATGGGTGCGCTCTGTTACGCCCGCATTGAACAACAGGCCAATACTCCTTCATTTCGAATGACCGAGGGCCTTAACCTGCATTTGGATAATCGTTTGATTGGAATAGGAGCCCTCACCTGGGCACCTCGGCAAGATGATCTTCCAACATCCAAGCCCACCCAGGCCAATTTCCAGGGCACGGTGCAGATCAATAGCGAACTTCATCTCGACCAACACACCGGAAAATATCGCGGCAACTATGTCGCAGGAATTCATGTCCATCCCATTGGAATGCAAGATGTTCGAAACGCGGACTTGCAGGTTCCGATGCCCTTCGTAGGTCAAGGTTACTTGGCGGCGAGTGGGGCTTTAAAAATTTCGGACGTAACCCAACTCATCTTTGATACAAATCTCATTATCAGCAATCTTGGCCAACGAGCTAAACTCGAAGCCGGTGTGGCCACGAGGGATATCGCAGTGACCGGACATATCGCAGGATCGGTCACCAAAAATAGTTCCCGCCTCGAGGACAACTCCATCCGCCGGGCCGGAGTCACGGTCGTCTACGAACCCGTTAAACAGGTGGGGCTCAGCCTCACTGGAGAAGTCCCGCTGGAGGGCGAGGAAATCCTGGCTCATACACGGGTCTTGGGCAACTTAAACGTGGCGTTCTAAACGGGAGCCTCGACTCCCACTCTGAGCTCTTTCCGCAAAATTTTCCCTACATTGGATTTAGGCAATTCCGTGCGAAATTCTACGCTTTTCGGCACCTTGTAGCCCGTGAGGTTCTCTTTACAGAAAGCGATCACCTCGGCGGCCGTCAGCGAGGGGTCCTTCTTCACGACAAAGAGCTTCACCGACTCCCCACTCTTCGGGTCAGGGATGCCCACCGCGGCGGCCTCCAGTACCTTAGGATGGGTCACCACCACGTCCTCCACCTCGTTGGGATAAACATTAAAGCCCGAAACGAGGATCATATCCTTCTTGCGGTCAACCAGTTTCACGAAACCCTTCTCGTTCATGATGCCCACATCACCGGTCTTCAGAAAGCCATTGGGAAGAAAAACCAGCGCGGTCTCATCCGGCCGTTTCCAATAGCCCTTCATGACTTGTGGCCCCCGAATACAGACCTCACCCGCCTGCCCAATTCCGAGTTCCTTGCCATCGTCATCGACAATAGTCACTTCGGTCGATGGAATGGGAAGGCCCACAAAACCGTTGTATTCGGCGAGATCCATGGGGTTCATGCACGCGGCGGGCGAGGTCTCCGTGAGACCATAAGCTTCGATCAAGGGAACTCCCGTAACCTGCTTCCACTTTTCAGCGACCGCGCGCTGTACGGCCATGCCACCCCCCAGCGTCAGCTTCAGGGAACTAAAACTGATCGAGGAAAAATCAGGGTGATTGAGCAAGGCGTTGAAAAGTGTATTCACGCCCGTGAAGGCGGTAAAAGGCCATTTTTTTAATTCCTTGATGAACCCCTCAAAATCACGCGGGTTGGTGATCAGCAGATTGAGTGCGCCGATCGATGAAAACACAAAGCAATTCGCGGTGAGTGAAAAGATATGGTAAAGCGGCAGCGCCGTGACCACGATCTCTTCGCCTTCCCGCAAAGCCTTCATAATCCAGGCGCGGGCCTGCACCATATTGCTCACGATATTTCCGTGCGTGAGCATGGCGCCCTTGGAGATCCCGGTGGTGCCTCCGGTATATTGCAGAAAGGCGATGTCGTCGTGTCCGAGTTCGACGACGCGAAGCGAGGCATGAGCACCCGCCTTGAGTGCCGATGCAAAACTTGCCGCCTGTGCGATATTCCAGGCCGGAACCATCTTCTTGATGCGTTTGACTACGAAATTTACGACGGTTTTCTTAGGTTGCCCGAGTAGATCGCCCAGCTCAGTGACCACCACATGGCGTACGTCCGTTCCCGCAATCGACTTTTCGAGGACATGCGCAAAATTGGCGAGGATCACGATCGCCTTGGCGCCGGAGTCCTTGAGTTGATGCGAAAGCTCCCGCGGCGTGTACAACGGATTGACGTTCACCGCGATCATGCCGGCACGCAGGATGCCAAAAAGCACAACCGGGTACTGAAGCACATTGGGCATCATGATCGCGACGCGATCGCCCTTGGACAAGTCGAGGGTGTTTTGGAGATAGCTGCCAAAGTCCCTTGAAAGAGCATCGATCTCACTGAAAGTCAGCGTCTTACCCATATTGTGAAAGGCAGGGCGCTCCGGAAATCTCTCAAAGCTGTGCCGAAGCAAGTCGGGAATCGATTTATAAATACGGGAATCGATCTCGGCAGGTACACCCTTTTCATAAGACGATGTCCAGATTTTATCCATTTTTAGCTCCTTTTTTGCTTCTTTTTCACTTCTGGGCCGCATGACGTCAAGAGCATGAGATGACATAAATGAGCTATAAACACAAGAGGTTGTATTCAATTTTGACAGCGAAAGAAATTTGACTCAACCACCGACACTTTTCTGCCGATAGGACATTCGAGGCGGAAGTTCGCCATGAAGTATTTTGCTTTAGTCTTATCCCTCTTTTTTATCAATACTGCCAATGTATTGGCGGGCGAATTCCTGATGGGCGCCGCCATTGAAGATATCACCGGTCCCGCCGCCGAATTAGGAATGATGGGTTATGCGGACTCCGCGCAAACCACCAAGGGAATCCACACGAGGCTATACGCCCGGGCTTTCGTTTTCGGCGACCTCTTCGGCCACCATCCCATCGCTTACGTTACAGCCGACCTGGCGCTGATCTCGCAGAGCGTGAAACTTGCCGTCATTGATCAACTCAAGCGGGACCTGCCCGGCGTCTACAGCACTGACAACGTGATGATTGCGGCTACGCATACGCATTCTGGTCCGGGTGGCTATTCGGCGTTCACGCTCTACAACCTCACCGGACTGGGGTTCGATCAACAAAATTTCGATGGGATCGTCGACGGCATTGCGCGCGCCATTCAGGCGGCCCACAAAAAACGAGTCTCCGGTTCAGCCTTTTTTGGAGAGGGCCGGTTAGACGGCGCAACCGTGAATCGCTCGATGCAGGCCTATCGCGCCAACACCGAGACCGCCCTTTATGCTGACACGACCAACAAGACGATGAGCGTGCTCAAACTTGTCAGAGACGATGGGCGCGAACTGGGAATGCTCAACTGGTTCTCCATTCATCCCACCTCGCTGAGCAAACGTAATCGGCTCATTAGCTCTGATAATAAAGGTTACCCGGCACTTCGATTCGAGCGCATGAAGCCTGGTTTGATCGCGGGTTTTTCAAATAGTGACGAGGGCGACGTCTCACCGAACATGTATGATGAACATTGGCAACGGAAATTCAATGATTTTGATGGCCTCAGGACCATGGGCGAACTCCAGCTTTGGAAGGCTCTCGAGATTTTCGACCACTCGAATCAACGACTCCGGCCGATGATCGACTTTCGCCATGCCTGGATAAGAATGCCCGGTTATGCGGTCGAACCTGAGTTCACCGGGGATATCGGTCGCAGTTTGTGCGTCGCGGGAATGGGTTACTCGTTCGGCGCCGGAGCCGAGGATGGACGCGCTGGCATCGCCGGCTTTCAAGAGGGACAAAAACAGGAGGACGTGGAGTGGAGTCGCTCCTTTCTTCTTTGGCTTTACAATGTGGGCCGCAGAAGTCTTCTGGGCGTCACGGAAGAAGATGAACGTTGCCAATATCCGAAACCGATTTTAATCAACACGGGACGCCAGGACCCGGTTTGGACGCCAGACACACTGCCCTTTCAGCTTTTTCGCATAGGCTCAGTGGTCCTCGCCGCGCTCCCCGTCGAAGCCACAACGATGGCGGGTCGCCAGCTGCGGCAAACGATTCTTGACCATCTCTCCGGCATTGGCGTCGAACGCGTGGTGCTCGTGGGACTCGCCAACAGTTACAGCGATTACCTCACGACCAAACCAGAATTCGACCTCCAGCAATACGAGGGAGCCTCGACGCTTTTTGGGCCTTATACGCTTGCCGCCTACAAGCAAATTTTTGCCCGGCTCGCCGATGCTATGCGCACGGGTATGCCGGCCACGCTCAATCAGCTCACGCCAAATTCACCCGATCCCGGCATTACACTGCAAACCGGAATTTTATATGATGACAAAAAACTTTGGGAGCAGTTTGGGCAGGTGTTGCACCAGCCACGAAACTCCTATCGACCCGGCGAAACGGTCGCCGTGAGTTTTAGGAGTGGCCACCCGAAAAACGACCTCAAGCTGGGAGATACTTACCTCGAAGTTCAAAGAAAGGTCGATCACGCATGGGTCTTAGTCGCCAAGGACTCCGATCCTGAAGCCGTCTATGTGTGGCGACGCGACAAATCTTTAGCTTGCCTGGCCTGTTCGGTTGCGGATATCTACTGGGCCATCCCCTCGCTGACTGAACCCGGCGAATACCGAATCGTCCATAAGGGCGCCGCAAAAGATGGCTGGACTGGGAAGATTTCTGGGTTCCGCGGAACGACGACTTCGTTCTGGGTCAACCCCCCTTAAGCCGAAATTCAAAGAAAATACGCAAAACCCGCTGAAATTTTCTGGTAAAACTAGTTTTTCTATTATTAATTCGAAGAGTTGCCATTGACCAGACTCTACACAGAGGGACCCGTTTATGATCGCCACCTTTGGACTTTTCATCTTAGCCCTAGCCGAAATCTCTGGCCTCACGACCCCAGCCCAGGCTGCGGACCTCGCGAAAACACCGCCGGTGCGCGTGATTGTGGTCGGAGGAGGTCTGGCCGGATTAATTACCGCTCATGAGCTCCAAAATCAGGGCATCACCACCCAGGTACTCGAGGCCAGCGATCGTTGGGGCGGCCGCGTCGCCACGACGGAGTATGAGAAGGGGCTACACGCCGAGTATGGAATGCACGAAATCTGGGCCAGCAATCCCCTGCACGAGTACGCGAAAAAATTCAAGCTCGCGCTCTCGGAGCCCGAGGAACCCTACTCCAGCGTAGTGATCGACGGAAAATATTATCCTTATGTGCAGGACAAGTCGGAGGCGTTTTTAGCGACTATTTTTAGTGAGGCTGAGCGC
This sequence comes from Bdellovibrionota bacterium FG-1, assembly GCA_051382295.1. Lineage (GTDB taxonomy): Bacteria > Bdellovibrionota > UBA1018 > UBA1018 > UBA1018 > JBBCAW01. The sequence goes on along the minus strand of JBBCAW010000129.1, from coordinate 18,368 downwards.
AAGGCTTATTTTTCCTGGCTCAAGGATGCCGAATCACTCTATGATGAGCTTCAAGCTAAGGGCGTGACGCCACGCCTGATGAATCTGCAATCAATCTCGCTGGCCAAGTGGATTCAGGCCTACAACCTCACCGACAAAGTTTCTGAGTTTATCCGCTTGTCGCTTGAATGCGAAATGGCGGTGGATTGGAAGGAAGCCAGCGCGCTCTACGGCCTGATGGAAGCCTCGATTTTCATGCATGGAAGCGAGAAGTGCTACCACCTCAAAGACGGCAACCGAAAGATCATCGATGCGCTCGTGGGCAGTCTCAAAGGGCCTAAGTCACTCGGGTCACGAGTCACGCGCATTGTCCGCACCCAAGGCGCCAACGGCCAAACCCATGTCACCGTCTATTATCTCAAGGATAGCGTCGTGCACACCGCCGAAGCCGAAAAGGTTGTTGTAGCGGTGCCTTACTATCTATTGCACGCGATTCAAATGGAACCGACCCTCAATGAACAACAGTGGAAAGCCGTCGACACGTTGAAATCCGGTGCCTACACGGTGGTGCATTTCATCATAGATACGGCGGTAGCCAAAACCCTGCTTGTCGATGATAAGGTTCCATTTCCAGTACTCACCCGCGGACCGCTTGGTGTCGTCTACGGTTTCCTTGAAAAGCCCCAAGCCGGACAGAAAAAAATGATATTCTCGCTCCTCATTCACGGAGAAGAAGCCCGCACCTATCTTGAACCTCAGGACAAGATCCGCGACCGTGTGCTAGCGGAACTCGACAAGACGTGGCCAGGTTTTTCCAAGCACGTGCTCGCAACCTATTTTTATGGATACCATCCGGCGGCAACCGCGAACTGGCCCCCCGGACGCTCCCCTTTCGATGCCCTTCAATTGTCCTTGCGTGAAGAAAATAAGGGGCTGTTCCTTGCCGGCGATTATCTTTACTCAAGCCATGCTGAAGGCGCGGTCATCTCCGGTCGCGAGGCTGCAAAGAAAGTCGCGGCGCGCCTCAAATGAACGCCGCCTTGGTCGGCCTAGGCAGCCTAAGCAGTATAATACTTGCCTTGCTTCCCCTTCGGACGGGGCTTTACCAAATGACCGCGAGCAATTCGACTTCGATCTGCCCCCAAAAAGTGCGTCCCTATTTTTCTGAGCAAGCGCTGACTGGCCTCGAAGTCACTTACGTCGGCGATTGCCTTGGAATGGGCACCTACGTGTACGGCTGCGACCGCAACGAAGCCGGCCCATATCTCTGCGGCGATGCACAGGTCGCTTTTCGGATCAAGGACCCCAACCACTACCGCTGGGAAAATTTGAACTACGCCTTTTGGGCCGAGTTCGAGTGGACGCAACCGTACACGATCCCCATGAAAAGGTGACTCAACATGCTCAAGCCATTCCCGCTGATCGGTTTGCTTTGCACCTACGCACTTGTGCTGACCGCTTGCGAGAACCTTCCGCCCGGGGCCTACAGTCTTGCTACGGATCCCCTGCCCGCTCGGGCCCATTCCGTCGATGCGACCGCTTACTCAAATTTACGAAAAACGGGGCGATTTTACTCGATCTCTTATCAAAGCATCGGCCGTCATTCTAACAACAACCCCGGTCACTGGGTTCAGCTCAATGATGGACGCGCTACTTGGGTCATCACCCAAGGATTCGAAGGAAACACTGCCACTCTACGATCTGCTCGCGAAAATTACCCCAAGCGCGAAAATCAGGCCGAGATTTATCGGATGCTCTATGCCGGCCTGAGTGAATCCACCCGCCAATCGCTCGAACTACCCGACCCGGACCAGCTCCTCGAAGACGACCAGACCTATTCATCGCAAGAGATTGAAAGGCTGAACGACCGCGCGGCGCAGGAGATCAACCACGCTCCCGCTTCGCTGCCTCATTCGGTTTCCCAAACGACCGCTCCCCTCTGTACCATTGCTGACGAAGGGGCTTCTACCAGCGGCAGTGACTATTCCGGCAACAACGACAGCGACCCCGCCTGCCGCCCGCAGGCCGACGGCATCTATGCCCATTACGATTGGGCCAGCAAGCCTTACCTCACTTGTGTCAAAGATCAGGGCAAAAGGGGAACTTGCGTTGCCTTCTCGATCGCTTCGGCCATCGAGGCCCTCGTGTCCCGCAATCAGGGCCGCCACGTCAACCTGTCTGAACAATCCTTGTACCAGCGCGGACGGATGGTTGGCATTCGAGATGATTTCGCCGATTGGCTCACCGATCCGTTCGTGTTAGGGGCGTTGGTCAACGAACATTGGAAGATACCGGCCGAAACATTCTGGGAATATAACCCTTCCTACTTCCGCAAGATCAACGCCTCAACCCATCGTTATACGCAATCCTGCGATGGCTATGACCGCGCCGAAGACTGCTCGGACTCATCGCACCAGATGCAGGTTTACTGCAACGATCAGGGCAAATACCGCTACTGTGGCTTTCTGGCCAAAGAACTTTCGCAAACGGGCTATGGCCTCACCGGCGCCAGCCAACTTTGGAATCTTTTAGACTCCGCCGGTTCGCTGAACCGCCTCACCGCCGCCCTAAAAATCGGCCAGCCCGTGATCCTCAACTTTAATATCACGCCAAGCTGGGACGCTATTTCGCGCTTGGGCTTTATCACCTACAACGGTCCAAGCGAAACGAGCCGCGGCGGCCACACGGTCCATGTCGTAGGTGCCATCGATAACACCACGCTCGCGCAGGTTCTTCCTTCCGCGCCCCTGGGCTCCGGTGGTGGCTACGTCATTATCAAGAACTCCTGGGGTAACTGTTTTGGAGATGGCGGCTTTGCGTATGCGCCCTATGACTTTATCAAGGTATATACGATGAGTGCGTTGGCTGTCGTTCAATAGCGGGGAGCCCCCTACTTAACCCCGCTTACCACGAACCGCCCGCTGCTGAAAATGCTTCACATGTGAAAGCTGACGATCAATCAAGCGCTGAAACATTTCGAGAAGACTATCATGTCCGGGCGCACTGCGCCAGCGCGGGGATTCGTTGAGTCGCTCAATCATAACATGAACGGCTTCGATGCTTGAAAAACACAGTGCGTGAGGTTGCCGCCGAAACTGGTAAATCGATGGATGGGGCGGCGTGAACATAATTTGAGGAAGCTGCCGCAAATTGGTACTGACTTTTAACATTTTTTGCGCGCAAAACCAGGTCCCATCCAGAATGAAAATCACGAGATTTTTCCCAGCTGGAACCAACGCTTCGAGTTGGCCACCCGCATTTTCAGTCAAATCCATAGCCTGCGGACCTGGATATAAAACCACCGGCCAGTTCGCAGAGTCTTGCACAATTTGCTGCACGACCGGGTCAGTACTGAAATCCACCCCCTCGACGAGCACGGAGTTAGTGATACAAAGATGCGTGAGCCGTCCCGTCCCCACGCGTTTTCGATTTTCTTTGGGGTGAATCAAGATCACAAAACGTGGACCCGAAGCAAAAGGCTTAATGTGCGAGCAATCGCAGGCTTTCACGGCCCTCCGACACTTACGGCAAATGACGCGATTAGCTTGAAGGATCTTGAATTCCATTATGCTACCTAGGGAAGTTTACCGCTACTTGAGTTGAGCAGACCCCGCAGTATCGGTCTGAACGCCTGCCGAACCGATAAAGATGTAATCCATGACAGGTTTCATATCCTGCTTTTCAACAGTAGAGGGATTGCGGCCGTTGTTCGACTTGTTGGTAAGCGCGGACGCCATGATACTTTGTACCAGTTTGGGATATTCGCTTGAGGCCCGCTGCGCGAGTTCATCGAGTAGCATGCTCTTCTCGATTTTTTTGCATTCACCCGCCGAGTTCAGCACGCTTTTGAGCAGGAGCCTGCCATTGGGCAAAAACTCCGGACCGTACTTGAGACTTTCGTCCTTGCTGAGCTTCGCGGTATTGTCGGTGAGGGCGACGTCCACGGACTTGATTTTGAGCAGTTCTCCAAGTTTTTGACCAGCCTCACCATCAGAAAGAATGGAGCGGGCCACCTGCGATTGATCATCGGCACAGGCCTTGGCTAAACCCTTTGGGGAAACCGGAGAGGCTCCGACGAAGTGATTGATCTTGTGAGTTCCCGGTATGGTGTTTTTTACAACGTATTTGATGTTGCCATTATAAATGTAATAAACATATCCGTCACCATGATCACAATCCGAACCAGGATACCCAAACGGCCTGTGATCCGTGTGGCGGAAAAGCCATTTGCCGGTCGGACGACATCCATCATGACATGTCTCTTCTGCATAAAAAACGTCTACCTCACAAGTTGCCGAGGTGTCGACGGCCTGGCTCTGCATTTCAATATGGGATACCGCAATCTTGTAGATGATGCCTCCCTTGTTGATGGGGCTAGGCTTGGATACGTATTGTTGCGCTTGGACAACCGTCGCCACATGGAGAGCCATGAAAGAAAGGGTAATAAATAAAACCTGTTTATTGATCATGCCCCTCAGTTTGCAATGAAAATGCCACAACAATGATCACGAAATCATTGAAGTAAATCCCTCACATGGTCTGGATGGGTGTCCAAACACTCGACGGATGCAGCTTTTAAATACCGCATTTTATCCAAAAAAAAGCTGGTTTCTATTTGACATGGTTTCTGGTGGCTGGTTCGTCGAACCCAGTCGAGAACGCCTAACCATTGACATACCATATGTAGTATAATACATATTTAGTATGTGGTTGGTGTCCGAAAGTAGAAAAGCTGAGAAGAACATCGAGTGCAACCGAGTTGCCCTGGGAGTCGAAAGAGCAAAGATGCTCGCAAGGAGTATGAGTCTTCATCCCGCTGTTCTTTTATTCCCCGCATGGGATGTGAACGAGGAATCGGCCGCGTAGCCGCGCTAGACCAGGTACCCAATGTTTACAAAGGCAAAACAAACTGGAAAGAGTAGCGTCACCTACTGGAACGAGGACGGCTCAAGCATCACTCGGCAGGGAGGTAACTGGACCTGGAGAAATCAAAATCCGGGAAACATCGAAGGCGGCGCTTGGGCCAATCGACACGGGGCGATCGGCAAAGCGGGTGGATTTGCGGTGTTTCCAGATTACGACACGGGAAGGACAGCCATATTTTCCTTACTTCAGGGACAGGACTATAAAAATCAGACAATTTGGGATGCTATTCCCCACTATGCGCCTAGCAAAGACCATAATGACGTAAAGCGATATCGAAAGCTTGTCGGTGAATTCTCTGGATTAGACCTGAAACGAAAAATAAAGGACCTAAGCAGAAGGGAACTCGAAGAGTTAGTGAACGCTATCGAACGTGTCGAAGGAAAATTCAAGCCGGGAAAGATCACAAAAAACCCAAACAAGAAAAAAATATCAGCAGTCCGAAAAGACGATAACGGAACAATCATCAGCTACTATGTCGCTGGCATGGGTTGGCTATCGAAGAATCGAGCGATTCAGCTGACTCGATGCAAGCAAATTGACGCTGTCATCTCTTACTCCAGATCTGGATCCATCTATTTAAAAACTCGCCCTGACAACACCGTAGAAAATAACTTGGGAGCTATGGGATGAGGCGCTTTATTCTGAGTTTGAGTTTTTTTCTGGCTTCCACGACAAACGCGGCCAATCCTAATTTTGTGATTCATCAGAACCTCCCTCTCAGTAAAGAACTTGATGGTTTCGACGGAAGGTTGGAAATTTTGCGAGATAGCAGACTGAGAGGTGCGGATATAAAAATGATGAAGGAGCATGACCCTGATTCCAATCCGGAAAGGGCTCCACGCTTCAAAACACATCCGCTCAGAATGGCCGTCGTTCAACTGAAATCCGGTAGTGCTAATGTAGTCCAGTCTATCACGCTGGATAAACCCTATGCGAACCTTGAGGCCGTGACCATTGGGGAAAAAGGTCGACGATACTATTTTCTTACACAGGACTTTGCCATCGGAATGGGTTCCTATAACGGTCCGATCACGCAGATCCTGGAGGTTACTTCTCAAGCCATAACATGGGCGAAGGCCCGCGATCTGGCAACCCACAAAGAGAGCCCCATTTCGCTGATGAGAAGCCTTAAAACGGCCTGGAATTTCGCTTCCAGCAAGAACGGAAAAGATAAGGATATTCTGGAGGTGAGTTGTCGCCCTGCCGATTCCAAAGATGCATCAAAAGAAGGGTTTATAACGACCTTTTCGAGGTACCACCATTCAAGCCAAGGCTGGACTTTGGTCGAGAAAAGTGAGAACGGCTTCTGGGAAGCTGAGGACGGTGACCAGCGCTTAGGGTACGCTTTGCCAGATTTGAGGAAGTTTCCTGGACCGATCGGGAATAAATAGTCCTAAACTGAGGGGCCCGTTTTTACAAGACCGAGTAACCAGCTAGCGCCAAAAGCCAGCGGGATCAACCCGACGAAAAGCAGGAAGAGCGCGCCCCCCGTAAAACCGTTCGAGCTCTCGGGCCTGGCGATCGAAGGATCTTTTGTGGAATAGCTGACTGGGTACTCGGCGCCGATCCAATCGCGCGAAAAATTGAGACGGCTCTGCGAGCGCACGGTGAGCGGGGATCCATTTTCGACCTGATACCGAAGCACCGGGTAAAGGGCGTCGAAATAAGCACTTTTGTGGTAAACTGGGGCGGTTTCAAAGCCGATGACTTGAGCGCGCGCACTACCGTGATTGCCCGGGATGGCCTGGTACACCAAACTTCTTACAGCGTAGCCCACGAGCAAGACTCCAAAGAACACCAGCGTACCGCACATCTTGATCTCAAAGCTCCGATCCGCGCTTGAGGCGGCAGGCATTGAGGCAGCTAAGGAATCTCCGGTGGAAACCACTCGGATGATCTGCGCGCTGAGCAAAAATAGGCCCATCATGACCGACAGGAAGACCTCAACACCGTGATTGTCTAAAAACTCAACTCTTTTGACTTGTCCTGGAAATTTTGGGTCATAGGAAATCAGCAACTCTTTTCCGACACTGAGCCCTGCCCGGTCCAGCGGAGCAATCTGTTGGAGTCGGGTGACGTGGCTCGTGCTTTGTGCATCGACATAGGTGACGTAAGCGACTTCGAATGGCCCAAACTCCTGCATGGCTCCTTTTTCATTTTTCGCGGAGACCGTTTCGTTCTTGATCTCAGTGATGCGGGCCCGCGCGGTTTGAAGAGAAGCGCGTTCGCTTCGGCCCCGCAGAAAAGATGCAACGATGAGGAGCGCGCAAAAACCCGACAAAACGATCAGGGTCTTAATGATGACATCGGTGAAGTCGGTGCTTTGTGGTACCATGGTATCAAGTTTTACAGAATCCAGACCGATAGACCATCGTGAACTTCATGAAAAATCCTGGGATCCAATGGTTGAATGGTGTCATTATTTTGTTGGTCGCGTCGGAAGTCGCCTCCGCGGCGCCTCCAGTGCCGTCTCCCGTACCTTCCTGCACGAGCACTCGCGAATACATTACAACGCTTGAGTATCTTCGCGACCGCCAAGAGGTCGCCATGCCCGAGCTGGACGCTCAAAAAACGGCACTCGAGGCTTCGAAAGGTTGCAATGGGGCGGCCCGGCGTTTTATCCGCGTATCGCATCTTTTGAGTCGAGCCGGACTGGGGCCACGCGACGCAGTTCATAAGGGACTTGAATTCGCCAAGCGGACCGATCAGGAAACCGAGACCTTCACTTCAGTCTTTCGCCAGGCATTCGCCGAGGACGCCATGGACCTCGATCTCAGAGCGTCCATGAAAATGGCCGAGGAACTCACTGGTGAATTTGACGGTGACACCGTGGCCGTGCTCCACGATTTCGAAAAGCTCCTGGATTTTTGCTCTGACTCGGGCAAGCTGGGGTTGCCTAAGCCTCAATGCGGCGCTTTTGCCGCCCACCTGGCCAAGCAGGGCCAAAAGTGGAACGGCGGCATCTCGGTACCTTATATTCAGGCCTTCGAATTCGCAGTGTCCGAAAAAGGTCCCGGCTTACCGACCTCCAAAGCCATCGAGATCGCGAACAAGCTGGTCACGGCCGGCCCGGACTCGGCCGACAACTTTATCTCCGCTTACAGATACGCCATCAGCAAAAAAGGTCTGGACCTGGCGAACCATGCGGCACTCGCGTTCGCTCTCCAGATGGGGCTCGCCAAAGAGGATGTTCCGACTCCACCGTCAAAATGACATCATGAGGACCGCGCCCGGAGCGATATTCCCGGTGCCGGGTTCGCGGAAGATCGTGGCCGAAGCGAGTGGGGCGTAGATCCGTTTTTTATAGCTATCTTGCTCATTGGCGACGTCCTGCCAATGCGAACCGAAAATCAAGGGCGCTACCGCCAATCCTGCCGCCACACCGTCAACGACTTGAGAAAAGCTGCCGCTCATAGCCTGCGAGAGCAGATAGACGTTGGTGCCCAATTGAGTGAGTACGGAAAGCCACTTGAGCCGGCTGGCCAACCGCGCCTGGGCATGGATCACCTCTTCGGCATAACGTTCGCGCATCAGTTGTTGGCGCGGAGTTTTAAGCGGATAAGCGGAAATTTCACGTGCTGCCGAACTGTAGGGCTGATAAAAAACTTCGAGCGCCAACGTGGTCGCCAGCCAGGCGCCCCCAACCGCCAATCCGGTCACTCCCGTCTTGCCGGTGGGATCTTTCACGGGATCGGGACTGCCCAACTGAGCCACACCCGCGACCAACGTCGAAAGCGCTGAAACTTGGATCGGCAATAAATTCGTCCACCGATTTGACGACTCGTTAGCCGCTTCCGTCGTCAACCGCTCGCTGGCGCGTGGAGTAACCAAAAGCTCCGGGTAGTCAAAGTCGTTGCCTTGGGCCGCGTGAGCCATTCCGCCTGAAAAGGAGAGCAAAACCAGTGACGCGGCAGCAACTCGGACATTACCTAGGAGAGATTTCATCTTTGTGGATTTCCTTTGTTTTTCATTTTAGTCTATTCCACATGAGACACAATCGGATTTGTGAAGGTCGCGCGATCTTGATGTTGAGCGTCCTATTTTTGACGGGAAACGCCGGAGCCTCGGAGCAAGTCGGCACGCTCACGCAAGTTGCGGGTGAAGTAAAGTTGTTTACTCATCCCGCGAAGAAGCTCCAAACTGGCGCGGGGACCCACGTCCTTTACGAAGGGGAGTATTACCTGGCGGAGTCAGCCACGGCTGGCGCCAAAGTCGAACAGGGCAACATTGTTCGAACCGCACCGGGCGCAAAAGCACGTGTGGTGTTCGAGAACGGCGACCAACTCAACGTCGGGCCGGCAACCGCGATGCGCATTTTCTGGAAGCGGGATGCCGCCAATACCGAGACCCGCATGGATCTCGCGTATGGCAAAATTCGCGGCATTGTCGAAAAGGGCGGACCGCGCAGTCATTTGCGGATCCATACCAAGACCGCGACCATGGGCGTGCGAGGCACGGACTTTTTTATCGCCGATGATGGCAAGGATGGCGCCACCGAGATCTCGATCATGCGGGGCACAGTCGAAGTCACGTCGAATCAAGTGATCAATGCTAAGCCGATCGAGGTGAAGCAAGGTTTCTCGGCCGATATCCCGTCAGCACCCGTCGTAGCCGCGATCGAACTGCGCAAAACGACGCAAGAAGAGCTGCAAGGCATTCAACGCTCTTCGACGATCATCAAGAAACCCGAGGAAAAAGCCAAGGAGGCTTCGCCCGAGATCGCCAAGCTCGAAAAGCAGGCCGTGGTAACGACCCTGAAAGACATCAAAGTCTATGATCCCAAACTTTTTGCCCAGATCACGCTTACGAAGCCGACCTCGATGGATGAGATCAATGCTCACGTCGTAAAAGAGCTGATCAAAGAAGCGCCGCGCGCCCCCGAACAACATAAGCTCCATAAGAGCGAACTGGATGACCTCAACCAGGGCGCTTACGAGAAGTATTTCAAGATTCAGGATGGCTGACCGCCTTCCAATCACCGCTGCGCCAAGTACTCCTCATAAGGCTTGTCGTAATTAGTGACACCCTTCGCGCCGACTTCGATCACGCGATTAGCGACGGTCTGGATGAACTGCTGATCGTGCGACGAAAAGAGCACCGTTCCCGGAAAACGAATTAAGCCGTTATTCACCGAGGTAATCGACTCGAGATCCAAGTGATTGGTCGGGCCATCCAAGAGCAAAACATTCGACTCGGCAAGCATCATCCGGGCGAGCATGCAACGCACGCGTTCACCGCCCGAGAGCACTTTAGTTTTTTTGGCGGCTTCGTCTCCCGAAAAGAGCATGCGCCCCAGATAGCCACGAACGAAATTCTCGTTTTGATCTGACGAATATTGCCGGAGCCAGTCGATCAGATTGAGATCGACGTGGTCAAAATACTGAGAGTTATCCTTAGGGAAAAGAGACCGCGAGGTGGTGACGCCCCAAGTGTAGCTCCCACTATCCGCAGCTTGCTCTCCCATCAAGATATGAAAAAGCGTGGTGACCGCGATTTCGGTATCACCAATAAAGACCGCTTTATCGCCCTTTTTGAGCGTGAAGCTGACGCGATCAAGAATCTTGATGCCGTCAATGGACTTCGAGAGATTCTCGACCCGCAAAAGCTGATCGCCGGCTTCGCGTGCGGCCTTGAAACCCACAAACGGATATTTGCGAGTCGAAGGTTTGATCTCATCCATCGAAAGCTTCTCGAGCTGCCGCTTACGCGAGGTCGCTTGGCGCGATTTCGAAGCATTGGCGCTAAAACGTGCAATAAAGGCCTTGAGCTCCTCGGCTTTGTCTTCGGTTTTCTTCTTCTTGTCCTGCTGTTGCCGCAAAATCAGCTGGCTTGACTCATACCAGAAATCATAGTTGCCGTTATACAGCTGAATACGACTGAAATCGATGTCCGCCATGTGAGTGCAGACCTGATTGAGAAAGTGGCGGTCATGCGAAACCACGACCACCGTTTTTTCGTAGCCCGCCAAAAAATCTTCCAGCCAGCGAATCGCCGTGACATCCAAGTGATTGGTCGGCTCATCCAACAGCAAAATATCGGGATTTCCGAAAAGCGCCTGGGCCAAAAGCACTTTCACTTTTTCGGTATCGCGCAACTCGCGCATCAACTTGTGATGAAGATCCGTACCAATGCCCAAGCCCGCCAGCAGCACTGCGGCATCGCTTTCAGCTTCCCAGCCCCGCAGCTCCGCAAATAGCCCTTCCAAATCGCCGGCACGGACGCCATCGGCCTCTGAAAAATCAAGTTTTGCGTAAAGTGCGTCTTTTTCGTCCATCACCTGACTCAGGCGCGGCTGGCCCAAGATGACCGTTTTAAGCACCGGCACATCTTCAAAAGAAAAATGATCCTGCCGAAGAAACGAAATCCGCTCCCCTGGAGTCACCGTCACGGTTCCTTTGTACGAGGTGTTCTCGCCCGAAAGAATTTTCAAGAAAGTGGACTTCCCGGCACCATTCGCGCCGATCAGGCCGTAGCAATTGCCCGGCACGAACTTGATGTTCACATCTTCAAATAGCTTCTGACTTCCATAACTTAAGGTAACGCCGGCCGTACTGATCACGAGAGGGACTCCCTGCTTGGCTGAAGAGATTAACTGAATAGATTGAAGAGCAACGCGCACTCTATGTGCAGCGCGGCACAATTACCAGTCGAATCTGCAAATTTTATAGCGAGGGCCTCACCTTTATGCTACGAGCCATTCCTCGCGGGGAGTTATTAAATATTTATGGATCATTTAATTCACAGAACGCCATCGGTCGGAAGCATCATCAAAAAAATGATCTCGATTAACCCCGATTTAGACACCATGCAGCTCATTGATATCATAAGAAAATCAACTTTAGTGCAGGAGCAAAGCGGCATCGCCGGCGAATTCGCGCAGGCCCAAATCATCGACGAACAGCAGGCGCTGAGCCTGACGCGCGGAAGCCTTAAATCGAATTGACCTGCAAGCCCTTTCGACGCATCGTTTTTTCGATCTCCACGGCAAAGAAAATCGTTGAAGAAAGCCCCAGGCACAAAACGAGTTCTCGCAAACTCAGTGCCTGGGTTTTAAAAACAGAGTTGAGCACGGGCACATAAATAATAGCGAGCTGCAGGACCAGAGTAAGAACAACCGCCCCTAACACCCACCGATTCGAAAAAAAACCCTGTGAAAAGGTCGATTCGGACTCTGACCGAATCGCAAGCACATGACTCATTTGCGTAAGAGCCAGTACAGTGAAGACCATCGTGCTCCCATGCATTGAGCCCGTGTGAATGGCCCAGATCTGGGCCAACAATGAGACGGCGCCAATCCACATCCCCGCCCACAGTATATGCTGCCACAGTCCCCCTGCGAACACACTCTGCCGCAACGGCCGCGGCGGCACCTGCATCAGGCGTTTTTCTTCGGGTTCAACCGCCAAAGCGAGTCCTGGCAGTCCATCGGTAACGAGATTGATCCAAAGAATTTGAATCGGCAGAAGCGGAATAGGTAATCCCAGAAAAGGGGCGACAAAAATTGTCAGTATCTCGCCGAGATTGCCGGTCATGACAAATTTTACAAATTTTCGAATATTATCGTAAATACGCCGCCTTTCGCGTACGGCCCCGACAATCGTCGCGAAGTTGTCATCCAACAATATCATCTGGGACGCCTCTCGGGCCACTTCCGTACCCTTCTGACCCATGGCTACGCCAATATCCGCTTTCTTAAGGGCGGGCGCATCATTCACCCCGTCCCCGGTCATCGCCACGCATTCCCCTCGTTTTTGCAAAGCCGTGACGATCCTGATTTTCTGCTCGGGACTCATGCGCGCATAGACCCGTACATGCTCCACTCGTTCTTCAAACTCGGCCTCGATGAGCTTTGCCAATTCGCCGCCCGCGAGGACCTCAAAATCTTCGTGGCCTATTCCAATTCTGCTAGCGATGGCTTGGGCCGTGGCCGGATGATCCCCCGTAATCATGACTGGCGTAATTCCCGCCGTTCGACAGGACGCAATGGCGGCGGCTGCCTCTGGCCGCGGAGGGTCCAAGAGACCGACAAACCCAATAAAGGTCAGCCCAATTTCAAGCTTTGCGGGGTCCGCTCCATTCAAAGCGATTGCCAGCACCCGCAAGCCATCTGCAGCCATTCTTTCCATTTCTTTTTCGAGCCCGCCTCGCGGCAGAGGCGCGAGCCCCGAACTCGTCAGCACATTCTCACAGGCCGCCAGCACTTTTTCGGGCGCCCCCTTAGTGAAGGCCACCCAACCCCCCTGCTTTTTATGAAGGGTCGTCATGCATTTTCGTTCAGAATCAAAAGGCAGCTCTTTTACACGCGGAAATTGAGTAACCAAAGTAGCCTTCTCAAATCCCGCCCGAGCCGCATCCCGATAGAGCGCCACCTCCGTAGGATCACCATTGATCTTTCCTCCGTGGTCGCGCTCGGCATCATTACTCAGAGCCATAGCTTGGTAAAGCGATTGCCAGGGTTCAGTTCACAAACTCTCGGAAAACGGGACTTTCAGAAGTCGACCGTCACAAAAAACTTCTTCCACGCTCATTTTATTTTCGGTCAAAGTGCCGGTTTTATCCGAACAAATGTAAGTGATTGACCCCAAGGTTTCCACTGCGGGCAGGCGCCGAATCAAAGCCTTCCTTCGCGTCATTCGAGCCGCACCCAACGCGAGCGATATCGTGACCACGGCTGGCAGGGCTTCCGGAATCGCCGCCACTGCAAGACTGAGCGCAGTCATAAACAGCGGGAAAAGTTTTTCACCCCGCAAAACGCCCGCAAAAAACACGATTCCGCAAATCGCTAGGGCGCCCAGCGAGAGTCGACGTCCCAATTGAGTCAGACGCTTTTGTAACGGGGTCTGCATTTCCTCTTGGTCATTCAAAAGAGCGGCTATTTTTCCAAGTTCAGTTTCCATTCCAATCGAAGTCACCACTCCGATTCCCCGCCCATAAGTGACCAGCGTGCCTTGATAGGCCAGCACCTGAATGGTTTTGTCGATCGCGACCGATTCCCCCGTCAGCGTCGACTCATCCACCTTCAATTGAACCGCCTCTACCAATCGTAAATCAGCCGAAATTTTGTCCCCAGCCGTGAGGGTCACCACATCACCTGGAACGAGCTCTAGCGAAGGAATAGTCACCCAATGGCCATCACGCAACACATGGGCCAACGGGGCCGCCATCGCATTCAGTGCGGAGATGGCCTGCTCCGCTCGATATTCCTGCACGAAGCCGATCACTGCGTTCAGCACTACAATCAAAAGAATGACCAGGGTCTCTTCGAAATCCCCAAACACGCCCGAAATCACGGCGGCGACCATGAGCACGAGGATCATCAAGTTTGCAAATTGTTTAGCGACGAGGCGAAGCACTGAAATCTTTTGGCGCTCTCGCAGCCGATTTTCGCCAAAGCGAAGCTGCCTGCTTTTTGCCTCCGCTGTCGAAAGACCGCCTTCAGCTTTGACCGCAGGAGCCGCCACTATTTTAGCCTTTCATCCAGCGTTATTCCCGAACGAACGGCCACCATCGGCCAGATATTCAAAAGGGAAATAAGAATCGCCGCACCGATTGGGCCGATAAATACTCCAAAAAATCCAAGAACCCGAATCGCTCCAAAGATGGCCACGAGACTCACCAGGGGATGCATACTCGCTTTGCCCTTCAAAACCAGTGCCCGAATAACATTGTCAATCACGCCGGTAAAAAGCCCCAGAAGCACCATGACAATGAGTTTACCAAAAGCGGGCTGCAAGTAGAGATAGATCGAGCCGGCAAACCATACCGGAAAACTTCCCACAATCGGTATCCACGCAAATACAAAAGTCGCCCCAGCGGCAAAAAATGCGCCCGGTACACCGAGCAGCAAAAACCCCAGAAGCATCAGCACCGATTGTGCGGTCGCCGCCGCCACCGTCGCCCAGATCACCGAGATCGTGGTATCATGAACGGCAATCACCACACGCCTTCGCACATCAGAATCCAGCGGAATCTTTGCCCCGCTCCAGCGGAGAAACTGACCACCGTCGATCAGAAAGAAAAAGCAGGCTACCCCGGCGAGCACAATCTGAAGGCCCACATTGGGAATGCCCCCAAGCGCGCCGACCAGCCCGGCACTCGCGGATTTTGTGGCCGCCTGCAAACCGGCTTGAATCTGTCGTTCAAGAGCGGCCGCATTGTCCACAAGCGCATCGACTGGCGCCCAGTGACTGAATTTCTGGATCAGCGCCTGCAGCGAAAAGGTCTCCTGGGTGGACAAATAGGTCCCAACGCCAACCGCCTGTTTAATGGCGAGCGCCATAAAAATCGACATCGGCCCCGCGAGGAGCAGCACAATACCGAAGGTCACCAGGCCGGAGGCAATTTTCGGACCGAGGCGATGACGGCGCAGCGATAAATAAACAGGGTAACTCAGCACCGCCAGCATCCCACCCATCAACAAAGACAGCAGGAACGGACCGACCACATAAACGGCAAGCAGTAAAATTCCGCATAAAAGCAGAAGAAAGGTGCGGAGATTTTCATTTTTTTTCTTGGACTCCATGATGACCCCAACTTCACAAACCTTTAGTTTCCTGAAGCTTTGGGCATCTCAAAAGAGCGCTGCTCTTTTTTGTTTGTCAGCTTATCGCACGCATGACAGAGATGAACTTGCATATCGTCCCAATAGAACCAATCCCCATCCCGTTGCACGAAGATCAAACGGCAATGGAAGCACTTAAATTGGTTACGGCCAATCTTAACGAGGTTTTCTTGCATGGACGCACCGTAGCACAGCAGGGATTAAATAGATACACTATATGACACACATGGCCACGATTTTGAAGAACCCCTTCGACCCCATTGGTACTCTCAAAACCTGCTTTACTGAGAAGTTTGGTACGCCTAGGCAATCCATGATGATCGAAGAAGCAAAAGGCGTGTTAAAACTTAAGCCCAATCCGGAATTTCGAGTAGCCCTCAATCATCTCGAGAAATTTAGCCATGTCTGGATTATTTTCACTTTTCACCACCATGATGAGAAGGGTTGGCGCCCCACCATTCGTCCACCCCGCACGGACGCACCTCGAAGAGTAGGGGTCTTTGCTTCACGTTCCCCTCATCGCCCCAATCCCATTGGCCTTTCGGCCGTAAAGCTCGAAAAAATTGATCTAGATGCGCCGGGTGGCATCGAAATTCACCTCGGCGGCGTCGACCTCATGGATGGCACTCCGGTCCTCGATATCAAACCCTATTTGCCCTATGCCGATTGCTTCCCTCACGCTACTGCCGGTTGGGCTGAAGGCGACATTCCCAAATACCGAGTCGAGTTTTCGCCGCAAAGTCTCAGCGTGATGGAGAACGCCTCACAGGCCCAATATCCGCGCCTTCAGCACCTCATCACGGAAATGCTCCAATGGGATCCGCGGCCCACCTCCCAAAGAAGAGCAATGCCGATCGAAGCCCCAGAAAATCAGGGCAAAACTTTCGGTTTCAGAATCTTAGATTTTGAAATTAAGTGGCAAATCCAGAACCAGGGAATCCTCGTCCTACTCGTCGTCTAGCTCCTCCCAGCCCGTCCACATCGGTTTGAAATGGGCCAAGAGCGTGTGCCCCATCGTGGCCAAATAGACGTGGATAAAGAGAAAAGCAAAAAAACAGGCACCGACTAAAAAGTGGACGCTGATGACTAACTTGACCCCGCCCACCAGAAACAACCACTGACGAAGCGGGGTAATATTGAGGAGCAGAATGCCCGAAAGACAAATCACGGGCACCAACACGAACATGACCGCAAAATATCCTAACTTTTGCAGCGGATTAAACCGTCGGTCCATCGTCGGGGTGTTGACCCGTGACTTCGACATGACAAGAAGTACACCCCTGAGTGGAATGTGTCGTCGCGGCGAACAACTCCGGATCAATATAGGGATAGTTGCTACGGGTGCCGATGATCTTTGGGTCCGCGTGGCACTTCATGCATTTTTCGGTTTCATTCGCAAAACCTGAAGAAGCCATCAGCAGGCACGCTAAAAACAACCAGCGAGTCATTTTGATTCCCTCTTTTCTTCTTCCGCAGGCGGAAGTTCTTCAAATAACCGCTGATACTCGGCACCATGCCGTTTAGCTAAGTCCTCTTTGGTGATGTATCCGTGAAGAATCGAAGAATCCCCTGGAAAAACCTCGGGGGACAGATGCGCGCCATACATGTGCCAAACCACCAAGACCAAGAGCGCCAAGACGGCCTCATTCGAATGCGCCTCGCGGGCCGCCAGGATCACCTCACCCGACATGAATTGCACCACTCGGTTCGGATAGAGCAGCGCGAGCCCGGACAGGGCCATCACCATCCCCCCTAGAACGATGCCAAAATACTCAAATTTCTGCCGATAATCGAACTTGGGGTAAAGTGGGGGGTTTTTGCGATAACCCAGATAATAAGAAAGCGTGTCCACGATATCATAAATATCCTGCGCCGTTGGAAGCAAAGTCATCCGCATTCGGTCCCGCAAGACCCCGACCACGAAACCCACCAAGTGGATCACGAGGTGGAAACAAAAGACCAGGCCAGAAAGCCGATGAAATATTCTCAGATTGTCGAGCCCACCAAAGGCCTTGAGCACCCACGAAGCCCAAGTGGTGGTAAAGTATTTCTGCGGCATTCCAGTAACGGCCAGGAGCACGAAGAGGATGACCACAAAAATGTGCTCAAACCTTCGAACCGGAGAAAATCGTTCGATCAAAATCGTGCCGTCTTCCAAGCGAATCATTTTCACATTTTTCATTTTTGACTCCCTGAACGTCTAGCTCTGAGCCGCCAAAGATGGAGCAAGATATGTAACACCAAACCGGCCATGATCATCGAAATCAAGATGCCGTAAATCTTTTTGACCAACCAAACCAGCGGAGCCGTCTGGCGCGTCGGCTTTTGATGGGACAACCAGGCATCCGCCATCAGAAGCTTGGCATCTTTGTGGCAGGCCGTGCAGCTGGTGAGAATTCTCTTTTGAATTTCTCCCTTGGACGTGGCCTTGCGCAAGGACATGACATCATGAGCGCCGTGGCAATCGATGCAAGTCGCGATCTGTTTGAAAGGCTTCGTGCCCGTCGCCCCCTCGGCCTGGTAAAGCTGATTGGACATTCCGTGAAAGTCATCCAGATAGGTGGATAAGACATTGGGGTTCAAATTGTATTTTTTCATGCGCTCAGCGTCGCCATGGCATTTTCCACAAACCAAGTGGACCGATGCACGGAAGGTCATTCCGTTTGGATTTTCAATTTTGTGGGCACCATGACAATCCACACAGGTTGGGGCATCACTTCGGCCCGCGTCTAACTTCTTAAAATGAATCCCGTCAAGCTGGCAGTCGCTATGCTGAAAAAACACTAGAGGGTGGTGCACGAAGTTATTGAAAAGTCCCCTCGATTGACGTTGGTTAGGGAAGTCACAAAACAACCCAAGCCATAAACAACCGAGGAGACCGTAATGAAGACAAAGAAAATCA
>JBBCAW010000128.1:0-27906 GCA_051382295.1 Bdellovibrionota bacterium FG-1 | reverse complement strand
GAAAATCCATCCCGCCCATGAGCTCATCACATTGGGTCATGAGGGCCGCGAACCGGGGGCCCGCGGTTGGGCGGGCGCCCGACTCCAATTCTTGGAGGTCCCGTTGAAATTCCCGCACCTGTCTTTGTATGGCCACCAACCAAATCCGGGTTTCCGAGAGTTTATCCGGGTTTTCTTCGGCCGCGACTCCATTCAAAATGTCTTCGCATTCGGCCAACCGGGAGGACAGGTCCGTCAGGAGTTCGGCCCAAGGTAGGCCTGTTTCCGTTCCGCTCGGAGAAGCCTGTCTCAGACAGGCTTCGATTGAGTCCTGAAGGTGCTTGAGGGTGATCGTTCCGGAGTTCTGCGTGAGATTTTCGACGCTGCATGCCTCTTCAAGTAATTGGTGGAGAGTGTCCGCGAGTCCGGCTCTGGAAGCGGGCCGTTGCTGTTGCCATGATCCTGGTGCCTGCGCGAGCTCGCGGCAGGCTTGCTTGAGCGTGATGAGATGCCCGGCCAGATTGCCGCTATCGACCGTGGAAATATATTGCGGGCGGAGGGGTTCGAGGGTGAGGGTGTCGTACCAGTTCAAGAAGTGGCCATGCTTTTTTTCGAGTTGGCCGAGGGTTAAAAAAGTCCTTTCCAGGCTTTCGAGATATTCCAGAAAACCGAGATAGCCCAAGTCAAAGGCGGAGGAGGTGGCCAGGAGCTGCAGACCTATATTCGTGGGAGAGGTCCGGTGCGCGACGACCGGTCTGGGATCGATCTGAAAATTATCGGGTGCCAGCCAGTGATCCGCGGATCCGACAAAGGTTTCAAAATAATGCCAAGTGCGTCGTGCATACCGCCGAAACGCCCGAACTTCCCCGGGCTCTAGGGTATGAGTCTTACGGGGGGATTTTTGATTCACCCAGTGTTTAATAAAGGGCGCGGCCAGCCAACAAAGAAGAAAAGGCGAAGCAATCGGAAGGGCCCGCGCGCAAAGACCCGGTATTCCGATGAGGAGACTTCCAATGAGGATTGCCAGTAAAGGCCCGGGCGCCATCATTTCTTCAAAGATAAATATTGGACGGCGTTTTATCTGAGAATGGTGGGTGTAATGGGACTGGGCAAAGGTCATCCACTCGAGGAGCTTTTTTCCGGATATCAGTTTTCGGTAAAGCGTCCGGAGAATCGCATCAGCCTGGGTCCAAGCATGGTCGGGTAGAAAAGCGATCATGAGCGAAACCTGGCTCAGTCGAAGTAGGGTTTGCTTGAAGCCATTCAGGAGGTATCCGCGCCACGGCAAGCCGTCCCGTTTCAAGGCCACGCCCGACAGGATCGGTGCATAGATCGGAAAAGCGAGCATAATTAAAATGGGCACCGTCAGCGCGGCGGGCGCTCCTGGAAGCAGGGTCCAGGCTAGGATGAGCCACAAAAGTGTCGTGATCGGTACGAGGCTCCGACGTAGATTATCGAAGATCTTCCAACGCGAAATGATGGATAGGTGATTTGGAACGAGGTGCCCCCGCGCATCGGACACCCACGGAAAGAGCCAGGGCGCGATTTGCCAGTCGCCTCGGGTCCAACGATGGGCGCGCTTTGAAAAGGTTTCGTAGTCCGACGGATAATCGTCAAAGAGTTCGACATCGGTGACGAGTGCCGAGCGGGCATACGAGCCCTCGAACAGGTCATGGCTCAGGACGATGTTTTCCGGTACGCGATCGGCAAGGGCGAGTTCAAAGGCATCCACGACATACAGCCCTTTGCCGGTGAAGCTCCCTTCGGCAAAGAGATCCTGGTAAACGTCAGAGACGGCGGTCGTATAAGGATCTAGTCCGGTATTACCCGAATATAGCTGCGCGAACCGGGTCCGGGTCGCGCTCACGAGATCAACGTTGATTCTCGGCTGCAGGATGCCGTAGCCCGCAGTCACTCTTTTTTGGCGGGTATCGTACTGAGGTTGATTGAGGGGGTGAACGATGGTTGCGATCAGCTGATGGGCGGCATTCCGAGGAAGCTGGGTGTCCGAATCCAGGGTAATCACATACTTGATTTCGGAGAGAAATTTGAAGTCAGGCAGTGCTCCGAGATAACTGGTGTTGCGTGCGCCTCTCAAAAGTCGGTTAAATTCCAGAAGCTTTCCGCGTTTGCGCTCCCAGCCGATCCACTTTTCTTCGGATTGATTCCACTGACGACGCCGGTAAAAAAGATGAAAGCGGGCATGGGGAGCGGCAGGATATCGTGTATTGAGTTCATGGATCCCTTGTCGGACGACCGCGAGGATCGCTTCGTCATTCGGTCCGTGCTCGACATCCGCATCAGAAAAATCTCCTAAAAGTGCGAAGGAAAGCACGGGATCTTGATTGCCGAGATAGTGGAGTTCGAGCGATTCGAGGAGACTACGGACCACGTTGACATGGGTGAAAAGGGTCGGGATGACGACCATGGTGTGGGCATCACTGGGAAGGCCGTGCACGGCTTCCATCTTAGGAAGAACCTGAGGATTAATGAGGAAGGTGATGTAATAATTGAGGATGCTGAGCGCGAGTTCACTGGCCGGAAAGGCGGCTAGGAACCAAATGGTCCAATGCAATTCATTCAAAGGGATGATGAAAAAAGAAACGAGGCCGCTGAGCAATCCCAGATAGAAAAACGTCGGATAGCGCAGAATCATTCGATGGAGGCGTTCCATCAAGCGTGGGCGGTATTTGAAAATCCTTTCGAGCTGCGGGAGTCCTTCGCCAATCAGATAATACCCGATGTGTGATCGTCGTTGATCATTCGGGTTCGTGGTTTTCACCGCAGTGGCAAGGACCATCGCCTGACGGCTGACTTCGAGTTCGTCGCCCTTGGACCGTCGGGCGATTCGTTCTATGGCGTGCCGGTAGCGGTCCCGCGTTTGGAAATCCATTTTCGCGTAAGCGCCGGCGGGATCCTGTGCCAGGATCGGGTCGACTAGGCTGACGCTTTCGAAGAAGTCGCGCCAATCGAGGGTTGCCAGCAGTCGCAAGCTTGAAATGATATTGCCAACCGTGACTTGCGCGGCCGCCTGGCGGTGGAGTTCGAGCTGAACGACTTGCAGAGTGTTGGTGTGATGGTGAGTCTGAAGTTGTTTTTCAAGCCAGTCGAAGGCTGGCCGGACATCCGGATCTTGATCGCGGAGGCGCTGGGTGAGCTGCACGATGAAAGCCCGATCATAGGTTTCCGGGGGGCCTAACTCGCGCGCGAGCAGTTGCAGGAGTTCGTGCGGTTCGACTTTTGGATCGACGGCCAGTTCGAGAAGGCGATCCGCCAGAGTGTCCGCGGCCCCTCGGTTCTTGCGGGCGCTTACGATCCGCGCCGTCAGGGGGGTTAAGTGTTCAAGCAGCGCAATGCGAAGCGTGATCGCGACCGCCCAAAGCTCCCCGATCTTGAGAGGCGATATTTGTTGATAGGCCTGAATGAAACGCCGGAGGGTATTTGCATCCAGACGGCTATCCGTGTGCGCGATGATGGCCATGGCCATGGCGTAGACACGGGGATAACCCTTGAGTTCTCCGGATGCGAGCTTTGAAAGTTCATAATAATAATTTTGCGGCAGATCCTGTTTGATGCTCCGAAGCTGATCTTCGATGATGTGGAAGTTATCGACGAACCACTCCGCCGCAGGTGAAACCGCTTGTTTGGCTCGGATGGCGGCGGTGAGTGATTGGTAGTCTTCGAGGAGTTGAGCGCCGGTGCGTTTGAATTCAGGCAGCAAAGAGCGGCCGCGCCGGGGATCGGAGCTGACCGCGAGTTGTTGGGCGAGGTAGGTCGCGTAGAGTTCAAGCCGCTCCACGCTGAAGAGTTCTTCGCGCACGGGATCTGCGGTGAGAAGATCCGTCGAACGGCGTAAAATACTTAGGAAATCGGCAAAGTGCCGGCTACTTTGCTCGGTTTCGGTATTATTCATGCCACCTTTTGGTTGGGATTTTATTCAAGAACGAGTTTTCCGAGGCGCAGCCTGAACACTGCCCAACTGGCTGACCAACGGTTGGTCTCGTTCGGTTACAAAGTTGATAACGACACCGGTACGCCCGGCACGCGCGGTTCGACCGACGCGATGGAGGTAGTTTTCCATTTGCTGGGGGAGGTGATAGTTGACCACGCGCCCGACATGATCGACGTCGAGTCCTCTCGATGCGAGGTCTGTGGAAATCAGTAAACCGATCTTTCCGTCGCGAAACGCTTTCAAATTCGCGCGGCGCTCGACCTTGTCCATCTCTCCTCGATAGATCACGCAGGTATGGCCCTTCTTTCGAAGTTCCTCGGCGAGTTTATCGCATTGCTCACGGGTGTTCGTGAAAATCAGGGTTCCCCCGGTGACGGCATCGGCGAGTAAGGTTTCGAGCAGCGGAAAACGTTTTCCATTCATCACGGTGCGGTTGACGGTCTTGAGGGTTTCCACCACGCGGTGGTGGCCTTCGCTGCGAATCACTTCGGCATCGGCGAATAGTTTGTTGATCAGTTGCTGTACGGCGGGTGAAACTGTCGCAGAAAAGAGGGCCATTTGACGTTCAGCGGGACACGCCTGCACAATGCGGTCGGCCGCAGGTAAAAACCCCTGGTCTAGCATTTGATCAGCCTCGTCGAAAACGAGGACACGAACGTCGCTCAGGTTCAGCAGACGTCGGTCGAGCAATTGAACGAGGCGCCCTGGCGTCGCTACGAGGATCTCGAAGGGGCCAGAGATGTTTCTTTTGGCGATTTCCAGGGTTGTGCCGCCTAGGACGGTACGAACCCGAAGGCGGGTGGTGTGGGTAAAGGGTTTGAAGACTCGGGATACTTGCTCTCCGAGTTCGCGGGTGGGGACAATGATCGCAGCGCGAGGCTGGCTGTCCTCGGTCACTCGCTCACCCATATGCTCTAGGCATTTGAGCTGATGTAACACTGGCAGCGCATAGGCCAGCGTCTTGCCGCTACCGGTTTCCGCGACACCGACCACGGAGCGGCCATCGAGTAAAGCGGGCAACGCCCGGTTTTGGATTTCAGTGGGCTTGATTAAGCCCTTTTCGACCAGGGTTGCTTGAAGGGAGGAGAGCAGATCGAAGCTGGTGAATGAATTCATAAAAAATTGCGTCCTTTCAAGACAAACGACATATATATGCAGTGGGCCAAAATGACTAGCTTCGAACTATTTTGAGAAAGATGCTAGGCTAGCACTCACAGCCTGCCCACAAGGAGAATGTTATGAATTTTTCAAAAAAGAAAACCAGCCCCGGCTTCTTACCACGTGCATCAATTATTGCTACCCTTTTGATGGTGGCCTGCTTTTCACCCGATGCTTCGGCCCGCGCCGGTGGCGGAAGGTCATTCGGCAGCAGGGGTTCGCGAACCTATAGTGCGCCATCTCGAAGTTTGAGTCAGCCCTCTCGTCCGGCGGCCCCCTATCAGCAAGCACAACCCCAACAAAATCAACCCTTTTCCCAGCCATCTCAACCCATGGGTGGTGGCGGATTTTTGAGAAACATGGCGGGCGGTTTGGTGGGGGGCATGGTGGGTAGCATGCTTTTTAGGTCTTTGGGAATGGGTGGCGGTTGGGGCGCCGGCCAGGGTGGCGGCGGTGGCGGAATTGGACTTCTTGAGATCCTCTTGTTGGGGGGGCTGATTTTTGTGATTTTCAGGATTTTTCGGAGTCGGCGTACTGAGCCCGACTCGAGCTACTCGACACCCCTTCATTCTGTGCTCACTTATTCTGCTCCTGAGTCGATTTCTCGCCCAGAAATGGCGTTTGATTCCGCTGGTTTGAAAGAGATCGCGCAAGATCTATTCTTTAAGGTCCAAGGTGCCTGGACTCGTGGAGATCTGAGTCTGGTGAAAAATCGGGTGAGCCCAGAAACCTTGGGAGTTCTTCAACAAGATTTGGATAGTTTGAAAAGCCGTCGTGAGGTCAATCGTCTAGAAAATATCGCAGTAAGAGACGTTGAAATCACCGAGTCCTGGCAAGACGCCGGCTCTGATTATGTGACGGTTCGATTTCTTGCGAATCTTTTGGACTACAATACAGACGAAACCGGAAAAGTGGTTTCAGGCAGTGATGCCGATCCAGTAAAGTTTGAAGAGTATTGGACCTTTGTGAGGACGGGCGGAGCTGCGGGGTCGTGGGTTTTGAGTGCGATTTCGCAGAGTGCCGTTTAGGCATTGTCGGGCCCTTAGTCACATTTAGCCGGAACCTGGGGCCAGGGATCATTGAAGGTGATCCAAGATCTTGGAACACAATCCATTCGCCCCAAGACCGCATCCATCCACTCCACATAATCACGCACGACCTCTAGTGTTTCGGAGCCTTTGATCAAGCGGCGAAAATTTAAAATCTCGTCCAAAACCATTCGCCGGGTGGTAGTAGGGGCCGCAAGGTCCACCCAAGGTGTGGCCTGCTCTTTTCCCTCTCGAAGCAGCGCTTCCTTGGCCTGTTGAGCCTTTTCTTGAAACGCGATGGCAAAAGAGTGACGCAGATTTCGAAAATGAATGAGGGCTCCTACGACCGCCAGTGGCGGAGTGTCCGAGGGCAAGGTGCAGTAAGAGCCCTTTTGAAGATGATTGTAATAGCTTCTCAGGTCTGAAGAAAATTCATTTACGGGGACATCGTCAGTACCAGAAGCCTCAAAGTATTTTTGAAAAACATGTTTTTCGTTTTTTATCCGCTCTAGATCTTGAGGACTGCAATCCTGTTCGTCATCCTTAAACTCTCCTTGAAACCCGTCCCGAGTCACCCAAATATGGTTAAACAGGGCGGACGTCTCTGTCGCTCGAGCGTAGGGAATGTTCGCCATTGCTTTTGCAGCTTCTTCCCCGTTTTTCACTAAAAAGAGCCGTTCTTGCTGAAGAAGGAGATTTCCTAAAAGTCGGTAAGAATAGGGGTACTCGCTGCCTGGACCTGGACCATCGAATCCAAAAATGATTTTCATTTCTGGAAAATGCCTATTCCATTCTGCTAAGTACTCATGAGTTCCCGAGTAGCAAGCGAGTAAAATCGCGGTTCGAAGGTCGTTTTTAATGGACGGATGCCGATCGATGACTTCAAACAACTCCCCGAGAGAGACATGAGAAGTCGCAAATTTTCCCCAAAACTCTCCTCCCGCGGAGTGACTAGAAAGCACCAAAGCTGACACACTTGATTTTTCTTTTTCCAGAAGAGCAAGGTACTCATCTAGCTTTTTCAAATTAAATCCGCCATGAAACACCCGACGATATTCTTGAGCAGCGGTGTTGAGTTGGATTTGAATTTTTTCTAATTTTGCCGGGAATTTTTGATTAACGGGATCTTCGAGTGCCCCACGTAGACTTTCGACCATCGCGAGGCTCTTGCGAATGTTTACTTTCTCTTCTTTTGTGTATTGAGGAAAAACGAAGAGTTTTTCATGACGGGCCAAAACGGAAGTCGTAGCTTCTTTAATTTCAGCCGGCGAATCGTTTAAATCGATAAATAAGATATCCGCATGAGCGGATGACCCCAAAAATCCGAATGCGGTAATGCACGCCATAGTGGCAAAAAGGGGGGGTAAACTCAGAGATCTTTGCATGAAGTGCGATTTACACAGATTGACGCACTTAGTCAATACCTAGACAAACCAAATTCGACCACTTTCGATGATTTTCTCTACTGGAAGGGCGTTGATCGAGGTGAACCTGACTTATTCACTCCGGCTTTATAGGCTGGGGGACCCGTCTTAGAAACGAGGTGTTTTTGGCTTCTTCAGCGCGCGCTTGCGAGCCGCGATAGCCTTCTTTTTTCGCTTCACAGAGGGCTTGTCATAGGCTTCGCGTTTACGGATCTCGTTCAGAGTACCGGCTTTTTCACACTGTTTTTTGAATTTCTTAAGAGCGGCCTCAAAGGAGTCGCCTTCGCGGATTAAAATGCCAGGCATCTGAATTTAACCTTTCTTGTGTTCGAATTGTCTATTCCGAGCACCCCTGATACCAGAACTTTGAGTTCTGGTCCAGAATTAGCATTTTATCATAGTGTTTGGAGTTTGCTTGTTCTTGTTGCAGTGTATTACTGTTTTTCAAAATGGCCAATCCCTCCACTCTTTATCGCTTCAGAATCACGCTATCGGACGTTGACCGCTCAGTTTACGATTCCCTTGATGTGCGCGTGGCCATGCACTCCTCCGAAACTGAGGCTTTTTTGCTCACGCGGGTTCTCGCCTACGCGCTCAACTTTGAAGATGGCCTCAGGTTTTCGCCAGGCCTGGGTGAACCAGATCAGCCTGCTCTCTGGCTTCCTGACTCGAATGGCGGCATCGCGAAATGGATCGATATTGGCAATCCCGGCGCGCGTCGCCTTCATAAGGCCGCAAAAGCGGCGCGAACGGTGCGGGTATACACGTACAAGGATCCGGAGGTGCTCAAACGAGAGGTGTCGGGCGAGCAGATTCATCATGCCGCCGAGATCGAGATTTTTGCGTTCGACGCTTCTTTTTTGAAATCTCTCGGCGCTATCCTGGCCCGTGACAATACCTGGGCTGTACTTCACAACGATGGGCAGCTGGTTGTAACGGCCGGAGAAGAGAGTTTCATGGGAGAGGTGCAGGCTCACCGGCTTGCGTGACAGTGGCACGTTCGATGCATTCCTCCAGCCAAACAAAAAGCGAGGGATACAAATGAATTTATCAATTCGATCTTATGGAACCATTTTCTTAAGCACACTTTTAGCGATCTTTTCGGGATGCAGTCATGGACCCGCGATTCAGGACCTTCCAGATACCGCCAGCCCAAAAGATGAAGTCACTCAGTTGGATACCGAAATCAACAAGGCACTGGAAGCGCAGGTCGATGTTTTATCACCCTACAATTTTAAGCATGCTCAAGAGTCTTTGCAGGATGCAAAGGAAAGTCTAGATAAGCAAAAGGAAAAGAATTTGCCCCGCGCAGTCTTGCTCTCGCCGAAAGGGATGTTCAAAATACCGATGCATACATTACTGCAAATCGGCATGAAACTGCCGAAGTTAAAAAGCGTTCCGATGAAAGCCTAGCCCAGGCCGTACATCTCCTAAAGATTACCCATGAATCCAAAACTGGAGAAAAGACCGCTCCAGAAGAAATAGCCCTTCAAATAGAAAGCGAAAAAAACCAGGTGCAGGACAAACAGCTTTAGCTTGTCGGAAAACAGGCCCAACTGGATAATAAGCAAATCCAACTGGTCAAAGAACAGGGTACCACGACCGCGCTTGCTGAAAAAAATAAGGATTTGGAGTCCGAACAGGCCTTCAATCACAGCTTTGAAGAAGCCCGTGCAGAATTTACGGGCAGCGAAGCCGAAGTTTATAAGCAGGGCAATACGCTTATGATCCGGCTGAGAGGGCTCAAATTTCCGGTGGCCCAAGCGGTGTTAAAGGGATCAAATTTTCCACTTCTTGCAAAAGTGCAAAAGGTGATCAAGGACTTTGGAAAAAGTACAGTTGTCGTTGAAGGTCACACCGATTCTGTCGGCGGCAAGATCATCAATGAAAAGCTATCCACTGCGGGCTCCGACCCCGTGACGATCACGGCCGTCGGTTATGATTATCAGAAGCCTTTGGCGACCAACAAAACATCGGTGGGTCGTGCGCAGAACCGCCGGGTTGATATTTTGATCCAGCATGAGAAGACTGCACAGATGTAAGGTTTTTGTTTGCGAATGGTTTGCGAATTAAAAGGGCCCTCTTCTGATGAAGAGGGCCCTTTTTAAGTTTTCGGTTGGCGATGAGTAAACGGTTAGTCGGCTAGGTGCTCAATCTTTTCACCCACTTCCTTGACTGCATCACCCGTCGCATGAAGCCCTTGGTTGATCGCGGCTTTGATCGCACCAAAGGATTTCTGCGCTTCGCCCTTGATGGACTTAGCCTTGCCATCCATTTTCATTTTCTCGTTGCCCGTTACCGCGCCGACGGCTTGTTTAACCGAACCGGCAGCCGTATTGAGTGTTCCGTTGAGCTTGTCTTGTGTTGAGGTCATTTTCATTTCTCCTGTTTAATGTTGTTGCCTGATGTTGACCCCTCATGCATGGAATAGGCCCCTAACGCCATGTCCTTCACAAATTTGGTCATGTTGAAGCGCACATAGGCGATCGGAATAGTTCTCAGAGTTGGCGCAAACAAGCTGTCCTGTTTGTGGGCTGGTATGTATTTCTTCATGTTTTACCTGGGTTTTTAACGTGAACAAGATAAATAAAACATATCTAATCTCACTATAAATGCACCAAATGTTTTAATTTTTATGAAGAAAAATGGGGACTAATCACCGGACAGCCTCTATGTACCAAAATGCCCACGGGACCCCGTTGAATTTCATGCTGAATTTGTGATAGCCCTCTCAGTCATGATTACCTTGACTCAGTTAGAATACGCCCTCTCCGTCGAGAAACATCGGCATTTTGGGAGAGCCTCTGCGTCCTGCCACGTGACTCAGCCGACTCTTTCGCAGCAGTTGCAAAAGCTCGAAGATGAGATCGGAATGGTCCTCTTCGATCGTGTGAAGAAGCCGATTTTGCCCACCCAGGAAGGGAAACGGTTTTTGGAGCAGGCTCGGGCTGTGATGAGGGAACACCAAAAGCTCGTTCATGTCTCAAAGCAGGTCCAAGAAGGGGAGATTGCAGGCGATTTTCGACTTGCCGTGATCCCTACCATTTCCAGTCATCTTTTGCCGCGCTTTCTCAAAAGCTTCTCCAAGGCTCTTCCCCGCGTCGAACTTTTTATCGAGGAAATGAAGACTGAAACGATCTTAAACGAACTCCAAAATGACAGGCTTGATGGCGCGATTCTCGCAACCCCCATTCAGGGCGCAGATTTCAAGGTTCATCCGCTTTATTACGAGCCTTTTTTTGTCTACCTTTCGCCCGGGCATCCGCTGCTGAAAAAGTCTCAAGTTTTGCGCGAGGACCTTGATACCAGTCAGATGTGGCTCCTTCAGGATGGCCATTGTTTTAAAGGTCAGGTCTTGAACTTCTGCTCACTTCCGCCCGACTTTGAGGCCGCGCTCACCCATATCCATTTTCAGAGTGGAAGTCTGGATACGTTGCGGCGCCTGGTTCGCGCAAATCGGGGATTTACCCTGATCCCTGCGATGATGGCTGTTGCGCTTGAAAAAAAAGAGTTTGACGCTCATGTCCGGCCTTTCAGGGCCCCTATTCCGGTGCGGGAGGTCAGTTTTGTCTATCGGCGCGATCATTGGAAGCTCGAGATTATCAAGGCCATCGAGGAGGCCGTGAGCAAGACCTTGCCGGCTGAAATTCATCAGCGACGTGAACGGAACGAGGTAGTGCTCGAATTTTGTTGATGTATTTTTGATAGTTTTCAACTATCGTTTCATAGTTTTAATCGATTTCATATTTTCTGAGTTTTAGGCGATATCGATAAACAAGAGGAAAATAAAACATGACAACGATTATTAATAGCAAGATTCCGGATTTTAAGGTTCAAGCCTATCATAATGGGGTTTTCAAGACCGTGACGCAGAATGACCTGAACGGGAAGTGGTCGGTATTTTTTTTCTACCCTGCCGACTTTACCTTCGTATGCCCGACTGAACTCGGCGACATGGCCGACAAGTACGATGCTTTTCAAAAACTGGGAGTCGAGGTTTACTCCGTGAGCACGGACACCCATTTTGTACACAAGGCGTGGCATGACGCGTCTGAGACCATTAAAAAGATCAGATACCCGATGCTTGCCGATCCCACCGGATATCTCACTCGTGCGTTCGGTGTACATATTGAGGAAGCGGGGCTTGCCTATCGCGGCACGTTCGTGGTCGACCCTGAGGGTCGAATCAAGATCGCCGAAATTCAGGACAATGGAATCGGCCGTAACTCCGATGAGTTGTTCCGGAAAGTCCAGGCAGCCCAGTTTGTGGACTCTCATTCAGGCGAAGTCTGTCCTGCCAAGTGGACTCCAGGTGCAAAAACGTTGAAACCGGGGGTGGATCTGGTGGGTAAAATCTAAGCACTGCGGAGGATCGAATCCGTTCCAAAACTCCGTGAAGGGATGATATGGCTTTCAAGATATGAGGATTGCCATCATCGATTTGGGCACAAATTCGGTTCGTTTTGACATTCATCAATTGGGACCAAAAAAATCGGCCAGGGTCCTTCATCGAGAAAAGGTGATGATTCGTTTGGGCCAAGGTGTTTTTGTCAAAGGACGGTTGGATCGGAACGCCATCCATAGGGCGATCCATGCCTTTTCGACCTTTAGGCGGATTTCGGATGAGTTCTCGGTCAGTCGAATTATCGCGCTGGGGACAAGTGCGTTGCGTGAGGCCATGGATGGCCCCAAGCTTGTCGATCAAATAAAAAAAATCACCGGCATTGATGTTCGTACCATCTCGGGATCGGAGGAAGCCCGACTCATTGCTCTTGGCATTTTGAGCAACGCCAAGCTTCCCAAAGTCCGCACGGCCCTCATTGACATCGGGGGTGGCAGTACCGAAATCAGCATGGTTCATAACAAAAAGATTCTCTATTGTGAAAGCCTCCCGCTCGGAACAGCCCGGTTACAGCAAGTTTTCCTTAAGAAGAGCCCTCCGTCCGCTGAGAGTATTGAAAAACTTCGGCAATTCATTCGCAAGGGCCTCCCCGTGCATTTATCTGCGAGCACCTCCCTCAAAGTCTCGGAAGTGATGGGTTCGAGCGGCACGATCAAAGCTTTAACTAAAATTGCCAAAAAGCAAACCGGACGAAAGGTTTTGGGTACCCATGAGTTACGGTTGCTGGTCAAAAAGATGAGCCAGATGACTACCACTCAACTTCTGGGTCTTTCGGGAATGGAAGCCAAGCGCGTAGATATGATTTTGGCAGGAGCTATCCTTTTGGAGGAGTGCGTGACCGCTTTTGGTGCAGAGCGTATTATACCCACCGATTACTCGCTTCGGGATGGGATTGTTAGGGAACAAGTGGAATTAGTCGACAAACATATAAAATCCAACATGGCGCTCCATCTGCCCGATCTCATGGAGAAGGCCAAAAAACTGGGTGGCGATGAGAAAAATATCAAAGCTGTATGCAAAAACGCTGAGATTCTTTTTCAGAAGTTTCGGCCTCTCCATAAATTGGATCAAAATTGGAGCCTCTACCTTGAAGCCGCTGTGGTGTTACGGAATGTCGGCAAAGCCGTATCGATCGTCGGGCATCCGGAACACTCCTATTATATCGTAAAAAATTCCCACTTTCCGTTTGTGGAGGATTGGGAGTCCGAACTGGTTGCGCAACTCTGTCGTTGTCATAATCACGCCAAGGTCGATTTTAAAACCCTGCCGTTTAAAAGAGAAACGATGCAAGGACGGGTGTTTTTGAAATTGTTGGGCATTTTATGCATTGTGGATGCATTGGATGCGGTTCCTAGCTCTCTCGTGGTGATCAAAAAAGTAAGCCTAGCCAAGAATTCTGTGGGAATCACGTTTTCGCGGGGCTCTTATTCTGATCTCGAGGTTTTCAGAGTTGAAAGTCGAAAAACGCTTTTTCAGCAAATTTATCGTAAAAAGATCGTGTTACGGCGGGCGTGATTTGGAAAACTCATTCTTGAAAATTTTGAATAACCTCAACAAGCTTGATCTGATCGTCCCTGGTTTCTAATTTCGCCCAGGCCCCCTTGTTGAGCTCAAGCCGTTCGCCAGTAAGCGCTTCAATGCAGGCAGGGATCCAGTCTCCATGGGAACAAATCACAATCAAGGGCTTGCCTTGCTTATGCCACCACTGCATGAACTGAGCGATCTTAGCTTGAAGGGGTTCGCCCTCATCCAAGCACGAAAGTGTTTCGATGCGACTTTTGTCGTTTTGGACCAGCGGTAAAACCGTTTCAAAACATCTTTTTTTAGGACTGCTGGCCACGAGGGGATGCAGCTTGGTGTAATGTTTTTTGAAATGTTTGAGTATTCGGAGGGCTTGCGCATGCCCCTTGGGACTCAGGCCGTTGTCAATGGACCGGCCTATTTCTTTGTCGCGGTGGGCATGGCGAATGATGATCAATGTTTTAGTCAAACTCAAGGGGCGTTCCTTTGTATTTTTGGGTAGCTAATTCATCAAAATAAAATTGGGACCGTAGAGGTGAGCCACGTTCTGGAAGCGGACGTTTTTGCCAGGTTCCGTCTGAGGTCAACTCTTGCGCTTTTACGCGATCTTGAAGATAAGTGGGAAGCACTATCTTAACAATAAAGTCATGTATCCTTTTGTCGAGAATCGGAAACGCCAGCTCCAAGCGTGAGAAAAAATTTCTAGGCATCCAATCCGCGCTTGAAAGATAGAGCGCATTTGAGCTTTCAAAATAATAAATTCGGCTATGCTCCAAAAGGCGATCAACGATACTGAACACGCGAATATTTTCACTGAGTCCCTTAATTCCGGGGATCAGTGCGCACGCACCTCGTACGATGAGGTCGATTGTGACCCCTTCGTTGGAAGCCAGGTAAAGCTTCTGAATCACGGCGTGATCCACCAGGGTGTTGACCTTTGCCACGATTCTTGCGGATTTTCCATTTTTGGCGGCCAAAATCTCTTCTTCAATCAGCTGCAAAATCTTCCGATGAAGACGGGTGGGCGCGGGGACAAGGCGTTTGAACAGGTGTGGTATTTTTCCTTGGGACACGGAATCAAAAAAGTGCTGGGCGTCTTCACCTATTTCCTGGTTTGCGGTTAAGATGGCCAGATCAGTATATTGCCTTGCGGTAATGGAATTGTAGTTTCCTGTCGAGAGATGGGTATAGAGTTTGGTGAGCGGGCCCTCTTGGCGAGTGACGAGGGCAATTTTTGCGTGAAGTTTCAATTTCCCAAAACCGAAGACCACCTCTACTCCCGCATTTCGGAGTTCTTCTGCCAGTCGCAGATTGTTAAACTCGTCGAAGCGAGCCCGAAGCTCAATGACCACTCTGATTTTTTTTTGACCTGCGGCCGATTTAAGGGCGTCGACCACGGGGGACAGTGCGTCCATTCTGTAGACGGTTTGTTGGATCGTCGTGGTCGATGGGTCCTCACAAGCCATTCGTATCCAGTTTACGTAGGTATCAAAGGAATCGTACGGATGATGAAGCAGAAAGTCCCGTTTCTTTAATACTTCAAAGATATCCCTCGATTTTTTAAATTCGTTTGGAACGAGTGATCTGAGAGGGGGGTAGATCAAACTCACCGCTTTTTGAATGGGTTCAGGGATGCTGTTCAAGACGGGCCAGAGGCCAGGAAGGCACATCGTGGTGGGCATTTCAAAAACCTGTTGAGGACTGAGCCTCCAAATCCTTTGCAGAAGATTAAGCAATTTTGGATCGGTGCGGCCTCGGTATTGGATTCGAACGGGGCGACCTCGTTCTCGTTTGCTCAAACTGGAAATCACGACGTCGGGGACCGATTCGGGATCTTCTTCCTCCAAGTCGACGCTCAGGTCTGCATCTCGAGTCAACCGTAAAACTAAAGGGTCATCTTGTAAGCGAAAAGCCGACGCTGAAAAAATTTCTAGCAGGCGGTCCAAAAAAAACAAATAAGTTTGGGAGTCGCCCGGGTTGAGGAGCAAAAAGACCGGTTTAACTTTCTTGGGTATTCGTAAAAAGGTTCCAGACTGAAAAAAAACGGCAAATTGCGAGTTGTCGATGAGAGTTAATTGAGCTGAGCCGTAGGGTTCGGGAGGTGAGAGTTCTGGAAACACTTGTTCATCGAAAACCTGTTTTGCTAAAAAGAGTGTCAGATTCGAACTTCGAGGATCGGAAACAATATGGATGCCGACCGGAGTCAATGCCGCACTCAGCGCATCGAGCGTTTGGGCCTGCTGTTTAAGATGTTTGCGGACAATGCCAAGAATCAGGGAGCGAATACGTCTTTGGCGTTGAAGTTGCCTTGGGTTACCTCGGCGTAGCGCGGCAGCAATCGTTTTACCCAAAGCGGCCATCCGGATCATGAAAAATTCATCTAAATTGGAGGAGGAAATCGAGAGAAACTTGACTCGTTCGAGCAGGGGATTGGTCTCGAGCTTGGCTTCGGCCAAAACCCGAGAGTTGAATTGAAGCCAGCTCAAATCCCGGTGAATGAATGGCTGAGCGGGATCGATCAGCAGGCGACGCAGTCTGAGGGCTGGGTTAAATGAGAACATAGCGCACTAGGTAGTCGTCTCCATTTTATTCAAACCTCAAGGCATCAATCGTTTCAATCTGTGAAGCCTTATGTGCGGGCCAAACGCCAAAGATGATTCCAACCACGCTGGACATCGCGAACGCGGGGATCAGAATCCAGAAGGGGGCGCGCATATCAAATTTTGGCACGGCAAAATAAATGATGTAGGTGATTGCCGCCGAACTCAAAAGACCGATGAGTCCGCCAAGAAGGGATAGGACGAGGGCTTCCGCGATGAATTGCCTGAGCACATCCTTGCGTCGCGCCCCGACGGCGCGGCGGATCCCGATCTCTCGTGTACGTTCAGTGACGCTGACTAGCATGATATTCATGATTCCGATCCCGCCTACGACCATTGAAATCATGGCGATCCCGCCGAGCGCAAAAGTGAGCATTCCAAGAATGGTGTTCATGGTTTGCAGCATTGAAACCTGGGTGAGCACCGTAAAGTCTTCCTCACCGTTGTGACGTTGCTTAAGGATCTCTTTGACCTCCATGACCGCATCATCGACGCTGACGCGGGCTTTGGCCTTGGCGCGAATTCCGAATAATTTGTCGTCATTGAAAACTCGCATGGCGTCGCGCGTAGGAATCAGGACGACATCGTCCATATTGAAACCCAAGGTCTCGCCTGTTTTTTGGGTGACGCCAATCACTCGATGCTCGCTCTCATTGATCTTGACGAGCTTACCTAGGGCGCTCTCATCGCCAAAAAGATTGTGGGCGACATTATAACCCAGGACGGCTACGCGTCGGCCGGCTTCTTCTTCCTCGCGGGAGTAGAAGACGCCTTGCCCAATCTTGACATTGAAAATATGGGTTAAAGAATCCCGTGCTCCCATAATACTGACGTTCGTGGTTTGTTCGCCCGTTTTTACGCTCCCGGTTCCGAACACGATTCCGGTGACTCCATCCAGATTAAAAGAAAATCGCTCGAGCGCCTCGACGTCCCGGATCGTCAGTTTGCGTTTGACGCTGCTATTGGGCGGACCAAAGCCGCTCTTTTTGTCGGTTTTTCCGGGATTAACAATGATGAGGTTGGATCCCATGCCCTCAAATTCATGTGTGATGTAATTCTTGGCCCCGTTTCCGATCGAGACCAACAGCACCACCGCGCCAACGCCGATGATCATCCCGAGCATCGTTAGTCCAGCTCGGAGTTTGTTGCTGATCAAGGCTTCATAAGCCAGCTTGAGAATCTCCGAAAAAGGCATGGTTAGCGTTTCTCCTCGGTCACTTTTCCATCAAAAACATTGAGGATTCGATGCGTGCGGGTCGCGATCTTGGGGTCGTGGGTGACAATGATTACCGTCACACCCTGGCGGTGGAGTTCGTCAAAAAGTCCGAGAATCTCCTGACCCGAGCGTGAGTCCAAATTGCCGGTGGGTTCATCCGCAAAAAGAATCTTGGGGCGATTGACTAAGGCTCGTGCGATAGCCACGCGTTGCCTTTGGCCCCCAGAAAGCTCGTTGGGCTTGTGATCGACGCGATCACTCAGTTTGACGAGGGCGAGAGCGCTGAGTGCCATCTCGCGGATCTTGGTCTTGGAGAAGGATCGGTCATAACTTGCGGAGTAAACCAGGGGCATCTCAACATTGCGTAGGGCAGAGGCTCGTGGCAAAAGATTGAAGCTCTGAAAAACGAAGCCGATCTTTTGGTTTCTCATCATGGCGCGCTCGTCGTCATTGAGACGACTTACATCTTTGCCATCAAGGAAATAGGTCCCGGAGTTGGGCAGATCTAACAAGCCCAGGATATTCATGAGCGTGGACTTTCCGCTCCCGGACGGGCCAATGATCGAAACCAAATCGCCTTCTTGGATTTTGAACGAAACCCCATCCAGCGCCCGAATGGTTTCCTTGCCCATGACAAAGGATTTAGATACGTCGGACACTTCGATTAAGGCCATGGCAAGAGCTCCACTTGGACCCGCATGTCGTCTTTGAGTTCGAAGTCGTCTGAAGGGTAAACCACTACTTCTCCATTGGTCACTCCTGAAAGAATTTCCGTACGTTCGTAGTTTCCAACGCCTAGCTTAATGACGGTTTTGTGAATTTTTTTCCCATCGAATCGGTAAAGGTACTTCTGGCCTCCAGTGCCCAGAATCGCCCGGGTCGGCACCGCGAGGGCCTCTGGCTTAGTATGGGTAATGATTTCGACATCCGCGGAGGCTCCGACCGGAATGAGGGATTCAGTCTCGGCCATTTGAAGCTCAATCTGTGAGGTGCGATCCTGTTCTTTTGTGGTGCTTACGAAAGGGACGACCCGCCGGATCTTGGCGGAAAATGGCTGAGGCCGCGCCGCTTGAATTTTGACCCGTGCGGGATCCCCGACCTTGACTTTGGCAAGGTCCACCTCATCGATTTCGCCTTTGATAATTCGAGGCTTCATATCGATGAGTCGCAAGAGGGCTTTCGTAGGTGAGACCGTCGATTGCGCGAGTTCGCCCAATTCTAAATTCATCTCGGTTACGACGCCGTCGAAAGGGGCACGTAAGAGGGTGCGATCCAGATTCGCGCGGGCAATATCGTTAT
The DNA here is from genome assembly GCA_051382295.1 of Bdellovibrionota bacterium FG-1. Taxonomy (GTDB): domain Bacteria; phylum Bdellovibrionota; class UBA1018; order UBA1018; family UBA1018; genus JBBCAW01. Next base: position 9,327 of record JBBCAW010000128.1, on the reverse strand, counting down.
TCTTCTTGGCGGTATCCAAGGCTGCCTTCGAAACCAGCCCATTGGCGAAAAGCTCCCGACTTCGCTTGAGCTCGTTTTCAGAATCATCAAGAATCGACCGGAGGTCGATATTTTCAAGTTCTGCGAGAACCTGGCCTTTTCGAGCGGCGGAGCCCAGTCGGACATTGATCTTCGCAATTCGACCCGTGGTTGAAAATCCCAGAACGGCCTGCTGTTCCGCATCCACCGTTCCGGAGCTGGTGGTGCTTACGGTGGTTTCGACCATCGTTTGGGTGGCCTTGACGCCTTTGAGTTTGGGCCCTTTGGAGCATCCCTCGGTGGATAGGGCGAGAAGCAGGATTGTGGAAAAAATGAGGGTGGTGGTTGTCATAGAGTTGCGATTCATTCGGTCTTCAATCCCCGTGGACGCCCAGGTTCCATGCCAGCTTTCGAACTGTGACTGACAAGTCTACCCGGTTTTGGGCTAAGTTAATTTTCGAAGTGATCAAATCGTTTTGGCTACCGAGAAGTTCCACTAGCGTCGCTTTGCCCAGCGTGTAACTTTTTTGGGAGAGACGGACGATCTCCTCGTTTTGCGCAACATTGATTTTCAAGGATTCGACCGAGCGGGTGAGCGCTTCCACTCGGAGTTGATCGTTTTCGACCTCGTTCTTGAGTTTGAGGGTATCGCGTTGACGTTGTATTTCGTTGACCTGAGCGGTCTTCGAAATTTGGGTCAGGGTACTTACGGTGGTTCCCCACGAAAAGATGGGGATCGTGACGGTGAAGCCTAAGGCATACGAGACATTTTGAGAGAGATTGCTCAAATCCGAAAAGGCGTTGTTAGAGGCACTTTGTTTGTTGAGATTGCCTTGGAGGTCGAGTTCAGGCCATTCTGCCAGCATGACTTGTCGGGCTTGCGCATTGGCTAGGTCTTCTTGGTCCAAGTAGGCGCGGTAATTCGGGCCGGATTCTACGAGCTTACGGGCCGGATCCTCATATTGCGTCAGCTTCTGGCGCAGTGACTCGGTTTCGGTAAATTGTTCGATAAAGGTCAAAGTCTCTGCTTCGTCCTTGAGAAAGGATTCAATCGCGGAAAGTTTGAATTCCTCCAGGGTAAAGCCGGAGTACTCAAGAAAGGCGCTGAGGCTCGTCTTACGCTGTTGTTCAAAGGTCAGCCGTTTGGATTCGAGCGAGACTAAATTGGCCTCGGCTCGTAAAACGTCAACCCGGGTGTTTTGTCCCAGTTGAAAACGGAGCTTCGCGTCCTTGAGATTGCTTTGTCCCTGCTCCAAAGAACCTCGGAGAGTTGCGAGCTGGTAAGTTTTGACAAGAAAATCTCCAAGAAGTTGTCGAAGGTGCCAGTCGAGTTCGTTGATTTTGGACTCAAGTTGAGCCTCAGCAAGTGATCTTTCGGCGAGAGATTGCAAAATGGAAAGATGAACGGAGCGTTTGTAGATGGGAAGAGTAAAGCCGAGTTGCCAGGAGTAAAGGCTGGTGACGGGAACCCCGCCGGAGATCGGAAAACCCGTAATCCCCGAGGCCTGGAGGCTGGTCAGAAAGCTATAGTTTTGCTGCTGAGTTCCACTGACTTGGAGATCGACGCGAGGTGCCCATCTTGCCCAGGAAGTATAAAGCTGGGCCTGCTTTGCGCTCATCGTCGTCTGGGCTTGACGGATGTCCGGGGACTTCTCCATTGCCTGTGTCTTGAGGGTGGATATCACTGATTTGGCTAATGGCGGTTCAGCCCATGCGGAGTGCGACGTTTCTATCGCAGTATTTAAAAAGGCGGAAAAGACCACCCAGATCGCAAAATGTGTGGAAATGAAAGACGCCACAATCAGACTCCTCGTTGGGTGAATCTACAACGAAATGAGCTGAGTGTGGCGCGTTTTTTTAACAAATAAGCTGACTATTTGAGTAATTTCGCTTCACGCATGCCTTTTTAAAAACCGGCATAGGTTCAGGCTTACCGAGTGGCATGAGCCTGAGGAGGCCATAGGACCTAGGAATTTCTCGATGGCTCTCCGCGCTCAGAGCGTCTCGATGAATTATTCCAATCTCCATATATTCAAAACTTTCTAAGTCACTTTCCGAAGTATTCAACAGATCATGTAATTGATTTTCCACTTGGCCTCCTTGCCTTATTGTTTCTTTCAGGGGGAGAGCAGAGCAACTTGCGCGCCAATCAGCAATGACGTGCGAATACAACTGTTTAACGGAAACCAGAGTTTGATCGCGGATATTTTTGGGGGCATATTTACCGAAATATCTAAAAAAGCGCCCCTTTGCCATCACCAGCTGATTTTTGAAAAATTCAATTCTCAGGTGAACGCAGAACGAATGGCATAATTGTTGCTGATGCTGCTCCGCTCAAACCTGAGTTCATGAGGAACCCCAGGTGTTTGTTTCGGAAGGGAATCTGCATGAGTTACCCGAGTCGGCTAGCGTTCTCTATTTATCCTTATGTTATTTTGGGTTGTATCTTGGCCATATTTGGCTTTCAAATGGATGAGTCGGCGGTTCGACCGATGGATGATCAATTCCAACCATCTTCTCAATATAGTCTTGTTCCCTTTCCCTTAGCGTTGGAGGCAGAGGCCGTTTTAAATTAAATTCTGTGGGGCATTTTTTCGAGCGGTGCCGGGTATGATACCCCGTTGGACTGAGGGAATCGACGGCACGGGACGGGACGACGGATGGGGACTGCTCGGGGGGGGCATGACGCTTGCTAATGATCGGTTCAATATGGAAAATCTAAATTTCTTAGAGGCACAGCTCACTGGGCTTAAAACTAATTTTGAGAATCTATTTGATGACTTTGAACATCTACCGCTGTTCCTTCAGACGGTTCTATTGCAGATGATGATTCATCATGGTCTTTTGGATCGTTTGGAAGTTTATGCTATTCATCTTCGTCCCATACGATTTTATTCCCGCGGGGTAACTCCGGATGCGGTTGACAGGTTTGCGTACTGTGTATAATCAGGGGGGATGAAACTCTATTACTCCGCAGGGTCTTGTTCGACTTCCTGTCACATTACACTTGAAGAATCGGGTCTCAAATATGAAGCGATTGAAGTCGATTGGGATAATGCGTCCGATCCTAATATTGCGGTCGTGGCTAAGCTCAATCCTCTCGGAACCTTGCCTGTTTTGATTACGGATGAGGGTAGACAGCTGGATCAAAATTTTGCCATTCATGCCTATGTCGCCGATCTTGCGCCCAGTAAGAATCTTTTGCCGTCATCTGGAACTTTTGAGCGAGCTGAAGCTTTGAATTGGCTTTCTTTTGTTTGCTCCGACTTGCATAAAAGCATTGGTGGATTGTTTTCAGTGTCTCGAATTTCGGATGACAAAACCATTCAGGCGACTGTTCGCAATTACATGGTCGAAAGGTCAAATGAGTGTTTGCGATACTTGGATGCGAAACTCGCCGGAAAAGATTATTTGATGGGCAAGACTTTTACCGCAGCGGACGCTTATGCGTTTGTGGTCGTGGGTTGGACCCAGTGGCTTGAAATTCCGACGACTCCCTATCCCAATATTCAGAGCTATATGGGTCGCATTGCCGCTCGCCCGGCGGTCACAAAAGTTCTAAAAGAAGAGGGACTGAGTTGAGTCGTCTTGGATAGGAGGACGGGCGGGGAGTGCGCCTCCCTCACCCGTCAAACAACTTTTCTCGTGATCTTAAAATCTGGGATTAGGCCGCTTTCGTGGCCTTGGATTCTAAGAGTTTTCCTTCTTTGATCGGAATTTGTTTGCCGACTGAAACTTCTGTTTTTGGAATGGCAATTTGTAGGACACCATTTTCGTAGTTGGCCTCGACCTTGTCGGCATTCACTTTTGAAGGAAGCGTAAATGCACGGCAAAATGCGCCGTAATAACGTTCGCGACTTACTCGGCCTTGTTCTTCTTCATGTGTTTCGTGCTTGCGCTCGCCAGATACCGTCAGTTGATTGTCCTGAAGGTCGATTTTGACATCACTTTTCTTCATGCCGGGTAAATCGAACGTCACGAGATAATGGCTCTTGGTTTCTGCGATATCGCAAGCCGGAGTGAATTCGATGTTTTCATCGGCTGATAGGAGGTCGCCGGCCGGGCTAGTCATGGACGAGAAGGATTCGGGTAAGAATTCTTGGAACATGCGGTCCATTCTTCGTTGAAGTCGGTTCATTTCACGCATCGGATTCCAAACACTGCGTTCACCGCGCCAAGCACTGGGTAACATATTGCGTATTGCCATAAAGGAATTCCTCCAAAATTTAGTGTTTATTCGCAATGAGGATCGTTGCAGGGTTCGGACCAGAGTAAGGAGACGGCTAGTTCGCTCCGGACACTTTGGTCGGACTGATCGAAATTTTTCCGTTTTCAATTTGAATCAGATGGTCCGAAAGACGCCGCACCTCGTCCATGGAGTGGCTCACATAAATGACAGGAATTTTAGATTCGGTTTTAACACGATTGAGATAGTCTAAAACTTCATCTTTGCTGGTGGTATCCAGGCCTGTGAGTGGTTCATCGAGCAGAAGTAACTTGGGGCTGGCCAATAGGCTTCGAGCGATCGCGACGCGCTGTTTTTCGCCCCCCGAGAGTTGAAAAGGCATGCGATCCAGAAACACTCTGAGTCCCAAAAGATCAACGATCTGATCGAAATCGGGCTGCCTTTCTTGTTGAGGAACTCGACTGAAGCCGTAGCGAAGATTGCCCTGGACGCTCAGGTGTGGAAACAGACCGGCATCCTGAAAAACCAAGCCGACTGCGCGCTGATGGGGCGGCACGAAAATCCGGCGTTTCGAATCCTCCCAGACCTCCTTGTTAACCGAAAGATCGCCCACATATTTTCGGCCCAACCCAGCCATCCAGCGAAGGAGGGTTGTTTTTCCCGAGCCTGAGCGCCCAACGATCGCGGTAACGCCGGTTCCTGGCGTTTCAAAGGTCATATCCAGACTGAAGTCTCCGACCTTTGCCCGGACCGAAGCGCTAATGCTGATGCTATGTGTGGTCATGTGATGAGCCTCAGTGGCTGACGGCGCAAATTCATGATGAGCAGAGTGATGAAAGAAAATAGGAGCATTCCGCCTGCAAGCCAGTGAGCTTGGGTGTACTCAAGCGCCTCCACGTGGTCATAGATCGTAATCGATAGGACTTGGGTGCGTCCTGGGATGTTGCCGCCAATCATGAGCACCACGCCAAACTCGCCCACCGTATGAGCAAATCCAAGCACCGTAGCCGTAAAAAAACCCGACCTTGCCATCGGCAGTGCCACCGTAAAGAAGCGATCCCACGGCCCGGCTCTGAGCGTGGCCGCAATTTCCAGGGGGCGAGGCCCGATTGCCTCAAAAGCATTTTGAATAGGTTGGACCACAAAGGGCAATGAATAAAGGACTGAGCCCACAACTAAACCGGTAAAGGTGAAGGGGAGTGATCCTAAGCCCAGAGATTCAGTGAGAAGGCCTATGGGGCCTGAGGGCCCCATGAGCACTAAGAGATAAAAGCCCAGAACGGTGGGTGGCAAGACAAGCGGCAATGAAATAAGGGCCCCAATGGGCGCGCGAAGAGGAGACCTCGTTCGTGCTAGCCACCACGCAATTGGGGTGCTGATGAGCAAAAGAAGCAGGGTCGTGATCAGTGCCAGGGCGAGGGTGAGCCAGACTGGGGTCAAGTTAAGGTGTGGCATTGCTAGGCCTCAAAAATTCGAGAAACTGCTTGGCGGCAACGTTGTTTTTGCCCTTCTCTAATAAAACTGCGTCCTGTCTCAGAGGCGAATACATCGTCTGCGGAACCAACCAAAACGAACCCTCAGGCTTTTTGCCTTCTTGTTTGATCTGCGAGAGGGCCACAAACCCTAACTCGGCATTGCCGGTGGCGATAAATTGGTAGGCTTGCGTAATGCTCTCTCCTAGAACTAAGCGAGGTTGGAATTTGTGCCATAGTCCTAGTTTTTCTAGCGTTTGCTGGGCCGCTACGCCATAGGGGGCGAGCTTCGGATTTGCGATGGCAAGATGTTTGAATTCGGCTTTTGCGAGGACCTCGCCCCTTGAGTCCACTCTTTTTGGGTCTGCACTCCAAAGAGCGAGACGGCCGGTCGTATAAGTGAACTGAGTTCCGTTGACGGCTTGGTTTTCTTGGATGAGTTTTTTTGGAGCTTCTTGGTCAGCGGAAAGAAAAACGTCAAAGGGTGCGCCGTTCATGATTTGGGAGTAAAGCTTACCCGTGGCTCCATAACTAATGATCAGTTTGTGACCTGTTTTTTCAGAAAATCGCGTCGAAAAATTTTCCATCGGAGCCATGAAGTTAGCTGCGACCGCGAGATGCACGTCAGCGGCGAAGGTATTGGAGAGGGTCCAGGGGAGAAGGATTAATGCGGCGAGCATCAAAAAGTAACCTGATACCTTTTTAGTGGTGGCTCCGGAGAGAATCGAACTCTCACACCCGTAAGGATACACGATTTTGAGTCGTTAACCGGAGTATTTCAAGAAAAACAAAAAATACCATAAAATCAAACAATAGCAAATAATAACAAAGAGATCGCACGGCTCGCACCCCCTGGTTGTTCATGGTCATTAATGGTCGTTTTTGGACATTAGTTTCCCAAAAGTTTCCCAAATTTTGGGGTGGTGCTTTTACGTGATCCGTCCGGTGGTGATCGTAAATTAGAGACCTGCGTCGTTGGTTGCGGGGCCGTGTGCGGCCATTGAACCGTGTCCAGAGGGAGAGAGGGCTGTGGATGTTTTGCCCTGCTTTTCGAGGTCGGTAAACTCGGCGGCAGTCCAAGTTTCAAGGTCGAAAAGGTGCGCCTTAACCAGTTCAGGAAGTTGGGTGTGAAGAAGTCCCGTGACCTCATCAAACCGCTTCAGCATTGGCACTCCGATAAAGTGATCCGATACAATCCGCAGGGTAAATGAACTTCCGGCTGGTTCCAGGAGTTCCACGCGCAAGGGTGTCCAACCTTTAGTCACTTGGCTGATTAAGTTACAAATTTGGCTGTTATCCACGTGTAAAACCTTCAAAAAGTGCCCCGCTATCATCGAATACGTCGTAATACATGCTGACAGTTCCCTTTCCTCTGCCATTATTAGCGCCGTTTTTGTAACGTAAAAAGCGTTCTTTGTAGCTCATTTTATCGCAAAACTGGAAGCCGATTTTCTCATAGAAACCGACGGGATTTAGCTTTTTATCTTTACTCTTTGCATGGTCAAACTGTGCATCCAGCGTAATAAACCTACAGCCAGCAGCCCAATCACATTTAGTGTAGGAGTTCATTTCGACAATATGACCCGCGATCCTTCTCATCAAGATTTTGCCGTGCCCGACACTTTGATTAACACTATTGATTCCGAGCCACTGAAGTTTGATTGCCGGAAACCACCGATGATGACGCTTGAATCGGTCCTTCTCTTTGGACTGCACCTCTAACGCGTCGGTCGAAAGACCGTAGTAGCCAACTACATCCGAGCCTCGCAGGGCCACGGTCGTCTGGACATATTTTTGCTCCTGCATTTGGATAGCATCATCAAAGAGAAATTCGTCGACAGCACGGTTGCCGCTCGAAAAAAGGTTATTCTCCTTAATGAGATCCAGAATATCTTTGCTAAGACCCGCGAAAGAAATTTTATCCACGACGCGACTCTAGCGGGCTACTAATTTTTGCTTTAGAAGAAGGACCGCTTCTTCAGGTGTAATAACCTCGAAGAAATTCGCCAAGTTTCGCGTTTCAGTAAGCCGCTTTTCAAATACATCAACAGGTACGGGCCGAGTCATTTCTCGCCATTTTTTTGGGGATAAATTTTTAACGGGCTCAGTTTTTCTTGGCTTAAACATTTTCTCTTATCCCTGCCCAGTGACGAGGTTAGCATGACACAATGCACAACACAAGGGTCCTTTTACCCTCCGCATTTCACAATAAATGCAAGTACTTCGCCATAGATCCTATCGGCATATCTTGTCGTTTATTGTAAAAAAAATAACTGTATAAATACAGGGAGTAAGCCGCAGGTAACCACTTTGTCAACAAGGAACCCAACTGTCAGGGTTCCGATCTTTGCTCCTTCCTTTTCTGCCTTTTTGCAGATGGCCATAGCCGTTTACTGGAGCGATACTACAGCCTGATTCGGAGCATTCGTCTGAAAGCTCACAGTCATGAAAGGAGTGGATGCATCCCGGTCTTGGCACTGACACCGCCTACGCGGATGCCCAAAGTTGGGAGTTAGCATATGCTGCAAGATGCCAGGTGCATCTTGCTAAACCCGTGGACTCAGGCGAACTGGCGCGAACTATTCGGAGTGCGATGGGTCTGGGAGGATCTTTGAGCTAAAAAAAACCCCGATCCATGGGGTTTCCGGCGACTCAGGCTGAGCCGACTTTTCTGAGTGGCACGACGGTATGGCCTTCAGCTTCCGATTTGCCGGTGGCTGGCTCAGCAAATGCGCTATTGACGATACGCGATCCGGCCGCTGACCCGATACCGAGCAGGAGCCCACTGAGGAGCGTTAAACCGCCATCCAAGGCATGGTCCGCCCATGACTTTCCGCCACTCTTCTTCTTTTCGGTCCGACCCGTTGTCTTTTCGTTGGTTTGTTCCATCGTTATTTCCTTCGTTAATGCACCCAGATACCCAGGCGCGGTTGATCTCAGTCCGTTATTGGACCTCGAAAGTTGATGTTACTCAGTACCAGCTTGGTGTTGGGCGTAAGAACGCCGCGAGTGCTACTCCGACCGCCAGAGCAATCAATACTTCCCGCTGACGAGTCGTAAATAGGGGCTTTTCACGTGTTTCATTTTGAATCTTCACTTTTTTTCCTTTTGGTTTCGATCCTGTTTAGGATCGGTTGAATCGTCCGAAAGTCACCATGACCCCCTTACGAAAATTTACATCCGCTCGATTAGATCCCGCTCTTCCTGTTCACTCAGGCCCGCGTACCGCTCCAGATGTCGCAAAGAGCTGTGCCCGAGTCTTTTGGCCGCGAAAACATCGCCGTGAACGCTACGGGCCTTGTAAGCATGCCGATGACGCAGGAGATGGGGCCGGAGTTCGATTTTATCCCCGGCTGGCAGGTTCACACTGGCGTGACTGGCGAGCCGATGTAGGGCTTCGGCGATCCCATTCCGGGACAGATGCTGACCGTACCGATTGCTGAACAGGAAGTCGGAGCCGGCGGTCCGGTGATGATCCACGTAATCACGCACCAGTTCCGCCGCTTCCGTCGTGATCAGCACCGCGAATTGCCTCAAAATATCCGTCACTAAGACGCGGTGCGCAAATATGGTGGGATTGCCTGGTAAATCATATCCGCGCTACTTGGGGGAGTCGGGTACTATTAAAGTGCTTAGATTTAATAAGTTACA
>JBBCAW010000127.1:0-16060 GCA_051382295.1 Bdellovibrionota bacterium FG-1 | reverse complement strand
CTTTGAGTGACCTCCGGAGGCTTGAACTTGTCATTGTCATAAGTCATTGAATCGGGCGAGGCCCAAGCCGGAAACGACGCCAGCGAACTCGCGTACGAAACGAGTACGAGCCATGCGATGCGACTCTGTTTTTTGGCGGCGCCAAAGAGCATGCGAATCCCCCGATCCTTCTCATTAGATTCATCGACAATACGAAGCCCTGACTTGAGACAAATGCGCGTTATGATTCCCCTAAGTGCTAATTATGACGCAGTGCGTATCGTGAGTCAATCGGAACATTTGTTGAGAAAAAACGCTGTGAAATCAACGCCTGAACGCGCGGCGGTCACGGACAGCGCAGCGAGGGTGACGTGTACGCCGGCGAGGCGCCGGGACGGATTCCACATGCCTCTCCGGGGCCGCGACTTCCGAAAGAGTGAAGTTAAGGGCCCAAGGGTCGGGGCGGTAGGCCTCTAACTTCGCTGTTTGAGAAGTGACGCCGAAGCACAGGCGCATCGGCAGCGCGCGGGCAAAACCCTGTGAGCACCCCGCACGCGGAATTCACGCCACCCCCCATTGGCAAACTCATTGCACAACTGCAAACCCATGAATCAACCCAAATGGAATCACTGGACCGTCCGCGCCACCACCCACCATCACCCCTTTAAACAATTTGAACCCGCGTGCCGCGCTTGGAATTTTTTGAAAAAATTATTTCCGGGCGCGCTGTCGGCCATCCTCATGCCGAACCACCTTCACTTGATTGTGCCTCAACAAGCGGAACGTGATGACCTCGCCAAAATTACGGGAGTCTTGGGCGCGGTTAGCAAAGACGCGGGCGTTTCCAAACTTTGGCAGCCCATTGCGCCGCCCGCGCTCATTCCGGACCTTCATCATTTGCGCCGGCAAATCAGATACGTGGCGCTTAATCCTTGTCGCGCCGAACTCTGCGCCGATCCCCTCGCGTGGGTGTGGTCAACATACCGCGATCTCGCCCGGACCACCGCCACGCCGTGGGTGAGCCCGGACACTTTGAGGCGGATTTTAAAGGAGCGGGAAAAAGATTTTCAAGTCCGCTTTCACGCCTATGTATCCGGGGATCCGTCGGTGGCCATTGAAGGAACCGCGCCGGCCCGCGCAGCGCAACCCACCGCATGGGCCGAGCATTCAATTGGAGAAATTCTCAAAGCCACCTCCGCCGCGCTTCAAACCCCGGCCAGCGAAGTCCGTCAAAAAGGCCCTCTGCGCACCCTCTTTATTCACGTCGCGCACCGCTTTGGTTGGAAGCAAATCCGGCCGCTGGCAAAGATCTGCCACACCACTCCCCGCGCCATCCATTATACCTTGGAAAACCCGCCGGCACCTTCCGCGCTCGCTGCAGCCGCGCTGTGTTTGGGAGACGCAAGGCTGCGAGAGAAAATTCCTGTGGAGCTTTTTCCTGCGCGACTTCCGAAAGAGTGAAGTTAAGGGCCGAAGGGTCGGGGCGGTAGGCCTCTAACTTCGCTGTTTGAGAAGTGCCCGAAACACCGCTAAAACGGGGGCCCTGCACAGACCCTCAATACGCCGGCGTGCCGCACTCCGTGCCGGGCTCAAGGTGCGCGCCGACGGGAGTCTCCGCCGTCCCATTTTTCAAAACGCCAGCTGCGCAACAGCCCGCTGCCGGCGTCCCTCTACCAGTCCTGCCGCCACCGGCATCATAAGTGAGTGTGCACTGATAGCTGGAATCCATCACCATCATGAGCTCGACATTGTCTGACGGCGCGAGCAGCGGAAACCTCGGCCAATCCAAACTGCCTGCCACGACGGTGCGATCGCAAAGATCGGTTTTTTTGGCTACAGGCTCAAGCCCTGTAACATTGGAAGGAAACGTCATAGGAGTCGATGAACACTCACTAGCTTTCGCAGTATTCTTCACACCGTGTGACGTATAGGGATGAATTGTATTGTCGTATTTTACAGTTGTTTTGCCGCCAGCATCCGTAGTTACTTTTTTCGCAATCTCGCCAAAATTATCGTTCTGTGTCGGATACGCCTCCGCGCACCACGCCTGAGCTAGGTTTCCTTTCGGACTCACTTGTTGAAAATGAAGCGGGGGATCTCGCAGAGGCGACGCCAGCGGCACACACGCTTGAAAATCGGTGTCCTCCTCGTAGTGAGGTGCCCAAGGACGAATGGGCCGAACATACAGATGATCCAATGTTACATTCTGGTCGTTCTTTTTAACACTGATCAACGCAAACGTGCTCCGATCATCACTCAACACCGGGACCACAGCGGGACAGCTAGCCCCCTTCACGTAAGTGTTCGGCAATTCAATTCCATCGACATTCTTGCCAAACCAAAGGGAACTATTGGTCGCAACATAATGCTGCGTATCGTCCTGGTTTGTGGGATCCATCGACGCGTTCGTCACCTTCTTATGATCAAAATATGCGAAGTTACAAGGCTTCGGCCCCAGCATCGTAAACTCCTTCAAGGGGTCCGCAGGGTTTTTTACGGGCCGATCCACGACAAAAATCGTATCCACCGATTGTGCCTGCGCAAGCGGCTTGCCATCCGTATCGAAGGCAGGCGGAAAAAGCGCAACGTAGCGACGCAACCGATAAGTCCGGCGCACTTGGCCGGAACTATCCTTAAACGCAGGACACTGCCCGGCCGCGCTGGGGGGCGCCGCAAACCCCAAACACGATTTAACAAAACCACCGCTCGCGGTTTCGCCGCCCGAAGCCGCGCCCCCTCCGCTCGCGGAATTATTAAAGCACCCCGAGCTTACGGCCGTCGGATCCTTGTCTGTCCCTAGCGAGGCTAGCTTTGTGAAAGCTTCAATTCCGACCGAAAAATCCGGAGATGGATTGAGCGACACGGCAAAACTTGAGTCCAAAGGCCACGCCAGACCTTGCGTCCCCTTCGTCCCAGAAACCGCAGATTGAACCAAGGACTCTTGCACACGCGGACAAATGTAGCGTCCATTATTATAATTGATATCGCCGTTCTCTGAGTTTCGAATAAACAGATTGTAGTAGTACGCCTGGGCCGAATTCTCAGGCTGGCCTAAACCTTCGCAATCACTCCCACCCCCGCCCGCTTTGCGCACACAAAACTGAGACGCCATTGGAATTTTCGCCGTCATCCCCGAGGTCCCGGTATCGCTAACTTTTACGACTTTACTCTGAATGGACATTCCCCGCTTAAACTGCTCATAACAAGAATAGCGAAGCACGTTATCAAACGTGTTCCCCTTTTCATCTTGAAACGCCCCCGCCACTGCCCCCAACGCTTTCGTCAGCGTATAAGGCTTCACCACAAATTTGTCGCCATTGCCAGGCGCCGGTAGAATATCGAGCTTGATCAAGGTCCCATCCGGAATTTCTGAGTGATACATACTCGGCGCTTTGCAACTTACAAGGTTCGGCTGGGCAACCAGGACCGGCGTGCGAACCAAGCGTGGAACGGCAATGGCTTTTGCGCCCGTCTGGTTCACTTCCTGCCAGGTGTACTCACAATTGCAGGGTTTCGCCGTCTGCCCTCCGGCGGAAGCGCCGGTGACCGTGTTACAATGATACGAAAAAGGAGACGCCTGCGCGTCTGCGTTCAAGAAAATATTTACCGTCGGTGCAGGCGCATTGGCTGTCGAACTGGGCGCCGGCACGGGATTGGAATCCTCCTCTTCAAGCGTCGTTGACGAAACACGATAGGTTAGCGCCGGATCCGTCGTAAGCACATTTGCCGAAGCCTCCGTCGAGGAACCCGGCGTGCCGCTGGCTCTCGCGGCAGGTTTCGTAGGTTTTCGAGGCGCACCCGAGTTGGTGCACGCCGAAAAGACGGAGGCGCCCGCGCCCATCACAAATAGAATTCGAATTAGAGAGGTTGCAGTGCACATACTGGAAACACTCCTTGGCGTGAAGGATCATCCCCTGGCGGGTCGCCGTTACCGGCAACATCGTGGAGCTTGATCTCATAGTGAATAATTTTACTCCCCAGACAATCCCCTTTTCCCGCTTGATCGGGATCATTGGAGGTACAATCCGAAGCTATAGGAAAACGATAAGGGGTATAGGTATATCGTGCGGCAGACTCGGATTTGATCATTTCTGAGGACATGACCTCAGGCGGCGAGACTACAAAGAGAAAATCGTATCGCGGATTAGTGCCGTCGAGGTCACCCGTCCCTGGCTGCGCATCGACGATGCTGCTCCGCGATGCGTCGTTATAAAGTGTGTCTTTGGGAAAACCGAGTGCGTTCTCCGCATTATGAAAGGTTTGCCCTTCGACCAGTGAATTATTAGCCACCGTGATCGGCTGACAACTAGCGTTTCCCTCAGGGCCCCCGAAGATTCTAAGCAGATAGCTCTCTGCTACATCTTTACAGCTGTTGATGACCGCCGTGTTTGTTATTGTTGTCCCGTCCTTGCTCGGTCCCTTGAAAAAATACGGATCTGGCTGGCACGCCACCGAATGCATGCCGCTCAGCACGCCACTGGTCCGATACTTACGTTTGGGAAGATCCGCACGAAACAACCACAGTTTGACCCATTTAAAACCAGGCGGAATCACCGTATCCACAGGACAGACTTCCCGACCGGACCCGGCCACAACCGTTTTTGCGCCATAACCTAGAGGGGGCGGTGCCGTGCCCCCTTGCGTACCATCAGGGCCTGGATCGGCCGAAGCGAGCTGAGGCGCAATATAGGCATTAATCGCCACTTCAAAAGCTCCCGCCGACTTCTTGGCCAGATAAAACGTCGAGCGATCAAACTCGCTGCCCTCGGGCGGATAAATTAGTTTACTCCCTTTATTGTCCGCATAGACGCTGAAAATCCTCCGGTCCATATTCTCGTTAGGATCATTTGGGATGGGTGGACAATTCCAACTTTGAACGTTGGCGCCGACATAAGCCGCGAGCGCGCCCCCCAGGTTATTGGTGTAAAAATTAAGCGGAAAAGAAAGTGCGGGATCCGCAGACTGAAACGGATCATACATATTCGTTGGATCGAAAATATGTCCGATCGTCACGAGGTCTTTGCACTGATATCGCTGCGCTTGGATGAAACTCACGGGGTTACTCAGATCAGCAATCGAGTTCGTGCCCGACTGAAAATAGAATTTCATGGTATTTGAAAAAGCATCGGCATTCGTCAGGTGAATCCGCACATTCATATAAGGGAGGCCCGCAGGAACTTGGGTGTACTTGCACCGCAAGAGACTTGCTTCATTGTAGATCGTGGGCACTTCAAAAGACTCATGCGCGCCATCAGCTTTTATGTAATCAAAAACACAGGTGCAATTCGAGGCGCCCGCACTCACCTGCGCAGCCGTGGTGTTAGCCGCACAAAACTGGCCCATCGTCTGCGAATCATCGCCGATGAGATCCAGCGTCCCACTTGGATCCATGGAGTTACGCACGACATAAAGCAGTTTCAAGAGGTTGGTGCCATCGTCTTGACCCCCGACCAAAGGATTGCTCGCCATCAGCCCTTGTTTCGCTGAGGTGTTTGAATAAGGCTTGGTCCCACCGTTATTGAGACAGCCGCCTAAAACAGGCAGCGCAAGTAACAGCAGAAAAATGCGTGTATGCCCCCTTAAAAACAATTTAGAATACCCCCAAGCACTATCTTGCAAGTCTCGGGCAAAAGGTGTGCAGAACGAGGAGTATCGGGGACTTAGGATTTTTCTGAAAATTTCAAAAAAACGGCGAATTTGCCCAATTTTTCGACAAATCTCGAGCGAAGACCGTAAATAGTAAGACGAATCCGGTTGGCCGACGCGGGTGCCCAAGTTTTTTTCAGCGTAAAAAAGTTCTACGCGTGTCCCCCATGACCTCATGGCTGCCCCCGATTGCCCATTCGATAGACAGCGGCCTCGAGAAGGACGGCACTTCCTGAAACACGTTCAATTCGAATGCGATCAATCTCAGGATCAATCGCCAACGGAATCACAATCTGATCCTCATGAATTTGATTATCCGCCGGCGCAAGCACCGAGAGCGTTTGCACGACCTGGGGATAACGATTTAAGGAGGTATAAGCGAGGTACCGAGGCTGCTGGACTTGTTGAAGAGCGCTCTGCGTTTGATTTGTTTTAACGAGATGAATTTTAAAGTAGCTGGCATCAACGGCGCTCATGGCCGTTTTATCGACTTTTTGGCCCGGGGGACCTTGAGGAATGTATTTCAGATGAAGCACAAGGTTCTCGCTAGGCCCCAAAGCGCTGCGATCAATATCGAGGTAGGCCCCACCCGCCAACGTTTTATTGACCTCAAAATCGGGCGAAAGTATGGGGCCCGCCTTTGCACACGCCGAATCGGTCAGCGTATAATACCCCGTATTGTAGCCCGACGAGGGGAGATAAATGCTTGCCGCAAAACTTAGCGCCGCAGGGGGATTCTTTTCGCCGCTCAAACCAAAAGCATTTCCAAAAGTCGAAACCTGTTCCCAGTCGTAGCAAAGCGTTCCATCCTCCACGGCGCCGGTGCGTTTCCCCACCCACATGTCCGGGATGGACAGATCCTTACTATCGCTCCCCACAATTGTTTGGCTCAAGGGAGTTCCTGTGGGACTAGTGCCCCCGACTAAGAAGACTCGGTCTTGTACCGCATCATAATGCATCGAATGCCCAAAACGCTCAGGCGGGACCACGCCACAAGGCGCCACCACCCGCCACGCCCCTCCCGAGTGCTGTTTGTTCGGAGGAGTATATTCAAGCACCTCGGAGCCGGCCTGCAGTTTTCCGACGTTACTCAACGCCACCTTGTCGCCGTAAAGCCCGCCCGTCAAAAGCAGCAGATCATGCGTGGAATCATAGGTACCAGCCCCTAAGAAAGCGCCGCGCGCGACCGCCGCAAAAGGGGCCTTGGCAAACCAACGGCCTTCGTATTTCGCCGTAGGTTCGGTTACGTATTGGGGATCAAGACAATCGTAGGGGGCGCTGGGATTCTCTGACTCCGAACCTAAGCAAAACTTATAGACCTTGCTCAGAGGGGCGAACGTACCATCCTTTGTTCGACCGCCAAATAAAAAGACCTCCGGAACTTTAGCCCCTTTGAAGTCCCGCGTGATCATCACGGCGCCCGAGAGCGGTGGAGGAAAATGCTCGTTGATCGGATCCGTTACCTTGCCGCCACCCTGCAATTTGGCCCGATTCCAACTCTCTTTTTCAAAGTCGTAAATCCACGTATCTCCTAAGGTGGGCGCGACAAAATATTCTAAAACTCCCGAAGGCGCAACGAGCGCGGTCATCGGAACCAGCCCCGCCGTCCGCATCCCCGTCTCGCCGCCGAACATCACCGCGCGCGGGTAGGTTTTTCCCGTCGAAGCAATTTTGAGATCGACCGCCGCCATCGAGCCAAATACTCGCGGGGGCAGCTCGTCCATTTTCTGCCAATGCCCGACCCAGCTCTTACCCACGGGATCGTAGTGCGCCACCGGGTCATACATCCAACGATCCGAGAGGAAAAGATTCATATCCGTCCCCCCCTCCATGAATATTCCAAAAGAGCAGGGTTCATTAGATTTTGTACAATCCGGTTCTTTGGCGGCGTCGCGATTATAATAATTCACTTCCGCCATTCGATGGAGGAACCGCGCCGAAGGACACTGTGGTGAGCAAGTAAGTCCGTTTTCGGCGGTGAGTTTTTTCCACGCAAATTTACAAGGCGTGGTCTTCGCGTCCGCCGTACAAGCGCCGCCCGACACGCTAAGCTCCCAGGTTGAATCAAGCACCTTCTTTGATTCTTTGGAGAACCCACCAAAGAGGTAGAACTTGTGGGTCACGTGGCTAAAGACTAAGGCAGAATTTGAGTAGGCTTGCCCCTGCCCGGCAATAGGAAGAAGATCGGCACCCTCGGCCTGTACTTTGACCCACGTGGCTTTGCTCCCGCTGGTGTTGTGGAGATAATAAAGATCATTGGCAAGTGCCGTCTTGAAATCATCAAGCACCCCGCCCCACGCGACGATAATGACTTTGCCCGCGGGGTCCAGGCCGCGCGCCGAAGCGAGCCCGGCGGCGACGGGCGGTCCGTTATCAAGAGTGCGCGCGCCCGTACCGGAGAGATCGGCGCCGAGTTTAACGTACGCACCGGTATTTGTTTGAACTGTGGGCTTTTGGCCAGTAGCCGGAGTTGTGGCACCGGTCACCGCGGCACAATCCGAAAACCAATACCCTCGGCAATAAGTTCCGCCAAAATAGAGGATTTCATTATCGACGAGCGAAAATCCACGCTGAGCGCTGACGCCGCCGAACCAGAGCATATTATTGAGAGGGGCGGCCACATGCCAGACTGCGGGTGAAAGCACCAGATAATCGAGAAGCCAGTTGGAGACGGACAGAAGATCCGAGGGTATGTCTTTGCTACCCGCAAGAAAATCCCGGTTAGGAGAAACCTCTTTTGGCTCCAAGAAGATGGGGGCATCAAGCGTTTTATCAAGAGTCTTTGCGGGGAGCTTGAAGCCTCCGCTCGATAACAGATAGCCCCGTTTAGTAGTTTCTTGGCGTAAAGCGAAAAAACCCATTTCACTTAAGGGGTAGTTTCCGAACAACAGTTGAGAATCCGTCTTACTGATGTTGCTCATTACCTGGGTGTGATAATTATCAACCCAAAAGCCTAGAGTGGCGTTAGTGGCGTTGTGCGCGTCCACCAACTCGGGCCCATAGGTCGGATTGAAGCGATAGAGCAGAGAAGGGTTGGTACTCGAAGTGGCCGCATTGCTATCGTTTATTGTATTCGGCGTCACTCCCCCAACAATCATCAGGCGATCGGTCTTATCAAAATCGCCGGCAAGCCCCTCCAGCGCAAACCCCTGAGCCGCGACGTAACCAAATCCCGCGCGCGCGCCGGGATTTTTGGAGAATTGAAAAACCGCAGTAGCGTTCGCCTTATCGTGCACGGTGGTGATCGAAGCATCCACGTTGATCGCCGTTTTCACAAGCGACCAGGTCTGAGTGCCGACCTCCAAACTCCAGGTATCGCGCGAAGAAGAGTTCCAAGAAGTGCCGCTCGGAATGCTTCCGCCAAAAAGCAAAAGTTTTCGTTGCGAGGCGCTAAACGCCGAGGCCGCGCCGACAACTTGGACAGGACCCGCATATGTGGGGGTACTCGATAGATCATTCCAAAAAGAAATCGGCTTATCGGCTTTCAACAGTCCAGGCACTTGCGCGTTCGGCGGGTTCGTCGCAGCCGAAGGCGGGAGCGCATGAATCGATACTCCGTAGAGCGATGAACCGAGCGTGGAGGAGCCTTCGATTCCTCCGACCATTAGGACCCCGCCGCCCAGCGAAGCGTCCAACCCGCCCAAGGCGCCGTAGTCAAACGTCGCACAACTCGAAGGCGGAGGCAGACTCGGGTCGGAACCTAGGCTGCATGAAAGCGCCGCATTGAGAGTCGAAGGCGTGTTTGCATCGGTCAGATCCACCGACACGTTTTTGATAAACGAAGGCGTAATCGTGGTCGACGGATTCAAAGCGTCATCTGGAAATTTCAATGGTGCTTGATTTTCGGTTAGTTTCAAAGGGTCATAATAAGTGCGCGCATCACCTGCGCAACTGTTTTGGCGATTCGGGGACGCCAGCGAATAGAAGTCCTGAAACTGAAATTTCACCCGCACCCCGACACTGCTAGAGGCGATGTGGGCTTGATCCTGAAGCTGGTCTTGTAAAATGTTTTTGACAGTTGGGGTTTCGCCTTTGTTAAAAGCACGAGGGTTGCCGGTGCAGCCAACAAGCGCGCTCAAGGCCAGGCTCAAAACCATGCACGCCCGCCCTCCCGTTTTATGCCGACCTCCAAGGCGTGATGGCGTAGCGAGGAGAGCAACCATTGCTAGAACCTCATCAGCGTTAACGAATAGAGGACCATCCCCGCGCAAAGGGGCGAGTTTCCGGCTGATTGTCCGCCCTGACAAAGGGCTTTAATCGAAGAAGCGCGCGCTGCATTCGCCGCGCCGGAGATGCGTGAGAATTGAATGACTGAAAGCGCGGGATCGGTCGCCAGTGGAATCACAATCTGCTTCGTCTGAATCTCAGAACCGCCAACGACGCCCTCGGGCTGGTTGCGTACAAGCAGCGGGGGTGCCAAGAGCAGAAAGGGTTGCACGACGTCCAGGGAGGTTTGCTTTATAAAAACCTTCCAAGTCATATCGGAACAATTTTCGGCCGCAAGCTGGCCATTTTTCACGCAATCCGTGGGCTGCACCGGCGCATTGTTTAGGCCCGAAGCGGTGTATTCAAGAATCGCAAGCAGGTTTTCTCCCGGGGCAATCGCCGCGGGCTCTCGATTGAGTTGCACGCGCACATAGACGCCATCCAAAGGCCCCCCCGTTCCGGGCGCCGTGGGAATTTCTGCGCAATCATACTCACTCACGCGATAGAAGCCGGCGGGGCCGCCACAGGGCATCGACGTTGCCGCCATCGCGCCGGGTTTTGCGGGATCTGGGAAATTGATGGAGCATTGTGAATTTGTACTTTCAGAGGGATCCGCAAAGCGTGCGCAATCCGCACCGGGAGCCGACGCATTGTTTGCGCCACTGATTCCGAGTTCCACAGAGGTAAGCCACCGTGGCCAAGTCGGGACGCTTGGGCCACCGCTTGAGAGTGCAGACCCATCCCCGTTGAAGAGGCGAACTGCCTGCGCGCCCAAGCCGGGTTTTGATAACGTTCCGCCGACAGATGCTGAATCAAAACTCCCCTCGGTAGAGGATTTGAAAATAATCTTTGCGATTTTTACACCGGCCGCGCCGTAGCTTGTTGCAGGTCCGGGAGAGGGTGAGGCTTCGGCTTGAAGATTCCCGTTTACACCCGAAGCTTGATTGCTTGCAGGTACAGAGCGAGGAGTTTCGTAGCAAGACGTGAGTGCGAGGCACGCGCCAAGCGCGAGGGTTGACTTCATGAGTGTCGTGGTTGGAGTATATGTTTTCACGCGGCTACGTCCTCCTCTTCTTCTCTTCGACAAGTCTTCGGAAATACTAAAGACCCTTGGAGGGCGTCGTGGCGATATCACGCGTTACTTTAAATGTTTTACCTGTACCCCGAGACGTTTTGCTGGACCGCTTGATTTCCCCACGACTCCCCAGTGATTAGTGTAACATAGGTGGAGTTTTTTGGTCAAGTATTTGGGATTGCGAAAATAGCGTGTAAATACGGAGGTTTGCGACGTTAAACGGTGGCGACGCCTGTGGTACTCCTCTGGCGCACTTGTGGTGCGCCGGTGGTGCGCCGCCTCTTCCGATTTGGTGAAGTTACGGGCGTTAGGCCCTGGGGACTTAGCCGCTTAACTTCCCAATTTGAGAAGTTCCAGAAACCCAAAAGGGCGGAAGATTCGCAGCAAGCGGCGCCACAACAATAGATTCTCATTTTTATGATTTTTACCCGGGGTATTTTTCTCAAATTCATGAAAAAATGGCACATCCGACTCCATTCAAAAGAAGCTTAATCAGCCAACTCTTTGAATGGAAAAGCAAATCAGGACGCCTCCCATTTATCCTCTGGAGTGTTCGGCAAGTTGGGAAAAGCACCACGTCGAATCCTGTGGAAAACAAGCTTTCCCCCAAATCCATATTTTCAATTTCCAAAAATACACGTCCCTCAAAACGATCTTTGGGGGCGAACTCAATCCGCAAGACATTCTGCAGAAACTGAGCCTCGCCGGCAAGACTACGATCAACCCCAATGATCTGGTGTCTTTCGATGGAGTCTTTAAGAATTTATAAGGAGTACATCGCCGAAAATTTTGTGGCGCAAGAATTATTCGCCACCCTCGACCACGCTCTCAACAGGTGGGGCGGGTGCTCTTGACCTGACCTGAGAATCTTGTAAGATAGATTTCGATGGAACTACCTGATCGTCAAATAGTTGCGCAATGGATTCGAAGTCAAACGGCACAACTTTTAAAGCCCGAGCCGCGTTGCGTTGCTATTTTTGGTTCCTTTTCATCGGGTGCGCTGACGGAAAATAGTGATCTCGATATTCTTTTGATTGGAGATTCGATTCCTCGCTCCCCTTATGAACGTTCCCAGTGGTTTCTTCCGTTCAACCAATCCTGGCGCAAGCAACGGCCTCACCCTCAGGCTCCGCTTTCTTGCTCACCCCTAATGATCAGCGAAACAGGCTGGTTAAGCTCTGTAGGGTTGCGACTATCGTTGTCTGAAAATTGTTGGGTTCTCAAAGACGATGGCTTCTTATCCGAATCGCTTGGAGAGGCGCGCACCTGGATTCAGCAAGGCCTATGGCGCAAAAACCTGCTCTCCAAAGGTGGCTGGATGTGGGTTCCGAAGGATGAGGTAGCCTAAACACTATGACCGATGGACAAAAACGGCGTGCGGATTACGACTTGAGAGCAGCGATTAAAATCGCGCAAGAAGCTCATGAAAGCCACCTAAAAAAAGACTTTGAGAGAGTTGTCAGAAAAGCGGGCGAGAGCATTGAACTATATATTAAGGGCAAACTGCTTGAAAAAGGAATTGAACCTGCGAAGACTCATGATCTAAATCAACTTGCATCTGGATTGAACTCACCGGCGCTTTGCAGCCTAGAATCCATTTTTGAATTTCTCACTGGAGAACGAATTCCCTCATTCTACGGCGCAGAAGACTTTATTCCGGACCAATCTTATGTTGAGCAAGATTCTCTTCGCTGCCTTGAAGCCTTAAAGACGCTGGGATTGCTCCAAATAGGCTAGCCTGTATCGATACAGGAGCGCTTGCGTCAGAGTTCTGAGCTAATCAAAGTTCATCGGGTAACCAGAGCGCCCCAAGATCTATCTCTACCGCATCAAATGGCGCGGCTCGAACTCGTTCATTTCCGGCAAACGAACTAAGAAGGATCCACCGGGCCGCATCCCTGGAATAGATTTCGAGCGTCTTCTTATCCGGATCGATCAACCAGACGTGATCGACTTTTTCCTGCGCATAAATTGGAAGTTTTTTTACGCGATCCAAACCCGCAGTTTTATTCGAAAGAACTTCACACACCCAATTTGGCGCTATCTCAAAATATGCCTTTTCGACCGGAATATTCGGCAATTTTTCTTTCTTCCACCCTGCGAGGTCCGGGACCAAAATATTTTGGCCGAGATGAATTTCTGGCTCATCCAAGATCCACCAGCCACCCGGACCACCTTGCCCTTCATCAAAGGGACTCGTGATTTTGCTCCCAAGCACCGAGGAAGCTCTCGCATGCCTAGGTCCGGGTCGTGGCGACTTAACAAGTTCGCCCGCGATGATCTCCCCCACGAGAGGGTCGGGCAACGCTAACAGGTCGATGTAGGTCGCATATTTTTTTGCTTCTGACCCCACTTTACTTCACACGCTCCGATGTCGTCGAATACCGTTTTGTCACGATTTCGAAAATGGAATCCTTACTCGCCGCATGCCAAATATCGGTGTCAGGCTTCGCACCAAAACTCAGAATGCCACCGCCACCGGCCGTCGGTGTGCGTGCGCCACCGCCAAAGAGAGAAGCGAGGCCACCGAGACCGCTGTCACTACCTCCGCCTCCGCCACCGTGAGATCCGCCACCGCCGCCGCCTCCACCGCCCGAATACGCGGAGCTACTCAAATCATTGAGTCCACTAATCGCACCATTGTCTTGCACCGCTTGCGCGAGATTTGCGAGGGCCGCGCCCATTTCTCCGGAGCCTCCCAGCGCGCCGCCAACCGCTTCTCCAGCGTTTCGCGATTTTTTGAGATGATCATTCAGCGCTTCGAGATCCATTTGTTGCGCGGCGGGAACTGCGACGTTATCCAGGCCCGAGCGTTGAAGGATTCCGCCATCTGTTGCTCCCGCCATCTGCGAGCAAGTTCCTTCAGAAAGGCCCTTATCTCGGCAACTATGATAGGATTCAAGCTTCGCTTGGGCGGCCGCCCCGGCGGCCGTTGCGGCGGACTTATTGCCACTGCTCCCACCCCCTGCGTTCGCAGTGGAGCCACCCCCACCGCCTCCTGAACCACCGCCTCCTCCATTAGGATCCCCATTTGCGTCAAACTTAACTTTGCCGGTATCGTAGAGTTTCTTCACACTCTCGCACGAACTGTTTTTTGAATCCTCATGATTTTTCCAGTTGATGTACCGGTAGGTCGCTAGCGCACCAAAGACCGCCATCGTTAGACAAGCCTCAGTGCCGCGTGATTCTTTTTCTTCTTTGTTCGCAGCATCGGCTTTTGCGGTATCTTCTTTAATTCCTTTGGCTGTTTCTGCCTCCTTCAGCGCGCGGTCTTCGGTTGCTTTGGTCTCTGCTTTAATACGCTTTTGATCCCCTTCATCTTTTGCCGATCTTGCGCCCGACAACGCCTCCTCCGCCGCTTTTTTGTCCCCGTCACTGAGCTGCCTCTTTAGGTCTTGGGCTTCGGCGTTAGCGACAGCTTTTTCTTTTACTTTACTTGGGTCAATATTATCTGCGGTGGTTTGTTTATCGACGTATTCCCCCACTTTTTGGGAGTCTGAAGTGGGTACGGGCTTGTCCGCTGTCGACGCTGCTGTCGCTGCTGGCTTGTCCCCTTGTGGTGCTGGTGCTGCTGCTGGTGCTGCTGGCTTGGCCGCTGCTGGCTTGTCCGCTGCCATCTTATCTGTAGCAACATCTTTTTGTCCTTTGGGAACCGCCTTTAAAGCTGCTGCTGCATCCCTTGCCGCCTTGTCTCTAGCTATATCTAGAGGGATCAATTCTTTAGTAGGCTTACCAGCGCTCTTCGCAGTATCATATTCTGCCTGCGCTTTATCAGCCGCTTTCTTTTTCGCAACCGCTTCATCTATCAAATCTGCAGGAGTCTTCTTCCCCTTCCCCCACGCCTCTCCCATCCCCAACATCCCCATCAAAAACGCCTTAGATCCGCCGCCAAACATCAAGGCCGCCATAAAGGGATGGATCTGTTTAGGCTTCGGAACCGGGATGCGATAATCATACATCGGCTGCAGGCTCACCGCAGGCTTCTTAACATTACTCCCGGGAGCCGCAGGCGCGGGCTTTTCGCCCGGAACACCCTTGTTGCGATTCGCGCACTGGTTGAGTCCCTCTACACCCCCGACACCACCCAAAATCCCCTTCAATGGATCACTCGAAAGAAAAATCGCAGCCCCGACTTCTGCTAATCCCGCTCCACACGCAGCCCAAGAACAAAGATGTTCCAGTGTACCTCCAATCGCAGCGCCCGTCCCTAACTTGCTAGACGCACACACCGCTCCACACGAAGCGGCCGTTGCCACATCCATCGCAAAAAGAATCAGCTCCCAGGTCTTTCCTTCATCCGCTTTTTTGTAAGCCGCACATTGGGACACAAGTTGCCCATTGTTCTTATAATTACAGCGCAAAAGATTATCCCCGTACTGTTTGCAGCCCATGGTATCCGTGCTGAGCATCGGTTTTTTGGTTCCACAATCGTCTGGAGTCACTTTATCTGCGCCCATCTTTAGCGGAGCTGGTGAAGCAGGAGCGGTCGGCGCATCTCGACTTGTAGATGAACCATGCGCAGCACACCAGTCGTCGTCAGCCTTACTCCAAGTCCCATTTGCGCCGGAAACCCCTTGGAGGCCCTTCACCGTGGTCGGTGCATTATTCTCAGTCCATGATCCCTTGGAGGCCGAGGTCCAACTGTCATTTACGTTCGTACTTACCAGCACACTACAAATGTCATTACAATCCGCACTCACGTCGGGCGGCGTATATTTTGTATTATCGTATTGCATCGAATCGCCAGAGGCATGCGCAATCGATGGGACGACTCCACCTACAATCGAACCAAGATATGATGCCAATACAATCCAGGAATAAATTCTGCGTGAATTCTTTAACATGCTATTTCCCCCCTGCCTTCTGCGATCGAGACGGCAATCCCACAAGCGCGCGGTTTAGTGGTGTATCCCATTCTAAATTTTCTATCCGATCCTGATTTTTAACAAGTTTTGTGGAGACGATTTGAAAAATAGTACCCCCAAAACCTTCATGCCAGATGTCATCAGATTCAGGTCCGGTGACCGATACTTTTTTGACGGCCGCGAAATTGATTTCTGTGCCTCCGCCCCCCCCCGCTTTAGCCCCCAAACACCCCCCCCCCAAAACCCGCCCCCCCCTCGCTTTTTGCGCGGCTTTGTTCGGGCCCCCCCC
>JBBCAW010000126.1:0-1267 GCA_051382295.1 Bdellovibrionota bacterium FG-1 | reverse complement strand
CCGTATCATCTCGCCACTGCGATGCCTGGTTGCATAGATCTTCAAAGTTTTTGAAATTTCGGTTATGCCAAAAACTGAGTCGGATATACTTGACCCCATCCTCAACACGCCCCTTTTCGTTGCCTTTCGCCACATTACAGGCGTACGGCTGGATGTGATGGTGACCAGCATAGGCCAGAAAACGAGCGTTAAAACGTGTGAGCTTACCCATTCGTTCAGCAACCGCAGTCGGTAAGTTGTCGTACCAGCACTCATGTGGCACCAGGCTATCGAAGTAGCGGATCGCGTTTTCATGGCATCGAATAAATGCCTCAAACTTTTCACTACGGGTGAACTCGATGTACAGCAGGCGCGAGTAGCACAGCACCATCACGAAGCAATGCACGTGCACGCCTACACCAAAAACATCTCTAAATTCACCCCAATCCACTTGGGCAGTCTGGCCCAAGGCAAAGTCAATCTTGAAGAAGGCCTCTTTTTGTGGCCGTTGTTTGAGCCGACTTGCTCTTACCCATTCTTTGAGAATCGTGTAACCACCGTCATAGCCCTGATCCCGGATCCGTTGGAGCAGCACCATGCCCGTGGTCTCAGGATCCTGCTTTAAAAGTGCTGTGAGCTGCTCTTTGAATGGGTCTAGCCGTGAGGCCCTTTTAAAGGGGGTAACCTCCAGGGCTACAGATCTTCGGTTGATGACACGCTTGACGCTCTTGCGATTCACACCGAGCTGCCTTGCTATGCTCCGGACTTTCATCTTCTTTGAGAAAAAAAGTGATAAAATTTCAGTCTGCTGTTCTGGACTTAACATGGGTGAGCGTGCCTCCAAGATGGATTGTGGTCTGCGTATGCACAATGATTGGGGCCCTGGATGGAGCGTTTGGAGTGATCCCCGTTTTAGTTGCTTGCGTCCCAACAACCAGAGCCCGCGTCTGCGTATCGAAATCTCTGAGCCGGATCGCCGGTGGTGTACTTTCTGGCACACGCTCGATCAATGACTCGCGCTCGAGTTCCGTGAGTTTGGCCTGCCAGCCATCGTGCGCAACACATGCTGAAAGCGTCATCAGCTTCGTGGCACTCCAGATGCTGATGCCCTCGCGATCACAGCTTGCGGCAAGTGCCACATAGGCCAGCCTTGCCTCTGGACTCAGTCGCACCCAAACCCCGCTTCGAATCACGCTCTGATCAATCCAGAAAAATGACTTTGGTAATCGCCTCATCGCACCGGCACTCCCTGAGCCGTTTATGCGGCGGTTTTAAGGGCGCAATCCTC
>JBBCAW010000125.1:0-3859 GCA_051382295.1 Bdellovibrionota bacterium FG-1 | reverse complement strand
CCCACGGCGCAGCCATAAAGTCTGCGATAAGCGGCTTTTCTTCGTCTTTCAGAGCGCGAAGATCAATGTGCGGAGCCCAACCGGCATTGGCGGGCTTCAGATCCTTGTCGATCCCGACAAACTGCAACCGCTGCGAAACTGTGCGCTGATCACCCGCGCTTTCGCGGATTGAATGATCGAGCATGAATACGACCCGTGGCTCGATTGAATCGTCAGCAGGATCAACCAGCACAGCCCCTTCGCGAAGTTTTGCGCGGTGATTCTCCAAAATAATATCAGTAACGGCGGCCATAAGCGGTTGCCCAGGATGAACCAATTCCGCCATTGGCTTGTGATCAACCCGGATAAACTGTTTCTCAAAACAGATCCGCTCGTAGACGCGAGTCACCGGAACGCGGGAGGTCGTGATCGCGCGATCACGCTCGATAATCTGCGCCGGAACGTGACGAATCTCCCAGCGACCAGTCTCGCGAGGCTTCATTTCTCCCTTGAGCGCGCGGAAGGACTCCTCGAAAAATGACTGAATAAAATAGGGTTGGAGCTTACGCGCCTCCGCACGGTCCATTTCGTCTTTGACCTTATAAAGCTCTTCAAGGCCCATGTGCTGCTCGACCAGCGCATTGCGCCTGAGGATGTCCTGAATATGTTGGGTATCAAGCACCCCTTCGATCACCTGTTTTTGACGGGCCTTTACTTCAGGACTGTCACCATAACGAATGGCTTCGATCAAAAGATCTTTTAAAGAAACGCCATCAAAGGCCTCGCCGAGAACATCGAATACCCGGCCACCCAACGCTTTGCGCTGGACTTCGAGCTTATCAAAAAGTCGCTGAAAGACTTCGCCTTCCCGCGTATTTTTGGCAACCATGTTCCAAAGGTGGCAAACTTCCGTCTGTCCGATACGGTGAATGCGACCAAACCGCTGTTCGATACGGTTGGGGTTCCATGGGAGATCGTAGTTGACCATCAGATTGGCGTTTTGAAGGTTAACACCTTCGCCCGCCGCATCCGTGGCCAGTAATACCAAGACCGTGGGGTCATTTCTAAAGTTGGCTTGCGCGGCCTTTCTAAGGTCGCGACTGGTGCCGCCGTGGATGGTGACGATCTTCTCTTTGCCGCCCACCACGCCCGCAATCTGATCGTAAAGATAATTGAGGGTATCTCTACTCTCGGTGAAGATAAGAAGCTTTCGCTGAGTATCGCCTTTCCCGCGCATCTCCGGCGTATTTTGAAGTAATTTCGAAAGCTCCGACCACTTGCGATCCTCACCGGAATGAACAACTTTTCGCGCGGATTCTTCCAGATCCTTCAGGCTGATAATTTCTTTTTCGAGTTCCTCGATGGTTTCCGAGGCCGTGGCCTGGTCCATCACTTCATCCGTAAAAGTTTCCAGCTCTTCGGAATTTAACTCATCATCCGCGTCGTCAATGTCTTCCGGCACCGTTTGATCGTATTTCTTCAAAATATCTGACGTGGCCTGACCGCTATGCACCAAGCGGATCTCGGCCTTGCGGGTTTCGAGCTTTTTTCGACGACGTTTCAAAGATTCGTAAATGGCAGCAGGGCTGGAGGCCAATCTGCGCTGCAAGGAGGTCAAAGCAAAACCTACCGTGCCACCCCGACGCTTGTCCTTTGATTTGATCTTCTCCGCCCGATCCATTTCCTCGCGCACATAGGGCGTAACGGCATCGTAAAGTTCTTGTTCTTGAGGCGAGAGTTCATAAGAGGCAGTGTAGGCCCTACGTTCGGGGAAAAGTTTGGTGCCATCAAAGCGAAGCAAATCCTCTTTGACCATCCGACGCATAAGATCAGTGACATCGACTTTGTGCGCGCCTTCGCGGAACTTCCCATAAAAACGATCACTATCTACCAGGGACATGAAGAGCTGAAAATCTTCTTCCTTCCCGTTGTGCGGCGTCGCGGTCATTAGAAGAAAATGGCGGGTGATGCTACCAAGCTTTTTCCCGAGCTTGAAACGATCAGTTTCTTTGAGTTCGCCTCCGAAGAAACTCGCGGACATCTTGTGCGCTTCATCAACAATAATGAGATCCCACTCGGTCGCTTCCAGTTTCGCCAGATAGTCTTCATTCCGCGAGAGCTGATCAAGGCGGCAAATCAGGAAGTTTTGCTCATCGAAGTAATTTCCGCGAACGGACTGTTCCATTTTCTCGCGGCTAAAGATTTGAAAGTGGAGGCCAAATTTTTCGTAGAGCTCATCTTGCCACTGATCACAGAGCGACCCCGGCGTCACGATGAGTACGCGCTTCGCATCGGCTCTCATGATGAGTTCTTTAATCAGGAGCCCCGCCATAATCGTTTTTCCGGCACCGGGATCGTCGGCCAGTACGTATCTTAATGGTTGTCTGGGCAGCATAGACTCGTAGACGGCGGTAATTTGATGTGGCAGCGGCTCAACATTCGAGCTGTGCACCGCCATCATGGGATCGAAGAGGTGTGCGAGGCGTATGCGCTGAGCCTCCAGACCGAGTTTAAATTCCGCGCCATTCGCGGCAAAACTCCAGGGCCGCGCGCTATGCTCCACCAGCTCAAGCCGAGCTTCGTCGGTCCGATGCAGCATTTGCTCCCGAAATTGCCCTTGCGCGTTTTTGTACAGCACCGTGGCGGCATCGGCGCCGACGGGCTCGACGCTTTTGATCTGCACAACCTCAGTGCCTTCCAGCCCACGTATATAAAGCCCATTCTTGAGCTGTTCCAACTTGATCATGGCAATTGCTCCCTCTCGGCGGAAGGATTGGGACGATGATTCTCCTTGGCTCCCCCGGCTTTTACCCACTCATCGACTTCGGGCGCTTGAAACCGCCACTGTCGGCCAATGCGATGCGCAGGAATACTCCCGCGATCAAGCCAGCGGTAAATGGTCTCCTTTGAAACTTGGAGATGCCCCGCAATCTGCTCGACCGTAAGCCAACGCTCCGCGTAGTCCACGTCAAAAACCTCCAGTGACAATTTCAGGTACTTCGAGAGTATCTGTGACAACTGGTGACGAGACAACCTCAAATGCCGAGATCAAATAAAAAAACTCGACAAGACTGCGCGTGAAAGGATGCGCACTCATAGCGCGATGCATAATCCAAGAAGGTGCGGATCACCGAAGAAGAGTTACGACGCGCATCGGTCACAAATTAGCGGCACTCAGTCTTCGGAACTACCTGCTACGAAATACGTAAAGACTGGACGACCGCGAAACATGGTCCTGGGGACTCGTGGATTTTGATAAAAGCGGCAGCGCGAAGCGTAAGCACCTTCGGCGCCATTCAACCGATAGTAGCCGGAGCCAAAGGAATTCCCACCCCTTCTATAGCTTGCGGACGCAATAGCCGCGCACTTTCTTAGGAGAAGAATCGCCTCCCTCTCATCGCGACACGGCTCAAACGGTGAGAGCCCCAACCGCCCCAGCGCCTCGTTGGCCATATAATTGCCAACGCCCGTTTGATCCCCGGCATCAAGGAGCCAAGAAACTCGACTCTTCTTCAAAAAACCTGTGGGCAAGCGCGGTTTGGTGATCTTCCAAAATCCCAGCTCCTCCGAATACCCGCCCAGCGCGAAGGCAGTGTCCCGAGGTGTTTGCACTCGGCCAAACCTTCGAGGGTCTGCAAAAAACACTTCAGCATCACCCAGGCTAATAGATAGAAAGTAGTGACGCTTCCACTTGTCCAAGCGCCGTCGCAAGTGAAACTGCCCCGTCATGCCCAAGGCAAATTCCACGAGCGGCGTCTCCGCTCCGGCCTCATAAAGGAAAAGCCCTTTGCCATAGGAACGAAACGCAAGTGGCCTCCCGAGGAGCTGGGATTTTGGAAGATCACCAAACCGCGCTTGCCCACAGGTTTTTTGAAGAAGA
>JBBCAW010000124.1:0-1834 GCA_051382295.1 Bdellovibrionota bacterium FG-1 | reverse complement strand
TCTCAAGATAGGTGGTGAGATCCGAAGGCGAAAAAACGAGGGTGCCTGCTATTTTTGTTTTTCTCATGCGCGAAAGGGCTCCGATGGTCTAAGGATAATGGCTTCTAATGACATTTGGGGACAATTCTGGAAAAATTATCCGATATATTCATTTAGTCCGGTTTTTGGACAAGCGGCCCTCTCCATCCCTTAAGGAATGCCCGGGGAGCCAGCCAAAATATTTGAATTATTGCCCAAGAGAGGTAACCGGTGAGTGTCGGATGCGTAAAAAGCCAACGTCGGTATTCCAAAATTAAACTCCTCACTTTTTAAGTAACTCTTTCGTTCCAAAGGGAGTTCGAACTCCAAACTGACGGCACAGGGTTTCCTGAATGTCCTCTGAAAATGGAATGAGGGTCTCAAGTCTCAACTTGAAATGCTCAGGCGTAACGCCGCCACAATAGCATCTGAATTGGACGATAACAAAGGTTCCATCCGAGACGGCAAGCCTAAGGGGGTGATGAAGGCTTTCGTTGATTTCTGCCAAATACCTTAGCAGCGGGAATTCCGTTGAGGGATCGATTCGTGCGATGGCAGTTTCGAGGTGGATGAACTCCTCACCGTCAGCATCCTTATAGAGACGAACAAAAACGGAAATCCTATTTTCTATTTGGAACTGCCATTGAATTTGACCCTCAGTTTCGTGTTCTATTTTTGATGGGATTATGTCTCCCCCTAGCAAGTAGTCCCGGACTATTTTGACATAAGGGTGGTCACCCGGAGCTCTGTTCTTCATGGGGGTGAGGACTCCTGCAGGTGCATCATTAATTTCAGGTTTTTCAGACATTTCGGCATTCCTCCATGCCTTTAATCTAAGGCCTGGGTCTGACAGCGGGGGTCAGCATTAGAAATCTCCCCCTTGTCCCCACCTGTCACCGCTCCGCCCGATTATCAAGGGAGGAGAAAACGAATATGAAAATACTTCTGATGTTTGTATGCCCCCTTGTTCTCATAGCTGGATGCAGTTCCACGCCGAGGCAGCTGTCGCCGGATGACTTAAAGGAGACGATTGTGTCCCGGTCCAACAATCTTTCGGAGCGTCCGAAATGGGTTGATGAGACTCGGGCCTTCTTTGTCGAAACGAGCTCGGCTTATTTTGTTGGCGGTTCAACGATTCCTGCTGATCACCGACTTGAGGCGGGGTATCGAATCGCGGAGGCTGACGCCAAATCCCGAGTTTGCCAAACGATCTCCAATAAGATGGAAGCTATTTTTCAGCATGCTGAGGAGGGAACGAGTTTTGGTTCAGATCGTACGAGGTACAGTTTCCTGGAATCCTGCCAACGGCTTACGCTTCGGGGCTTGGAGCCCGGAAAGCGCTTTTATGAAAAGTACGTGACGAGCCTGGACTCAGGCGAGCGCGTAAGTCGCTATCGGATCTTCGTCACAGGTTCGATGCCAGAACGTCAGCTAAGAGAACTGTGCATAAAGGTGGCCGACAGCGCCGGAATTAGTCAGGACTTTCAAAAGAAGGTTGATGAACAGTGGGACAGGATCGTGGGAACTCAGCCATTGCCCACCGCAAGCTCTAGTACGGTAGCAGAAACCATCTCAGCGAAGAAGGCGGAGTAAGGCGCGGTCATGAAACCGATCCAAGCTCTCATCATAATATTGCTCCCTCTAATGAACGCCTCATTCAGCTCGACCCTTGTGGCAGCTTCTGAGTTGCGTCCCTCGTGGATCGATCTGAGGCCGGAGTCGGATGAGGCGTTTCATTATTATGTCGGAATTGGCGCGCAGGCGACCAATGAAAATGAGGGTCGGACTCGTGCTTTCCATAGCGCGGTCCTGGAGG
>JBBCAW010000123.1:0-30706 GCA_051382295.1 Bdellovibrionota bacterium FG-1 | reverse complement strand
CTCTGACCGTCCGTAAAACGCGTCGTCGCGAAAGGCCCCGCATGTCCGAGGTCTTTCACGACCAGATTGATGGGGTTGATGTTCTTTCGGTGGGTAGTCTTTCACACAGTGTAAAAAGCTGTGATTTTTCGATGATTTTAGAAGGAGTGGCCCGACTTTGAACTCAGGAGCGTTAGCGAACCAGGTTCTCGATCGTTGTGACTCCACCAATGATCTAGCGCGACAGTTAGGGCAATCCGGAGCTCCTCATGGCACTTGGGTGTCCGCGCGAATTCAGGAGCGGGGGCGGGGGCGGTTAGGTCGTTCATGGCAGTCGGTCGAGGGTAATCTTTTTCTTTCGATGGTGGTCCGCATTGAAAACAAGAGTTTGTGGAGCTGGGTTCCGCTCACCGCCACTGTCGCGGTTGCTGGGTTTTTCGTAAAACAGTATCCTTCATTAGCGGTGGGAATTAAGTGGCCTAACGATCTTTGGGTTCAAGGAGCCAAGCTAGGCGGAGTATTATGTGAGGCTATTGGAACTCAACAAGATGCATTTATTGTGATCGGTTTAGGCCTGAATTGCCTTTTTGCCCCCCAAGGATTAGACCAAGCCACAACGTCAATCAGCGATCAGCTTTCGCCTCGGCGAGTGAGTGCGGATGATGTTCGTTTGGAAATCATAGAAGGTCTCAAAACTGTTTTGGCGGATTTAGTAGCTCACGGATCAGGCGTGGTATCGGACGAGTATGAACGCCTTGCTATTTTCGCTTCCGGTACTGAAGTGGAATGGGATGGACATCGGGGGCGGGTGATTGGCCTTGGTAAAATGGGCGAACTACGGGTGGAGGTCCAGGGGCGGGAGGTTTCTCTTTTTGCTGAGGATGTGAAGCTTAGATTTCCGAAAGCATCCGATGAATTTCCTGTTTGATGATCTTTTCGGCCACTTCGGGTAACATTTTTTCAGCCATTTTTTGAAATGTTTCATGGATCTCCTTGCGGATCATTTCTTCAATCTGGCTTTGTGAAATGGCCTGAATTTGTGGTTCCTCAACAAAAGGAGCAGGAGGAATAAAAGAGGGCGCCGTAAAAGGAGGAGGGGTGACAGGTGAGGGCTCCTCTGGTTCTCTGTAAAAATCTGCTCCTCCGGCTTCAAAATCTGACGGAGGACTGACCGTGGTTTCGGGGGCTGAAGGCGTAAAATCAGCTTTGAGCGAAGGCTCGTTCACGCTCCATTGAAAATCATCTAAACCGCTCATTCGAATAGTCGATTCCGTCAGGTGTCGGATATCTCCATCGGGATCTCCCCGGTTGGATTCCTGAATTGGCGGCTGGGGC
Source organism: Bdellovibrionota bacterium FG-1 (assembly GCA_051382295.1). Lineage (GTDB taxonomy): Bacteria > Bdellovibrionota > UBA1018 > UBA1018 > UBA1018 > JBBCAW01. Next base: position 29,392 of record JBBCAW010000123.1, on the reverse strand, counting down.
GGCGCGGGTTCAGCCTCCCAGAGTTGTTTGACCGCTTCTGGAGGAGGCGGTGGTAAAAGAGGCTCTTCAGGGGCTAGCGGTTGCGAGAGCCAATCGTCATTCGGAAAAGGCGGCGGTGGCAATACTTCAAGTTCGAGTTCATCGGCAGGTGGCAAGTCTAAATCGAGGTCTGGTGTCTTTTCAGTGGGGCGTTGAATGAGGGCCGTCGTTTCGCGGCGCTTAGCCGTTACTTGTTCGAGGACTTGGGTCAGAACTTGACGCAAATGAGCTGGGTCGAAGGGTTTGGTGAGTCGGCCGTGAAAGCCTACTTCGGTCGCCTGGGCTTCGTCCACCTTTTCGTAGGCGCTCGACATCAGGACAAAACGGACATCTTGAAGGTCGATGTGTTCATTGACGGCGCGCTTGATTTCAAAGGCCGATTGGGTCGGAAGAGAGACATCAATCAGCACGACATCAGGTCGAAATACTGAAATTTGTTCGAGGGTGTCATTGCCATCCGAGACAGCCTGAATCTCATATCCCTCATTGGAGAGGGCGAGTCGTATGACTTTCTGAATGGTTAAACTGTCGTCCGCTACAAGAAGCTTTTTCCCGACCATTGGATAAAATTGTGTCATTTCAAGGTCGACCTGTAAAGAAAACTTAAATTCTTTAAAAATGGATTTTTTGCTACGACCCTTTCCTGCGATTGGAGTATGATGGAGCTACCTCAGGGCCCGTGCGATATGAATTCGGACCCTACAGTCATTAGCCCAGGGGGCTGTCCCTGATCGTGGTGTGCATGCCTGGCACGTCCAGGAAGCCTAAAGCGATTATACGGCGCCCACCTTAATCCTGGGGTCCAATGACAACCACGGGTTCTGAGGATTTTTTCCCTTCTTTTTCGTCCTCTTAACCCTAAATTTGACAATCTCGATCCATTGGAAATACACTTACTTTTGGGGTGACTATTGAATGAGCCGCTTTAAAGATGTTTTGCCGTCTCAGCAGGGCTGGATCCATGAGTTAGCACGGGCGGAAGTTCATCCAGACGCTGAGAGACTGCTGCAGCTGGGGCGTGGCTTTGACCCGCAACAGTTAGTCGAAGAAGATACGATCGATTTTTTGGCCGACCTTCGAGAATGCTTTAATGAGTATGCTCGAATTTTTAATGGTTTTGCCGAGAGCGGGACCAAATTCCAAGAAATCAAGGTTTACAGTGTGGCTCAGACTGCCGCTGATTTCATGATTTTTCGCAATCAAGTCAAACTGGTGGTCACTAACTCCGCTCATGGCGTGATCCAGATCGCCTTTACCCAGCATTTGCGGGGAACTATTGGCGTGGATGGACAGGCTGTCGCTGGTGGGGGTGCGCAGGCTAACGGAGCAGCGCAGACGCAGGATCTTTTGGCGCAAGTCGGGCCATTTCGTGATGTTTATTGGACCTTTCAGGGTGAAAAAGTCACACCTGACCAGGTTGCTAAATTTTATTTTTCCGAATTTGCGCGCGCAACACGAGATACGCGTCGTTCACGGGCGGGCAATCAGTTGCTTCTCGATCAGATCAAAGCTCTCCTCCACGAGAAGGGGCTTGATCTTTAAAAGCTCGATAGCCTGAGAGCAGTTGAGAGAGAAATCCTTTTTTTGGAGCCCCGCTCGCGCAGGAACGATGAGGCCTGGATTATATCCAAAACGGGTGGCAAATTGAACCGCCCACTCGTAAGGCGTTAGGCGCGTGAGCCCACCATAATGGAGTACGCGGTTTCGAACGCCCCCTTCTACCAGGCGGGTGATGAGGTCAACGAGTCCTGAGATCGGTGCATAGGAAAAGGATTCGTGATTGGGCAGCTCGAATCGCTCCCCACGATCGAGTGCGGTACGGATACGGTCAAAAAAGGTGGTGCGGAGTCCGTTGCCTCGCCCAATCAGAGGACTGGAGCGGACAATCATATAATTCAGACACCGCCCCCGGACATAGTTTTCGCCCCCGACTTTGGAGCTACCGAGTGCGGCAGCGGGGATCACTGTATCCGTTTCACGGTAGTTTCCCTTGAGTCCGTCGAAGACGAAGCAGTTGGACAAGTAGATGAACTTGGGTTGCATGATTTCGGTGACGTCTGCCATCGTGGCCGCCCCCCCTATATGCAGATGGTCTGACATGTGGGGGTCGGCTTCGGCGGCGGCCACGTTGTTGCTTCCAGCCGCGTAGATAATGGTGTCCGGCTTGGCTAAGTAAGCAATTCGCTTTGCCCAGTCTCGGTTATCTAGTGCTAGATGAAGCGACGTCACTCCCGGGATCTTGATAGGTCGGCCATAGTAGGTCAGCGTCACCTTGCATTTCTCCCTCATCGCGAGGGCAAGATGGCTCCCAACAAAGCTACTCCCACCTAAAATCCATACTGAATGCGTGACTGACATGCTTCAGGGTATCTCCCTTAACTCCAAGTCTACCTGTTTAACTGCTTCGTCTCTACCAAGATTAGCCTTGCAATAATTTGAGCGTCGCCTGATTGGTTGAATTGGCTTGGCTCAACACAGAGATACCCGATTGCAACAGGATGTTGTTTTTGGTCATCTCTGAGACTTCTTCGGCAAAATCCGTATCTCGAATACGAGAATTAGCTGAAGAGAGGTTTTCGTCGCTGACGGCTAGATTATTGATCGTCGATTGAAGCCGGTTCTGCATAGCGCCCAAATCAGCGCGGATGCTATTGACCCGGATTAATGCATCGTCGATCACGGAAAGGCTCAGCTGGGCTCCTTGCTTGGTCGCAACCGATTCGCCCCCGAGTTTGAGTGCGTCGAGTGACGCGTCTGACCTTTCGCCATTGTAGACGATGCGGTCCAAAATCGGGTTGTTTTTCGTACCGACTTGAATCTCGAAGATTCCGGACTTTCCGTTTAAGAGCGGAGTACCGTTAAAGTTGGTTACGTTGGCGATTCGATCCACTTCTTGTTTGAGTGACTGAAACTCCCGGTCTGCAAAGCCGCGTTCAGTATCCCCAATGGTATCTGAAGCGGATTGGATCGCAAGTTCACGTAATCGTACCAGAATACTGGATACTTCATTGAGGCCGCCTTCAGACACTTGAATGACTGAGACCCCATCCATGGCATTTCGTTTGGCCTGCCGGATCCCACGGATTTGCGCTCGTAAGTTTTCTGAAATGGCTAATCCTGCGGCATCGTCACCTGATCGATTAATTCGAGATCCACTCGATAATCGCTCTAAGCTTGCATCCAATTTATTACGTGTTCCAGCCATCGTGCGTTGGGCATTCATGGCCGTGATATTTGTCGCTATTCTCAGTCCCATATTAGACTCCGTTCATAATGTTCGTCTCCTTGAAAAGCCGTCTCTGCTTCCTTGTGACGGCCGGGCTTCCTTGCCCCGTTGGTCAATGAGTCGCATTGTGATGCAACTCGGTTTTGGCTAAACAGTTCCTCAGCCGACTGAGAAACTGCACTTGTGGGGAAAGGGTCAGGCGCATTCGTACGGGTCTGAGCTGCCAACCGTTTCCACAAACTTTAAACTTTCATCACTCCATCCAAGGGCCTCCCTGGTGTCTAACTGAGTCTTTCGAGAGAGCGGGGGCTTTTCGCCGCCGCGCTCTCCCGAAAGACGGGTATTGGAATCACCAGTTTGATTTGCATAGCTGCATTTAGCCTCTAGTCATACTTCTTGCTGTTCACTTCGCCCTACTTTTTAACCTTGCAACAGTTTAAGAGCTGCTTGGTTCGTTTGGTTCGCTTGGCTCAGCACTGCGATGCCAGATTGCATCAAGACGTTTTGCTTGGTCATTTCGGAGACTTCTTCTGCCATGTCCGTGTCGCGAATTCGCGAGTTGGCGGATGACAGATTTTCGTCGCTGATGGCCAAGTTGTTGATCGTTGACTGAAGCCGGTTTTGCATGGCGCCCAAATCAGCGCGGATACTATTGACCCGGATTAACGCGTCGTCAATCACTGACAGGCTGAGCTGCGCTCCTTGCTTGGTGGCCACCGACTCTCCCCCGAGCTTAAGCGCGTCGAGTGACGCGTCCGACCTTTCGCCGTTATAGACGATTCGGTCGAGGATCGGGTTGTTATGCGTACCCACTTGGATCTCAAAGATCCCGGATTTCCCATTCAAAAGCGGAGTGCCGTTAAATTGGGTCGCATTGGCGATTCGGTCAATTTCTTGCTTGAGCGACTGGAATTCCCGATCCGCAAACTGACGTTCGGTATCACCGATGGTATCAGAAGAAGATTGGATGGCCAGTTCGCGCAATCGGACCATCATGTTCGAGATTTCGTTCAGACCTCCTTCCGAAACCTGAATGACTGAGACCCCATCCATGGCATTTCGTTTGGCCTGCCTAATTCCTCGGACTTGGGCTTTCAAGTTTTCAGATATCGCTAAACCCGCGGCATCGTCACCCGAATGATTAATTCGAGAACCGCTGGCAAGTCTTTCGAGAGACCTGTCCAAATTAGTGCGAGTAGCAGCCATCTGCCTTTGAGCATTCAAGGCAGTCACATTAGTAGCAATTCTTAATCCCATACTAGACTCCGTTCATATGCCTATCCTCCTTGACAGTCTGGTTCCAACCTTGGAACCAGTGAGCATCCTTGCTCTGGGTTATTGATCGCAGGCTTTATTGCCCGCTTCTGTCCTTGCGGACAGCACTTTTTTGACCTGTGACATCTGGATTCTGCGGGGTTTGGGCCCGCTTCGCCATGACCATCATGGCTGGGCGGAGCGGGCCGTAATCCCTTTCCAGGAAACGAGCTCAGGCAACGTGCCTTCGCTTTCGGGTCAAACTTTTTTACATGAGAGTTCCTCCCTTAAATTGATCTCTTCAGTAAATTTAAATTTTTGGTTAAGTCCTGTCATCCTGAGTTCCCTCCGAGGAGGCTCAGTGCTGCTTTCGTGGATGAGTTGGCTTGGCCGAGCACGGAGATGCCTGACTGTTGCAGAATTTGATTTTTCGTGAGTTCGGTCGTTTCTTCCGCAAGATCTGCATCCCGAATTCGCGAATTGGCCGCCGACAGATTTTCTTTGCTCACCTGTAGGTTATTGATGATTGATTGTAGGCGATTTTGCATGGCCCCAAACTCGGCTCGAATCGAGGTGACGGATTGGAGTGCCCCATCGACCGAACTTAAGGAGTTTTGCGCTGAGGCTTTGTCGCCTACCGTGCTTAAGTTGAGGCCCAGGGCTACGACGTTGACATCGGCCGAGGCACCATCAAATAATTTGATTCGATCAACCGCGGGGTTATTGCGGGTTCCTACTTGGACCTCGAACATCGAAGCAGATCCGTTGAGTAGGGGAACACGATTAAATTCAGTGCTGTTGGCGATTCGATCGATTTCAGCAAGGTTTTCTTGGAATTCGAGATCTAAGAATTTGCGTTCATCGGGTCCGATCGTATCGGAGGAGGCTTGGACTCCCAGTTCACGCATTCGGATTAAAAGGTTGGAAATTTCACCCATGGCGCTTTCAGCGACCTGCACGAGTGAGACGCCGTCTTGCGCATTCCGTTCGGCCATGCCAAGGCCGCGGATTTGGGCGCGTAAACTTTCGGAGATGGCTAACCCTGCGGCATCGTCGCCAGCATGGTTGATGCGGGATCCAGAGGCGAGTCTTTCAAGGGTTCTGTCGAGGGAGGCGCGGGTCGTACGCAAATTTCTTTGCGCAACGAGGGCGGGTACGTTTGTATTGATCCGCAGTCCCATACCTTCCTCCATGAAGGTTAAAGTTCAGAAAGCTGCAAGAGCTTTCCCGGCCATCCATAGCCTGAATGAGTCTACATTCGTGTGGCAGTCTTTTCGGGCTTCCGATCCGCACCTCCTGGCGCAGACCCTGATTCCCATTCCTGCTTACAATTCACTGATCGGCGGTCCAAAAAAACTCTTTAGAAAAAAAATGAGGCTAGACGCAATTATTTTTTATTGCGCCTAGCCTCATGATTTGTTTCTTTTTTTCTTAATCAAAAAATAGCATTAAGCTGCTTTTGCGTAATTCTCCGCATGCCAATAATCATATAAAGTTTTATTTTCTTCAGTGCGGACCCACTTCGATGCGTGATCGGGGGGGTCCGTGCCGAGGCACTTTTGGGCGAAAGCATGAACGGTCATGGTTTCAGGTCCAAAGATAACCTTATATTCGCCATTGGGTTGTTTGGTGACCTTGCAGGTCTTTTTGGGGTCGCTGACAAAGAATAGGGTTTGCCCATCCTTTAGATAGCCGTCATGTATTAGGGTCGTGAGGTCGAATTTATGTTTCTTTTTGGACACCGAGGTGGCCCTCCTATCATTGCCTATCGGCAAAGGCTGCCTGGAGTTGAGGTGTTTTATAGAAAATTTTGCCGGGTGTGGAGTTTTCATTTCTACTTTAAGATGAGGGAGGGAGACCGATCATGGATGCACCAATAACCTTGCCCCCAGAGAGTCTTGAATCCCCTAAAATCCTTGAGACTCTGAATCTGGATCTCATCGAAGGACCTGAAAAATCAGCCCAATTTTCGAGGTTATTAGATGAGTCCTTTAGTGTTCCTGCCGGGGCGCACTTTTTTGACGATTTTCCCGTTTGGAATGAGGCGGTCGGTCCTCATAGCGACCGTGTATTTCGGGTGGGGGTTTGGCAACGCGAGGAGCTGGTTTCTTGCGCTGGAGTCAGGCTTGCCGACTTGAGGGTTCCGGCTGGCGATCTTAAAGTCGCGCTGATGGGTGCCGTTGCTACTGCGCCCTCTGCTCGGGGGCGGGGATTGGCCTCCCGTACGGTTTCGATTGCCGTGGAATGGGCGCGTGAGCGGGGTGCGGCTCTTGTTCTATTGTGGGGATCAGAACTTCACTTATATGAGCGTTTGGGGTTTGAGCTTTGTGGGATGCAGGTGCGCGTCCCCTTGTCTCAATTAGATCTGGGTCCAGACCCTGATTTTGCCCGAGTGGTCCTTGGGCGAGGATGGATTCCTTCGTTGCTGAGGTGTTTGCGGCTTCGTGGGACGGGAATCAGGCATTCCGGTGTGGATGAACGATGGCTTGAGGCTCATAAAAATGTGCAGTGGTATTGGCTGGGTGACCCAGAAACCCCCTTGGCCTATGCGGCGATCGATCGGGGGATTGATCTTCAGGGGGTTGTTCATGAATGGGGCGGCGAGAGTTCAGCGGCAATTAAGGTATTATTACACCTGATTAAAATGGAAAGACCTGAGGCTCAACTTTTGGCCAGTCCTGACCTGCTTTCAGCGTGGCAATTGGGGGCGCCTCGGGCAGAGGTTGAATTTTTGTGCATGGCCCGGGCTCTTGATGTACCTAAGATTTCCGCTGCTTATGGATTGGCTTTATCCAAGGATGATCCCCTGATGGTGACGCCTAATATGGCCGCCTGCCGCCTTTTTTTCGGCCCTGCGGAGGGGGCTTTGCCCCTTTGGTTATGGGGGTTGGACGCGGTTTGATCGGCAGCGTAAGCGATTAATCCTTGAACACAAATATCCGAAAGGCCCAATAAATCAACGTCATGCGAAACCGGGTAGGTAAAAACCAGCGCATGAAGGCCATGAAATGGGCATCCAAGCCCACGAGTGTACGAAATGGGAGTCGCGATTTTTCGCAATAATTCACGAGAAGCCGCGCCACTTTTAAAGGATCGGCCAGCCGACTTGAGGAAGTTTCAAAAGTGTCTTCAAGCGCCCTGGCGCGTAAACCATAGGGTGAGTCCACTGCGCTAGCAAAGACTCGTGATCTGAGGCTGAAATCCGTTGCGAATCCGCCGGGCTCGACCAGGCAGACTTGCACTCCGTGAGGTTTAAGCTCGTAATACAAGCCCTCGCTGAGTCCCTCGAGCGCGAATTTACTGGCGGAGTAGGCGCCATAAAAAGGAAAGCTCACGAGGCCCACGATGCTGCTGACGTTAATGATTCGACCCCGGGCTGCTCTTAAGGCTGGAAGGAGTTCTCGAGTCAGTAAAGCCGTCCCGACTAGGTTGACTTCGAGTTGATGTTTAAGTTGATCGGGATGCAGATCTTCGAGCGCTCCAAAAAGCCCGTATCCCGCATTGTTGATAAGCACGTCGAGTTTTCCATCCCATTGTTCGTCAATCCAAATCTTAGCTGCGGCAAGAGTTTCCGCGCGTTCCATGTGGACATCAATCGCAAAAAGGTGGTCGGGGTATTGCTTCAATTCTTTTTCAAAGAGGGTTTTGAGTCGGGACGGTCCACCTCGGATCGCCGCGATAACGGTGTGATTTCGCTGCAGGAGCAGGGGTAGAGCGAGTTGACCAAAGCCACTGGAGGCACCGGTGATCAGGATCTTCATAATGATCTTAAATGATTGAATTAAAAGAAAAAATCCACCGATTTGTTTACTTTTCATAAAAATGTTGACTATTTTGATCAAATAAAAAATACTTAAGGAAGACTCATTACATGAAGGGGTGTTTATGGTCGAGGCAAATAACCAGTCTGAACCTAGAGTCGACGCAGCATCGGGTCGACGCAAACTTTTGATTAATCCTCAGTTCCAGCTCGCCTTTTTGGCGTACACGCTTGGGATTTCGGCTTTGATTATTGGTTTTTTTTACGCGGCGGACGCTTATTTTTTTTGGAAATTTCATCAACTGGGTGAGGGGCTGGGCCTTCCTTCCAATCACGTTTTTTTTCAGTTCCTTGCAGAACAGCAAGGTACCAAAAATTTTTACTACGGTATTTCTGCCGCGGTGGCATTGACCTTTTTAACTATTTGGGGTTTGGTTCTTTCTCATCGGGTGGCTGGGCCTCTTTATCGTCTTAAAAAACATCTCATTCGGGTCGCCCAGGGTGAGACTATTTCGGATGTTCGGTTTCGTAAGAACGATTTTTTTCAGGAAGTGGCAGACGCCTATAATCTCCAGATGAAACGATATCGGGAAGACCTCCATGCAACCGAAAATGATACCGATCATCCAGCAGGTAAAAATGAGGTGGGTTCGGTAGATCGCGCGGCTTAGTCTGACTTTTTATCCCGACTCTACGACAAGGTTGAAGACTGTGAAAAACTATGTATCGAGGTTTTTGAAATTTATCGCGGTCGCGTACATGGTGTTCCCCGTGACCTATTTAGTGATCATCACGATCTTGTTTGATATTCCTTTGTTGAATGTTGAGGCGATCCTGCTTTTTCCTTCGTTTTATTTGGTCTCCGCGCTGTCGATGCTCGCCGGATATGGCCTTTGGGAAATGCGCCACTGGGCGTGGTATCTCATCCTGATTTCCGGGGTGTTAACCACGTTTGAAAGCGCACGGGTCGTTCATAGTTATGGCGAAAGTCATTACAAAGCTCTCGCTTTTCTTGCGTCCCTGCTCCTTTGGGGGGGGCTGGTGCATCGGATTTCCAAGGAGATGCGGGTTCCGTATTTTTTCCCTAAGATCCGTTGGTGGGAAACCAATCCTCGCTATAAACTTTCAGTGCCTGTCCGAATCCAGCGGTCCGCTGGTGGCTCTGCCCAAGCGATTGACGGCGAAATTCTTGATCTTTCGATAGGGGGCTGTTTCATTAAATTGCGCACCGACCTCGAGCTGCATGAGCTTCTTTGTCTCGGTTTTCAGGTTTTTGGGTTGTCGCTCGATTGCGAGGGGGTGGTCGTCTGGCGGACCCAAAGCGGCGTAACTCACCCCAAGGGAGTCGGGGTTAAATTTGCGATTAAATCAAGGGCGCAGAAGCGAAAGCTGAGACAGGTGAATGGTCAGTTGCAAAAGATCGCGCAACTTTATCGTCGATCCCGTTATCTGATGAGCCAGGAAGAGTTTATCCGTCGGCTGGATGAGATTGAGCATCGACGTGCTCAGGGTTCGGCGTAGCCTTTTATGTCAACCGACTGGATGGGGCAGGCGCTGATTCTCGCGGTCCAGGCAGCGCAAGAGCAAGAAGTCCCCGTCGGGGCTGTTATTGTTCACGAAGGTAAAGTGGTTGGTTGCGGCTATAATCGGCGCGAACAGGATCAAAACCCCTGCTCTCATGCTGAGATTGAAGCGATCATTCAAGCTACCGATGCCTTGGGGAGCTGGCGGCTTTTGGATTGTGTTTTATATGTGACGCTCGAACCCTGCCCGATGTGTCTCGGGGCTTGTCAGCAGGCGCGCTTGAGCGAAGTCGTGTATGGAACGGTCGATCCTAAAGGGGGCGCGTTGAGTCTCGGTTACTCCCTGCACACGGATCAGAGGTTCAACCATCGATTTATCGTTCGGTTGGAAGAACGGGCCGAGTGTGGCCAAGTGCTCAAAGATTTTTTTGCTCAAAGGCGAAGTTAAACCCTAATGGGTTTTTTTTGGAATTCTGCTCATTGCTCTTTCAGTGAGTGCCGTGATCGTGAGGCTTGGATTGACGCCAAGATTGGCGGGAATGGTCGAGCCGTCACAAATATAAAGGCCAGGATAGCCAAAAACTTGGTGGTTTTGGTCAATGACTCCGGTCTTCGGGGAAGCGCCAATTCCGCAGCCACCTAGGATATGGGCGGTAGTCGGGATGCTGAGTACGACTTCATTGAGCGCGCTTTGAGGGATTCCTCCTACTTTTTTTGCAAAGGCCCGGGCAACTTGATGCCCGATAGGAATGTAACTGGGCACCCGAAGTGAGCCCTCCTCGGGGGCGGTGGTGAGTTTTTTCCGGAAAAACGTAAAAAGGCTTCGCCCTAATTTAAAACTCATTTTGTTATCCAGAGTTTGCATGACCAGAAGAATAACCGTGGTGCCCGCCCAGTTTCGGTTAAAAAGGAGGCGGATTGTGTCGACTGGTTTTGAAAGCAAAGTCAGAATAAATTTAAGCGGTCGGATCAGTCGGTTCCCGCCATCTGTCATGGGGGCGGCCAGTAGTCTCATAAAGTCTGAGCCATGGGAGTAGCGAACTGGCTCGATATGGGTGTGATTATCAGGGTGAAAAACGGAGGAAATAGCGACGCCTTTGCTATAATCCCGTTCTTCGGTAGCCCCTAACTCTGAAACTCCAATGAGCGCTTCACTATTGGTTCGGACATCGTGTCCTAATCGCTCCGAAATACGCGAAAGACTGCGAGTGACAAATTTACAACGCAGAAGGAGACTGAGCGTTCCCAATACGCCGGCTGAAACAATAATTTGCCGTGCCTTCAAGATCCTTGGTTTTTTCGAGAACCAAGCTGTTGAGCATTCTGCCTGGACTTCATACCCTTGGACGCCCTGAGCGGTTTCAATGGGCCGAATATCGGTCACTTGCTGCTCAGAAATGATATTGATTCCCTGTTTTTCGGCAAAATAGAGGTAGTTTTTGACTAAAGTATTTTTCGCATTATGTCGGCAGCCGACCATGCATCCGCCGCAGAATTTGCATCCCGCGCGTTCAGGCCCTTTTCCCCCAAAGTAGGGATCTGGAACGGTCTTTCCAGATTCACCAAAAAACACTCCAACATCGGCTGTTTTGAAGGTATCACCGCGGCCCATTTCAACGGCAATGTCCCGCAGGGTCTCATCGACGAAGTTGAGGCGGGGGTTAGGAGTCACCCCCAGCATCTGACGGGCAGCGGCGTAATGAGGGCTGAGCTCTGCTTTCCAATCGGCGAGGTCTTTCCAAATAGGAGCTTCGAAGAAATCCTTGCCTGGCTCAAGGAGAGTGTTGGCATAAACGAGGCTTCCCCCTCCCACACCTGAACCGCTGAGCACGAGAATGTTTTTGAAAAGGCTCAGGTTTTGAATGCCAAAACATTTGAGGAGGGGCATCCATAAAAAACGGCGAACATCCCAGTTGGTTTGGGCAAAATCAGAGTCCTGGTAACGTTTTCCGCGTTCCAAAACACAAACCTTGTAACCCTTTTCGGCCAACCGCAGAGCCGAAACGCTTCCACCAAAACCTGAGCCGATAATAATGTAATCGTATTCCATGGCTGAACCCCTTATAATCATTTCATGCTGAAACTTCAATTTGCGAGTCTATCGCTAGGTGCATCGGTCGACCAACAGACCGGAAACTTGTCAGTTTTTGATATTCTCGAAGAAATTAGGACCCCCCAGCTTCCCATTCAGGTTCAATCGTTGGTTCTTTCCATTTCTCTCGAAAAGACCGAACCGCGTGCGTTCAATGGTAAGATGATGATCCACTTATTAACGCCAGACGGCAAGCAGCAGGTGGTCGGAAATGGGGAAATGCGAATTCCGGTCGAACAGAAGCGCATGAAGGCTGTGTTTCGCTATGGCGGTTTTCCAGTGGTTCAGTTCGGGCAACATCGGTTTGTCTTGTCGTGGGTTGACCAAAATAATCAAAAAATAGGCGAAGCGATTCTCGACTTTGAGGCTATTCAGGTTGCCCAGGCTAACCCGGTGCCCCAAGGAAATCCCTCCGCGCCCACTCAACATTGATGCGTTACCGACGGCTAGGTGTGGTTTTGCTTTTGGGATTTTCGTCGGGCCTGCCCCTCGGACTGAGCGGGTCGACGCTCCAAGCATGGATGAAAACCGATAACGTTGATCTCACCGTCATTGGTTTGTTTTCGCTGGTGGGGATGCCCTATGCGCTTAAATTTCTATGGGCGCCTTTGATCGATCGGTTTGTGCCCCCGTTTCTGGGCCGCAGGAGAGGCTGGCTGCTGGTCAGCCAATTGGCTTTAGTTGTGGCCATAGCTGCTTTGGCTTTTTCTCAACCTCGCGATCATCCTTTTTTGACCGCATTGCTTGCGATGTTGACTGCGTTCTTTAGCGCCAGTCAAGATATTGTCGTCGATGCCTATCGTAGTGATATTCTAACCTCTGATGAAATTGGTCCGGGTTCTTCCGTCCATATTTTGGGTTATCGCATTGCCATGTTGGTTTCGGGGGCTCTGGCTTTGATCTTGGCTGATCACTTAGCCTGGTGGGTTGTTTATCTTTTAATGGCAACGGGCATGCTGGTGGGGATTCTGACTTCGCTGGTGGCTCCTGAGCCTGAGTCGCCTTATCATACTCCACGGTCTTTGCGTGATGCAGTGGTCCTTCCTTTTTTGGAGTTTTTTGGGCGTCGCGGAGCCCTCCAGGTCGTTTTGTTTACTATTCTTTATAAGTTGGATGCGGTGATGACGCTCGCTTTGACCACTCCATTTATGATGGAAATAGGTTTTTCAAAGACGGATATCGGCGCGGTGACCAAGGGTTTCGGTTTGGCGGCGACGCTAATCGGCACAGCGTTGGGTGGCGTCCTGATGGTTCGTCTGGGGCTTAAACGCTCGCTTTGGGTTTTTGGTTTGGTGCAGGCGTTTTCTGGTTTGTCGTTTTTCGGGCTAGCCCATTTGGGGCACCATTATCCTATGATGGTGACCGCGATCGCGGTTGAAAATGTTTGCAGCGGCATGGGAAATTCAGCCTACGCCGCATTTTTATTAAGCATGTGCGATAAACGGTTCAGCGCGACTCAGTATGCGTTGTTGAGTAGTCTGATGGCTGTCACTCGTACTGTCTTGGGAGCGCCCACGGGGTTCATTGCTAAAAGTTTGGGCTGGGAAGGGTATTTTTTGATCTGCACAGTGGTGTCCATTCCCGCTTTCTTACTGCTTCTGCGTTATGATCATTGGCAGTCCCGAGCGGCGGTTTCCGCCTAGGTGATTTTGTGATAAGGTAGAGCATGTCAAAAACATCTGAAACGATTGCATCCCTCAAAAATTATCAGCACCCGGACAAGTTTGGTCTGTGGCTGGGATATCGCGTTGTTCAGATTGATCGGGAGAAAAACGAGGCCGAAGTGGCGCTAGAAATTCGTGATGATCATCTCTCTTCCGCCGGCAGAGTTCATGGTGGCGTAATCGCGGCATTCTTTGATTTTGCGTGCGGAGCGGCGGTTTTTTCAACCTTGGGTCCGAATGATTTTTGCTCGACGGTGGAGTTGAAGGTGAACTACTTTTATCCTATTTCTCTGGGAGACAAGCTGGTAGCGCGAACACAAGTTGTGTTTCGTGGTAAGAAGCTTTGCGTCGCACATGGGATGCTTTTTAGAAACGACGACGAAAAACCCGTTGCGATGATTACCGGAACCTTTAATGTGGTCTCCGCAAGCACGGGGGGCGCAAAATAGATTTTTATGCCTTCCAAACTGAAATTGCGAACGAAATCCAACCGATGAGGAACAAGACGCCGCCAATTGGCGTGACCGCGCCCAAAATTTTTATATCTGTTAGGGCAAGAGCATAAAGACTTCCCGAAAAAATCATAATTCCGATGATAAAACTCCATCCGGCAAATTGGATCGGGGTATTTTCAACGGACTGCACTTTGCTCCAAACACCGAGCATCAGCAGCGCTAGGGCGTGGTACATCTGGTATTGCGCGCCGGTATGATAGATCTGAAGGGCCCTTTCACTGAGCCGATCCGAAAGACCATGGGCTCCGAAAGCACCGAGTGCTACACCCAAAAAACCAAAAGTCGCGCCAAAACCAACCCAGATATTTCCCATTTTAACGACGATAGCCCAGGGACTAGGCGTAAGACAGGAAATTCTCGATAGGGGCACGGTGACGTTGCTTGACTAGTGTCATGTTCAAAGTTAGACACAGTCCATGCTTCGGCAAATAATTCTATCGGTATTGTTGAGCTTTTTCTGGGGACCTGCTACTCCCTTTGCTTTGGCTTCGGTTGACTCGATTCCCGGGGATGCCCCGGAGGTTTCACTTTTTACCGATAAAATCGAATTAACCTCTTTTTTTGACGCAGCCGATTCGCAGTGGCAGTTTTCACCCGTTACCATTCCCCTTGCGGCGAGTGATGCTTTTGGCCGCACCCAATCCGTATTGGATCATTTCGGGGTGTCCTCGGAACCTGATTCCCAGTCCTGGCTGAATGCGCTTTCCGGCAGGCAAACTCAAGCTGGGATTAAAGATCTTCTTCCCTCAATCGATCCTCAGGGGATGCTTAAGCATTTTGTGAAGCCCTATTTTGGCGTTTCAGATGAACCGATTTCGGCCTACCAGGATCGCGATTCATTTCAGGTGAGGGATTTTTCGATTCCATTGAGCGTTGGAAGTGTTTCTGTGCCGTCTGATCCGGATTTTTTTCACAATCGCCTTTTGAGTGCGCGGTTCAATCCTTCGGATCAACCTTTGAAAGGGCTTAGGATTGCGCTCGATCCGGGGCATATGGGGGGAGAAATTTGGGACTCACGTACCGGAAAATTTGTCAGGGACGCGCGAGGTCGTAAACTCAGTGAAGGGGTGATGGCCCTTCAAGTCTCGGTTCTTCTTGAAGAGCGTTTCAAAGCATTAGGTGCCGAGGTGCTGGTCACCCGGCGCGACCTAGGTCCCGTGACCTCTGAGACTTTCGAAGGGATTGATCTTCATACTTTTGGTTTGGCTGAAATGCGCGAAAACACTTTGGCCAATTGGTTTCAGTCGCTTTTAGTCGCGGGCTCCGCCAACACCCAGGCCTTGTTTTCAGCTTTCTCTTCCAGTCCTCGTTTTCGAGCACTGTTTGTGGATACGGAAATCAACCGTTCCAAATACTTTATTCTTCGGGAGGATTTAATTGCTCGCGCTCGGGTAATTATGAATTTTAACGCCGATATCGCCTTGGTTATTCATTTTGACACAAATGATCCGCCCGGCAATCCCAACGGTGTAGGTTTATACCATCGAGATGGATCTAAAGTTTATGTGGTGGGAAGTTATGATCCAGTCGAATTCAGTTCGCGTGAGGCGCGGATGTACATGGCGCGGCATCTTTTTGATGCGACGACCAGCAAGGCCTCTCTGGATCTTGGGCGATCGGTGGTTCAGCATCTTGCCAGGGATTTGGGCGTTGGTTTTGATACTTCGGGCGGAGGGAGTTCGTTGCAGGTAGAGCCGGGGATTTTTGCGCGCAATTTGGCTGTTTCGCGCCGGGTGAGTGATCGAGCGTTAACCTATGTCGAATGTCTTTTTTACAATGACCCAAAAGAGTTTGAGTTATTTTCCGATGCTCACCATCCCTTTCAGATTGGCGGACAAAGTTACCCGTACTCGGACCGATTAGTTCAAGTGACCCAGGCGATCCAGCAAGGGGTTGTGGAGTTCGTTAAGGATTACGGAAAATCGAATTAATCGGTAAGAAAAAAGGGCTATTTTGTCGGCCTACGACATACACTTGATGGAATCCAGCATCCTCCGCAACGCGGACTTCGCGGACGTCCTCGCCTTGGTAGGCGATCTTGCAAGAGCCGCCGAGGCGGCGCGCTTGCTCAAAAAGAAAGGAACTTGGCTTGCGGTCTCGGTCGGTGGGGGGCACCAATAAGCGTTCAAAATAGTCCCAATGAAAACCTTTGCCTTCTGACCATGTTTTGGCTACTTCGTCTTTGAGTTTGGCAATTTTTTTGGATTCGGTGTCACCCCATTTTTCAGGGATGTTGACGATCAGTCCCAGGTGAAAGCCCGCAGACTTAAGAGAATTAAGATAATCATGCGCACCTTGCAGGTACTTGAGGTGATCCCAGTCGTGGGTGTCGATGAGCGTGTCGCCCAGATCGAAGTAAACCCAGCCTTTACCACAGTTCCCGGATGCGCTGGCGGTAGGCTTTGCCAGGGCTATGGTCATGGCGAACACCAAAACCACCGCTGAAGCTATAATCCTCCTCCGCATGGCACTTAAGTTTGCGGCTTAGGGGTCATGGGAGCTTTAGGGGTAATTTTAGGGGCTTGGCCGGGTAATCCTTCAGTCCGTTGACTTCCCGGGGCTCCGGGGCCCTTGCGACCTCCTCGCTCCCCTGGCTTGGCACCTCTTTTGTCGCCGTGTCGCCCACCTTTTCGGCCTTTTCGGTCGCCGTCGCGCTCATGCTGAGGAGCTTGAGGTTTTTGAAGGCCAGCATAAAACTCGATGGCGTAAACTCGCTCACCTATTTGCTTGGCCCCTGAGGGAGCGGTTTCCCCTTCGTTTAAAGCCGAGACAAGGATTCTTTTGAGATCATTGGTGCGATTACCCATGAAATCGAGGGCATTGAGCAGGTAGGTGAGTTTGTCACCTTCGAGCTTAAGCATTTCACCTATAGCAGCTGGAAGCTCCTCTGCGGTCTTGCCTGCGGCTGTGAGGTCGGCTTTCACCTGGGCTGCGTTTTTTAAATAAGGGGCTGCAAATTCGGTAATGGTTTTCATTGTGTCCCAACTTCCATCAGAATCCTAAGAGCGTCAAATGAAAAACCCCGAGTCACCTGATCCAGGCGGCTCGGGGTTTTGGTTTTCTGTAAAAATCTAGTTATTACAAGAATTTAGCGCTGATAATGGCGCCGATTGTTGTAGCGTCGAGCGTGGCATGGTTAGGGAAGAAGGTGAACTGGGGGTTAACGCTGATGTTTGGGCTGATATCCCAGTTAACTCCTAAGGCTACGTCCATGGGATTGTTTGCCAAAGTCTGTCCAAAGGTGACATCATATTGAAGAATATCGGACCAGAATGTCGCAGCCACGGTATTGGTGATCTGGTAATTCGCGAAGGGCGAAAAACTCAAGTTGAGATCCGCGATTCCCAGGTCTGCGGATTCACCATGAAGCGAATTATACCGTGCAATGGTGTAGGTTCCCAGGGTGAGGCGGGTGCTTGGGATATCGTAAGTGGCGATTTGAGTGCTGCGAATGCCCGTATTCATTTTACCCATCGTGCCTGCGGAAACCGGGATGTAAAGACGAAGATCCGTACTGAGGTTAAAGCCATAACCATTAAGCAATTTCGAATGTTTTAGCGAAAGCCAAGGATCTTTTAAGCTGTAATGGTCTTTTACCGACGGAACATCATCGGAGAGCATGGGTCTAAAAATGAAGCGGTAATTGCCAGCGACGGTGACGTTTGGGGCCAGCTTATAGCCCAAGGTCAAGGTGCTATCCAAACTCTGAATATCAGTGAGTTCGCCGTTATTGCCCGAGTCGTTAGTCCTGGCGGTAGGACTGACGATGGATGGACCGCAATAAGATCCCCAATAAGAAGCGGTGATTTTATCGACAAGCCGAGGCGCCGTAGCGGATACGGAGGTCGTCGAAGTATCGGCCATGGCGAAATTTGCAAACAAAGTACTGGCTATCGCCAGTGTGCCGAAAACGGCGCTCGCTGTTTTCATAGTTCATTTTCTCCTTAACAATAAAAATCCATAAAAATAGATTGAGATCATAGTCCAATCATTGGTTCCGGCAATTAGCAAGTCGCTTGCCAAACTTTGATTTGCAGCGGCAAAACAAAAATATCAATGACTTCAGGCAGCAAGTCATTGATAAATCTGGAAGTATGGGTTTGATTAGTGTCTATTGTTTAGACACTGATCAAACGTTATGCGGGGTCATATCGGCCCTGGTGTTATTTTTTCCCGGAAAACCCCTATGTTTTTTGCCCGACTTAAAAGAATCCTGGTGGGTGAGCCCCTCTCAAATCAAATGGCAATGCATGAGCGAATTCCCAAGTGGAAGGCCTTGGCGGTGCTCTCTTCAGACGCCCTTTCGTCTGTTGCCTATGCAACCGAAGAAATTTTGATTCCATTAGCGGCCTTTAGTAGCGCTGCAGTGGTTTGGTCGATTCCCATTGGACTGGCCATTGCGGGCCTCTTGATTATCGTTACTATTTCGTATCGGCAGACCATTGATTGCTATCCGAGTGGGGGTGGTGCTTACATTGTTGCCAAAGAGAATATCGGGATCTATGCGGGGTTGGTCGCGGCTGGGTCGTTATTGATTGATTATGTTTTAACGGTTGCAGTGTCCGTCGCCGCTGGTGTCGAAAATCTTGCGGCAGCCTTCCCTTTGCTTATTCCACACAAAGAAGCTCTCGGTACGGTCATAGTTGTAGTAGTGATGCTGTTTAATCTTCGCGGAGTGCGCGAATCGGCAACTATTTTTGCTATACCCACATATCTTTTTGTTTTTTCTTTTGCTTTGATGATTTTGGTGGGTATTGGGAAAGTGCTGACTGGGGCCGTTATTCCCGTGGCGCCATTGGTACATGAAGTTTACCCGGCCGTTCCTCTCTTTTTGATTTTGCATGCCTTTTCATCAGGGTGTTCAGCGCTTACTGGAATTGAGGCCATTTCGAATGGGATTCCTGTTTTTCGCCAACCCGCTCAAACGAATGCAAAAATCACGCTTTTTTGGATGGCCTTGATTTTGGGGGTGTTATTTCTTGGTTTGACGGGGCTGTCGCATGTTTATGGTTTAATTCCCAAAGCCGGGGAGACCTCGGTGTCCCTTTTGAGTCATGCTATTTTTGGGAATAGTTGGTTTTATTATCTTATTCAAGGGTCAACTGCTTTGATTTTGATCCTCGCGGCAAATACAAGTTATGCCGACTTTCCGAGGCTTTCCTCTCTCTTGGCAAAAGATCGTTATTTGCCCCGTCAGTTGGCCAGCGTTGGCGACCGTCTTGTGTTTTCAAATGGCATCTTGGGGCTGAGTGCCGCCGCCATTCTATTGATCATCTTTTTTAAGGGCGACACCCATCTTTTGATTCCGCTTTATGCGGTCGGGGTGTTTTTGTCTTTTACGCTTTCGCAATCGGGGATGATCCTTCATCACCTTCGCGAACGTGAAAAGCGCTGGTTTCGATCTCTGATCTTTAATGCGCTGGGAGCGCTAACCACGCTCACGGTATTGGTTGTCATTGCTTCGACTAAGTTTATGGATGGGGCTTGGATGGTGGTCCTGTTAATCCCCATGATGGTCTTGCTTTTTACGCGCATTCATTCTCATTACCTTGCAGTAGGCTCGGAGCTTTCGCTGATTGGACAGACTCCTCCCGGGGAACTGCGACCGATTAAACACACGGTCATTGTCCCCGTTTCGGGTTTGCATCGTGGGGTATTGGATGCCCTGAGATATGCGATGTCGATTTCGGACGATGTGCGCGCCTGTTATGTCGAGATCGACTCAGATACGACTGAGCGGATGAAATCTGAATGGAATCGCTGGGCGCATGAGATTCCCTTTGTGGTGCTGAAATCACCTTATCGTTCGGTCATTAGACCTCTTTTGGAGTATGTCGATGACGTTGAACAGACGACTCATCGGGATATGATTACGATCATTATTCCGGAGTTTGTGACGTCTAAATGGCGCTTCCAGCTCTTGCATAATCAGACGGCGCTGTTGATACGGGCCGCGTTGATGTTTAGGCGAGGCAAAGTGGTCACGAGCGTGCGGTATCATCTGAGGAATACTTAAATCGTGATCATCGTGATCGCAAAAAGCAGTGCGCCCCCCGCCCCCATTTGAATCGGAGAAAGGGGAGTGTGCAAAAAAAACGTATTTAAGATGACCGCGCTGATGGGGTACAGCAGCTCAATAAAGGTCGCGACCGCGGCAGGTGTTTTTGAAAGTCCCACGTAATAGGCAAACATCGGAATTAGCCCCGTCACGATGCTTAAGTAAAGAAGGGCAAAAATCATCGATTGTGATGTGAGAACGGCGATTGACGGAGGCGGAACCTGCGCGAGATGCAAAATCGTAGCTAAAGTGAAAATACCAAAAGTGTAACGCCAAAACGTAGCAACGGCCGGGCTGATGCTCACCAGAAGTTTTTTGCCAAAAACAGTCGAAACACTCCAGATGCCTGCGGCACTCAGCGCATAAATCACGCCTTTTGCATGGATGCTGCCATGTTCGTATAGAAAACGGGTATCGAGATCTGGAAAACTTAAAACAAACCCCGCACCCAGCGCAATCAATGCCCAAAAATAAAACTTTGCGACCGGGCGTTCTCCCAGTAGGGCATAGGCGAGCAAAACCGTGAAGACCGGTTGAAGCTTTTGCAAAAGGATCGAAACCGAAGGATTGAGAAAACGAAAGCTCGCGGTAAAAAGCACCGTGGCTAAAGCGCCTCCTCCCGCGCCAACGATGAAGGCGCAAAGCCATTCTTTAAGACTGAGTTTAAACATTTCGCCGCGATGGCGGGACCAGATCCAGGGGGCCAGCAACAGTAGACCGATGGCATGTTCAATGAAAACAATAAGCGTGGGGTCGATTGCTCCGGCCGTCGGAAAACGAAAAAGGGAATCTGTTCCCCACAGGAGCGCGGCAATCGTGATGAGGATCGGTCCGCTCAAGTGTCCCATGATCGTCGTTTCCACCAATGTGAAAAGTTTTGAAGTGCTTGAGAAGCCATGGCTTGCCGCAGTCCTGCCTTTTTGAGTGAGCCATCCGCCGCTTCGCCATCAAAAAGATGAGGATCAAATAAGCCGAAATGCATATTCGCGGGTTGATAATGTTTCGGATCGCTTCCGGTGACGTGGCGCAGGAGTGCCCCTAAGGCCGTATTCGCAGGGGGGGCTTCGTGCGGGGCTCCGTGAATTCGCTGCTCAATGAACATGGCTGCTAGCATGCCACAGGCCGCCGATTCGAGGTAGCCCTCTACCCCGGTGATTTGTCCGCCTAGATAGGTTTTTGGATGCCCTTTGATCGATAAGTCCGGACGCAAAACTTTGGGACCGCAAACATAGGTATTGCGGTGGATTGATCCGAGGCGCAGAAATTCGACTTTTTGAAGGGCGGGGATCATTCGCAAAATGCGACTTTGCTCGCCATATTTGAGCTTGGTTTGAAAGCCCACCAAATTATAGGCCGTCCGAGCACGGTTTTCGGGTCTGAGTTGAACGACCGCGTGTGCCCACCGTCCGGTTTTTGGATCGGTCAGGCCCACAGGCTTCATCGGGCCAAAGCGAAGACTTTCTCTGCCCGTGTTGGCGATGGCCTCGATCGGCTGGCATCCCGCAAAGAATGTTTCTTTTTCGAAATTCTTAGGAGCGACCTTTTCGGCGCTCATTAAGGCATCGATAAAGGCGTGGTAATCCTCTTCATTCATAGGGCAGTTGAGATAAGCTTCTTCTTCGCCCTTGTCGTAACGGTTGGCCAAAAAAGCGTGATCCATATCGATGGTTGAGGCATCGACAATCGGGGCGATAGCATCATAAAAATAGAGGTCGTCGGTTCCGGTGGCTCGAGCGATCCATTGGCTCAGCTTTTCCGAGGTGAGCGGGCCGGTGGCAAGCAAGCAGGTTGCGTCTGGGGGGGGGGCCTCGACTTCACCGGGTGCAATGGTGACGAGGGGGTGTTCGCGGAGGATCTGCGTGATTTTCTCGGAAAACAGGTCGCGATCCACCGCGAGAGCTTGACCGCCAGGAACCTCCGTTTCGGCGGCAGCCCCCAAAATGAGCGATCCGACTTGATTCATCTCAGCCTTGAGCATCCCAGGGGCTGAATGGGCTTCTTTTGATTTGAGTGAATTACTGCAGACCAGCTCCGCAAATTTGTCGGTTTGGTGAGCTTCGTTGGTGCGGACGGGGCGCATTTCATGAATAATTACGTGAATTCCATGAGTTACGAGATAATGGGCAGCCTCACACCCTGCTAGCCCGGCACCAACAACGTGAACGGGAGATTCTTTTGCATATGACATGTGTTGCTGGTGATACCACAAGTTGGCACAATTGGGGGATGACCCTCGATCAAGCCCTAGATCGGTTTTTGAGCCATCTGACAGCCACCCGAAACTGCAGTCCTAATACCGTGCGGGCTTATAGTCAGGATTTAGCACACTGGCTGGAGACCTTGAAAACTGGGGGATCTGGGGTGGGTTCTGGCGTGAATTCTATCGAAGAGCTGGGCGATCATCTTGAGCCTGCTCAGTTGAGGGCTTATCTATCTCACCTCTATGATACTCATCAGCGCTCCAGTCTCTGTCGAAGATTGTCGGCTATTCGTACTTTTTTGCGTTTTGCCCGCATGCAGGGCTGGATTAGAAGAGACGTTGGTCTATTGGTTCCGACCCCCAAGGCCAAGCCCGGTTTGCCGCGGTTTTTGAAAATTGACGAAATGAATGAGCTGGTGGAGGCGCCGGATACCTCTACTCGGCTGGGTCGTCGAGACCGGGCTCTTTTTGAAATTCTTTACGGATGTGGTTTGAGAGTGAGTGAGGCCGTAGGGTTAGACCTGCAAGATCTGGATCTTGCGGGAGAGTGGGTGAGAGTCATGGGAAAAGGGAGAAAGGAGCGAATGGTTCCTTTTGGTTCCCAAGCGCGAGAAGCAATTTTGACTTACTTGCAAGATCGTCCCATGGCACTTGGGGCCTCTCGGGGAGTGGAGGCATTATTTGTTAACTTTAGGGGGGCTCGACTCACTGCGCGAAGTGTGGCGCGAATTTTGACCAAACATTTGATTCGGATCGCCTCATCAAAAAGTCTTTCACCTCATGGACTTAGACATAGTTTTGCCACTCACCTGCTAGCCCGAGGTGCTGATTTGCGAACGATTCAGGAAATGTTAGGGCATGCTCAGCTTTCAACCACCCAACGGTACACTCATGTCGACTTGGCAGCTCTGATGAAAGAATACCAAGGGACCCATCCCTTGGCGCAAACAAAAAAGAACGCAGCAGGAAAAGTTGAGTCAAAGGAGTGAGATCTGTTAGAAGGTAATCTTACCTATGGACAGGCTGGTTGACTTTCTTTTGAATTTCTACGGACCAACTCCCTATTTTTTGATTATGGGGATTTTGCTCCTTTGCGGGCTTGGGTTGCCAATTCCTGAGGATATCACGCTCTTCTCGGCGGGGCTGCTGTCGTATTATGGGGTAACCGACGTTTGGGGAATGATTGCCATTGGTTTAGTTGGGGTGATTATCGGGGATTCGCTGATCTATTACCTTGGCTTCCATTTTGGTCGGAAATTGACCAAAAAATGGTTTTTTCACAAGCTCCTGCCAGATGATCGCTTGGCGGCGGTACAAACCCAATTCTGTCAAAGAGGCAATAAACTGATTTTTGCCGCTCGATTCATGCCCGGTCTCAGGGCTCCTATTTTCTTTTCAGCAGGCACACTGCATCTTCCCTATCGCGTATTTCTCTTTTACGATGGAGGAGCAGCTTTGATTAGTGTCCCTTTAATCATCGGCTCGGTTTATTATTTTGGGGATGAATTGGACCGTGTGGTTCGCGTGATTCAACGAATTGAACATAGTGTTGTACTCGTGATTATGGGGACGGTTCTGTTGGTTCTGACTAAGTGGTATATTACTCACCGAAAATTCAAGCGAAGCGGCTAAAGGTCTTTTTTCCCGGGGGGCGTGTGTGCACCGTTGTAGAGCACTGATATTGATCGCTCTGATGGGGGCGAGCTGTGAGGTTTGGGCCGGTGCGGTGGAGATATTTCCCATTGAAAAGGCGCTATCAGCAGACCTGAGTAGTCAACAAATCAAAAAATGGTGTGACGATACACGCGGAGCGATCGCCAAATTTCGTTGGGGGATTGATCCCTGTATGGGGAAGGCAGGGCCAATTGACTGGCGAATGGGAGGAGCCTCTGTTGAAGGTCGACCGCTTGTTTTTGCCGAATTTGGCAATGTTAATTCTCCCAATGTGACGTTGGTCATCTCGGCGGTTCATGGCGATGAAGTCACGCCGCTTTATTTGGCGATTCAGTTGGCTCATTGGTTGAAGGAGCGAAAAGAAAATCTTTCAAATGTTCATGTGGTTTTAGCTCCGCTGGTCAATCCGGATGGGTTTTTCAGAAATCCGCGTACGCGAACGAACGCTCATGGCGTGGATGTGAATCGGAACTTTGCCACGGCTGATTGGTCCAAGCGGGCACTTAAGGCTTGGAAAGTCAAGTATCGCTCAGATCCTCGGCGATTTCCCGGCTCAGTTCCAAGGTCGGAGCCGGAGACACTGTTTCAGGAAAATTTGATTCGTCATTTGAGGCCTCTGAAAATATTGGCGGTTCACTCGCCCCTTAATCATCTGGATTATGATGGGCCATCGGCGATTTCGCTTTCTAAGTTCCCGCGCGACTATGTTCGGGATTGCCTCAAACTCAGGGCTCAGCTCAAAGCCGTATCGACAGGGTTTTTTCCCGGGTCTTTGGGGAATTATGCGGGGCAGGAGTTGGGAATTCCCACGCTCACGCTTGAGTTGCCAACGGCAGACCCTCGCAAGGCCGAGCAGTATTGGAAACAGTTCAGTAAGGGGATACGAACCATGATTGAATTTGCGATGCCGGACTATGCAGCCTTGGGTAAGTATTAAAAAATGAGACGATATCCTTGGGCGTTTCCGCTGCTTCTTTTTTTTCTGATCCTGCTTCATGGCTCGGTGTTGGGCCTGACTGACGACGAAGCCTATTATTGGGTTCTCGCTCAAAAACCTGCATGGGGCTACGCTTACCATCCACCGGCCATGGCATTGTTTGTGGCAGCGTCTCAAAAGCTTTTTTCTTGGATCGATGGTGCCAACACGGCGTTTATTGTTCGTTTTCCAGCTGCGGCTAGTATGGCCGCCTTGCTTGCTTTGGGAATGCGCTGGCTCGAGCGTGCGGGGGCGCCTCGAGGGATTTCGGGCGCCTGGATTCTTGTTTCTTTGGTCGGAATTTTTGGACTTTCTTGGATGATGGTCCCTGATACCCCCCTGTTTTTGGGGTGGATGCTGGCTTTCGTGGCAACCTGGGAAGTTTGTCAATCACCTGAAAATGAATTTTCAGCGCGATCTTATTTTTGGATGGCTGGTGGCGTGGCCCTGGCGATTTTATCGAAATATTCGGGAGGCCAAGGGGCGTTGTCCGCGGTGATCGCGATAGGTCTTTGGGCTCCGGCGCATCGAAAGCGGCGGGGAATATTAGCCGTGATCGTGGGTTGTTTTGCTGCGGCCATGCCCATCCTTTACTGGAACGCGATGCATGGCTGGGTTTCGTTATTATATCAATTGCGCGAACGTCATGGTGACATCCACCTTTCAGGCATTCGTTACTTGAGATTCTGGCTGATTGAATGCGTGATTGCCGGGCCTGGTTTGGTGGTTTTTTCATTCGATCTAGTGAAGCGAGGATTGATTAGGAAAGTCAGTCGTCCTGAGCTGTTCGCGTTGGCATGGGCGGCGCCAGGGATGGTGGTTTTTTTTTCGCAGCCACTGTGGTCCGATTTTAAGCCTCATTGGGCCTTGATTGCTTGGTGGCCATTGATTTTGGCCATGGCTTGGTCTTCGGGCGTGGAGCATCGGTTTCGGCGGCTGGTTCGATGGCAGGTAGGATATGGCGTAACTTTAGGTGCTTTGGTTTTTTTGAGCTGCCATTTGCCGGTCATGGCCTGGGTAGTTAATCGTGTGACAGACAAACCGATGGACCCACGCATGGATGTGACGAATGACTTATATGGTTGGGCTGAGCTGCCCGGCTTTATTGCCGCTCAGGGTGGGGCCGAAGAGGCAAAATGGCCAATCTTGGGTGTTCGCTACCAGACGGCCGCTCAAGCGGCTTTCGCTCAAGGACCGGGTGCGCAGGTCAGTTTGCTCCCTCGCGATCTGAGGGCGATGGATGAATGGCCTTCGCTTGCTGTGGCTGATGGGCAAGGGCCCGACTGGCCAAAATTGCTTAAACCGGTGCTTTTTGTGGCTGATAATCGTTATGATTCCGAGCCTGCCTATCGAGAGGCAACCTGCACCAAAACTTGGACTCTTGAAAAGATGCGTTGGGGTTTGTTGGCAAAACGCATCTTTGTCTGGCGTTGCGTCCCTAGTGGTCAGTAGTTCTTACGTCTGCCTCTCGTGAGGGGGCCATGGCCTTTGAATGGACTTGGTCGACTAGAACGTTAGCCGCTGTGGTGGTTGTATCGGAGGGACTAAAATGGGCCTTTGCCCACAAATTTTGGCCCTCAACATACAGATAAATACCGGAGCCAAGCGCAAGCACGCCCGCTAACCCAATGGCCAAAGGCAAAGCTTTTTGTTGAAGACTGCGAACCGGCTCATCAGGAAGGGGCGCCGGCAGGTTCAGTCCAAAATGACCACGGGTAGGGGGTGGCTGTCCTTCCCCCTGGGTCATAGTGGGTTTCATCGCTTGGTTGATGACCTTTTGGGCGCTATAGGGGGTGATGATTTTTGATAGGTGTTTGGTCGCAGCCCGACTCATGACGGCTGTGGGTTCTTCGTTGGCCTCCGGAAGGAGGATCGCCTCTCCAGCGGGGGCGCGATCGACTTTAATCAGATTGACGTCGGACCGGCGAATCAGGCCATAGCCCGCGCATTTGTAACAACGCGAAAAGGACCAACCATTTCCGATTTTTTCGTCTGAGATAGCAAGACTAGTTCCACAATGGGGGCAATTCCAACGCATGTCGAGCTCCTACTCTTCTCTTAGGATTTCAACGGTTGGCTCTGGAGTCAATGGGCAGTATTTGCCGGTGTTGCGGGAGTGGCCGGTGTTGCTGGGGGTTCTGTCGTTCCTTCTTTGGTCGGAAACGGGATTGCATCCGCTTTCGGGTTGAGAATTCGTAAAACCACTCGACGATTTTTTGCGAGCGCTTGTTCGTCATAAGCGCCGTCTGGTTTTCGAGAGGGAACTAGCGGCCTGGTGTCTCCGTACCCAATCGCAGTTAAGTGATCGGAGCTAAAACCTTTTTCAAGGAAATACCGGACCACTCGGGAGGCCCGAGCCCCCGAGAGTTCCCAGTTGGAGGGAAAATTGCCTCCTAAAATGGGTCTTGAATCCGTATGGCCCTCAACGACGATTTGGTATTCTTTTGCCTCGGCTTTTTCTCGACCAATCAGCATCGTGAGTAATTTATCTAAAAGTGTCCGGCCATCGGGAGTCACTTCAGCGCTGAGAGTGTCAAAAAATAGGGTGGACTCAAAGATCAGCGAGACACCGGTTCCCTCAATTTTGACACTGACCTGTTGTTCGATTCCGGCCTGTTGAAGGATCTGTGTAATAAATTTAGCCAGCTCCTTGGTTGGGGATTTATAATCTCCCCCAAATTGGTTCACCATGGCCTCTTTGACCTTCTCATATTGAGGTTCGTCCATTTTGGCCATGCTAAAGAGCATAATGAAAAATCCGCACAACAGGGTCATCATGTCGGCATACGAAACCAACCAATTGCTTTCATCGTGGGAGGCAGGGGCCTTAGGCGCCTCTTTTGATGAGGCTTCTATATCTTTGGCTGCTTTGAGAAACTTTTTTACTGGCATAGGTTAGCCTTAGGCAGCCGCCCTTCGAACTACACGATCCTTCGGTAAAAGAAAGGAGTTCAAACTCTCTCGCATGGAGATTGGGTTCACTTGCTGTTTAAGCATGATGGCGCCCTCGACAATCATGCGCCGAAGCGCGATTTCCTCGTTGGTGCGTTCAGTTAAGTTTTCGGCAATGGGAATAAAAACCAAATTAGCCAAAGCGATTCCATAAAGGGTTCCGATCAACCCCACGGACATGGCGGGACCAATGAGTTTTTGGCTGTCGGGTTGTCCGATCTTTTGAAGGAGCCCAATCATACCGAGGGTGGTGGCGAGGAGTCCAAAGGCGGGGGGGAACCGCCCGATTGCGCGAAACATATTGGCCTCTTGCATGAGTCGCATTTCAACGGTTTTGATTCTTTGCTCCAAGGTATGTCGAATTTCGATTTCAGTAAGGATCCCCGCCGCTACCAATGCGACGGCCTCTTTGAGAAATTCATTTCTCAGGCTTCCGAGCGATTCATTCAGGGCCGAGGTGCCTAAAGATGCCTTCTTATTGAGTTCTAGCAGCTGACCAATCGTTCCATGATAATCGACATGGTGCCGCCCAAGCACTCGAAGCAAAAAGACCTTCATCAGGCCTATTACGTGGGCAATAGGAAAGCTGAGGCTGGCGGCTGCTGCGGTGCCTCCGAAAACGATCAAAATACCGTGAAGATCCATAAAAAACTTCATGTTGTCGGTGGTCGCGTGAAGCGCAGCGTAGAGTACGGCCATCCCTGAGATCAAGCCAAACAGTGACGAAAAGTTCATAAGTTACGCTGCCTCCTTCTTTAAGGCTGTTTTCCATAATTGGTATTGGCTGATGACGTAGTTGTCATCCAGTTCTCGCAATCGGGAGACCAGATTTTTTACACAGCTTTCATAAAATCTCAGTTTCCGGTCAGAGGACTGAGCTAAAAACTGCTCAAAATTTTCTTTGGAAATGTAAAAAAGATGACAGTCCGTAAGGGCTTTAACTGTTGCTGAGCGAGTATTTTCGTCGACAAGGGACATTTCGCCAAAAAAACTGCCTTGGCGAAGCTGGCCGACGTCATAGGCTTCGCCGGTCAGTTTATTTGTCTTTAGAATTCCGACGACTCCTTCGAGAATGACGTAAAGTCCCCAGGTCATTTCACCTTCGATGATAATGTTCGCGTGGGCTTCAGAAATTGCACTATTTCCAGCTGCAAGCATCTGTCCGAGTTCGGCATCCGAAAAAGGTGCAAAGAGCTTAACCTCTTTTAAAAGCGCAACCGAGGGTTTTATGTTTGGGTTTACCATCCGGCCACCTTCTTGATATTCGCGGTGGTCGTCGAGGTTTTATCAGGCCCGCCCGCTGCTGCCGCACCGGCAGACACAAAGCCCGTAATGGAATCTGAGCCAGCGGCGACTCCCTCGGCAAACATCCGTTCATTGGTTTCGACCAAATTGACCAACCCGTCATTTGCCATCGTTTTCATGCGGTTGAGAATCTTGCGCTCAATGCCTATATAGG
>JBBCAW010000122.1:0-33501 GCA_051382295.1 Bdellovibrionota bacterium FG-1 | reverse complement strand
CGACGTTTAGTGATGTGGATGGCGGTCAGACGGTTACTCTCTCTTGCACGTATCAAACACCTGGGATGAACGCTTCGGATATCAACTACGCGGGAAGCGGCACGGCGTGTACATCCCTGCCTTCACTCATTACAACCGGATCGCCAGCCTATATCAAGACCGGCACGGCAACATTGAGTACCTCCACTGGCGTGCTCACCTGGTGGCCGACCCGGACGCAACTTGGCACTTACAAATTTACGCTCACCGCCGATGATGGTTACGGAACAAATAGCACCACGAGCCAATCATTTTACGTGACCGTGCGCGAGAACTACAACTCCGCAAATCTCGCTACGCTCTCAACCGTTCTTGATGCGGCCTACGCCTGGGACACCGGCGTCGCAAACAAACCGAACGTACCCAAAGCGCCAGTCGGAGGACTGAACAACAATACGGACGCGTGGCTTGGCCTCATTGGCGGAATCAACGGCACACTGAGTTCACAAATGACCACCGCCTCACCATGGGGTGGAACGGGCGCACTGGCCACGCCGTATAAATTGAGTTTTGACGGTACGAACGACAAGATGCAGTTCTCAAGTGATCCACTCAGTGGCGCGACCAAGTTCATGGTCAATACCTGGGTGGCACCGGCCAGTATCAACGCCTCTTCCAATGGCTCGGTGATTCTCACCAATGGTGCGGATACCAGCACGGGCACAGGTTTCATGTTCAAGCAATCGGATAACGTGAACGGGAGAGTGGAGCTGCAGATCGGCCGGAAAACTTACAGAGATGTTATTCTTGCGGATGCGCCGGTGGGTTATTGGAGACTGGGCGAGGCGGGCGGAGCTGCTAATGCAGTAGATCAAATAGGGAGCAATACTTTAGCCTATCACAACGCGCCTACTCTTGGCGCGGCACAGACCCTTACGGGAGACAGCGACAGTGCGATTCAATTCACGGCCGCCAATCAAAGCGTTTACAAGTCTCCAATAGGAAACTACTTGACTTCGAACTTTTCTGCGGAGTTCTGGATGAAATTTGCCGCAAATCCATCCAGCATCCAGTTTCTCTGGTATTATGGGAACACCGGATGGTGCCAAAACGCTGTCTACCTTCAAACCAATGGACAGCTTAGAATGCAAAGCTGTGGTGTCACTACACCGTTTTACAATTCAACATCCACGACTGCCGCTTTGAGCACTGGAGTCTGGCATCATGTCGTGGCAATTCGGGATGGAACACTATCTACTCAGAAAATTTATATTGACGGCGCGCTTGCATCCTCAGTAACGACCCCACTATCGGCAGCTACTTTATATTACAACGCTGCGTATGGGTTATATTGGTCCAATCATGATTTATTTAATGTAAGTTTTATTGGATCAATGGATGAGGGGGCCGTTTACAACTACGCCCTCTCCTCCGGCCAAATCGCAGCCCACCACGACGCAGGCCTTGGCAAGTTCTATCCCAATAATATTCTCTCCTGGCAACCTTATGGTTACTGGCGCTTAGGAGAAAAAAGCGGACTTACCGCGTACGATCTTTCGACCAACGCAATAAACGGTACTTATACGGGTGGAGTGACTCTCGGAGCTGCCGGTAATATCGCCAATGACAATGACACTGCAGTCACTTTTAATGGCACTACTGGCTACGTCGATATTTCGTCGGGTGGATACGTCACCAATTCATTCACTGTTTCAGCCTGGTTCAAGACTTCAACTACGAATGGCGGAACTTACCAAATGATTTACTCTGCTTGGGATCCTGCGTATGGGGGTGGTGGCACTATTCATCCCATTCACCTTGATCCCTCGGGTCACCTCCGTGTCTGCAATCCAAATTGTGCGATCGGAACGCACACTTATGTTGATGGCAGCTGGCATTATGTCGCAACGGTAGGGGACAGTACGGGTACCAATGCCTATGTCGATGGCAATACGACGCCAGAAGTCTCAGTAGCCGTATCAAGCGATGCCGCTTATGGGCTCAACCGCCTTGGAGCGTCTGCGGATAGTACGCCGTTGTATTACTTCAACGGCCTCATCGACGAAGTCGCGGTCTTCCGCTATCCGCTATCCGCGCAGCAAATTTCCGAAATTTTTACTTCCAGCGCCTTCTGGAAATGCCTCTCAAAGACGATCTTCACCGATAACGCTTGGAGTATGCTCTCCGGCCTCTGGGACGGCGCCAATCTCTCCATGTATGTGAACGGTCAGCAAGAATGCTCCATTACCCCCGGAACAACCTACGGTACGCCCGCGACCTCACTCACCGTCGGCGCCACCTCCGGGGGTGCGAGCTGGTGGAGCGGCGCGCTTGCCGCCTTGAAGGTGTTTGGCGCAAGCGGCGGCACCACTGTCGGAGCCGCGACAAATATCCAAAGCGACTTCAATGCAGAGGCCAACCGCTACCGCGCGACCACCGTGCCGGATATCGCGACGAACGGCCTCGTCCTCAATCTCGATGCCGCCAATTCAAACGGAGGACTCACCCATTACACCGCTGGGACGGGGTGTACCTCCAACACCACGTGGTCTGACCTATCCGCCAACCTTCTTAACGGTACACTTGTAAACTTTTCAACCTGCAGCGGCAGCCGAGGTTGGAACGGCAGTGGAATTTCAACTGATCCTTATAGGCTGGACTTCAACGTCGGCACGCAAAATGTTTTGACATCACTGGCGACGGCCTTCAATGATTTTACCGTTGAAGTCTGGTTTAAGAGCAATAGTACAATAGGTGGCTACGAACGACTTATTGATAAAAACTATATATCAGGATTCTGGATGGGTCGAAGCAGTACCACGGCAGGCTCTTGGGGTGGCGGGGTCGAGGAGGGCGTGCCCCCGTATGGGGTTTACGTTTCATTAGCGGATGGCGCTTGGCATCAGCTCGTTTCGGTAAGATCAGGAACCACCCATTATATTTACGGGGATGGTATTACCCAAACAACAAGCAACACCGTATCAAACGCTGCGCTGAGTACCACTTCATTGGCTGTAGGCGGAAGCGCTGCCGGACTCTCCGCGGGGAGTTCAATTGCAACCGTGCGCGTCTATAACCGCGCGCTCTCGCAAGCTGAAGTCCAACAGAACTGTTTTGCCCTGGCCTCTCGTTTCAGCGGCGTCACCTGCCACTAATTTTTCCGCCAGTGAGTGCTTTGTGACCATCTCGTCGCCTGAATGCAAAGGTAAAGTCGAAGCGGCGCGTATTGGCGCCGGCGCTTACCTAAAGTCAACGGGATCAGCAAAATAAGCAGTCATCCTCAGTGGCTGGTCATGGGCCACTGTCCCGGGGGTAGAAGTTGAATCAAGGACATCCGGTTGCGCGCAGCTGGAGTTCTTCGCGGATTTCAAAAATCGGCCAGAACTTCGGTGGAAGATCCTTCCATGGTCTTTCTGAGTCACTCCAAGGGTAGGAAGCAATAATCCGATCAAGATCGTAGGGGCGATAGGTCTGAATAAATACAGTTTTAGCAGGGCAGTGGCTCGCTTTGAGCGAGTCTCGAACGCTATCCAGAAGGTAAGTCATGGCCTTCCCTGAATAAGTCGGCTCAAGTTGTAGGCCTTGGGTTGCTTTTACGAATTCAATGTTTTGGTGGACTTCCGGCTTGGCTGCGCCGTAACCCGGCTCAAAATAGCCTGGTACATATCGAAAGGCGTTCTTATTTTTTCTGAAATCGCACTGAGGCAGTCGCGCACGGTCTTCGGGACTGACGCGTGACTTGATCCAATCGTAGGCAGCCTGAGCGTCTCTACGCACGTCGCGCTCGCTCTTCAGCAGGGAGGATGTTACGCCAACGCCCTCAACTCGTACCTTGCCCCACATCCCGGCAAGACAAATGCCGGCCAGTAATCCAGCCGTAGTGCCCCCACTTCCGATCGGCAGCACAATCCGTTCCGGAAAATTCTGCCCCTTGAACTGTTCTTGCAACTCCAAGAAGGCGTTTGCATAACCTAGCCCGCCAATCGCCGTCGAGCCTCCTGGGGGGATGAAATACTGATTTTTGCCGAGCTTGCTTTCCACCCAAGTCTTGGCGATGTCCACACCGAGCCCCGCCTGCGTCGCAGAGTATCTTAACTCCGCACCGAGTGCCCGCATCGCAAGTAACGTTTTCTTTACGTCTTCAGTGATCGGTTGTGGCCCTAAGGTCAGGATAGTCTTCATGCCAAACTGTTGAGCGATGAGGGCCGTCGCAAGCGCATGGTTCGAGCCGTACATGCCCGAGGTCACTAGGGTCGTCGCGCCATGATGGCGCGCATCGGCTAATAAAAATTCAAGCTTGCGGGCCTTATTGCCACCCCATCGTGAATCTGGGGTATCGTCGCGTTTTACCCAAAGGAGTGGGCCCGAACAAGAGGTGTTGTGAGGCTCGGCAAGAAGCTTCGCCTGCAGCTCATTCATCGGCTCCAATGGGGTGGTGTGGGAAAGTAATTCAATGCGAGGGATCGCCAAAGCTAAACTGGGAAGCGCTTTAAAAAGGGGAATGACGTGTGCCATATCGGGGTTAGCCTTCGGCCCAATCAGCCCCTCGCTCCACCCAAATCAGTGTCTCAAAATGCCGCGTATGAGGAAACATGTCAAAGATCTGAGCGCGCCTTATTTGAGGATAATGGGGCCTCAACTCGGCCAGATCTTCGCCCAATGTTTCGACGTCGCAGCTGGAATAGATGAGGTGTTGGGGCAGGTTTTTCTGAAGCAGGCGAATTCCCTTCTGGCCTAAGCCCTTGCGCGGGGGA
Source organism: Bdellovibrionota bacterium FG-1 (assembly GCA_051382295.1). GTDB lineage: Bacteria > Bdellovibrionota > UBA1018 > UBA1018 > UBA1018 > JBBCAW01. Next base: position 28,768 of record JBBCAW010000122.1, on the reverse strand, counting down.
TTGACCAGAACTAGGTCCGGGCTAAATTCTTGAAGTTCGGTGTCGGCCTGGGTGGCGTCGGCTTTTTTAAACTGGAGGTGGGTGAAACCCAATTCCTGCGCGGTCTGAGTGGCGGCTATGACGGCATCGGTATTGATTTCTATTCCCAGGATTCGTGGCACTGCTGCGGCCGCAAAAAAACTGAAAGCCCCCTGTCCGCAAAACAGCTCGAGCATACGAGCCGGATGTGCGGCCGCAATCCACTCAGCCGCTGTCTGGTAGAGTGCGGTCGCGACTCGTAGGTTGGTTTGCACAAAGGCTTGTGGCGCAAGCCGTAAAGTGACCGGGCCCAGCCTGAGGTCGAGGTGTTTTTTTTCAGTGAATAGTATTTCTTCAGGACCTTCAAGAACCGCGTGGGGTACTGGCTGAATATTGGCTGAAACACAAACGAGTCTTGGAAATAGGTGCTGCAGTTCGGGTAAAAGTTTTTTGAGCCGCGCTACGAGTGCATGGGAGCGCAGAATAAATCGCAGGTACATTTGCTCGTTGTCGGGCGAGTAAAACGCGATCAGTCCCTTGAGTTCTCCCTGGCGTTCGCGGATGCGATAGGGCTCCAGGCCCGCTTTATGGATCCACTCGGGCAAAAGTGCCAAAAGCTCATTGATGCGTGGATGGTGGATCGGGCAAGAGAGCAATTCACGGCCAGCATCCAAGTTCTCTTCACCGAGTAGGCCGATGATTGGATGTTCAATCGTTCCCGTCACTGACATCTTTGCGCGGTTTCGAAAGCCCGTGGGCGGACACTCGACGGACGGCTCCACCTCAAAAGACGGAAAAAAGCTCAACGTTTTCTTGAGAATTTCAGTTTTCCTCAGGAGTTGACTGGGATAGTCCTGCTCGATCCATTCACAGGAGCGGCACAGACCCAGATTGAAGGAATCGCAGAATGTGGATGTCACCGACGGTTTTCCAATCTAGTCGTCATCAAAAGGTTATGTTATCAGTAATTTCATCCGAATGGACCGAAACAACGAAATTTTTTTGGATATGATCGCCCTTTCGCCTCATGGCGCTCTTTACATCCCCGAAGGACAAGAGTCAGTCGCTATTCCGGCGCAGATTCGCAAGGCTTTTGTACAGGGAGGATCCCAAGGGCTTTTTTACCTTGGCCTTTCAGAAATGGCCGCTGATCTTTCGCCGAGCCTCAGTTATTGGCGGGACTTTGCCCGCCTCTATTTTTCGCAGCTTTGTGCTTTGCCTGGGCTGTCCGAATCCAAAGCCGATGAAGTAGCCTCTTGCCCACCACCACGTGAGGAGCTTGAAAAACGGGTGCCAGATGCGCCGCCGATGTTGGGGGCAGAGTACCTCAGCGTCGAGGTTCTGGCCGATCTTTGGCAGCAGCTCGACCAATCCTTTCGACAGGCACTCAAAGAAAGTAACGGAACCGTTCAGTCTTTTTTTGAGAGTCGGGGGGCGGCGTGGAGCGGGGTTGGGAAAGTTTGTTTTCATCTCGCCGAGAATAAATCCGATGAATCCGCCCCCTTTGCTTTTTTAGCGACCTATAGCCACAAACTTTCTTCACAAGGCAAGGCGCAGCACTTGCCCCTGGGCCGCGCGCTTCAGGAGTACGCCGGGGAGAAAAACAAAGCGCTGCTTTTAAAGTTACTTTTACCAGTCCAAAAAGCTTCAGCCGCGAGCCCTTTTCTTAAAGATCTCGTGGAAACGAGCGAAATTTTCCATCCACTTGCGTGGACCCCCGAAGAAGCGTTTCGGTTTCTGAGGGATATCCCCGTTTTTGAATCTTCGGGAGTGGTGGTTCGGGTTCCGGATTGGTGGAAAACGCGCCATCCTCCTCGGCCACAGGTATCGGTCACCGTAGGCGGAAAAACGGATTCATTCGTAGGCGCGGGCGCGCTCTTGGATTTTTCTGTCGAAGTCACGCTCGAAGGAGAGAGCCTCACGCGCAAAGAACTCAGTGATCTCCTGGCCGGCACGAGTGGGCTCGCGCTCATACGCGGCAAGTGGGTGGAGATCGATCGGGAGAAACTCAAAGAAGTACTGGCTCATTGGAAGAAGGTCGAACGCGCAGCGGGTGGGGGCGGTCTTTCCTTTATCGAAGGCATGCGTCTCCTTTCAGGCGCGGGCATTGGCCGGAATTCTGAAGAAGAAGCTCAGCTTGCTGCGGTTTCGCAGTGGTCTCAAGTGATTGCGGGCTCGGCCCTGGCGCAACAATTGGAGCAGCTTCGCGAGCCAGGTGGAAAACTCAAAGAGCAAATCGAACTGGGAGACGCGTTAAAAACGATACTTCGGCCCTACCAACAAGTAGGCTTGCAGTGGCTTTGGTTTCTCAATCGTTTGGGACTGGGTGGATGCTTGGCCGATGATATGGGTCTGGGTAAAACCATCCAAGTGATTTCGCTTCTTTTGCTCTTGAAACGAGAAGGAAAGAAATCCATTTTGGTAGTTCCGGCCTCTCTGATTGGAAACTGGAAAGCCGAGCTGGATCGCTTCGCGCCGAGTCTGCATTATCGGATCGCCCATCCTTCGTCGAATCTGGCGGTCGAAAATGCCCAGGGCGCCGACCTTGTGATTACGACCTATGGCTATCTCGGGCGACTGCCCTGGCTGACTGAAACCATCTGGGATCTCGTTGTGATTGATGAGGCACAGGCGATCAAAAATGCCGGATCCAAACAAACCCGCGCAGTGAAGGCGCTGAAGGCGCGCCACCGCATTGCCCTCACAGGGACACCGGTTGAAAATCGACTTTCAGATCTTTGGTCGCTCTATGACTTTTTGTGCCCGGGGCTTTTGGGGTCCGCCAAAGAGTTCGAGCGTTACCTCAAGGGTGCAGACCAGACCGCGCAACACGGTTATGCTTCTTTACGCCAGCTCGTGCGGCCCTATTTGCTCCGAAGACTGAAGACCGACAAGCGCATCATCGCGGATCTTCCTGAAAAAACTGAGGTCTCCGCCTATTGTGGCCTGACTAAAACTCAGGCGGCACTCTATCAACAATCAGTGGAAGAGTTGGCCAAGAAGATTGAGACTCTGGATGGCATTCAGCGCCGAGGTATCGTGCTGTCCTATCTGATGCGTTTCAAGCAGATCTGCAACCATCCGTCGCAGTGGCTTTCGGACGGACGGTACCTACCCGAAGGAAGCGGAAAATTTACGCGGTTGCGCGAAATTTGTGAGGAAATCGCCGCCAAACAAGAAAAAGTCCTCATTTTCACCCAATTCCGGGAAATGACGGACCCGCTTTCGCAGTTTCTTGCGCAAGTCTTTGGGCGTTCCGGGCTGGTTTTGCACGGCGAGACGGCGGTCAAGAAGCGCAAGGAACTCGTGGATTCTTTTCAAGAAAAATTGGGGCCCCCATTTTTTGTTCTTTCGCTTAAGGCCGGGGGTACGGGCCTGAATCTCACAGCCGCCAGCCATGTCATTCATTTTGATCGTTGGTGGAATCCGGCAGTCGAAAACCAGGCGACTGATCGCGCTTACCGAATTGGTCAAAAAAAGAACGTTTTGGTGCATAAATTTGTTTGCCGCGGCACGATCGAAGAAAAGATCGAACTCCTCATTGCTTCGAAGCAAAGTCTTTCGCAAGAAATTTTAGAGGGGGGCGGGGAGGCCGTGCTTACCGAACTTTCAAACAGCGAGCTACTCAAGCTCGTTGCACTTGACATCCGCAGTGCGGAGACCGAGTCTTAGGCCGAAAATCGGGGAAGGAAGGGGAATGGGGCATGGCTAGAGGCGGATATTATGGCGGTTGGGCACCTTATGTTTCGGTAGCCGAGCGGCGCAAACAAGCTGAAAAAAAGGTCGCCGGTCTTCGTAAGAAGGGAAAGGCCTGTAACCCAGTTCACATCGAAGGGCGCGCGATTGCGCGGACTTTTTGGGGCAAGGCGTGGTGCAATAATCTGGAGGCCTACAGTGATTTCTCTAATCGCCTCCCACGGGGCCGGACCTATGTGAGAAACGGTTCGGTGATTGACCTGCAAGTTGGAAAAGGTGAAGTCCTAGCCATGGTGAGCGGGTCTTCCATTTACACGGTAAAAATCTCTATTCGTGCCTTGGAAAAAAAGCGATGGAAGGCCGTGATTGATCACTGTTCGGGCAAGATTGATTCGCTGGTCGAGTTGCTACAGGGCAAGCTTTCCCAGGGGGTCATGGAAGTCATTACTTGCCCGCAAAGGGGCCTTTTTCCTGCCCCCGAGCAAATCGACTTGGATTGTTCGTGTCCCGATGGTGCGATGATGTGTAAGCATGTCGCGGCCGTTCTCTACGGCGTGGGGGCTCGTTTAGATGAAAAGCCCGAGCTTTTTTTTGAACTTCGAAATGTAGATCATGCCGATTTAATCACTGCCGCGAGTGCTGCATCGGTATCTACCCGTGCTGCTCGACCCAAGAAGGCTATTCAATCTGGTGATTTATCAGCACTTTTTGGAATTGAGTTGGAGGCAGCAGCCCCAGCCCCGGAAGAAAAAGTCAAAATTCGAAAAAAAAAGGTTAAAAAGAGCAAATGTCCTTGAATTTATTGAGCAATCAAGAATTTTTGCTGAAACTTATTCAAACCCGTATGCCTTTTGGCAAGTACAAGGACCGGCTGCTCGTCGAACTCCCTGAACCTTACGTCGTTTGGTTTTCGAACCAGGGTTTTCCGGACGGAGAGTTGGGAACGATGCTGGCGATTGTCTATGAAATTAAGGTCAATGGGCTCGAGTATTTATTTAAACCGCTGTTGGATAATTCCAGTTTACGACAACCCAATAATCACTAGCTTGCCTACCGTTTGGGAGGCCTGAATGCGGATGGGTTGATTTTCTGGGAGTGGTGCGTGCAGGTCTATTCGAAAGGTATCGCCCTCTGGGAGGGGGCGAGCGGGGTGGTTTGGGGTCGTCACCACTTCAAAGTTTCCTTTGGCCGCAAAGGCAAAGTTCCAGCGCACGCAAGGCACCCAATCATGGGTTTCACCGACTTCCACTTCAATCACTTCAGTAGTGGCTTCGACTTCAGCCTTGCGGATAAAAATACTCAGGTCGGTAATTGGGCCTGAGATCAGTTCGCAACGGCTAGGGACGTCACCCGGAAATTCATAGGGTGAAAGCAGCGGTACGTCGACTTGGTCTTCTTCGCCCTCTCCATCAAAGGTATGGATGAGGCGAACGCCCGCGCCTTTGAGAATCACGAGGGTGCGGTCATGCGCCGGAAAAGTCGAAAAAGCCGAGGAATTTTCGATTCGCGCCGAACTGAGGCGCCACAGAAAGTCGCCGCGCCGGAGGTCTGATCCTTCGGGGAAAATAGCAATCTCATCGGTATAGCCCAGACCGTTTTTCCAGGTGGCGCGGCGATAGTCCGATTTCGAAATGATGCCGGAGCTGGTTTTTTCAGGTGATGTCATGATACGGGCATCTCACCCCAGAAATGCGGGTTCGCCAAGGACATTTCAAATGGAGGATTGATCAATTGCTCGACCGTGCATCGATTGCCGAGGTAAAAACTGAAAAGGTATCGAAGTCCCACGGGTACCTGGTCGTTGCCATGCGACTTTATCCCCGCTTTTTGCCTAAAATCCTAATCGACGAATATGCGAATAGCCTTTCGCCTGATGCCGCACTGTTTGGGCGTTACCGCGAGTTTAAGAAACACTCTGGTCATCAAAATCAGGCCTTTCAGTTAGCCGGATATGAACAAGACTTTGCCTTAAGCAAAGAGGGTATGACGCACCTGGCACGCTTGGCTAGCGCTTCTGATGGTCAAAACGTTTTCCTGATCTGTCAGTGTGATCGATCGGAGTTTTGCCACGTCGACTTGATGCTCTTAATAGCAGAAAAGCATTTCAAGGCGCGGATTGGCAAACTTCCGTACGATTATCCTGATTTTCGAAAGCGGTTTTAATCAGACCAACCCCTGATCCATCATTGCGTCAGCAACCTTTAGGAAGCCTGCGATGTTGGCGCCGTTGACGTAATTTCCGGGCGTGCCGAAGCGTTTTGCAGTTTCCATGCAGTTATCATGAATTCGCTTCATGATCTCATGAAGTCTGCCATCAACTTCTTCGGATCCCCAAGACATGCGCATGCTGTTTTGGGACATCTCAAGGCCGGAGGTTGCAACACCCCCCGCGTTTGAGGCCTTGCCCGGTGCAAAGAGAATCTCGGCGTCGCGGAAGACCTTGTAACCGGCGATCGTCGTGGGCATGTTCGCACCTTCGGTCACGCAAAAACAGCCGTTCTTGACGAGTTCGCGTGCATCACCTTCGTCCAGTTCGTTCTGGGTAGCACAGGGCAGCGCTACGTCTACCTTCACGCCCCACGGGCGCTTGCCCGCATAGAAAGGAACCTTGAACTCTTTTGCGTAAGGTTCAACGATGTCGCGATTGCTCGCACGAAGTTTAAGCATGTACTCGATTTTATCGTCCTTAAGGCCGTCCTTGTCATAAATGAAGCCGTCTGGCCCCGAGATAGTCACGACCTTTCCGCCCAGTTGCGCGGCTTTGCGCGCAGCACCCCAGGCGACATTGCCGAAGCCGGAGATCGCGACCGTCATGCCCTCGATGGACTTGCCTTTGTTTTTGAGCATTTCCTGTGCGAAGTACACCACTCCAAACCCTGTCGCTTCAGGACGGACCAGGGAACCACCCCAGTTGAGGCCTTTTCCGGTAAGCACGCCTGTGAATTCGTTCTTCAAGCGTTTATATTGACCAAACAGATAGCCGATCTCGCGACCGCCTACCCCGATGTCGCCGGCTGGCACGTCGGTGTCAGGGCCGATGAACCGATAGAGTTCGTTCATAAAACTCTGACAGAAGCGCATCACTTCGTTGTCGCTCTTGCCTTTAGGATTGAAGTCCGATCCGCCTTTACCGCCGCCCATGGGCAACGTGGTGAGGCTATTCTTAAAAACCTGTTCAAATGCTAAAAATTTGAGAATGCCGAGAGTGACCGAAGGGTGAAAGCGCAGACCCCCTTTGTAGGGACCGATGGCACTATTCATCTGGATGCGAAAGCCGCGGTTGATTTGTACTTCGCCTTGATCGTCCATCCAAGGGACTCGGAACAAGATGATGCGCTCGGCTTCCACCATGCGTTCCATGATTTTGGCGGAGCGATATTCGGGATGTCGATCGAACACAACCTGGAGGGATTCGGTGAATTCCTCGATGGCCTGATGAAATTCAGGCTCCGAAGGGTTCTTCTTTTTTACTTCTGCTACTATCTTGCTAAGATACTCGGAAGATGTTGTAGGCATAGCTCCCTCTTATTGAAGATCACAAATAGGTTGTGAAGCGATTGCGTTTAGGCTTATTTTCTTAACATAGGATTTGCTCCCTTGGCTGTATTTTTCCATGCTATATTACAGAAATATTAGAAGAACTGTACTAACCTAGTCGTACGTTTATTGGTCATGTAATGGGCCCTCATGAAAAAATTTGAATACCTTCAGGACAAACAGCTCGAGAGCTTCCAGAATCTGATCCCTCACCGGGTGAGCACTGTGCTTTGGGTTTCAAGTCTTTATGACTCGTACCTGGTCGAGGAAGAGGGCCGGCTGCACGAGCTGGTGCGTCGCGAATATCAAGGGCTTAACCTGATTGATACTCCCGAGGTCAGTCACGCTGCCAGCGCTAGCGAGGCCTTGGAGGCACTCAGCCGGACCCGCTATGATCTGATTATCATGACACCGCACATTAAGGATGTGCACGTCGTGCGTTTGGCGCAGATGATTCGGGAGGCGGGCTTTGAGATTCCGATTGTGTTGTTGGTGTTCGACAACAATGAGCGGAGGAATCTTAAGTACAATTACGATCTGTCCATCTTTGAGCGCATTTTTATCTGGATGGGCGATTACCGATTGATTGTGGCGATTATCAAATCGATCGAGGATCGCCTCAATGTCGAGAATGACACGCGCACGGCGGGTTTGCAGGCTATTATCCTGATCGAGGACAACGTGAAGTTTTCCTCTTCCTATCTGCCGATCATCTATACCGAGGTGATCAATCAAACGCAGCGCTTGATTTCAGAAGGGGCTAATCTTACTTTGAAGTTCCTACGGATGCGCACGCGTCCGAAAATCCTGGTGTGTGGGAACTACGAAGAAGCCTGGGCTTATTACGAAAAATATTCGGCCTACATCCTGGGTATTATTTCAGACATGAATTTCAAGCACGGGGGTGTCAAAGATCCGCATGCAGGCCTGGAGTTTATCAAGAATGTTCGCGCGATCCATGCCGATATTCCCGCGCTCTTGCAGTCGAGCCACGAGGAGAATGCCACCCTGGCGCACGAGGCTAATACCTCATTTTTATATAAGGGTTCGCCCAGGCTTTTGCACGATCTGAGAGATTTCATCATCAATAATTTTGGTTTTGGTGATTTCGTCTTCCGTACATCGGACGGAGTGACCGTCGGCCGCGCCGAAAATCTCAAAGCTCTCGAGGATATGCTCAAGATCGTACCCGTCGAGAGCATTGTATTTCACGCTGAGCGTAACCACTTCTCAAATTGGCTCAAGGCGCGTGCCGAGTTCAGCTTGGCGCACCGGTTGCGCCCGCGCAAGGCGGGTGACTTCGATGACGCCGAGGGCCTGAGAGAATTTCTGGTGGCGGCGCTGCGGGAGTACCGCGCGATGCGCACACGAGGGATCATCACGGAATTCGATAGAGCGACCTTCGACCGGCGTAGCTCGTTTGCCCGTATTGGCGGTGGATCGCTCGGTGGCAAGGCTCGTGGCTTGGGATTCGTTAAAAATCTCTGTGCACGTCACGATATGCGTTCGCGGTTTAAGGGCGTCGAGATTCTCGTTCCTTCTGCCGTAGTCGTGGCGACGGACGCGTTCGATCAGTTCATGGAGGCTAATCAGCTCGTTAATTTCGCGCTCTCGGCAACTGACGACGATGAAATTATTCGACGATTTTTGAATGCCCCACTGTTTCCGCGCGACGTGATTGCGCGCCTGGGGGAGTTTCTCGAGCTTGTGACGGAGCCACTCGCGGTTCGATCCTCAAGTCTGCTCGAAGACTCACAATATCAGCCGTTCGCCGGTGTTTATCAGACCTATATGCTTCCGAACAATGACGGTGATCCTCAAGTTCGGCTTCAGGAATTGCTCGACAGCATTAAGCGGGTCTATGCCTCGATTTTTTTCTTGCGCGCTAAGGATTATATGCGCGCCACCGAGTATCGTCCCGAGGAAGAAAAAATGGCGGTGGTGATCCAGCGGATCGTTGGCACGCCCCATGGGTGTCGCTACTATCCTGATTTCTCGGGCGTGGCCAAGTCTCACAATTTTTATCCCACGCCCCCTCAAAAACCCACCGACGGCATCGCGATGGTTGCCCTGGGCCTGGGCCAAATGGTGGTAGATGGCGGCAATTCGGTGCGTTTTTGCCCGCGTTATCCCCGGCATTTACCTCAATTCTCCTCGGCCCGGGAAACGATGCAGAACGCGCAACAGGATTTTTTTGCGCTGAACGTCTCTTCGGATATCCCGAATGCGACTAAATCCGCGCAGGACAAGCTCGTCCAGCGCTTTGATCTTTTGGAAGCCGAGAAAGATGGTCCGCTTTTTTATTCCGGTTCGACTTATTCGGCCGCTAACGATATCGTTTACGACGGACTTTCCAGGTCTGGACAACGGATCGTTACGCTGGCACCCGTTCTCAAACATGATATTTTTCCGCTTCCTGAGATTATTAATCAGATTCTTGAGATTGGAAGTTCAGGAATGGGCGGACCGGTTGAGATTGAATTCGCGGTCAATATGTCGCCCAACACCGAGGATTGTAAGGAGTTCGGGATTCTTCAGATGCGTCCGATGGTTTTGAGTGGCGAGAGCGAGGCCCTCGACGTTGAGAGTGTTAAGGCCGGCGAGGTGATCGTCGAGAGTATGCAGATCTTAGGTAACGGATCTATCCCTGATATTTACGATATTGTGCTCGTTGATCCGGAGACTTTTGAGCGTTCCGTATCGCGTCAGGTTGCAGCCGAAATCACGCAGTTCAATGTTAAGCTCGTAGGCGAAAAAAGGCCCTATTTATTGATCGGTCTGGGGCGCTGGGGTTCCCTGGATCCCTGGCTGGGTATCCCCATTACTTGGGACCAGATTTCGGGCGCGACAGCAATCGTCGAGGCTGGCTTCAAAGACATTTCGGTGGCGCCCTCGCAGGGGTCTCATTTTTTTCAGAACATTACTTCGTTACGCGTGGGCTACTTTACTGTGAGTGATATGTCGGAGTCAGGTTTTATCGATTGGGAATGGCTTAAACACCAGCCCGTGGTTGAAGAAAAAACCTTCAGCAGGCATCTGCGCCTGGACTCGCCGATCACGGCGCGCATGAACGGTCTTCAGGGTAAGGGGATTATTCTGAAGCCTGCGGCTGAACTCTCGCCGGAGACGCGTGACCGGATGCTGCGGTAACCAAAAGGTAGTCCCTACCTTTTGGTTGAGGCCTGCGTCATATTACTTCGTTCGCATCCTGTATTGATACCGCGCCAGCGCCGTTAGCGGAAACGCATGAGGATACGAAGGATAGTTCATATACACGATTTTGGGATGTCCCGTGCCCACCGCCGATTGATCCTTCCAAACTCCCAGCGGCGAACACTCGCGCACGAGATAATCGGCGGCTCGAGTGGCAGCCGCCGATTTTATGTTTCCGCTCTCAATAAGAGCAATGAGAACCCAAGCTGTTTGACTCGCGGTGCTGACTCCGATTCCGGCCAGAGAGGCGTCAATGTCCGAAAGTGTGGTTTCACCAAATCCGCCGTCAGGATTTTGTTTGGACATCAACCACTGAAGGGCGTGAACAAGCATAGGATCTTCAGGCGAAATTCCGACCTTGATGAGCCCGACGACTGCCGCACTCGTTCCATAAAGGTAGTTGACACCCCACCGGCCTGTCCATGTACCCATCACGGGGTTTTGGGAGTTTCGTAAATAGGCGACGGCCTGCACGACTGAGGCTGAATGATGAATTGAATCACCCAAGGTCCCTAATGCTTCCAAAATGTGTCCGGTCACGTCAGGGGAGCTTTCGTCAAACAAGTCGGCTGAATCTTGAAAATCCTTGGCCAACGTGGCGAGCAAAAAGTTGCCCGTATTATTGCGGTCAAATGCACCCCAGCCGCCATCATTATTTTGCATCCGAAAAAGCCAGTCTTTGGCCCGCGAAACCGGGTCCTGATATTCGTTTCCAAAGCGCGAAAGAAAAAGTAAAATCTCGGCGGTGTCGTCCGTGTCAGGCGCATACTCGAAGTCAAAGCCAAAAGGGAACCCCCCTTCTGGGGTCTGTTTGGAAACTAAAAAATCAGCGGTTATTTTAAGCTGGTCCAGCGGCTCGCCGGAATCCAAGGCTGCGATACCGATTAATGCGGAATCCCAGATTCGCCCATCATCGACGACGCCCAGGTAAGCTTGATCCCCTGATTCGAAGAACATGCCTTCGATGAAGTTGTGGGCTTTATCTATCGCAGTCGTGATTTCTGGGACAAGGTGGCGAGTGATCTGTACATAATCCGCTAGGGCCACTCGGGTGAAAAGTGTGGCGCTGGTATACCCACCCCAGCTTCCACCGGGCCTTTGTTTCTCGAGGATCTTTTTAATCAGAAGAGTATGGGTAGAAAGTAACGAGGGTTGATCTCGGCTGAGCGGCTTACCTCGAAATTTTTGGAGGCTGTCACGGTTCGCCCAAAGTTCGTCGATTTTATAATCGGGGCCCAAGGTTTTAAAAACTCGTAACTCACGCAGATAGGCGATCGGCATGAGATGGGGCCCCACCCATTGGGCGAACTGATGATAATTGAGAGGCGAGGACTCCACAAATAACGCATAAGGAATCTTAGGAATTGAGTTCCACGGGTAGTTTCCAAAAAGGGCCGACACGATTTTGATAAAAAGAGAGGATTTCTCGAGACCGCCATGTTTCAAAATAAACTGTCGTGCATGCGCCAAAGGAGTGGAAGTGGGATCCAGTCCCATCGCTTTGAGGGCCCAGTAATTCAGAATGGTGGCGTTGAGGTCACCTGAGTGTACGTTGGTGTCCAAAACCGCGTACCAAGAACCGTCAGCAAGTTGGGTTCTTAGAACGAGGTCCTTTAATCTTTCTGGATCGAGTTGTGATTTTGGAATCGAAAGCCATTTTGATAGCAAAACATATTGCGAAATATAGTGAGTGCCCAAATACGATGGAAAATTCCAATACTGATTATCGGTTCTAGATGCCATCACGTGGGTGCGTGCGGTCCGCACCGCTCGGTCCAAAAGCTCTAGCGAATCACCCCTACAGGGGATGCTAACCGTAGCGCTTGAGACCGTCAGTGCCAACCCGAGCAGAATTCGAAAAAGCATAGCCCCTGCGAATACCTCATCTTTAAAAGGTAGTCCCTACCTTTTGGTTGAGGCCTGCGTCATTGTGTTCGGTCTGGCCCCCTAAGAGTGCATAATAATTGTCTTTTTTGAGAATTGTCACAAAAGAGGGGGGGCGCGTATTCCTCAGTATGATAGAGTGAATGCGATGAACCCAGTAAATGACCCGAGTAGCGAGGCCCTGATGACGGCGTACCAGCAGGGCGATGAGGCGGCTTTTGCGGCACTCTACCAACGCCACTCGCGTAAAGTTTACGGGTTTTTGGTTAAAAAACTGAGAGATCAAGCCATGGCGGACGATGTTTTTCAAGCGACCTTTCTCAAACTTCACCAGTCGCGCGCGAGTTATGATCCGGCTTTTGGCTTTTTACCGTGGCTCTTTACGATTTGTCGGAACACCCTGATTGATGCCGTTCGAAAAAAACAGCGAACTCAAGAGGACGCTGATCCCGTCGCCATCGAGAATGCCCAAGAAAGAGTGCAAGAAGAAGGACACATACTTCCTGATTTGGCCGTCCTTTCCGTGACCCAAAGGCAGGCCATTGAACTCCGATATTCCGAAGATCTATCTTTTGAGAAAATCGCGGAAAAACTCAGCACGTCTCCGGTGAATGTTCGCCAACTCATTAGCAGAGCCGTGAAAAAGTTGAGGTCAGTCCAATGAAACCCGATACGATGTATTCAGAATTTTTAAATAGCCCGGAAGCCCTTCCGCCTGCCGCACGCACCGACCAGATTTTGGCAACCGTCCGAGCGGATCTCAATCCTTCGGTATGGCGCGTTTTTTCGAAGCTGGGAGTGATTCAATTGTTGGTGGGAGCTCTTGTTCTTTTGTTCTGTCCGCAATTTGGTATTTCTTTATTTCCCGGCATGGGTTTGATGGCTTTGTTTATGCGTTTTGGTGAGGCGGGCTGCATGGTCGGCTGTGGTTCGGTGTTTTTGGGTGCGAGTGGTTTAATCGGAAGCGCCGTACTGCGCTCGGAAGAGATCAGAGTCATTCGGAATTCAAGGGTCTTGCAGCTCAGTGTAATGACCTTGCTCTCTGCGGGAGTGTTTGTTTGCCTCAGCGGAGAGCGGGTTTTAACTTTGGGCCTCGCCTGGGTTTTAGGTGGCTTACTGGGTGGCGTTTTGTCGTTTGAGTTGGGGCGAGTGGTGAGGCTTAAACTGGCTCACTCATTCTAACCGGACAAACTCCGAACAGATCGAAAATTTTATGCCATTTCTTGGTCCATCGCGATTCAATTCTTAACGGCTCGCCCGTACGGGGATGAGTGAATTCAAGCCGTTGGCTTTTGAGAAGAAGCGAAGGAATTTGAAGCTGGTCACGAAAGAGTCGATTGTGAATGCCATCGCCCCGGATAGCATCGCCGATAATCGGGTGGGAGTGTCCCGCCAAATGCCGCCGAATTTGATGGTATCTTCCACTGGCTGGTTGCGCTTGAAGCAATGAATATCGGACGGTGGGGTGTTGACCGATCGCAAGTGGCAGCTCAAGTTGAGAAATTTGCAAAAAAGCGGTTGAAGCCGGCATATAGGTATCCGGGTCATTTTCGGAGCTTAAAGGGCGATCAATGGTGAGCGAGTCGGGCATCCACCCTCGAACCACGCAGTAATAGGTCTTTTTGATCAAACGATTTTGAAACCCTTGGCTGAGCTGTCGGGCGGTTTCTTGATCCAGGGCAAAAATGAGAACTCCCGAGGTTGCGCAATCGATTCGATGCACGGGGTAAAGATACTGATCCAGTTGGCGGCCCAAAATGTGGAGGCAATTGATGGACGGACGAATTCGAATGGCTTGGTCCTCAGGGGGATGAACATGAAATCCCGAGGGCTTATCGACTGCGACTAGGTGGGGATCTTGGTAGAGAATTCGAAGTGGCATTGGAATGAATGAAGGGAGGAGAAACTCCCCTCCCTTCGAAACACTTCAATTAATAGCGGTAATGCTCGGCCTTGTAGGGGCCTTCTTTCGGCACACCAATGTACTTGGCCTGGTCATCTCTGAGGACCGTCAGCTGCGCATTGAGCTTCTTTAGCTGCAAGCGGGCGACCTTTTCGTCTAAGTGCTTGGGTAGAACATGTACGCCAAGCGGATATTTATCAGCGCGGGTGAAAAGCTCGATCTGCGCAATCGTCTGATTGGCAAATGAAGAAGACATCACGTAGCTTGGATGACCCGTGCCGCAGCCCAGGTTGACCAAGCGCCCCTTGGCCAACAGGATGATCCGTTTTCCATCGGGGAAAATGACGTGATCAACCTGAGGTTTGATTTCTTCCCACTTGTACTTTTCGAGCGAAGCGACATCGATTTCATTGTCAAAATGCCCAATATTGCAAACGATGGCTTGGTTCTTCATGTCCTTCATGTGGTCATGCGTGATGACATGAAAATTGCCGGTCGTGGTGACAAAAATGTCGGCCAGTTTGGCGGCGTAATCCATGGTCACAACGCGATAGCCTTCCATCGCGGCTTGAAGTGCGCAAATGGGGTCAATTTCGGTGATCCAGACTTGAGCTGAAAGCGCGCGCAGTGCTTGGGCAGAGCCCTTGCCGACGTCGCCGTAACCGGCCACGACCGCTACTTTGCCGGCGATCATCACATCGGTGGCGCGCTTGATGCCATCGACCAAAGATTCGCGGCAACCATAGAGATTGTCGAACTTGGATTTGGTGACGGAGTCATTGACGTTGATCGCTGGAAACTTCAAATCTCCGCGAGCATGCATCTGAATCAAGCGGTGCACTCCGGTGGTGGTTTCTTCGGTCACGCCTTTGATTTGGGCTAGGCGCTTGGAGTACCAATTCGGGTGAACGGTGAGCTTCTTTTTGATCGAGGCAAACAAGATGGTTTCTTCTTCGGAAGTCGGCTTAGCAAGAACCGAGAGGTCCTTTTCGGCCCGAGTTCCGAGATGAAGCAAGAGCGTGGCATCGCCGCCATCATCTAAAATCATGTTCGCGTGGTTGCCATCTGGCCAATCAAAAATGCGGTGGGTGTAATCCCAATACTCGGTAAGGGTTTCGCCCTTGACTGCGAAGACTGGAAAGCCCGCAGCGGCGATCGCAGCGGCCGCGTGATCTTGCGTCGAAAAGATATTGCACGAAGCCCAGCGGACTTCGGCTCCGAGTGCGTGCAGGGTTTCGATCAGCACGGCAGTTTGGATGGTCATGTGAAGGGAACCGGTGATGCGAGCGCCTTTGAGGGGCTTAGAGGCTGCGAACTCTTCGCGAATCGCCATGAGGCCCGGCATTTCGGTCTCAGCGATTTTGATTTCCCTGCGGCCCCAGTCGGCCAGTTTAATGTCTGCAATCACGTAATCGTTAGAATTTGCCACGAGCGATAACTCCTTGTTTGAATCGAATTGAATTGTCAGGAAAAAAAGGCAAGGCAGAAAAGAGAGACTCTCACCTTGTTTTCGTGCCTGACACGATTAAATAGGTGAGCGCCGTTGTAAAAACCGAATCCAAGCCTAGGGCACACCAAAGGGTGGGTGCCTCGCAACGCTCCTTAGATCCGTTCTCCGAGTTTATAAATGAAAATAGAAATTTTGAAACAAATTTGCGATTGGGTTGCTAAAAATCCAAGAAGCACCGCATTATAAAGGTGTCTTAATGGGCCCTTTGAGTGCAAATAGCTGCACATTGATGCGGTAGAGGTCCTCGCCCTCATCGGACTCGATAAAGTGGGCCAGGCTGCGTCTGAACTCCTTGATCCGCTTAGGGGCTTCAGCGAGCTTATCCCGTGAGATCAGTAGGGTGATGCCGCTGATGTCGTGACTGTCATCGGGGTGGTTCTCGAGCGCGGCTTTGGCGCGATCGATGTAGCCCGAAAAGATCCTTTTAAGTGCGGCGGAGTTGATCTTAGGTGCCGTGGCTTTATCATGCAGCTTGCGAAAACCATTCTCCGTTCGGCGCAGCAATCCAATATCGAGCAGGACGTTCACGTATTTTTCGGCCTGTGCGATCGGGATTCCAAAGTAGTCCGCCATCCCTGTCAAATCTTTGCGAACACTTTTGGAGCGCGCCAGCTCGAGAATTGCTGAGTATATCCATTCGTCCATGCGATCCATTTGATCGGCTGTGAGCTCGACATAGTCTGCATCTACCGGTACTGCATGATCTTCGGGGGCCACGAGCGAGTGGAGCAATGTCTCGCGAGTCGCGGGATCGAGCTTTAGATGCAAGAGAATCCTTTGTGCTGTTTTGGAGCCGATTGCACGAGCGCCGGCCAGAATACGTGAGAGTGCCGTCGGGTCGATTTTTAAATCACGCGCAAAGCTGCGGATTGAGTAGCGAGAGTTCTTTTTCTTGCGTCGGTTAAATTCTTGTTTCAGGTATCGGCGGAGGTTGGATTTCACTGAGTTAGTGTGTAAATCAGCGACAGCTTTGTCAATAAATATGAATAGTTAAACCAAATGTTGTAGCAATAATGCTACGGAAAGATGCCTATTGAATGATTACATCGATGCATTGCGGCATTAATTGGATTAATCATCCTCTCGTCTCTGACGAGACAGGAGGATTTATGAAAAACGGAATCATGGGTTTGGTGTTTACGGTGTGTATTTTATGGAGCACGGGCGGGTGGGCAAAGGGCAGGAGTATGAAAGCAGTAGCGATGCGATGCTATGGTACAGAAGTTTCGAACTGTACGCCGCATGTAGGGGGCGGAAAATCCTGCTCTGAGTACACCGGGGATTCCTGGAGCGGATCTTTGGAGATTTTTGAAAACTTTGATGAGAGTGTTCAAGCAGTCAAGATCTGTAAAATAAACGATCAGGTGTCCCCTTCCTCTGTTTTTTACGATGCCAGCGGTCAACGGGTACCTGACAAATGCGGAGGGGACCAGCAGTGCCAACAACAGCAGCAAAATCCCAATATTCCTCAGCAAGAATGCGTTTGGTCTTACCCTGAATATCGAATGGATATTCAGGCCGCTAGACTTAATGCGGAAAACTTTGTTTTATGGAACTACCGTTGTGAATCCGAAAAGAATATCCAATTTTTAAACTGGCCAGATGGATATTTACAAAGACAGCAGCAGCAGACTCAGCAGCAACGACAACCTTAGGTACGAGGTTAAGATTGGGTTTTTACGCAGCCTGATCAAATCGAATTTTTGCCCGCACGCCGAGAGCCGAGAGAATCCGAAGCATCAAATCTGTCGATATGTCCGCTGTGTTGCGGTTGACGAGGGCGGTAACACGCGTCCGCGACGTATGGGCGAGCTTTGCAACCTGAGCATGGGTTAGACCTTTGTGCTCAATGATTTCCACAATTTTGTCGTTCAGGTCGCTTCGGATCTCAATCTCAAGCCCATCAGCCGAAGAGAGTCCCAGGAGTTCCGCCAGCTCTTTCGCTGAACATGCGACATTCGTCTTATTTTTTTTCATCGAGCAATTCCTTTAATCGTTTTTTTCCGAGGACTATTTCGGATTTTTTCGTCTTTTGTGTCTTTTTCGTGAACGCATGGAAAATTAAAACCTCATCGGCCAGTCTTGCCAGGTAAAAGACGCGAAAGGCGCCGCTGCGATCCTTAATTCGAAGCTCCTCCACGCCGGTTCCAGCTGACGGCATCGAACGGGAAAGAGGCATTCCTATTTTTTCGCCCTTCTGGAGATCAAAAATCGCCTTGCCAAGCTCCCGGCGAACGTCCTCGGGAAATTCCTGAATCGCAATTCGTGCTTTCTGGTGAAATCGAGCTGGTTTCACTCAGGAAGTGTCCCATATCTGGGACACGACGTCAACCCCTTTTTTGACTCTACGCAATACGAAAGTGACCTCCAACTGTGTGCATGGCTAAAACTGGTCCCCTTGCCTAGGTTTTAAGTAGTGTAAGTGACTGATATTTAAATAAAATCATTAAAACCAGCTAAATTTTTTAACCGGAAATAGATATTTCCCTAAAATTTAGCAGAGTTACCTTCTAGAAAACCTAGAGTGAGGGACCAGTTTCTGACGCATTGACCATTACACCACTAGGTGTAATACTTGAATCATGAAGAAGCGGGACCTGGAAACACAACTCAAGCGAATCCGCCAAAGGAGCGAAAATGAAAGTTGAAGGGCGCCTTCATCCCCCGAAGGGAAAAGAGAAACACTGGTCAGTAGAGATCCAGGATCTTGCGATCTATACCCAGGGTAAGTCACGTACAAACGCGCTCCGTATGGCGAAGGAGGCCGTGGAGATTGCAGTTGATCACGCCGGATTTGAAGCAATGTGCGAGGCATCCGATGACAACACGTTTCTGGTGAGTGGAAACGACTTGTCGGTATTCCTTCCATTTATCCTGCGAAGCATCCGAGTGGCGCAGAACGTGAAACTAATGGAGGCATCCGAACGCCTTGGATCTAGCTCTCCGAACGCTTTCGCGAGATACGAGCAGGGAAATCGAAAGCCATCAGTTGAGCAATTTGAAAAGCTTTTACACGCGATCGATCCAACTTTGAGCATTGTCCTAAAGCGAGCGTGAGCTGACCCGTCTCTCCCCTAGCTTTGGATCTGGGTAAAACCCCCCACTGAAATAAAAAAAGGTGGTTTGAACATCTTAAACTCGACCGAAGTCGCTGAACGAAGTCATTTGGCCGCAGCAGCTGATCTACTTGGTGCTGCTTCACTTCCAGTGGGCAACGCATTAGAGTCCTGAATTTTCTTAATTTGATCTCGTATATTTTGGTTGATCTGCGAATTTTGGAGATCAAAGCACGGTTTTAGAAAAGCCTCGTTAGGTATCTTTGTTGACCCGATCTCTGGGGCCTCTTTGCCTCTGCCGTTTGACTCTTGGGCTTTAGCTCCCCAATAACGGCGAGCGAGATTTTCGCTCATCCCAATGATACGATTCAAAATCTGGTTTTCGGCGTCTGCCCCCCAGTTGTCGCCGGCTTCGACGTTCGTCGTGAATTTTGAATCTTCAGGTCTTAATAAGCTGGGTCTAGCAAACTTATAGGTGTCCTTTTCGGTGATCGGAGCGAACCCATTTTTAGTCTTTATTCTTTCGATGTAAATGTAAAGTGGTTTTGATTTTTCCATGATTCCATCGCCTGGAATCAGGGTTTTCACATTACTATAACATCCTGGGCTAGTATCTATATTATAGTCTATGCACTTCATCTCCTTGGGGATCGGGATGTAATAAGCATGGTTTCCCTTGTAAATCCAAAAACTCAATCCTTTGGCAGAATTGCCGATCATTAGCCCATCTTGCGTGAGTGGTGATAATGAGGAAGAATAGAAACAAATGGAATCAAGCAACACTTTCGCACATCCTAGATAGTCTGCCGGACTTGCGGCCATTGCCGGCCCGCATGCGAAAATGCTGATCAATAAAATAATTTTACGCATAAATCCCCTGTTCCATATAAATAGTTTAAACGGTTATTTATAAATCTCAAGAATCGAATCAGACAATCCGGTCAAGACAAACCGTGGTCAAATCTAAATGAAAGGCGTCTCAGCTCATCTTGCGAAAGAGCTTATGGGCCTTAAACGCAAACACAAACTGTAAAGACAACGGCTTCAAATAAATGGCCCAATCCTGGGCGGGTAGTGGAGGTCTGACCCCGCTATTCCATAAGTCGCCGTTTAAATTAAGTCACATAAATGCATGTAATTTATTGATAATATTAGTTGATCTCCAATGCTTGACTAAAATAATCAAGTAAAATAAACTATTCTTAATAGCCATACAAGGGGTGATGGGGATGTCGCACTTTTCAGAGTGGAAAATGTTGTTAATGTTGTTGATGAAGCGCGCGTTGATTGGCGTGATCATTCTCGCATCGTTGGCGGGGTGTAATCATGCCGACGAGTCCACGGTGCGCGAGCAAGTGAAAGTGACGACCGATGTCGCAGAATTTCTTCAGTCCTCGGACAAAGCGGCAATTCGCCGGATTCTCGGACAAAAAGGGGGGTTTCGTGCTCTCAAGATCTCTCGTCTGACGAAGAATAAAAGGCTCGAAGGTTTTGCCCAGTATCAATTGCTCGCGACACCCGATTTTCAAGAGCACTACGCGGGGCTGTCTACTTCGACAAAACTCATGAAGCAGGTCGGATACCAGCTCTTCCGCGACGAAGTGATTCGCCGAAAAAAATCGGCCTCTCGTCGTATAATAGTGACCGGTATGGATGAACCCGGGGCCAAATACAGTATTCGCGGGCAGGCGGGACATTATCATCGTTATGCCTTTCGCACTTCGTACTTCGGTAGTCTCAAAAATAATGCAACCCAGGCCCTCGCGGATATCGAAACCGCCCTCGTGCGGGTCGGGACCAGTTCGGCCAAGGAGACCATTGAGTTGCTCCGACTTGCGGGCGGGCTGGCCAAAATTTCTGGGAACCTGGCACAAGGCAGGGCCATCCTGATCGGCGCCGCCCTACCCAAAACCTCAAGGGCCAACGAGCGGAGGTCGTTTCGCGTGCGCCTGATGGCCCTGAATTTTTATAACGAGATGGAGACCGACGCTTCACTTCGTAGGCAAAACAATGCGGATTTTATCGCGGCGGTGGGACAGCGGGCACTCAGCGCGAAGCAGATGGGGGCTGCGATCAAAGCCGCTCGCGAGCAAATGCGCGCGAATCAAGGCAAAATCAGGTCGATTCCGCTCCGTGGCAAGTTGGTCCTTCGTTCGCTTTCGTCGGGGGCTAAGCCTTTTTTGGTTCCGGTGAATGAATGATCAATCTCTCACTGATAGAAACACGGGGGCGACAATGCATCTCAATAAAAAAATGATCGCGCTACTGTTGACGGCCTCAGCGGCGGTCTCGACGGCAACTCAGGCTGATCCTGCCGATGGGGCCAACGATGGGCCGCGGCTTCCTTATATCAGTGGCATGGCGCTCGCACAGATTTTTGCGCCGATTCAAAGTCTGCCGCCCCTTCCTGATGATATCTCAAAGCTCAATGCGTCTCCGTTATTCTTATATGGAATTGATGACCAAACCCCTTTCTTGGGTGCCCAGGATGGAGGGTATACGATTCCCTATCGAGAACTCTTGGATACCGCCCGTGCCGAGCTTACAAAGCAGATGGTAGCCGCGTTTGCGGCGCCCCAATATGACGAAATCACGCTGAAAGATGGCATCTCTGTCGGACATAAATACTGGGTTAAACTGAATGGTATCGAGTATTCTTATACGCCGATCAATGGAGACACGGCTATTGATATTCTTACTCACTTGCAGACAGCTATGGAAGGGCTCAGTGCGCCGTTCAAAATTACCGTCATACAAAAACCAAAACAAGCGGTACTCAAAATCGAATCGCTCGTTCCTCAAGGAACATTCACGGATGCAGCGGATGCCCTCCTTAAGTTGGACTCTCATCTTTTCTGCAACGGAAAAAAATATCCCAATTATGTCTGCCACATTGATCAATACGGCGCCGATATCCTGATCTCGGACCTGTGGAAACTGGATCTACTCTCTGCACCGGCTCCCCAGATTACCCTGAATAAGGACAATACCGTCACGATCGATTTTAAGATCGTCGGTGCCTTGAGTGTGTGGGCTTTTGTCGATCTGCAAAGCTACGGGGGAAACAACCTTCCAGCCAAGGTTTATGTCGAAGCTTACGCGCATGTGTCGATCCAGAATATTTCTTTGGACGGGTTGAAGCCCGAGCAAATCCTCGGTGCTGATGGAAAAATCAACAAGGATCACGTATTTATCGAGCCCGGAATCTCGGACGGAAAGCTTGAACTTCAGGGACTTTCTGAGATGTTTGCGTTCTATGGAGCGTTGGCCGGAAACCTGGCGGGGCCGTTTGTCTCTATTGTTGGCGCAATTGCCGGGGGGAAAACCGGTGCAAACTACCTCGAGTACCAGATGAAAAGCGCGTTTCAGAACTTTCTTAAAGAGTCGATAAATAAAGTTACCGAGCAGTACACGAAGCTCATCGACGCGCAGGTAAAAGCTCACTCTGCTGTCATCAAAAAAACGAAAGATACGATCTCGTCGTTTGAATATTACTTTAACACGGTACAGAAGAAGCTCATCAGTGGTTATGGCGTCACACTTTCCAGAAACTACGCTCTCTTTAATTGGGATGAATGGGGCGTGACTCCGAATCATTCCAGTGCTGACTATCCAGGCGGCTGGGCGCCGGCCAAATTTCCGGTTCAGGACGCAACCGCATCGAGCGGGATTCAATTTCCCGTCCCCAAGGATACCTCGGCCAGTATTTTCGGTAGGCTACTGCTGCCAGGTCACACTTGCAACTACTCAGTCGGCGGACAGGGGGACGCAAGTCAATGGGACTACTCCTGGGGATCTCATGGCCTTGATCATGTCAATGGGGATGTCGTGAATAAGGCTTGTGCGGACTACCTTAAAAAGGATCTGCAGGTTTATTCGTACGTTTCTTCGGTGGTGGGCACGTTTGGAAATACGAACCTGGGAAGTAACAAAAAGATTCTCCCGGTGTGGTCCAAGCCTCTTGCGGCAAAAATCACTGGTGGGACCTTTAAAAAAATTGTCGAAGGTAAGCGCGAATATTATGCCTGCGATTTTGAAGTGTCCTCCTTGCCCAAGGGCGCGGTGGTGCGCCTTGCAATCGATCCGACGGGTTCAAAATATGATCAACTACTCGAGCGCATGCATCTTGACATGTATGGGAGTTCGACTTCAAAACATGTCGCGGGTGATTATTTTTCGCGTGAACTGTGGAATCTGAGCTATGAACAGCGCAATTATCTTTTTCGCACGGCCCTGATCACGGTAGGTGCGGTTAAAGCGCTTAATGGCGCCTATATGGTTCTGGATGAGTTCGGAAATATTACAACTGACGCCTTCGGGGTTCCGAAGAATAAATTTGAACTCGGCTATAAGGGGGTGGGCGATTACGCCGTCGAGTGCCCGTCAGGATCGGAACACGGCAATACCATCGGAGATGAGAAGGCCGATCAGAAGTCCATGTATCTGGATGCGGGATGGTCCTTCTGGGGGTCTATGTGAGTTCGGTCTGGGTCCGTCTAAGACTGCGGCGATTTGGCTGGGTGTCGGTAGGGGTCGCTTTTTCGTTTGGGATTTTTACGACACTTCTTGCGACAAAAGGGCCGCATTTTTTTCATGCTCGGGTATCCGCTCAGCATCGACTGCCCTCGCGCCTCGAATATGCGCTGAGCTGGTTGGCGGTTTTACCTCTGATACCGCAGGAGCGGAGCGGGACTTTAACAGAGCGTGACTTTCCGATTGCAGCGGGATTATTGCCGCAAATTTTAGTTTATTTTAAAAATCAAGAAACCCTGGCGACTCAGGTTGCGATTCTGGCTGCCGTCGAAGGATCGGATCGCGAACAACAAGCCTACTCGACTCGTTCGTTTCACGAATTGGCCTCTCAGCCTGCTCAGACGATTTCAGCGGTAAATCGGGCATTTCAGACCCTACCGGTGGGCGCCTGGCGTGAGAGAGTTCAGCTCGTGAGGCTCTTGCTCGCGCTGCCAGGCAGGGGCGAAGTGAACGTGGAGCTGAAGCGAATCTATCGGAGTCTATTGGCCCACGCCGTGAGCGCGGACGAGCCAGGGGCAGAAATACCGCTCCTGGCTCTGTATGGTCTGCTTGATTTAGAGCCTTCATGGATCCAACAGAAAGATGCCGTTCGCGATGCACTCGCCGCGCAGGCCGGTGATCCCAGAATGCAGATGGCACTCAGACGTACCGTCTTTCTTCGTTCGCAGGAACTGGTGAAGTGATTTTAAAGACAATGCTCCACGCTTGCGAGTCCGTAGAGAAGCGGCCGCTGTTTTTTCTGACCGAGCAATGAGAGGCAAGACAGCATGGCTTGAGGTAATCGCACCAGCGTGGGGACGTGCTCAGGCAGTGTTGCCCATTCTTGGGGACCTTCCGCGTGAAGGCCACTCGCAGTGGTGGGGTGTTTGAGTTTCAACCGATAAACTTCCGAAGGTTTTAGTAACGCCCATGCCTGCTCTAACGGAGGCTGTCCCTGATCAGGATTTACGGCGACTGGCCAAGACGCAGGAGGCAGGTAAGCGCCCTGTAACTCGTAGAAAGTGGCCAGATAGGACTGCGCGGCATTTAAGAGCTGTGGATGATGCGTGACGAAAAATATCTCCAACGATTTAGACAATCCATTGGAGGTGAAGTTACCAGATCCCCAGAGAAGAGTGCTGAAGTCGGAGATCAGAAATTTTGCGTGGGCCTCCCAGCCGGCGAGATCCATCGCGGCTGAGGACCCTAAAAAGAGGTGGGTTTCCAGCTTTCGGTCCGAGGCATGACTGAATGCTTCTGCCAAGGAAGAGGCGTTAAACTGGTGGACCGCGCCATCCAGACGACGGGTAGTCCGGCTAATGAGTGATTTTATTGTCTGGGTGACATCAGTCTCCTGGGTGGTGAAGAAGGGCGAGTTTTCGGCCGATTGCCCGGCCAATGCGGTGGCTTCTTCGGATTTTGCGAGTGCCGCGCAGGTCTCGCGAAATGAAGTGGTTATTTCGGCCGCGCGGGGGTCGTTGTCTTCAAACCTCGCCTTGAGGGTGCATGCAAGATAAGGCGCTTCGGTGCAGACCTGCGCCGCGATTCGCGCGAGCGATCCCGCAAGGGCCCGCGCCGCCGTGGCGGAGTGGGCCGAGAAGCCGAGATCCAGTAGCGCGTGGCGCCCATAGCTTTTCAAATTTCCGGAGGTGAAGGAGAGCAGCCCTGCTCTGGCGCTGGCGGCGCCTTTGACGTGGTAATAGCGAAGTAAACGCGGGGATCGAAAGACGGGTAATATCAAGAGTTGTTTTCTTCGCAGGGCGAGAGTTTCAAAGATGGCGCCCTCATGAAGTCCGGCGGAAAGATCAAAAAGGAGGACCACGCGAGCCTGCGGATTTCGATCGAGCGCGCGTTCAAGCTTGGCCACCTCGCCGGCACTCATCGCCAGCGTGGAGACCCAGACCAGGCCCTCGCCCGAATGCTCGATAAGCGTTGCAACTTCGTCACTGTAGGTCGTCACGGGAATGAACCAGGTGTGTACGGAGTCGAGGTCCTCCAGGGTGGGACGCTGGGATTCTTTGAGTGGTTCAGCCGGAAACTGAGGGAGGTGGGTCCAACTTTCTCCCTCGCATACCGCGGCCTCTGCACCCAAGGGTGACCCTTTCCATAATTCATTCCAGGCATCCAGCCACGCTTGGGGATTGAGATCGACGCCATAAGGAAATCGGAGTTTACATTCTTTTGACTGGCGACAAGCCCGATGTAAAAGCGCTCTCGATTTTCCGGTGAGACGAGCCAAAGCGGGGCCCGAGGGGCTGTACAGCGGTTCGACCTCGATTGTATCGAGCAGAAAATGATTTCTCTCAAGCCATTTTTCGCAAAGAAACGTAGTGCGAATATGGGGGCTCAGATTAAAATTGAGATCCGCAATGGCATAGATTTTACCTTGTGGGCTTCGGTAGAGTAGGGGAAATGCACTATCCTCGGAGTCGCAAGCCAAGCGCCAAGAGTCCGAAGCCGCTCTTGCCGGCACCGAAAAAGTCGCCGCGAAGAGAATGAGCGCGAGTGCCAGCGCGCGGATTCTCGCCGGCCGGAGCCATCTGAAGCCGCCTTTTTGGCTCTTGCAGTAAGCAATCGCTTCGTCGCGATCCTGCGGGGGAACGGGGGTGTTTTTTTCGAAAGTGCGGCCAATCTTCGATTTTGAAAGCCGAAGCGTGATGAGATTGAATTGCGGTTCAGTCAACTCGATGGGCAGAGTGCGGGCTTCCGTGAATTTTGAATCACGGAGCGCAGGTGGGACATCGATGGGCACTTCGCTCGCGGCGACGAAGCTCCCCTCGGTGACGATCGCCAGTAGGTGGGTATGGCTTGCGACCTGGAGTCGACGCCTGGGGAGGTGCTCAAACCAGTCGCATTCGCTGTCAAATCTGAGGCGAGAGAGTTCGGAGATGAGCAGGGGATTTGTAGGGGCGCGTCCTTCGTGATCGCGCCATCCGGCGTCTCGGCCGTAGTGGTAGTCTCCGGGGTGGAGTGCTTGCTGAAAATTCAGATTTTCAGCGGGGATGATCGCAATTGATTCGACCTCAAGCGGGAGCGCCGTGAGTAGATTTTCCTTGGCGACGTGAAGCTCCTCGGCGCTCGTTAGGGGTACCTCAGGAAACCAGGCGATGATATGAACTGGATCGAGCGCCAGCAGGAAGGCTTTCTGATTGAGGATCGTATCGACCCGCTCTAGGAACTCTCGGGTCGTCTCGCTCGTGCGGTGAGTGAGACGCAACCGGAGAGCCGAGCCGGGAAGACTGGTTGGCTTTTCGGGCGATTGCATCAGGGCCCGGGTTGCGTGAAAAAGTCGCGGCGCCCATAACCCGCAAGGAGGACCAAAGGGGTGTGTCGCACGGAGCGCCTCTGTGCGGTTGAGGGAATGCCAGCGCATTGCGGCCAGCACCAGGAGCAAGATCTCGAGTAACAGTGCGCCCATCACGCGCGGGTCGGGCTGCGAAAAAACCGGGAATCGCGAAGTCAGGGCTGCGGAGAGCCAAGGCCAAGCCATGAGAGTGGCCTGGGCCATGCGGGTCAAGAGTGCGGGTATTCGAAGACCGGCATCGAGATCTCCCGGCGCCATGGAGGTCCAGGTCAGACGGGTCGCACTGGTCGCGCCGATCCAGGCCAGGATCAACGCCGTGGTAAAACCTCCCGGGGTGCGTAGAGCAAACAGGATCCACGCTGGGGTCCAGATTCCAATTCCGATCAGCCCAAATGCGGTCGTTCGGGAGAGGAGCCGCGCCGCTCTCGATTCGTCTCGTCGCTCCAGCGCTCTGCTAATGTCGATATAGAGCGATCTGAGGGGCCGCATGGAAAGATTCCAGGTGACCGCTTTAAAAAGCCAAAGGGCAAACACGGGGCGTATTGCGCCTTCCTGTAAAAACAGCGCGGTCAAGATCGTCGCGGGAACGTGGTGCGAAGCCGCGGCAGCCCAGCGCAACCAATCGCGAGAGCCAGTAAAAGCGGTTCCCGAGGCAAGCTCACCTCGCCGCCCCGTTTTCGCCTTCCGACTTTTCGATTGGCGGACGGTCATCCAGGCGATGCCGGCCTGCGTTCCGAGGCGCAAGACCATAAATAAGATCAGGGCCGCGAGAAAACCCGTACGCCCGCCGATCATCGAGATCGCAGCGGCCGTGAGGCACGCCAGCGCTGCTTCAAGCGAGTTAATCCACCCCGGGATGTACACTCGATGGCGGGCGGTAATGGGCGCAGTCCAAGCCGTCGCAAAAATTTCGCCGGTGAAGGCAAGGGCCCGCGTCAGGAAGAGAAACGCGTAGTCGGGATGCTGAAACCAATTTGTGCGCAGGTAAAGAGCACCCGCCGCGTACGGGACCGCCGCCGATGCCATGCAGAGGCCGGCGATTCCCCAGGGCGGGAGGTCTCGCCCCTCGAGGCGGGCATTTCGGTAGGTCGAAAGGATTCCGTCCATCGAGGCTCGTGCGAGAGCGCCCGCGACGCTCAGAAGCATGGACGAAAGAACCAGCATGGGCGAGGCGATCCACGCAATGGCCATGGCTTCGGCCGTGTCGGTAATGAGGCGGCAAGTTCCCCGCCAGAGAAAACCTCGGCTTCTGAAGAGGACGTAGATCGCCAAGTCGGACGCCTGGGGAGACCAAGCCAGGAGTCCTCTTTGTCGCCGTTTTTCCGTGGCCTTGAGCCCTGGCTCAAGCCGCTTCAGCAATGTTCCGTTCATAGGTTTGCTCGGGGGTTCGGTTGGAGGAATCGTAATGTGCCTTTCGAAAGAGTTGAAGCAATGACGGGACTGCGAGCTCTCGATAAATTTTCCAGGCTTCGCGTCGCCCGGTTTTTCCGCGGCGGGCGAGTTCGCGCACGAGCTGTTCGGCAACGAAGCAATCAGCCTCCTTGAGAAGCTGCTCGTTGTGCTGTTGATGCAAAAGAGCCGTGAGGCCGGTGGCCCGTTCGCCGCTCAGGAGTTCCCCGATTCCAGCGCGAATCATCGCCTTGCGTGCCGCGGGACGGTCGCGTAATTCGCGGTACGCTCGGGTCACCAGCGAATCCAGCTCTCGTTTCAGATGCTGGCGGAGGTCGGTGAAGCGGCAGGGTTTGATTCCAATTTTGGCGTTTCTGAGGACTCTCATCCCCAGCCAGTCGACTCCGAGCGCGGCGGTAAAGGGTTCTACCTGCGACTTCTTCGTGCCGCATAAAAGCAGGTCCGCCTTTTTTTCTTTTGAGACGTGAAGACCCAATTCGCCCGTAATCGCCTCGATTTGGGCTGAAGCCTTTTCGCAGCTTTCTTTGCTGACGGACGCGAACAGAAAATCATCGCCATATCTCGCATAAAAAGACTCAGGGGACAGGTGATGAAAGTTGATATCGAGGGGCAAAAGAAAGAGGTTTTCAATAGGGGGCACGATGGGCGATCCAGAAGGAATGCCGAAATTGGAATCAAACCCTGCCGCTTCACCGACCTCCGCCAGCATCTGAAACGAGAGCTGG
>JBBCAW010000121.1:0-12715 GCA_051382295.1 Bdellovibrionota bacterium FG-1 | reverse complement strand
TCCAGATAGAGGAGGCATGCCGCCTCATCAGGAAACATGAGCTGAAAGTCCAGATGGGTTATCGGATATTCAGGAGGGGAGTTTTTCGGTGGCGGTGGCTTTTGACCCGCAGTTGGCATCGCTAAAACCCTCTGCGACGCACCGTAGCTTAAATGCTATTAAGTGACAACCGGATAAGCAGGAAATTTTCGGAAGGAAAGTTCAACAGCATCGGCGCATCCGTACTGGTGACCTTCAGCTTGGGACTTTCGAGATTTCCGTTTCCCAGCAGCCCCCGCAGCCACACTTCCGAAAGCAGGCTATCCTTGGGGCCCTTGGGAAAAACCGTTGCCGAGGCATCAACCAGGTGTGAGCCCATCGGCCGGGACCACAAAATCCGCCCGCGGGTATCGGCCTGGAGTCGAATAAACGCCTCTTCGTCACGATTAAAAAAATCGACCACCCATAACAGCCGCCAACCCGGAAGCCGAGGGCGGGGCGAGAGCTCAAGCTCTGGCCCCATCACCCAGGGCGAGGACGCCAGCGCGGGAATTTCATTCTTGAGCACCTCAAGAACCCAAGTTTTCTTTTCCGCAGCCGCGGCCACTCTTTTCTTGACCCGTTCAGAAATGGAATCATAGATCCGACCGTCGGCATAAATCACTTCACCGCGGGCGTTTTTCACATTTTTGATCCAGGAGTCCGCTATCGAAGCTCCGAGATAAGTGGCCCGCCGAGCGACCACCGTTTCACCTCCGATCTTGATGGGTGAAAGACCTGCCGCATCCACCCTTAACGCCTCGGGAAGCGGGACTGCCGCCACCCCCAAAGGTCCAGAAGACAACGCCCAATGCGATGCTCTGACTGGAACCTTTTGGCATCCAGCCAGAGCCACCCACAATACAGTCCAACACAATACAGCCCCATAAACCCGAGACCATTTCATTGCTCGATCACAATCTTCTTTTCTAGATAAGCGCCGTCGCCACCGATAAAACGCACCCAATGCTCACCCCGTTCGAGCTTACCGAGCGAAATTTCAGTGACGTAAGGCATAAGCACCATCAAACACATTCCCGCCCGCACTTTTGCCATGGGATGCACCTCAATGACTCCTTCGGGGTTCCGCGAAACCTCCGCGCGACTCCATTGAAAACAACTGTTCGGAAAAATCCCGTTCGCAATCACGGCCACGTCCGAATTCGAATCAAAGCCCGAAGGTACGAAAACCGACGATACACCCACATTCACTTCGAGATCCTGATCCTGATCCTGATCGTCCGCCAATACACTCGCCGATACACTCGCCAATACACTCGCCAATACACTCAATGAAGCCAGCGCACCCAATATTCCATTTTTGATGTTCATGATCTTACCCCCCTTTTCAGCTGGTCTAAATGCTTCTTGAATACGGATAGAGTCCTAAGCACTCCTCATGCCACTCGTGTTCTTCCCTCCACTGCCCCGAAAATGGCTTTGAGGCGCTTTCACAAAACCCTCAGGCCGATTTCTGCCCCAAACAGGGACAAAACGCCCCTCTCCGTAAACAAGGCCGCCTCTGGCGCGCAAGTTGCTGCAGAGTCTCTGCTCAAGGAGCTCATTGTTATGAAAACCATCGAACTATTTTTCGCTTTTGCTTTTGCTTTTTTGCTCTCCCTCGGTCCGACCCACCCAATCCAGGCCGATCCAAGAGAACGAGTCGAAGTTCCGATTCAAAGAGTGTTTTTTCTGAATCAGGGTCTTGATGACCACGAGCCTATCCATATCGTCATTGAAGGATTTCTACCGGACCCCTGTTACGTCGTCGAAACTCCCCCCATCGAACTCAATCCAAGTACCAGCATACTGCTGCTTCACGCCTTCGCTTGGCGCCAGGAAACCCCTCTTTGCCAGACGGGCGATTTGCTTGAGCCGCAGCCATTTTCGCTCCAGGTAAACCTGGGGCGACTTCAAGCGGGAGATTATCAAGTGGCCTTTATTTCAGCGGAAGGGATTCAAAGTCTCCGCCCCCTTCACATCACCCCCGCGCAAGTAAACGCAAGCGCTCTGCCCCCTGACGCTCAAATCATGACACTCCAAATAAAGGATCTCTGGCTTTCGACTGAAACTATCCAAATCGTTTTGAACGGAGCAAAAACGAGATGCTCCAAATTCCTTCACCCCGCACAAATAGAAAAATCCAACGATGTCATAGCCATCACGCTTCCCATGACTCACTGTTCTGGCCCTTTTAAGAAATTCAAAAAAACCATTGCGTTAAGGCCCCTTCCTGGAGGGCGATACCTGATTCAAGTCCGGATTCCAAACAGTCGGTCCGTAGAAAAGCCCATCACCGTAATGAGCCCCCCCATTTAGCCCTTGAAGGCAATCGTTGGATCAATCGGGGTGGAGCATGGTAACCCTTGATCGGGAGAGGCCGTTCATGAAAAAATTCAAAAAAGCGACAAAACAAAGAATGATCTGGGCGGTGGACCCCTTTGCGAAGGACCCCTTACTTCAAAAAACAGCGGTCCAGGCCATTGCCTCTCTCACGCAACAAATACCCGCGACGGTTCAGCCGGTTTACTGTTTCGGCGAGGGGGGCTTGGAAGTGCCACTCGATGTATCCGCTGGTCTTCTTGAACATACCCGCGCCTTGGCTGAAAAAAAAATGGCGCGCATCCTGGGTCGAACCAAGCTGCCCGAACTGGAGCCGCTTCTTTTGCTCGTCGAGCCCGGAGTATCGCTGACCGGCCGCGTGAATGCACTCATCGACCACGCCCGGGAAACCAAAGCCGATTTCATTGTCGCGTGCACCCGCGCCCAAAAAGGCCTGGCTCGTTGGTTAACCGGAAGTTTTACCGAAACCCTCATGCTTCGTTCAGATATCCCCCTTTTTCTGGTCAATCCTCACAGGAAGCCCTCCCCTCGTTTTAAGCATATTCTTTTTCCCACCGATTTTTCAAACGAGTCCCGCGAAGCTTATGCGGGGGTGCTCGACTTGGCTCGCCAACTCGGTGCCTCCATCACGATTTTTCACAAAGTTCGTTTTGATCTCCTCCCGGCCGCGGATGTCGCCTTTAGCGCCTACTCCGCCTACAAAGAGGCCTTTGATGACGAATCTCACATTCGCGAAGCCGAGGCTCAACGCTGGGCCAAAGACGGCGAGGCAAGCGGGGTTAAAGTCAATACCATCATCGAGGCACGCTTGAATGGAACCGCGCCCGATTCGATTCTGAAGGCCGCAGCTAAACTCGATGGAATCATCGCCATGGCCGCGCACTCGGGGGCCGTCGCCCGAGTCGTCCTGGGCAGTACCACTCGTCAAGTGGCTCGTGCCTCGAAGTGGCCACTCTGGATTGTGCACCCCCTTCGCCATCATGAGCGCTAAAGAAAAAATAAAAGCTCTTTTAATTGACGAGGATGAAAATGATTTTTTCCTCCTTCGTGAGCTATTGGCCGAAATCGGAAATCGTCATATCTCAATAGAATGGGCGGCAGGTTACCCAGAAGGCCTCAGCGCGATGGTCGACCGCAAGCACGATGTCTACCTGGCCAATTATCGCCTGGGGAGCCGCACGGGGATTGAGCTTTTAGACGAAGCGCTTTCCCTCGGATGCAAAGCCCCGCTCATCCTGCTTACCGGGGTCGGAGATGAGGGAATTGACCGCAAGGCCATCGAGATTGGCGCGGCCGATTACCTGGTCAAGGGGCAAATTTCGGCGCATTTACTGGAACGATCACTTCGCTATTCGGTTTATCGCGCTCAAAGTCTCGAGGCGCTTCGGCAACGCGAAGAGAGCTTTCGAAGTCTTTTAAACTCCACCTTCGAAGGCATCATCGTTCATCGGGATAACGGCACCATCTTTGACGTCAATCAAGCCGCCACGACCTTGTTTGGTTCCACTCGGAGCCGCATGCGCGGGACCAATCTTTTTTCGTACTGCAGCGAACAAGCCCGTGCAAAACTTCTGCTTCTGACCGCCATGGACAAAGAAGCCTCGGGCGAAATTTTGGATCTTCGTAAAGATGGCAAACCGATTTCGGTGGATGTCTCGAGCAAACCCTATATTTATCAGGGCACTCCGGCGCGACTGACTTCGATTCGCGACATCGGCAACCGTAAAGAGACCGAAGGCAAGCTGCTTTTGCAGGACCGGCTCGCGTCCGTAGGGCTGCTGGCCTCAAGCCTGGCGCACGAAATCGGCACCCCGCTGGGCGTGATTCGTGGGCGCGCGGAATACTTGGGTATGCAGGCCAGCGAAAACCCGTCCGTGCAAAAAAATGTCGCGGTCATTATTTCGCAAATCGATCGCGTTTCAAAACTGATTCGTTCCCTTTTGAATTTGGCTCGAGGAGATAACACCGGGACCGTGGGATCAGTCTCTTTATCTCAATCAGTGAGTGATGTACTGGACCTCATGGCCCACGAGTTCAGGAAAAAAGCCGTCCTGATCGACAATCAGCTCCCCCCTCCTCCGGGCCTGCTGGTTAAGGGGGTTTCAGAAGCGCTTCATCAAGTGATTCTCAATCTCTTGGTCAATTCGTCCCATGCCATCGGAACGGCCATCGAAAACGGCAGGCATTTGGAGCATTTCGTCCGCATCACCCTCGAGGATCAAGGCAAACAGGTGGTCATGGCGATCTCAGATAGTGGCTGCGGTATTTCGACTGCAAACATGAAAAATCTTTTTAAACCGTTTTTTACCACCAAGGATATTGGCGTCGGCACCGGCTTGGGATTGGCCACTTCGTATAAAATCATTGAGTCCTGGGGCGGCAATATTTCGGCCGAAAGTCGCGAAAACGCGGGAACGACCTTCAAGATTGCTCTCACCAAAGCTCAAATCAAAAAGTAAACCATCTGCTTGCGTTAATCGCCCGCGCCGAATATGACTTTCCTATCGTGTAGCAGCGAGGGGGATTGTCATGGCCATCAAAGAACTCACCGAAGAGCAAATTCAGACTTGGACGCTTGAGCAAAAAGACCGTTGGTGGCTCGAAAATATTTATCGCGGTGACATGCCGCAGCTCAATATACGCTCTGCGGTAACAGGAATGCTGATAGGCAGTGTATTAAGCCTCACCAATCTTTACGTCGGAATCAAAACCGGCTGGACGCTCGGCGTAGGTATCACCTCGGTTGTTTTATCCTTTGCCGCCTTCAAGGTCCTCTCGAAAATTGGGCTGGGCACCGAGATGACCATTCTCGAAAACAACGCCATGCAATCGGTGGCCACCAGCGCCGGCTACATGACCGCCCCCCTGGTCAGCTCCATGCCGGCGTACATGCTCGTCACTCATCACACCGTTCCGATGACGCATACCCTCATTTGGACTATTTCTCTTTCACTCCTAGGCGTTCTGTTTGCATTCCCTCTTAAAAAGCGCTTTATTAACGATGAACAACTCCCCTTTCCCGAAGGCTATGCCGCCGGCATCGTGATGGACAACCTTCATAGCAATGAGGGGAATGAAGGCTTATTTAAAGCCAAACTTCTGGTCATCGGCGGCGCTTTTGCGGCACTCATCGAAACGCTTCGAAGCGAAACGGTTACCGATAAGCTCAGAATTGCCTTTCTTAGAATCCCCGATCATTGGGACAGTTTTATTTATCGCTTTTTTGTGCCCCGCATCTGGGGAACCCCGCTCAAGGACCTCACCATTCAACTTGATTCCTCGATTGTCATGATCGGCGCGGGCGGCCTCATGAATATTAAGACGGGATTTTCCCTCTTGGTGGGCGCGGTGCTCAACTACTTTATCCTGGCTCCGATCATGATTCATGAAGGTGTCATCCACGGCGTGGGCTTCAAGAAAATCACGATGTGGGCGCTTTGGGGCGGCGTAGCCGTGATGACGACGTCGTCGTTGTACTCGTTTTTTTCAAAGCCCGAACTGATTATTCAGGCCTTTAAGGCGCCCTTTTCGAAAGACCCCAAAAAGGTGGACATCCTTAAAGACATCGAATTGCCGATGAGCATCTTCATGATCGGAATCCCCGTCATGGGAGCAGTGGTGGTTTATTTAGGCCATTTATTTTTCAATTTGGCCTATTGGGAAGGCATTGTTGCCATTCCGTTGATCGCCCTATTTACGCTGATTGCGGTCAATTCCACGGGTCTCACTTCGGTCACGCCCGGAGGCGCGCTCGGAAAACTCACGCAACTCACCTATGCGGTGATCTCTCCCGGAAATATCCCGATCAATATTATTGCGGCCGGCATCAACGGTGACGTGGGACTGAGTGCTTCGAACTTACTCATGGACATTAAACCCGGTTACATGCTCGGCGGGAAACCCCGCCATCAAGCCGTGGGCCATATCCTTGGAATTTTTGCGGGTGGTTTCGTCGCCGTTCCTGTTTTTTACGCCATTTTTCACGGCGATTTGTCGCTCTTAACGAGTGAAAAGTTGCCCATGCCGGGCGCCACCATCTGGAGGGCCGTGGCGGAAGTTCTCACGCAAGGATTGAGCTTTCTCCATCCGACCGCCCGCTGGGCCGCCGCCATTGGCGGAACCTTGGGAATTGTGTTTGAAATTGCTAATAAACGGATGAAGGGCCGCTTCCCCCTGTCCGGCGTGGGCGTGGGCTTGGCTTTTGTGCTTCCCTTTTCGGATGCCTTTGCGATGTCCTTGGGCGCAATTATTTTTTGGTTTTGCGAAAAGAAATTTCACGACCGAAAATCCTTCACCTACCGCGCCTTGGTCGATAATCGCGAAACGCTTTGCGCAGGCGTGATTGCGGGCGGATCAATCATCGGAATTGTGCTGATCCTGCTCGAAAACGTTATTTTTGCCCACTAAAGCAGGGGCTCCCGGTAAAAGCTGTCGGGGTCGTCCATCCCTAGACTCCGCGCAAAAAGCGCATCCTGCGCGCGCGGATCCCCTCACTTTTACCGGAAGCCCCTAACGTGGGTGCGGGATCAAGGAGCCTCAGCTGAACGCTGATAGCTGACAACTTAGTTTAAATTAGTTTAAGCGCGGCCGTAAAAGGAGTGGCGCATATTGCCAGACAAAAAGGGCAAACGCGATGATCCATAAAGTTCCGCTCAAGCCGATGGATCCTAGGTAAAAAGCACCCGAAATCATCGGCCCAAAAACTCGAATCACGGCCGCCAGGTTAATGAACCAAAAGCCCACGACCGTCAAAACACTGGGATGGAGTCTTCGGCCGGTGTGCCCTAACGAGACTCGCGCCATCATTCCGTAGATCATCCCCCCCAGGCAGCCCACCGTCAGGGCATGCACAGCCAAAGCGGGCGCAATGATCCGCAGCGAAGCCAGTCCCGAAAGTAAAAAACCCACGCCGAGCCAGCCATAAGCGACGTGTAAAACCCAGACCAAGGGCACCCGACGCACCCGCTTGACCTGCCATCCTATCAGGCGCCAAAAGTGAATACCCGCTGCTAGGAAGGCAACCCCTGCCGCGACCGAGGACTCGGAAGCCAAAATTTGAGTCGCCAAAAAACTCCACATCGACAAATGACTGGCCACTTCTAAACTTGGATAGGTTCGCGGCTGCACCTTGGCGATGGAACTCTCGGTAAAAAACGGGATCACGCGCCCACCCATAAAAACAATCACGGCGACCACGGTATAGAGTCCGAGCAACAGTCCAGGGCGAGCGACTCCGGGGACCCAACCCAACGCATCCAAATGAATGAGCAAATTGCCGGAGAAAAATAACACAAAATAGAGAAAAAACACCCGCTCGATTTTAAGCTCGGGATCTTTTAAATAGGGAAAGAGTAAATATCCTAGACAAGGATAAAAACTCAGATCGACCACCATCGCGACGGGATGGGGCGCCGGCAAAACCAACAACAAAATGCGGGCCGCCAACCACAGTCCCACTAGGGACTGGAGCCGCCAGCCATGGACCCCTCGGATTCCAGTCCAATTTTGAGTGGCGGTCAGCACAAACCCCCCAATGACGGCCACCGCGACCCCATAGATCATTTCGTGACCGTGCCAAATCGTCGGCAAAAGCGCGTGAGGGGCGGGAAAACGCCCAAAAAGTACGCCCAGCCAAACGCTCATCGCCCCGACACTCAACAGCGCGGCGAATAAAAAAAACGGGCGAAACCCTAATTCAAAAAAGACAGATGGTTTTTTCACTTAGGCTTCTGGACTTTCGATCTCTGTGGAGCTTCCCATGAGTAATTCATTTAAGCTTTGAGTCGCATTTTTCAAATCAACGGCTTGCTTGGACAAGCCACGGGCGGCCTCAGCAGCCTGTCCGGATGTTGCGGCATTTTGCTGGGTAGCCGCATCCAATTGCCCCATCGCCTTGCTGATTTGATCCATCCCCTTGGATTGCTCTTCATTGGCATGAGAGATTTCTTTGGCCATATCCAAGGTGGTCGACACCAAAACTTCGATGGATCCGAGAATGGCCGTCACTTTATCCGTACTTTTAACGCCATCACCCACCGTACTTTTCCCTAAAGCGGTCACCTGTTCGACTCGCTGCCGAGATTGCGCCACCATCCCTTGGACCTTCTTGATACTTTCATCCAACAGAGTTCTGATTTCTTGGGCCGCCGCGCCACTCATGGCCGCAAGCTTTCCCACCTCTTCGGCGACGATGGCAAATTCTCTCCCATGCTCACCCGCACGGGCGGCTTCGACCGAAGCATTAAATGACAAAAGTTTGGTTTGAAAAACAATGTCGTTAATCACCTTAGTCTTATCCCCAATGGTCTGGATCAATTTACCAATCTCGTTAATCTCCGCATTTCCAGCGGCCATCTGCTGAGTGATGAGCTCATAACTTTTTTCGATAGCGACCATCGCCTTCGACATTTCCCCGGCTGAAGCCGCACCCAAGACCGCAGACTCATTGGCCTTAGTGGCCATAATCGTCGATTCCTCGGCATTGGCGGCGGTGGTCTTGATCATCGAAGTCACCTCCGTCACGCTCGCCGCAGTTTCCACGATCGCCGCTGCTTGCTCAACATTGGCCTCCGAAAGCGCTTGCGCAGCTGCGGCAACCTGATCGGAAGCCAAACGTGCCTGGTCCCCACTTTCCTTCATGCATTCAATCAAGAAGTTGACGCGCTCATTTACCCGGGTTCTGAGATACCAAACACTGCCCGCCAAAACACCCAAAAGGACCAAAAACATGAGCGCTGCACCACTGGCCTTGCCCCAGGCCCAGCGCTCATCTCGTACGATCCTGCTGGCCAATTCCCTTGAAACCACATCCGAAACCGCCAAAATACTTTCGATCGCTTGAGTCGCCTCGGTCATCCATTGAGCCCCGGTCAGCGGATAATGCCCTTCAGTAGCAGCCAACAGCACCTCTAGCCGTCTTTTTTGCCACTTCCCCAAAAACTCCAACTCAAGCTGACCCAAGGCTTTTACAAATTCCGGATTATTTTCAAGACTGCTGCGGTACTCGACCACCTCTTTCAAGGCCCGCTCAACCATAAACCGCCACGAATGGAGATTCTGCAGACTTTCGGGCGAAATCGGCTTTGAGGAAGCCACAAACGAGCCCAGCAAGGCGCGTTCTCGCCCTGAAAACTCCGCGGCGGTCCAGAGCAAGTGCTTGATTTGTAAATTGACGACGATCGCTGACTCATTGACCGTCACGGGAAACACGGCGGCGAGTCGGGCCTCCGTTTGAGCTTCAATCATAGCCGTAGCAGTTTCGACCCACTCCTTGGAAACCACCGAGCGCTGCCCTGAATGGAGGTCAGAATCCACTTTTTGCCTGAGCGTTTCGAAACGACCGCGAATCTCTTTTAGGTTTTTTTCTGCAAGTTCAAGGCGGCTATTGATGCCCTGAAGGGCCTCTAATTTCGGAAAAAGCTGCCCTTCCTTCAAAAATGCGGCATCCCCCAGTTTTCGAGCATTCTCGATTTTGGCCACAAGCTCTGGGGGAGGCGCGCCCTGGGATGACAAAAAGACATTCGTCGCACCCCGTTCAACGACGTTTTGGACCGTGGCCTGAATGACATCATCGGCCAAGTCATTAAACAGCCGGGCAGCAGTCAAATGCTGTCGATTGACCCACATTTGGTGAACCCAACTCAGACAAAAAATCGCCGCCAAAAAACCGAAAAACAACAAAATAAAGGACAGTTTTTCGCCCAACGATCGTCTTTCAAGCATGAATAGAACCCCTTTTCAGAATCATACTATTTTACTTTCGACTTTTGCGATAGAAAAGGCAAAATATGCCTCGCTATTCTCGCCAAACCATCCTCAAAGAAATCGGCCCGGAAGGCCAAGCCCGGCTTGGAGCTTCTAGGGTTCTTTGCGTGGGGGTGGGCGGACTGGGTTCGCCTGCGGCACTTTATCTCGCCGCTGCGGGCTTGGGTGAAATTGGCCTCATGGATCCCGACCGAGTGCGCATCAGCAATCTTCAGAGGCAGATTCTCTTTGGAAGTTCTGATGACGGACAAGCCAAAACCCAATGTGCAGAACGAAGACTTCGGGATCTCAATCCCGAGATAAAAATTCGATCCTTTCCGTTCGCGCTCGATTCTCAAAACGCGTTGTCGCTTTTTCAATCTTTTGACCTAGTCATCGATGGAACCGACAATTTTTCGGCCAAATACCTCATCAACGACGCCGCCTACAAGGCTGGAATCCCGGTCATCTACGGCTCGATTCAACGCTTTGAAGGTCAGGTCGCCTTATTTAACGGGCACGAGGGGCCCTGCTATCGCTGCCTTTTTCCAGAAAAACCGAAAACTTGGATTCCCAATTGCGCGGAGTCCGGCATTCTAGGCCCAGTGGCCGGCGTCATCGGCTCCATGCAGGCCCTTTTGACGATTCGATTTTTAGTTTCCAAAAATAGTCCGAGTCACCCACTGCACCTCAGGGTCGGCCAGCTCATGGTCTGGGACGCCTTGAATATGAGTTTTGACCCTTTTACCGTAAAAAAGCGCGTCGATTGCTCGGTATGTTCGAAAGCCCCCCAAGACGTCCGGCTCGAATGCGATCCTCCCTCTTGTGGCGATCCACTCGCTGTCCACGGTGAACAGCCCATACTGATTGATGTGCGTGAACTCGATGAGTGGCTTCGAGGCCATATTCCAGGTGCGATTCACTGGCCCCTATCGCAGATCCAAACCGGCCAACAACCACCCATCCCTCTCGATCGTGAAAAAGCGATGGTTTTGTACTGCCACGCTGGAGTTCGTTCGGCGCGGGCCCTAGAAATACTTAAGACCCAAGGATTCAAGAAGCTCAGCCATCTTGCACGAGGCATTTTGGACTGGTCTGGTCCATAAACTTATTCAGCCCGACCAGCTTCAGTTGGTGCGCGTCCGGCCTTGCCTTCTGTGCCGACCTCACCGCCTGAGTCAAAGCATTGCGCGAGATACGCTTTTGTACCTGAGGTTGTTCAACCCACAGCCTTCACTGTGGGCCGGCGCTCCCAGAATTGTAGCGATGGCGCTCTCGGGCTAATCGCACAACGGAACAGCCGAGTGGACGATAGAATTATGCAGCTCTTAGATTAAACTGGATCTGATCATAGGGCACTATCGGCTTTTTAACCTCTCTGCCGTCGACCTTGCCCTTCTTAATTTGAATTGCTCCAACTTCTTCAAAAAAGAGAATGATTTTATTGAGGTTGGAGAGATCCATCTTTGCAAACTTGGAAAGCTCATAGATCGACTTAGGTTTGAGCACCAAAATTTGAGAAAGAATCCCAATATTTTTCACAAAACGATCAAAATCACGCTTATTGTCGAACGAAACCTCATAGTGCGAACCTTCCAGTTTCCGCCTCTTCACGGCTTTGTACGCACGCACAAAATCACTGAGTACCTCAGTTGAGGTTTTTAAAGAAATCACTAGCGTTTTCATAACTTTACTCCCATTTTCTCCAACACCATTTTTTTGAAATCAGCGATCAACTGTTCTTCATTGAGGAACGTATAACTCTGCTCCGCCCTATCCAAATGAATGTGCGGTCCTTTGGGGTGATGATTATCAAACAAGACTCGAGCCTTGGTTTGCTCATCTA
The DNA here is from genome assembly GCA_051382295.1 of Bdellovibrionota bacterium FG-1. Classification (GTDB taxonomy): domain Bacteria; phylum Bdellovibrionota; class UBA1018; order UBA1018; family UBA1018; genus JBBCAW01. The sequence continues at coordinate 765 of JBBCAW010000121.1, read as the reverse complement.
TGCAAATTAAGCCGTATTTCACCCCGTCGCGGTATCGTTCTGAAGCAACCACCTCATGGATTGTTATTTCCACGGTAAAGCGATCTTGCAACTTAAGCTTGTGATGAATCCGCAAAACTGCTTTCATACTGGTAAAATCATACCAGCATTATGGGTTTTTAGGAAGATTAAAATTTAAGACCGTTCAAACCACATCTTTATTTGATCGGAGCCGATGAGCGCTCTTCACCATATCCATAGGCGTATTGATATTCGCAAAGCAACTCATCTCATCTGGATCAACATCCATTTCCTTGGCAGAAACTTGCTTCTTCAATTCCCGAAAGGACCGGTGTCTGGATTCCACCTCCGGCTGATTTAACCTTTCGATCGCCTCGATCACAGTTGCGCTGCGCGATACCAAAAGCGGCAACTCGAATCCCATAAACGACGCAAGATCGGCGTCTTCCGAGTCCCCCGCCTCCTCACACAATCGAACCAGCAGTTCGACTGAAACCCCAGGCATGTCCACGGGCAACAACAAAAGTCGATCAAACAGAACGCCCAGGGCACTCAGGCCGTGTACGACTGAACGCAGGCCCTCAATCGGCCCTAACCCTGGATTTTGGTCCTCAATAAATCGATATCCCACCACCGAACCACTCACCCAAATCGAATCACGGCCACACTGAAGCGCCTCGGCCAAAACACGAATCTGTCGATCCAAAAGCCGCTCGGCTCCCCACATCAGCTGGGCTTTATCCTGGCCCATGCGAGTCGACCGGC
>JBBCAW010000120.1:0-17364 GCA_051382295.1 Bdellovibrionota bacterium FG-1 | reverse complement strand
CCCCCCCCCCCACTGAAATCAAAAAAGGTGGTTTGAACGTCTTAACCGTTAACCGGCTAGTGGGTCCGGTCTTGACGGGGCAACTCCAAAGTGGATCGTGCGCCCGATGGCTTGGGGGCCATGACAGTTTAAATAGTACATGCTAGTATGACGAAAAATCCAAAACTTTAAGGAGATCTCAATTGGCACGTGATCCATCATTTATTGTTGAAGCGTGGCACGTTGATCCTGAGCGCCCAGTTATGCTGGTGGATGAGGTCAGAGAGGCGGAAGCGGGGGTAGAATTTGTCACTTTCTCTTGCATTCTTCTCAGAGCCAACGTCGCCTTTGAACTTCTGAAGTGGGCCCATTCCGCGCGCGCGAAGATCAAAGGCCAATCAAATACTATTACGTTCAAAGGTTCTTCCCTCTTTGGAAATAAGAAAAACAGCCAACATGATCCCATAAGGCATTACGTTTTTCATGCGCTCACTGAGATTAACGGCGCTGGGCTCTTTGTTACTAGCTCAAAGGAGATCACTGCGCAGAACAAGACGCTCACCGGTGGCATTACGCTCAACGCAGAGCCCGGCGATGGAGTGGGAGGACGGGTTAAGGGCAGAGAGTTGCCCTATCTAATGGGCTTCCTAAAAAAGATGGCAATCGACTGGGGTCTCGGGTCAGTCGACGCGGATGCCATTATAGATCGATCAGCGCAATTTGGGGCTGATCCACGGCAACGCGGTATCGATCCAAACACCTTTGAAGTTTGGGGGCCAGAAACTTTAAATCGCCTCTCCGACGGATCGCCGTCAGCCGTGATCTGTGACACTCGTTTTCGCTTCATTATGGCGAGCGACGAGGGAGTTACATTTCGCGATCTGCTCCTACTTCCTGATGCCATCGGATATCTCGGAGCGAAAGGGAATGCTTTCGAAGCCGCAAAACAGAAGGTGCGCGAGGGCAATCCGGGATGGGTTTATCTGGCCGACCTTCCGGGGCTCAAAGCGGTGGCAGCCAGGCTCATAGAGACGGCCAAGGCAGCTCAGAAGGAACAATACGCCGGCAAGCCTCAAAAGGGGAACCAATGAGGTCGATTTTGGAGTTTTATCGGGAATTCTGGGAGATTCAACTTCACTACTCATCCGATCAGGTCCTGGATGCTCTTGAATGGGACGACTTTATTCGCGTAGCTAGCTTCATGAACATCAGGAGCCGTGGAACAAAAATAGAGAAGAGGATCTTGAGTCGGAATCATTGGGATAAGGTCCGCGGTCATGCCTCCCACGGTGATGGAAGAAGGGGTGATGGGACCGTGATTGAAATTAAAAGTTCAATCATTACCCCGTTGCCTGGATCGGGTGTGACTTTCCGTGGAATTCGGCCATGGCATGACGTGCAGGAGTATTATTTCGTTTTGGTGGACCTCTACAACTTTCGAGTGCAGCCGAATACCACTGTTTTTAAGCTGTCGAAGGAGCAGATCCTTTATGAGCGCGACAAGGAAAAGACACTGTGCCCCTACACAATGAAGAAGGCTGACCGCGTAAAAAACGAAGCAACTGAACTCGGGACTAGCTTTAAGAACGGTGATTTAGAGCGGTGGAAGGAAAAATACTCAACTCAAATCGAGCTTTAAGCCTACCTAGCCTTCTTTGCCATTGATTGATTCCTCCCTGGAATGTGAGAAGCGAATCAAAAAATACCGCTCGCTTCAGAAAAAGCTCGATGAAATCCTGCAGGAGGCGTTGGCGGAGGCACCTTGCAACGACACATGAATCGCTATCTCATCGAAATCAGGTCTAATTTCAGACGAAAACTTGCCCGCTCAAGCTGCGGAATGTAGGCTGAAGTCACGGTGAAAATATGTTTATTTCATCCAATATTGAGTTATGAAAGCCCAATTGAAACATTCCAATTCTAAATATCGATCCATCGTGATCCTGACCGGTGCTGGAGTCTCTGCTGAATCTGGCATCAAGACCTTCCGCGACCATAACGGCCTTTGGGAAAATCACTCAATTGAGGAAGTGGCCTCGCTGGCGGGTTTTCAAAGAAACCCCGAAGTCGTTCAGCGATTCTACAACCAGCGCCGGGCACAGCTTCTGGATCCATCTGTTCAACCTAATCTGGCGCATCAGGCATTGGTAAAATTGGAAAAGGCTTGGAAGGGCGACTTCCTTCTGGTTACTCAAAATGTTGATGATTTGCATGACCGGGCTGGATCACGGATGCTACTCCATATGCACGGTGAACTTCAAAAGGTCCGGTGCCTCAAGACTCGCCGTGTGAGTAAATGGACTGGCCCCATCGAGGCCGCCAGCCTCTGCCCCTGCTGCAATCAAACAGGTACCTTGCGACCCCATATCGTCTGGTTTGGTGAGATGCCGCTTGAAATGGACAGCATTGATGCCGCACTTGCCACCTGTGACCTCTTTGCCTCCATTGGTACGTCGGGGCATGTCTATCCTGCGGCAGGTTTTGTGGGCCAAGCCCGTCGGGCAAGGAAGATTGAAATAAACTTGGAGGCCTCAGTGGTCAGCAAGAGGTTTGACGAACATCGGATTGGCGCGGCCAGTGAATGCGTACCCAGATTGGTCGATGAGCTACTTGACCTATGAAGAGCAAAAAAGGGACTTATTGAGTTGAAATGGTGTTAGGGCCCGACCTTGTTGACAGTACAGTACCTTGCCTACACTCAATGCCGAATGTTAACAAAAAAAACGGAGTTGGTGCCTTCGCACGAACCCCGTTTTAGCGTGTCTGAGTCTTTCGCTGCTTAAAAGTCGACATCGTCCTCCACTTTACAATCATTTTGTTTTCTTCAATTCAGCACGATAGTCGGGCTCGGCAAGATTGTGACGTTTTATATAGTCCTCAAGTGTTCTTGTCACCAATGCCCCTATCGATCTCCGAATCAGCCCGGAACTCTTGGATTGGTCAGCGACAATCGTGCGGAACCGTTCGGGTAGTCGTTGGATCATGGCCTCAGCTCGCTCTATGGGGAGATTTCCAATTAGGAAGGATTGGCATTGCGGATGTTCACAAACCACAATATTAAAAAGGTGGTCGTCGGATATCGACGATAAAAGGGCTGCTAAGTCAGGTAACTTCCGGTCGCGCAAATGCCATGACGCTCTGGCCTTGGTCGATCCAAGGTCTTCTTTGAGGAGGGATTCAATGGGCTTCAGAAAAGAAGGTGGAGCCACTAGAGCTATAGTCCCGGAGAGGCCAATTAGCTTTACTTCAATGGTTGTTACCTGAACCGCTTCGTCTCCAGCGCAGATCTTCATTGCATCGGGAAATACGTCGCTGTCCCTATAATGTATCCCAAGGTCAACAAGCTTTAAAAATGCATGATCAAGGCACTTTGCTGATATCGCGTGAAGTCTCTGTAGGAGTGCTGACTCGATTGCCGTAAACTCCTTCCCATCGATGCAGTCGAAGACCGGGGAATGGCTGCCCCCCAACTGAGCATTTATAAGTGCGTATGCGAGCTTGGACTCATAGACGCATGCCATTGACTCGTCGAGCGCTTCTGATTCGAAAATGGAGTAGAGGCTCGGAACAGGTAGTGTGTTTCGGAATTCAGATAGCGTCAAGGAGTCGATACTTATGATGGAAACCATGCAGGTCTGGCCGAGATAGGTGACAAGGGCTTCTCTCAGCGGCCGAGTGTAGCGCTCCATGATGTTGTCATAAAGTGGAATTCTGTCCGGCCTTCTAGTTGTCGTGTTCATGCAATTGTCCTCATCTGGTCTGTCGCTGACAGGGCACCTGTCAGGTAGGTTACCCTCCCTCATTGACAGTAAAGGACTCCTCAGCAATCAGGTTCAAAAGAATTTCCTGTGCATGAAGGTTTTCACGCTCGATGATTGGTTCGAGAAACCGGCGCGCATTTATGAACTCTACGATTAATCGTTCAGGCAACTTGAAAATTAGTCCATGTGATCCGATTAGCAGGTCTTCTTCCGCGCTGAACAACGCCATCGCCAAAGTTGTGACGCCTGTCTTTTCAATCACGGCCGTTAGAACTTGTGGCGAGCACTTCAGCAGCTGAGCCTCGAAAGACATAAGAATACCTCCAGCTCAGCCATTATAGTTCGATCTTGTGACATCACAGGTCATAGGCCTTGTTTTATTACAGATTCCTTTCCGGCGAATAGTCACCGCCGTCATCTGCTTCCGCCTTGTCAACAACCGCCTGAAATGACAAAATAATTCCTACTCGTTTCATGGACACCCGATGTCAGCGGCGCAGAGGATAATCTACGTCATGCCTCAAGGTTGCGCGCGAAACGATTACCACCCAGCTCGATGCCGGGGCGGCACCAAGGAAGGTAAAACCGCAATGGTCGCGAAGACCCATTTCGATGCGTTGTCCTCCATTCTAGCCAAGCGGTCCCGCCTCTCGCGGGCGAGCGTCATTGTTCCCCACGCATTTTTCGGGGAGGCAATCACCCGCTGGTTCGCGCTCGAACTGAAGAAGCCCGAGTTGCTTTTTGGCGTGCGAATCATCCCTATTCAAAATTTTCGCACTCGATCTGTAGCGAAACAGGGGATGGTTTTATAAGCAGATTTCGGAATAGCTAACGACAATGACGATTTCGACCTTTGCCAACCATTTCGTTGCTTTCAGTGATCCAGGAGGTAGCTTGAGTGCCGTGTTGTGTTTTCGCGCATTCCTCTGAAAATATATTTATTACCCCTACAGTTTCAGTGGCTTAGATTTACCCCCTGTTCGCTAAAGTGCATTAGACTGGTGATTAACGATAGGCCATTACAGTCGTAGAGGGATGGGAGGTTTTCAGTGACATTTAGCGAGGTAGTTGGCCGGCTTTCCAAAATCGAGTCTTTGGCCCAGATCGAGGCGATTTTGACGGATACCGCTAAGGGCGTAGCGGAGGCGACAATGGGGGCGCCGGCATTTATTCAAAGTGCTAAGGAGGACGGCCGTGATTGTGCCATCGATCAAATCATCTATGAGATGACTGAAAGTTTTATACCTATCGTGAAGGCGATCCCGCATGTCAGCACATATGCTATCGCCGAAGCGGGATCCCCTGAGCAGTTCACTTTTGGAATCGTTTACCAGGCGGTTAATGCTGTTCGAGGAAATTGAACATTCGTGTTCATGGAGATTTTTAAATGAAGATCATTGTCCATCGCGGAACCCACGAAATAGGAGGTACCTGCATTGAGCTGGAGAGTGGTGGTAAACGAATCCTCATAGATGTCGGAATACCTTTGTCCCCATCCTCAAAATTTGTGGATATCGCGGCCCTTGGTGCGGATGCAGTACTTATTAGTCATCCACACTCGGATCACTTTGGCTTGCTAGATTCGGTTCCGGAGCACATTCCGGTTTACATTGGCGCATTGGCCAAAGACTTGATCGATGCAACGCGGATATTTTTGGATAGACCTCTTCATAGTAATTCATTTCAATTTTTCGAGAAGGGTGTGCCGTTCCCAGCTGGGCCATTCCGCGTCACCCCGTTTTTGATGGACCACTCAGCAGTGGATGCCTACGGATTTCTAATTGAAGCTGAAGGTAAACGACTGTTTTATAGTGGAGATTTTCGGGGGCATGGCAAAAAGAGAGTGTTGTTTGAAAGGTTTGTCGGTCAGCCACCTGGCAATATAGATGTGCTTTTTATGGAAGGGACCATGTTGAATCGTGGGAATAGCGAGTTCCCCGACGAAGGTTCGGTGGAAGCCAAGATCTGTTCGGCGATTGCAGACCAACACAACGCGGGTTTTCTTATTTGCTCCTCGCAGAATATCGATCGCTTGGTTGCAGCTCATAACGCATGTGTTGCTAGCGACAAGGTTTTTGTCATCGATTTTTACACCGCGTGGGTGTTGGATCGAGTGAGTCGCGTGTCACCTGGGATTCGAGCATTTGACTGGAATCATATTGCAGTGCTGAGAAATGGAAGGTCGAGCGGCAGACAGTACGGCATTATGAAGACGCATGGTCCAGTATTTTTGGATTTCATCGACAGTGTTTTTAAGCATGTCGTTACCGAGAAGGAGATCCGAGTAAACCCATCGCGTTATCTTCTGCATGGGAAGATTGCGTCAGCGAAAAAGATCGAAACCTTCATTTCTCAGGCACCAGTGACCGTGCTCTATTCAGAATGGCTTGGTTACCTCAAAGCCGGTGCTCCTGAGCAATACGGAAGTGCACGTATGGCCGAGTTCCAAAAGGGGGCCGTTCCGGGCGTGAAGTTTGTCTACGCGCATACGAGCGGTCATGCGGTCGTAGCGGATCTCGTAGCGTATGTCCGGGCACTGGCTCCGAAGGTTCTCATTCCAATTCATACGGAATTTCCGGACCAATATAAAATGGAGTTCACGGGCACCAATGTCGTGTGTATGCGGGATGGCAAAACATTTTCACTTTGAGGTCCACGCAATCTATCTATTAAAAAAATAGCCGAGGAGATGGCAAAGATGACTATTACCTACACTGAAAAACTTAAGAATGCGTATGAAGAAGCTCGGCGACTCAATAGCGAGCAATGTGCTGCCGGAAAAGTGAACGTATATCATTGTGCGGTCGGGGCTGGGGATATTACTCCTCGCAGTTTGGATCTTAAGAATCCATATGTCTTTTGCGAAATAAAGGAAGACAAAGTGGCTCCAGATAAAAAAAACAATGACATCAAAGAGTATCGACTGCAAGCCTACCTTGTTCGAATGGCGATGCTGAACAAAATGATGATGACGTTTCCCGCGCCACGAGGTCAGTTTCTTGAGTTTAAGTGGGAACTTCTGGATGCGGAACGTCGTTTCGCAGGAGTAGGGGCACATCGACGTTTTGACCTGCTTGCCTATGACCAGAGCAGTTGTGAATATATTGTCCTCGAACTAAAACCGAATAGAAATTCTCTCAGTACGGCCTGCGGTGAGTTGAAAAGTTATCGCGATCTCATTGGTATTGAAATTAATGCAATAAATACGATGTACGGAAAGACTGTCAGCCGTGACAAAGTCAAGGGTTACGTTGTGATGCCGAGGTCAAAGCGGCCCAATACAAAACTTGTTAACGAGGCTTTGGGCAAGGAGTGGGGGCTTATTGAATTTGAGGGAGATCTAGAGATAGACTTATTTAGTGAGGACAAGATGCTATTTAATCTTTGGAAATGATGATGCACGAGCGTATTATTTTGCGACTCCCTGTGTGCGTAACTTGGAGCATCCGACCGGCTAACCGTCGGCTAGGGTGGCGGCAGGACATCGACCGCTACCATCAGCGGCATCGCCTACAAATTCCCCCGCCCAACCCTCATCCCAATCTCCCACCGCACCGATCGTTTCGGCGCATCTCCCCACGCCGTCTTCAACTCGCCATACATCGCTTCTAATGGGTTGGATTTTTGTGCTTGGACATAGGCTTGAAGCGCCGACCAAGTGCCGAGGTATCCAATCAAGTGAGCAAAGGACCACTCGGCTGTAATTTCGAACTGAGGCGCCGTGATTTCTTTGAACGGAAAAACCACGTTTCGGTAGCCCTCCTCAACAAGCGCACGCTCTTTCTCCCAATAAGGACCCAGGATGTCTTTGTAAAGCTTGTGGATCACTGCATCGATCTCGGGACTGATCTTGATGAGTTCGTAGCACCAAAGCGCCAACACCCCGCCGGGCTTCAGCATGCGCTTGGCCTCGGCAAAAAACTCGTCCTGCCGAAACCAGTGAAACGCCTGCGCCACCGTAATCAAATCAAGACTTCGATCCTTGAATACGGGCTTCTCGGCGGTGCCCACGCGATATTCCACATTTGGACGACGGGCAGCGCTCGAAATTTGTTTGGCGGAGGGATCCGTCGCCACCACACGCTTAAAATGATCGGCAATCTTCACAGCGGCCTGGCCATTTCCGGTGCCCACATCCCACGCGAGTTCGTGCTCATCGACCAGCGAGGCCAGATAGCGAAATAAAAGGTCCGGATACTTCGGCCGAAATTTTGCGTAGGCTCCGGATTTTTTAGAAAACAGATCTTTGAACTCACTCATGGGTTCGAAAACTCGGTTCCAATTTTATCCAAAATGCTCCTCAACGTGGTGGCCGGCATCCCGATCCGTTGGGCAGCCTGAGCTGCCGACTTATTTCGTTTGAGGGCGGATAGAAAAAACTCTCGGCGCTCCTGTTCCTGCTTTGCCTTGAATTCAGGGTAGGTCATTCGTGATGCTTTGCCGGCATTTGCTTCAAAAAACTGAAGGTCCAAATGCTTTGAGTCGATCATGTCCGCTGGGCAAATCGTCAATAGGTTCTCCACATAGCCTTCCAGATCGCGAACGTTCCCCGGCCAGTCGTGGCCTTGTAGGATCTTCACAGCTCGCATGGTGAGCGTCTTTCGCTTGCCTGTTTGTTGTGAGAATTTTTGGCAGAAATGGGCGAGTAGTGGGGGGATGTCATCAGGTCGATCGCTCAGGGAGGGAACTTGGATGCGGAGGAAGCGAAGCCGAAAATAGAGATCCTCCAAGAAGGTGCCCTTCGCGATCCGGTCCTGAATGTCCGGTTTCGTCGCGACGATCAGCCGAAAGTCGATGGCATATTCTTCTCCATTACCTCCAAGTCGCCGGATTTTCTTTTCATCCACCGCACGGAGGAGCTGGGCTTGCGAATCCAAACTCATGTGGTGGATCTCATCGAGAAATACCGTCCCACCCATCGCGGCTTCCAGGAGTCCGACCTTGCGAACCACTGCGCCAGTGAACGCTCCCTTTTCGTGCCCGAAGAGTTCGGATTCTAGAAGATTATTTGCCTTTGCGTAGGCAGCGCAATTGACCGCGATAAATTTGCCCTTACCATTGTGAAGGGCTCGCGCCACGTGTCCTTTGCCCGAGCCGGACTCACCTGTAATGAGGAGCGTTGCCCTGCTGTCGCGGAAGAGATGCACTTGCCTGGCGACTTCTGCGAGCGCTTGAGAGCAACCAATCATATTTGCTGAGGCAATGAGCTTTTCGGCTTTGTCTGCAGCGATAAAGGGTTTGAGAGTTCGTCCTTCTTCAAATTTGAGACAGGATTTTTCGACTGCCTCGCGCAAATATCCCACATCATCTTTATCGATAAAATCAAGCGCCCCGGCCCGGTGACTTTGAACCACCGCTGCTTGCGTATCATCGCAGGAGTACATCGCGATCACCGATTCTTGGTTAAACTCGCGGATTTCGCGTGCGGTCTGTGCGCCATTCTTTTCAGGCATTCTGTAATCGAGCAAGATGAGGGCAAATTCCTCAGAGGCCGACTTAAGAAGGGCAATCGCTTCGTCTCCGCTTCCCGCCGTGCGTACCTTGTACCCCCAATGTTCGAGTAGGCCCTGCGTGGCTTCCAAATTAGTGGGGTCGTCGTCAACGATCAGAATGTTATAGGGACTGGGTTTCATAACTTTGAACCTCCTCAGACTGACGGATAGCAGGAATAGATGGTGCGGGCCTAAACGTAACGATAAACTCCGCACCGTGACCGGGTGTGCTTACAACCCGAATCTCAGCGCCCGCGTCTTGGCAAATGCGTTTGACAATACCGAGGCCGAGCCCGGTTCCCTGCGAGAGTTTGGTGGTAAAATCAAAATCAAAGATCTTGCTCTGAATTGCCAACGGGATACCGGGTCCGTCATCACGCACTGAAAGGGTGGGGATTCCCTGGTCATTGGCTACCGTGACGGTGACATTTCCGCCGTGATTGGACGCGGCTTCGACCGCGTTGCGAATCAGGTTTTCTAAAACTTGGTAAAAACCCGCCTTCGAGATTAAGGCAGCCGAAACGCTAGTGGCCAAGGATGACTTGAGTGTCATGCCCTTGCGGACGACTTCATCTTCGTGCTGGAGGTCAGAGAGAATCAAGGCAGCCTCATCCTGAATCTTGCAAGGAGCGGCCTGAATCGACGAACTTTGATTGGGGTAAATCAGCTTCAGTTTTTGAACCAAATCACCTGCGCGATTCAAAACGCGATTGATCCGAGCGGCATCGCTCTCATCGAGCTGTCCTTTTTGCCGAAGCCGATCAAAATGAAGCATGAGGAATTTTCGGAGTTGCGAAAGGGGTGTTTTCAAATCATGCCCAATCTCCCGAAGAATCGAGGTTTGAGCGGTGTCCTTAGCTTCCTGCGCTGCGCTCCTCTGGAGCTTTTCAATTTCCTCATGAAGTGAATTGACTGCGGTTTGCATCGGGAGAAACTCATCAAAAGGGGCCGCATCAGCCGTAGCGTCGCCATGAGTGGGGCGATGAATGAGCTGGTCAGCCCAAAGGCCAAGTCGGTCCGTAACCATTTGGCCGGCTCGTCGCAAGGCCGACAGCAAACCATAGGCCTGAACCACAAAACCGATCAGCACCACGACTGCCAGGATCGAAAGAATGGTCCCGTCCAAAACTGGCTTCAAGGTCACTTCGAGGTATCCCCACAGCGGGGCCTTGGTGTCCTCGTCAAAGTAGATGGGGTAAAGCACGCTCACTGATTGAAATCCTTTGGACCAACAATTTCGACCGGGCTCTCCGCAATGAATGGTTTTGTCGGCTTCAGTGAGTGGGTAAATCGCCTGAAGGGAGGGGTCGCGAACAACGGCGCTTTCTCCGTTCTGAAGGTCGAGCGCTCGTCGCATTTGAAGCTCAGCGCTTCGAACATCACTGCCCTCAATAAACATCGGACGAAAGGCCCGCGCGGCCGAACGGGCCACGGTCATGAGTTGTCGCTCGGATGCGACCTTTGCAGTGTAGAGAAAGCAGGGGAGGGCAAGCACCACCGTCAGGGCGAAACCAATCACCGCCCATTGGACGGCTTGTTTGCGAAAATAGCCCTGAAGGCTCGGTGGGACCCGGGTTTTGATCATGGCGTGGTGGTTACCTGGGCGGCCTTCCGAGAGTCACGGAACCGAATTTTGGAGAAGGTCACGGATTCTTCCGACGTCGGAACCTGGCTAAAATCCAGTTCGGGCCGTCCCACCCCAAAGGTCGAAAGGTGAAAGAGCGGAAGCACATGCCCCTTGCGAACGGCATCCGTCGCAATGTTGCGCATGAGCTGAATGCGTTCTTGAGGATCGGAGTCTTTGCGGGCGTGGTCGAGCCTCGCTACAAAGTCGTCCTCCTTGGACGACGGAACCACGGGCGTTTCGCCCTCAAAGTAGTAGGACATGACGCCTTCGGGATCTGGATCGGCCAAACCCATCATCGCGACATACACATCGAAATCACCGGCGCGCTTGTGTTTGCCCGCGTCTTGTTTTTGAATCCATGTAAATTTGGGTTCAATTCCTGTGGCGGCCAATAGAGATTGGCGCAGATTTTCTTTGAGCTGGGGAGTAATGCGACCTTGAGAGGCCATGACCTCGATGGGGTGGTGTTTGAAGTATTCGGGAAGGGCGACGGGATCGGTTGGAAACTGAGCCTTAGAAACATCAGAGTCATGAGAATCATGAAGGGCATAGCCCATGGGAAAAATCTGATCGCCTAAGGAAAACCCCGTTAAGTTCGATGTCAGGGTTTGGCGATTGAGCTTGGATCGAAGAAATCGAAGCAACGAAAAGTGGTCAGGATTGGCGCGCTTACGGGCTAAAAAGAGCAAAAACACTTTGTCGATGGGGCGCTCCCAGAGCGAAAAACCATCGGCCTTGTACTTTTGCAAAACGTCGGTGTTGATTAGGGACGAGGTTTCTATGAGGTTCGGCCACGGATCGTATAAAAGGACGGTTTGATCGCTCCCCTCGGGGGCGTCTGGCTTTGGGCGACGGGCGATCACACGGTCGGGGACGTCCGCTTGGTGTCGATGCCAGTGTGGATTGCTATCCAGGATGAGTTCCTTTTCGCCTGCGGCCTTGAGAAAAAACGCACCGCTTGTGACGGATAGATCGAGCCCCCCATTTTCACGGATCTTGAGGATTCCAAAATTAGGTTCGGTGAGTTTTTTTAGCAAATCGCCTTGAGTCGCGGATTTTTTGAGTCTGAAGGCGAGTTGGTGCAAGCTGAGCGCTTGGATTGGATTCGCAGCTTCGAGGAGATTGGTGAGGCTTCGCAAATCTTCAGGATGGGTTTTGAGGGCCCGTTCAAAACTTCGCTTAATCTGCTCACTGGTGATGGGGTTCCCATCTGACCACTTGGTTTCTTTTCGAAGCGTGAAAACGATGGTCTGGTCTAAGGTCGCATGCCAGCTTTCAGCGATGGCTGCTCGAACTTGTTTGTTTTCGTCCCACTCCACCAAGGTCGACGCAAGCGCGTAGGATAATTCCATTTCGGCGATGGTATCCATCTTGACGGGGTCAACCGGAAAGGTGAATGCCAGATAGGTTCGAATTTCTTTCATAGGAATTCCTTTGGCGGTCGCCGGATTTGAAGCGATCAAATCCAGAGCAAGCCCGAGAATGGTAAGAGCGGGATAAAACATGGTTAGAAATCGCAAGTTCCACCGCCGCCACCACCACCCGGACGACTGAAGATGGTGAGCACGGTTTGCGCCTTCGCTTGATCGGCCAATTGGGTGAGTTCGCGTGAACTTCCCGAGCAGACTGCGAAGACCACCAGTAACGGTGTTAAGAGCATTTTGATAACGGACATTCTACCCCCTATTGATTACGGTTTATGCAACACAATGGGGCAAGAGGTTGATCGATCCCCCTGGCCTCACTGACTCTAATCGGCGGACGTTGATTAAGCCCTTTTCCTGGGCAACCTCGGTTCGACCGAAGTAGAGATTTTGAATTTGCTCACTGGTGCAGTAACCCACGCTGAGCGGTTCACTGACGACGGCATGATACTGATGCGGAACCGTGTCAGCAGAAAATACTTTGTGTCGAAGTTGCCAAGCGCGTGCTGCCTGCGTCCACTCATAGGACTGGCCAAAGATCCAAGCCGGAAAACGCTCATGGTGTGCGTAAACCATGGCGTGATCCTCGGGATAGGTTTTTGGGCCATGGGGGGAAGGGGCGGCAAGTTGTTTGGCCGAATCAAAAAAGTAACCTTCGATAGCGAGCTGGGCAATTCGGCAGGTTTCGACGAGGGCTTTGTAGACGGCCCGCTCTAGGGTGGAGGCGGTTGCATGGGACATCACCGCGTAGCCGTTTTGGTCGAAGAGAACGGTGGTTACGGAGGGGAGGTATCCGGTGGTTGAAATCAGGATTCGCACGGTTTTGTAAACAGCACCTTGTGGAAGCTCTTGGTTGATCCATTGACTTAACCACGCCGGGGCCTGGTCCAGTTGAACTTCGGTCATGGGGGTTTGGGTGAGCCAATGAACGAGGATGGCATCTCGTTCTAGGAGTTCTTCGAGGCCGGAGCGTTGCACGAGGGTGGGGTTGAGGTGGGCGGCCCATCCGTTGGAATTGGGAGTGTGGTAGGCGGTGCCTTTGAGTGAGCGGAAGACGGCGCGTTCGAAGCCCTCGGCGAGGCATTTTTGAACGGCGATGAGTTTGTGCTCGGCCTCCCCGAACCCGCGTGCGAGGTGGTCACCCACGCGAAAGTCGCACGTATACGCAAATTTCGAAAGCCGAAGTCCCTGCGGACGGATGGAGAGTTCTAGGTTTTCGACCTTGGCCTCGAGTATTTGTCCGGTGGGAAGGGTGACTGAGGTGCCGAGTACGAGGTCATTGAAGCGGGGGCTATTGGCATGGGCGGAAATAATCTCTGAAAAACCGGTCTTCACTGGGTAGTCCTTTCAGCGCGCATGCGCGCCGAGCGGTAAAGCAACGCATATGCCAAGTGGTGCCGGTATCATTAAGTGTGGGCTAAAGCGTCGAAACGCTTCGTGTTTAGCACGATCTTACACAGTTATGCAATATTTTCAGGGGAGGTGGAAACGACGAAGTTTCGTCGGTGTTTGCCTACAATGTGTAGGGAAGTGGGTGATTTACATGGGGATTGTGGAAGGAGGGGGGGCGACGAAAGTTCGTTGTTTTTTGGGATTTAGGAGGAGGGGGGCGGTGGAACTGAAGGATCATTTAATATCGTCTTGGAATACTGGGGTTCAGAGGTTAGAAAGCGAGGGCGGTAAGCCATGACTAAACCCACTCATTTTGAAAAATCGACTCTCGTTGTATTAACGGGCGCAGGCATATCCGCCGAATCCGGAATTAAGACCTTTCGAGACCACGGCGGACTTTGGGAAAATCATAATATTGAGGATGTTGCGTCGATTCAGGGATATCGTAAAGACCCAGGACTGGTGCAACGCTTTTATAATGCTCGCCGGGCACAACTGTTAGAACCACAGATTGAGCCCAATGCAGCACATCAGGCTCTGGCTCGGCTTGAGCGAGAGTGGAAGGGGCGGTTTCTACTTGTTACTCAAAATGTGGACGATCTTCACGAGCGGGCGGGAACCAAAAATTTGATTCACATGCACGGCGAATTGCTCAAGGTGCGATGTGAGCAAACAGAAGAAGTGTACGAGTGGCGCCAGCTGATCGAAGTCACCACAAAATGCGTCTGCTGCAACCAAGTGGGAACACTGAGACCCCACATTGTTTGGTTTGGCGAGGTCCCGTTTAGTATGGACGAAATCATGGACGTGCTCTTGGATGCTGCGATTCTTGTTTCGATGGGAACCTCTGGAAATGTTTACCCGGCGGCCGGGTTTGTTCGGTCAGTGCCAGAAGCCTCTTGGAAAATCGAAGTTAATCGCGAAGAATCGGAGATTTCGTCCCACTTTAATGATCAACGAGTGGGCTTGGCGTCGGAACTCGTGCCCCAGCTGGTGGATGAACTGTTGGGGAAGTTTTAGGCACTGGGGGGAGTGGGGGCAAAGGACGCATCGTTCGCGATTCTTTTGCGCCACGTGAGGGTGGTGTCGGCGTGAAGTATCTTCGTTGACGCCAAAAAGTTGGCGGAACCTGGGGTCTCATTTGAACCGCCTGAACCTGGACGTTGAGAAGGGTTGACGATAGGATCAAAGGACGAGGAATCATGATGAAAGCGCAAAAAAGGCCAGGGAAAGAGACGATTTCAAAGAGTCCTACCAAAAGACCAGAGGCAAAAGCAGATGACAGGATGAGGGCGATCAGTATTAGGCAGCCTTATGTTGAAGGAATTCTGCGAGGGACGAAGCGCTTTGAATACCGGAGTCGCCCGACCAAAATCCGTGGGGTGGTCTATTTGTATGCTTCCATGAGCCCAGGGCCAGAGGAATTCTGGAAGAAGCTTAAGGTTAGTCCAGGCGATCTTCCGACTGGCGTGATTGTGGGCACGGTCGAGATTGTGGACTGCAAGTATTTTGAAGAGGATGAGTGTTACGGCTATGCCCTTAAAAATCCGAAGCGATTTGAAAAGGCGCTCAAGGCGAAAAACCATCCCCAGCCGTGTTGGTTTTTTCCGTTTTAGAATGGAGTTTTAATATTACTCGGTCACAGGGGCAGTCTTTGTTTCTTCGTTATTCTCTCGGTTGGAGTAAAGTTTAGCGTATATCGAATCCAAAAGAGCGCCATTTTCGGTCTTCCACATTGCCCACCCATTTGCAGTTTGCCTCTGGCTTCCAGTTCTTCGCATGCATTCTACGGCCGCAGTACTTAGTGCCATAACAACACCATCTAGTTCAACCCCGCCCTTTCTTATGAGGCCTGTAAAAGTCTTCTTTTCACGTCCACGGGGTCCATATTCTAGAAAAATTTTCTGTCCATCCTTAATTAACCCAGCCTCGAAAATGTCTTGGTAGGGCTCGGAGGACCTCGTGATGATAGTTGCTGCGGGATTATCTCCGAGAGTACGGGTTATCACGGTCGGAGAATTCTCCTCTGGAATCGAATAAATGGTCATCGACCCATCTTGGTTTTGAAATTTCTCAATAAGCCAAATTTTAACAACAAACTTGAGTGTCCGAGCCCAAGACTGCAAGTCTGCAGGAATTGCGTCAATCGGAATTGCAATGGTCGGACGGTTGGATAATATTTTCTCTAGAACACCGTGAATGTCGATTTGAGAAATCCCAAGCTCAGCGAACACATTGGCAGCGTCTTTTGAGGTTCGCACAAGGTCGACGGCAATAGCCAGAATTGCTATTCGAGTTGCAGGTGACTCAATGGCTGTCATTTGCTTAGATACTTGCGGTACGATGTGTTGCCACGTGCCGTGATGCGCAAGTTCCGCTTCCAGGATATACCATTCTCCGGATTCGATATCGATAACAAATCCATCTGGAATTGTTCCAGTACCCTCGGTTGTTTTTATTTTTGATTTTTGAATAAATAGGATGCTTGATCCGAATAAGTACTCGGCATAGTCGCGAACGACCTTTTCAATTTCGGCTTCATCGTTAAATGCAGTTTTGACGTATCTATTGGATTTGCTTACTAGCATTTTGGCCACCTTGTAAAAATGAGATCGTTCAGAGAACTAGCATTTAAATATAAGACCATTCACTGGCGTCCGGTTCGGAGCTTAGCATAAAAATAAAAAAAGCCTGAAATCCTGAGTTAGAAGACGGTTATCTAGACACGTTTTCTTTCCCAAAGGATTTCAAGCCATGTCGCAATCTACAGTTTTTAGTCAAGTAATCAAGCTCATTCCGCGTTCTGAATTTCAATCTTGGGTCGCCAAACACGATGCCGACAAGCGGGTAAGAATATTGGATTCATGGACGTGGTTTGGCGCCATGCTCTTTGGCCAACTCACCGGACACGACTCGATCCGCGCCATTGAGCGTGTATTTGCTCACAGCGATTCAAAAATGCGAGCAATGGGTTTCGGGCCGGTCCGCAAGAGCACATTGGCTGACGCCAATCAGGTCCGCTCACTCGCGGTATTGGAAGAGGCTTTCCAGTTCTGTCTGATCGAAGCCGCGCGATTCGCTCCCAAAAAAAATGGATTTCGGTTTAAGAGTGACGTCTTTGCGCTCGACTCAACTACGATCGAGCTCTGCTTCGTTGCGGCTCAGCTAAAATGTACCCCTTCTGCTCACTTAAAATGTACCAGGGGGTTAGGAAAAAAATACCCACTGCAAACAGTCACCATGACTGCTCACAATGGGTAGATGAAACTATACAGATTCGATTGTAACCTTCCTTTTTTGTAGCGGCACTCGGAATCTTTTTTTCGGATAGACCTGGCTGGTATCGAAGCACGGTGGTGACGCGTTGGCTGACGCTAGGGTACTACCGCTGGCTGCGAAAGATTTGCAACGATCACCCTGAGCTACGACGACTCAGTAAGTGCTGTAGCCGGTGTGGGATCAGAATTATTACCAGCCGTAGTAACGAGAAGCGGCCGGATATCGGCTGCGCATTCGGGTGCCGCAAAGAATGCGAACGTGAAAAGACCAACAAGCGCGGGCGTATTCATTACCGGACCGTCAAAGGCAGAACCAATAAGACCGCTCGTAATCGTGAGCGATCGTTGATCGACCTCCGGGAGTCAAAAAACGATCACAAAGCAGCGCCGCCCACACTGCTGCCACCGCCG
>JBBCAW010000119.1:0-8601 GCA_051382295.1 Bdellovibrionota bacterium FG-1 | reverse complement strand
CTATATTGCGTCGTGGCCAAAATATGCCATTAAGTTGACATATTTGAAGGAGCGAACGGCTGCTCTGTGTCTCGCTGAATCGATGTTTTAAGACCTAGTTCTGTTAAGTTATTGTTGGGCGGCCGCTAAACTGGTCAGCTCTGGTCTCGATTTGGTCCAGATCAATTTCAACGAACGTTTCATTTTGTGGGGCCATTGTACTTCTACCTTCTATGTGAGCAGGGCGAAAACATCTTCACCCTGACTAATGGGAGCACCACTAGATTTTCTGAAATTTGAATGTGTGTGAATCGGAATAAATGCGGCCCAACCCTTCGGAATGCGCCTAATTCCCAGCTCTTCGCACTCCTGAGTGACTTGCGGATCAGCATATCGGCTCGTCACGAGAACCGCCCGTTCTGCCAGGCCATGGGCTTTGATCAGTTCAATTCCCGACATGACCCCCGGCCCTAGATCGTAATCGACCAAGTACAGGTCCGAGCCGTCAATCAGGTTGCTCGGCTTGAAAACATGGGTAAGCGTGACGGCCTCCGAGAGTTCAAGGGCGGCCCATCGAAAATCCCAAAGAGCGTGAACCGTGGGATCATCATCCACAACAGCGACTGCCGAAACGCCTGAAAGATCCAGGTTACGAAGCAGCCCGGCCGGAAGGTTTGCTTGAGGGATTTCCACCCGAACGCTGCATCCTAAGCCCGGCGAGGCTTGCACTGATAGCTTCCCTTTCCAAGCGTGGGCCATGGCCTGTGCGTGTTTCAGTCCCATCCCCGAACCGCCGGGCTTATCAATGCTTTCAGCAAAGTTAAGCACCCGTGCAATCTGTTCTTCGGTCATCCCTTTGCCGGTGTCACTCACTTCAAGCGTTACGTGCTCAATATTTTGAGCAAGCTTTATAATCACCCAACCGTCACCTGAGATCGACTCTACCGCGTTATCAATCAAGTTCGAGAGCATCCGTTGAAACTCCGTCGCCTCAACCTCTGAACAAATCGCGTAGCAATCTTGAGGCTCGGGTCCTTCGATCTTCAGTTCAGCTCGCTTTGAGTATTGTAATCGTTTTTCGCTCACCACTTGTTCAATGAGAGGTAGTAAGAGCATTGCAGCATTTACCGGGGGCTGAATAGGCAGGGGGGTATCCATGCTCCTTTGACTTAAAAGAGTGTTGATAATGTCCTGAATGCGACGAATGGGCCCGCGCACGCCCTCTTTGTCCTCAGGTGTGACACTTTTTGCGGCGGCCACCCACATATCCAGAGTACTGAGTGGCGAGCGAATATCATGAACCACCTGATCGGCCATTTGAAGACGACCCCGATCAAAGCTTGTACGGGTGAGCTTTTCCTCTAACTCCACAATCTCACGGGCGAGCGTGACCACGGACGCCCTGACGCTCTCGACTTCAGAGATACGAGAGGCTTTGAAACCGTCCACGTTTTTGGCCGAATCAGGAAGATCCCGAGCAATGGACTGAATCCAGCGTGCGGCTTCTTCGAGTGGCTCAGAAAGCTCTGCCACCACTTTTCCAATCCTGCGTTTGAGAAACAAAAATAGCACTAAAATCAACGACTCAAGTAATGCGATTTCAGCCAATACCTGAAGCCAATACTTACCCTGTGCAAGATCTGTTTGAATTTGAATCACAGACCCCGAGGGGAGTTCGACTTGACTCCTCATGGATGAAAAAAACCGAGTGAACGGCTGTGCTTGTCCTGCCTTCGCGACCAAAACTCCATCCAGTTGAATCTCAGTTCTAGCCTCAAGCGGCTCGGTCTTGTTCCAATCATTAATAAAACGTTCCAGCCCCGCTTGGATTGCCAGGGCATTGTTTTCCGTCGCCGCCCCACGACTGACCCCAATCGCTTGAGTCATCAAAAACGACTCAGCATGCTTCTTACTCAGACTCACCTGGGCAACTGCGTAAACCCATAGGCCAACCGCAATCATGGCCCCCGCCGTGGCTAGCGTCGCGTTAATCTGCTTAAAGATGAGCTGTGAGAATCGTTGCATACGCCCGCCTCACTCCTTCGCCATCTCCACACTCTCCATGGGGAGCGTGTGGTAACCCATCGGATGCGCGGGCACTGATTTTACCTTCGGACTCCATAGTCCCGAGGCTTCCGACCCAAAAAATAGCGGGATCACGGTCCATTGTTTGAGGACGCCGATTTGAATCGAACGATAGAGCGCTTCTCTGGCTTTCTGATCGAGAGTGGCACTGGCAACCCCAAGCTGAGCATCGATTTTTGGGTCCTGAACATGAAAATAGTTAGAGTCGTAGCCGCTTCTAAAGTAGCCAAGCATCGAAAACCCATCCGGATAATCAAGGCCCTTGCGACCCAGGCAGGCCTGAGCGGTGCCAGAAAAAAGCCGCTTCAGACGTTCAGGTTGCGAAAGGGCTTTGAGGTCAACCTGGAATTCAGGCGTCTGCCACACTTCTTTCAGGTATTCGCCAATGGTCCGTTCTGTTGGACTGCCTTCGCCAAACTCAAGGGTCACCTTACCCGTCGGTGGTGTTGAACGTTGAGCGGCGAGGCGAACTTCCGCAACGTCCAGTTCAGATAGCTCCCCCGGAATCCATGTCGGAATCACGCCATGGGCTGCTTTAAGCCTCGGAGAACTGAGTCGTGACATAAGATCCGTGGTCCGTACCTTTGAGTAAAGATATTTACGCGTTTCAACTGGAATCAAAGCAGGATTCAGGACAACAAAAGCCTCGCCCGCGACTTCTGTCGGAGTCACGACCCACCCCTTTTCAGTGAGCTTGTCATGAATCTCCGCAACGGAAACTCGATCATGGTCCAGACTATCGGTTTGCCCTTCAAGGGCAAGTTGCACAGAATTTTTGTCCGTCATCCAATAAGTAATTCGCGCGGGAGGATTCTGACTATCGAGCGCGTCTTTACGCCACTTTTCGAGGATCAGGTGTTGATCGTCGGGCGCTTTAGCAACTCGGTAGGGTCCACTAAATTTTCCGGCCGAAGTGAGATTCAGCTCATTTTTGAAATCCTCCAGAGGAAGAATCGCGCTATCGACCACGGCCAAATGCTTGAGAAACAGTCCTGATGGATGAGAAAGTTCGAATTCAAGTTCATTTTCTGAAAGGACCGTGATGCCGAACTGTTTGAGATTCTTGCTCAATCGAAAGGCACGAGTCCCTTGAATGTAATCTAGATCCGCACCCATCGAAGCACCCAAGAAAAACATTCGCGCAAAACTCATTTGAACGTTTTTTGCGGTAATCCTTGATCCGTCTGAAAACTGGACCCCGGCCTTGAGTTTAAATCGAAAGCGCAAATGGTCCTTGGACTCATGCCAAGACTCGGCCAAATCTGGTACGACTTCACCCGAAGGCGTATAGCGGAGCAACCCACGAAAGAGCTGCCCAACGACGGCCATCGAATGCGCATCCTCCATTTTGTGAGGGTCCAAGATCAGCTTAACCAGGGGAAAGTGAATACGGAGTTCTGAGGTTGCAGGCGTCGTCATCGAAGAGGCTCCATGAAATGGGATGCAGACTAATAATAGAAGGGCGGCCATGGCTTGGCCCCTGAGGAAAGCACGAAGTTGCAACCCAAGTCCGTTAAACAAGAGGGCGTTCATAGCCGCACCCCATTTTGACCGGACTTTCACCCAAGCTCAACGAAATCCCTACCGCGCAGCAAAGAAGTCCACGCCACAGGGCATCAGCCCCCAGTGGAAGTACCGATTGCCACGCGCCCACAGCAAGCTCACCCATCGCCAAAATTGCAATAACCTGAGCATTGCGAGCATGGGAGACTGAGCCAATGATCTCGGGGGGTGTATCCATTTGAATGGCGGTGGTGATGCGGTGGTAAAGAATCCAATAAAACGTATCTTTAATAAAGCTCACGCCGATCAGGGCCCACCCTGGCGAGAAGCCCCCGAGTGCCGCGTAGCTTACGCCAAAACCAAACCAGAGCGATGCACCGAGGTTTGAGGTGGCCTTCGAGCGCACAAGCCAGCCCGCCACCCAAACCGCCAGTCCATAAGAAATCAAGAAAATAGGATTCCACTGTTGCTCAGCCCCAGCAAGCCTTGTGTTGAAAGAAGCCGTCCCCATCATCGCAAGAGCCACGAATACGTCAAGTCGGGCCGTCCGAGGGTTATAGGTGTAAAGATCCTTGAACTTTTTAACGATGCTCAATCCATTTGTTAACGGCTTAGCGGGAACGGATGCCGTCGCGCTTGAAATAGTCAGGAGCAATAGACCGTTCACAAAGAAGGTGATGCCATCAAACGCGATCACAGACTCAAAGTTAATGTATTTGAAGGCAAACCATGCAAGCAGCCCGGCAAAGAGAGTGGCCCCTTGCGTAGCCTTGTTGTAGTAAACCGTATTTTTTGAGTTGGATTCGTAACCCGCGCCGCTGAGTTCCTTGACGAGCTTGTTGCGACTACCGGACTGAAAGGCCAAAATCGTTGCCCGAATAACACAAAGAATCAGGATCGCCGGATACACGAGGGTGTTTCCTCGCCAGGCAAAAAAGATTCCAATCGAAGTCAGCCCAGCAATCAGCTCTGTTATCAGGACCATCTTTCGTGCTGAAACTCGGTCCGCAACATCCCCAAGAAGGGTTGATACCGTGACCGGGACCAGGCGGGAGAGTCCAATAATGAGACTGACTTGGAAAAGCGAAAAGCCCGCCTTCATCATGAAGACGATCAGGCCGATGACAAAGGTCATGCCACCGACTGAGGAGATGAGAAGCCCCGCAAAAAATCGGGCGCTCTCGTTTTTTAAAGAATGACGAGTCATTGCAGGTCCTCCCTGTCAGACAAACTGGCACAGGCTCCGATCCCGATTCCTAGAGACTTCAACTTACGATGGACAAAGTCGCGCGAAAGTTTCAGCTTTCCAGCGAGGTGAGTTTTATTTTTTTCTGCGGCCAAAAAGGCGTGATCAAAATAGAGCTGTTCAGCCCAGTGGAGAAACTCTTTATAACTTTGTTCGCTCACCTCCTCAGGGCTGACTGGGAGCAGGGCTTGAGGCACGATCAATGCTGGCCCACCACCGGCTGCCGTATCGTCCAGCAAAATATGCTCGACCTTGATGACTGACTGACCGGTACCTTGCAGGAGGAGGACCGCTCGCTCAAGGCAATTTTTGAGAGCGCGAACGTTGCCGGGCCAGCGATACCTCTTGATGCGGTTCATGGCCTCTTCGGATACGCGAAAGGCATGGGCTCCCAAGTCGGTAAGAATATGCGACACAAGCGCGGGGATGTCCTCGGGATGATCCCTCAAAGGGGGAATGGTGAGGGTCATGACCGAAAGGCGATAATATAAATCCTCGCGAAACCGCCCTTCACGCACTTCCTGTTTGAGGTCCCGATTGGTTGCGGCAATGATTCTGACTCGAATGGGGACGTCTTTGATGGCTCCCACTGGCCGCACCAACCGCTCTTGAAGTGCCCGCAAGAGTTTGGCCTGCATAGAAAGGGGAAGTTCGCCGATTTCATCCAAGAAAAGGTCACCGCCATTGGCTTCGACAAAGAGGCCGGTTTTCTTTTGGGTGGCTCCGGTAAAAGATCCTTTTTCATGGCCAAAGAGTTCGCTTTCGACCAAGTTTTCTGGAATCGCGCCGCAGTTGACGGCCATAAATGGGCGCGTAAGCCCATCTTGAAAGCTGAGATTCCTCGCGACGACTTCCTTCCCCACGCCGGACTCCCCGGTAATCACAACGGAGGCATCCCGTCCCCGTAGCGCCAACATATGCGAGCGGAGTTTCATCATGGCGGGACTGTCGCCAATCAGGCGGTATTTTTTGGTCTGTTCGTTGACCCGCTGTTCGAGCTTTTTGGTTCGATCCAGAAGCCCGATGTGGCGCTGAGCAAGTAAAATTCGTGCTCGCAACTCATCGACGAAATCAGGAGTGCCCTTGGTGACGTAATCAAAGGCCCCGGATTTAATCGCAGAAATAGCCACCTTCAAATCCACGTTTCCGGTAAGCATAATCACGGGCATTTTTGGAAAACGATCATGAATCAATTTGAGGAGGTCGAGCCCAGAGAGGTCAGGGAGTTGGATATCCAAAAGCAAAAGGTCAGATTCCGTGCGCGAAAGGGATTGAAGGGTCTCACTGGCTGAACCCACTGACTGGATATCGAATTCCCTGGCATACAATTCGCGTAGCATTCGACAAAAAGCAGGATCATCATCGACGGCTAGGATTTTTAGGTTTTGTTGAATAATTTCTCTCATATGCTGCGCCGCTATATGCGAGAGGTATGCCAAGACCTCACTTGGTCTGTTGAATGAAAATCTTCTATCGTTTCAGTGTAATAAAAAAAGATCGAATTCGGGCGATGCTGGAAAAACCCGCCAACTGTCTTTGACGGCATACAGCACCATGTAAAAATGACATGGTTTGCGGGATTCGGTATCAAACTGGGATGACAAGACGGGACGGCTGGGCTCCCGTCCTCGAATTTGGCGAGCGGTTCTTAACAAATGGCGAAAAGCCAAACTCACCCGGCCATGATGGGATTATGGTTGGCGGAAAGGCGCAGCCCATGAGGGCCGCACCAGTTCCGAGATCGTAGTGATTGATGACAGAGGGCCTTCGTTTTGAGCACCTATCTTCAGCCCCAAAGGCCTGCCTCTCAAGTAAGGGGCTTCACAAAAGGCAGTGTGTCGCCGCTCTGTAAAGCATCTCCAATCCGATTGTCGTCTTTTCGTTGTAGAATTCAGGATGCCAGCTCAGGTCAGCGAGTGAATCGCTTACGATGAACATCGCTCCTGCCTCCACCTTTCTATACTCAGCAACGGCGAAAAGGGCCGCCGCTTCCATCTCAACCGTTGCTACACCTTCGGATTGATACAGTTTTGCCTCGGAGAGTGTCTCACGATACGGGGCGTCCGTTGTCCATGTGGTTCCAACGGTGAAGGGTACCTTGAGGTTTTCGAGTGTCGTTGCCAGCCGCCTTGTCATATCGGGAGAGGCAAAGGCGTACTTCGATGGGGCGATGTAGTGATGAGAAGTCCCATCGTCGCGGATTGCTTTGTCGCAGACAACAATATCACCGATCTGAATATTCTTTTGAAGTGTGCCCGCCCACCCTACAGAGATGAACTTCTTAACGCCGAAAGCGATGAGTTTTTCGAAATATGAAGTTATGCAGGGAGCACCGAATCCGAAGTTTCCCAATACCCCAACGCTGCCGTTAGTATCATCCAATAGAAGTAAGTCTGAAAGGAAGCCATCACAACGTGTTGTTCTATGTTGCGTAGTGATATGTGCCATTAGGCTTCGTTGGTAGCAGAGGACGACGCCGTTCGGCGGCGTAAAAGTGGGGAGCTTCCCACTGCTTCTCATATACTCAAGGAACCGCTCTGGCTCTACCATCGAGCTGTGTTTCTGCTTATCTGGAAAGTTTGGAAATTGCATCGTGGGCAGCCAAGTGCAGGAGCTTTTTCGTTATTCTTATTTATTTTTGAGGACCGTCATCACACATTGGGCGTGGGTCAGTTTAGGCCTTAGGACTCGCACTTCGACACCATCTTTAGCAAAAACCTCTCCGCCGTTGTCCACGACATGCCCCGGCACGGGGGTACAGGCACCGGGCTTACAGGTGACCAAGTAACAATGATCCTCTTTCCACTCCATTCCGGAGAAGGGTTGTCCATTGATAAGCTTTAAGGGGCAACCGCACGACGCTGGAGGAGTAGCTTTGTCCGGCTCATCCGCCAAAGCCGAGTAACTTACAAAAACTCCTGCACATATCAGTAGGATAGCTTTCATAAAACTTACACTAGTTGGGCAAGCGCACATATTCAAGGCATTTTTGAGTAACAGAAAGCCACCGAGTACGGCATTGAACGTTGTGATCCAGTGCTCCCCATGGCCATCAAGGTAACGGATCTCGATGCCTTGCGTCTCCAGCTCCCGCCTGTCTTTCCGGCCACCCTAAACGCCCTCTGGCCGACTTTACGAGGTTTGATGACGGAAGCCCCTTAACAATTTGAATTTTTTCCTGCGCGTTCTCTGTTTTTATCCTGGTTGTCCTCAAAACCCAGATCCAGGGATAGGCTTGAGGGGGGCTGGACAATCGGGGTTCAACACCCCCCACATTGAACATAGGCTTTGAGCCAAAGGGCTTGAGCTTTGGTCGGCTTGATCAGCTCGATTGAATCTAGTGCGACTTTGGCGGTTTTTCCCTGCCTGCCGATGACCGCTACCACGACGGTATCCCCGGATAAATCCAGACCCGTAAATTTCACGGGGTTCCCCATACAAACGACTTGTTCAACGCCTTCGAGGATCTCCTCCAAGCAAGTCAGCCAGCCCGAAGCCTGCTCGTATTCGTCGTAGGCATCCATCGTAGCTGTTTCTTCGCACTCTTCGACCGTTTTGACATCTTTCCATTCGACCCAAGGTTTGGGCTTGGAAATACTTTTGGTTTTCTTGGGTCTCGGCTTAGATTTCTTTTTCTTGGTCACCATCTGGAGACTGCATACCCCACATTCCGAGCGGCATCCACTGTCGACGCGGCTCAAAAAGAATTTGTGTCTCCAATCATTTGCGTTTAAGGTTTTTCGCTTGGGTCAAGGATGAGTACCGAGCCAAGTGCTCGGATTTTATGG
>JBBCAW010000118.1:0-16136 GCA_051382295.1 Bdellovibrionota bacterium FG-1 | reverse complement strand
CCCCCCAAAAATTCCCCCCTTTAATGGGTTGGGAGAAAGAGATTTGGTGTTTTTTTTCCCCCTTTTTCTGTTTAATTTATTCGGGAGGGGGGGGGGGGGGGAGTGTGAGAAACAGGAACCGGCTGCGCCGCTGGAATCCGCGAACTTGAAATCTGGGGTGGAGCGGTGGGGTTGAGTGCTGAACGATAACCCCTTCGGATTTCCGGTTCGTCGTCCACAATCAAAAGGCGCCTGTTTTCAGGTGGGTTCATTTCAGTTCCTCCGGAGCCAACGGCAGCGTGATTTCGAATTCAGTCAATTGGCCCGGTATGCTTTTTAGGAGCGTTAAGTCGCCCCCTGCAGCGCGTACCAGCCGGCGGCAAATGCTGAGCCCAAACCCTGTACCTTCCGCCCCTTTTGTTGAAAAATCAGCGTCAAAAACGAGTTCTCCATCCTCGGAGCGAATTCCTGAACCATTGTCGCGAATTCGGACCTGGACCTGATCGGCCCTCGCGTACGCTTGGATTTCGATATTCCCCTTTTCATTTTTTCCACTTTGACGGCGATCATGAAGAGAAGTGTCGATGGCATCAACGGAGTTTTTGATCAGATTTGAAAAAACTTGGCGCATTTCATCCGGATCCACGCGCACGAAAATCGGGCGGCCCTCAAAGTGGGTGGTGACCTGGATATGATGTCGCGTGAGCACCTCGGCCTGAACCCGAATACATTCTTCGATTAAGACGGTGAGGTCCAGTTGTAGACGCTGACCTTTCGTAAAGCGACTCATGCCTCTCATTCCATCCACAATGCGAGCAATCCGGTGCGACTCCCGCAAGATCAGCATCAGATCCGAAGTGAGCTCACTGCTCAAAGAGTCCAACTGGGTGGCGACGTTTTCGAAGTTCAGGAGATCTTCGTCCAAAAGTGAGAGGTTCTTGTGAATGAGGCTGGGTTTTTTGAGGGATTGACTCCATTTTTCATACCCGCCCGTATGAAACTCCCGGCGCCAATCCTCTAAAATCGCGCGAAAGGTGGGCAAAGGGGCATTGGGCGAGGTCGAAAAAACCGCAATTCGGTGGGCAATGGCCTCCAGCCGTGAAATCATCGCGGTTAATGGGTTAAGGACTTCATGGGCCGCTTGCCCGGCTGTTTCGCCGACTGCGGCGAGGCGAGTGGCTCGAAGGAGCGCTTCTTGTTGTTTGAGCATGTCGGCGTTTTTGGTCGCTAGCTCTTGAGTACGCGAATCGACTTTGCTTTCTAGTTCGGTATTATAGCGTTCCATGAGGAGGCGCGACGATTTGAGTTCGGAACTCATTTGTTCAAACGAACGAGCCAAAACCCCGATCTCGTCATGAGTGTCAATTTCTATGGGGCTATCAAAGCGGCCCGCCGCGATTTCGCGGGTCGCTTTGACGAGTCTCAGGAGCGGCGTGCTCAAGGAGCTAGCAAAAAGTAAGCTAATCAAAAAAACCGCCGTAATGATCAGGAGTGAAAAATAAAGGGTTTTTTCTAGCAGTAAACCGCGTGCCGCCAAGGCGGTCGCTTTTTCGGTCATGGAGACGACCACCAGCGGGCTATAGGTCGCTTTTTGATAAATACCGAGGTAACGTTTGCCTTGATTTTCAAATTCAAGTTGCCGAACCGCAAAGTCTTGCGCCTCTGCCGCACGAACGGGTTCAAGCGATCTCATGTCTTGGTGATCTAGGACCATTTGCAGACGAGGGTGTGAAAAGATTCGCCCTTCCGCGGTAACCGCGAATGTAAGCGAGGTGCTGCGTTTTTGCCCAAAACGTTCGAGCCATCCTGTCGCATCGACGAGGGCTTGAATAAAACCGTGTTTAGCTTCGATGCTTTTTGCGTTTTTAAATTCAAGGGGAACGCGGATGAGATAGAGGGGGGCTTCGGGAAGCGACCGATTATCGACAAAAAGAGCCTCATCTTTTTTAATTCCCCTCGTCGCAGGTGGGGCAAGAACGTGACTGGTTTTGATGCGGTCTAGGGTGAGGTGGGCGGCTTTCATTTTTCGCGCTGAAAAAAGCTCTGAAACGGCGCGCGCAGGATTTTGGCCGATGAGTTGAAAGCCCAGAAGCTCGGGATCTTCTTCAAAAAGGTGGGTCGCGATGGCGTGGCTTTCTTGCGAGGTTGTCGCCATGAGTTGGGCTATGATCGCGATTTTTTCGACCACCCGGCGAATGGAGCCGTCTAACTCAGCGGCAAGCTCTTGAGTGTTGGAGCGGTTGGTGTCAAAGACTAAGAGCTCTTTGTCTTCTCGAAAAACCCGTTCGGCCAAAATGAGGTAGGACCCCACCACAAAAAGCAAAAGGGTGGAAAGAGTTACCATAATTTTTGTCCGGATAGACCAGCGCATGACCTTGATATACTATCATTAAGTGTTCTCAGTCAGATATGTGGATCGTCGAATTGTGTTGCTTGCTTTGCTCCTGCTCGGGGTCGAGACCTGGTTTTTGGTTTCGGATGTTCATTTTTTTTGGAAACCTCCGCGGGTTCCGGCTGGTGCGGTAAGAGTTGCCCAGGTTGCATCTGTTTTGGGGGGAGCGAAAGCTCGGTCTCCCCTTCAATTGAATTGGTTTGATCTCAAGCCGGGGCAGGAACTCTACGAAGGCGACGAAATCGCGACCATGGCTCACGGAAGCGTCAATCTTTTGTTTGCCGAAGGTCAAAGGGTCACGCTGGAGCCCGACTCGTTCCTGGTTTTAAAAAGCTCCAGTCAGGCGGGGGTTCGGTCGTCTGTTTTGAGTCTCGTTCATGGAGGATTAGATAGCAAAGGCGCGACGGCATCGCTTGAAATTGAGGTGAGCGGTCGAAAAGTACTGACCCAGGGGACCGCAGGTTTCAAAATCGAGAGCTCGGGCTTAGGTCAAGCCCCGAAGATCGAAGTGACGGGAACACAGGGGCAGAAAGACCGAGTTTGGGTGACTGAAATTCCGAAAACTGGAATTGAGATTTCTCCGGTGAAGCTAGGACCTCAGGAGGCGAAGACGATTCAACCTTTGCTCAAGGGACCCGAGGGCGTCTCGGTCGTGGAGGGTCCCACGCCCTTCACGCTGAAGTGGAATTCCGCGGATTTAGCGGGAGGCCTGACCGTGCTTGAAGTGAGTCGTGATCCTGCTTTTCGTGAGATCGTTTTTCATAAGATGACGCAAAATGAAGGATCTGTCATTTTTTTGGCGGAGCATAAAGGTCAATATTTTTGGCGTGTGAGTCGGTTGCTCGATGGACATGAGATTCATAGCGCGGTGTCGAGCTTTGAGGTGCGCTTTAAGGCACTACCGCGCCCGGTCTTGCGCAGGCCTCGTGTGGAACAAGTGGGGGCGGCCGTGCCGCCGCCAGCTGAGTTGACGGCCCCGGTTTTGAGCACCCCCTTTGTCCACTATCAAAAACAAAGCCAAAAGGCTTTGAAACGCCCTTTACTTCCAGCTTCGAGGGGCCGGTTGGCTCAAGCGGGGTGGCGGAGGTGGCTGTTCCGTGGAATCCAAACCATGGATGAAACTCTGATGGTTTCTGCTTACGGTGCCGAGTCCGGTTTGGAGTCAACTCCACCCAGTCGTTATGTGGTTGAACTCAATTGGGATGCGGTACCTAAAGCGGCTGGATATACTTTGCAGATAGCTAGCGACGAGGAATTTTTACATCTCGTGGCCGAGCGCGTGCTGAAGACCCATTCGTTCAGTTGGCATACGGAAACGGCTGGTTTTTTCTACTGGCGCGTGGCCGCTTTAGATGCCGAAGGTGATCACGGAGCGCTGAGTGAGTTCAATACTTTTTCGATTCGGGCGGAACAAAATATTCCAGGCAACGAAACCAGTTATGACAGCTATTTGCCTTTTGATGAGTATAGTAAATACCGAAGTCATCTTCGGTTTGGATACGGTCCCACTTTCAATCGCTATGATTTTTTAGGCGAACGATCGGATTCGCCTTCGAGCGTGCGAATCCGGTACACGAACTGGGCGGATGCTCAGTTTAACTACGACTACCGACTGGATTCGCATGATAGCCTACAGATTTTGTATCGAGAGGAGCGGTCGCGACCCGAGGGCGGGGACTTTATTGATCGCACGAACCAAGCGCAGATGGTTCAATATGAAACGATTTTTGGCGCATTTATGGAGCGGCGATTTTTTCTTCCTCATCAGTATTTTTCGGTCCAACTGGGGGTCCGAATTTCGTATATTGATTTGCCTATTCATCCGGCGGGGCGACGGGCCGAGACGCTTTCTTCCGATGTTTTTGCCTTTTTCGGGGGTTGGGCTGTGGGTGGTTACCATCGGCTGCTGGGTCGGTCTTTTGAAGCGTCCGTTTTTTTTGGGGCCGGTGCGCAGTTTACCGGGGCTTCTGGGCGATACACTCAGTATGGGGGGCTTGAATTGAAACGGCAATTGTCCGAAGGGTTTGGTCTGGGTGTTAGATTCGACGAGCTTTTGACGGCGTATCGATTTAATGAAACCAATTTAGCGGGCAGTGGGCATGCGCTCAATTTTATGCCGATTTTTTTTACGGAGATTGGTTTTTAATCTTTAAGCCATCCGCGAGCTAAGATCACGCCCAAGCTCAACGCCACGCAGTGGTTCAAGGTCATGAAACTGGACCGTGTGATGCTGTCGAAGATCACGGAAAGCACGAGAATTCCTGCAACCCATTTGCCCCGTTTCAAAAAGCCGGTGAGCGCACCCGCGCAGCCGAAAATTCCAAGCGAAGTGCCAATATCAATTTCGGCCGGATTAACGGCCCCCCACCAGGGCTTGATCGCAAACACCAAAAGGGCGCTGGTCATGGGATTAGCTAGCCACATGGCGGGCAAATAGACGATTAAGGTGAGGGCGCTTCCGGCGAGGTATTCAAGGCCACCGGTAAAAAAAACTAATCCGACGAGGTTGAAGGAAAGGTGAAAAGGATTCCAGTGAAGAAGGGGAGAAAGCGCAAGGGCTTTGAACGGATCAACGACAAAAGTGTTCCAAGAAAATCCCCAGTGAGCCTCGATTTCAGGGATGATCTTGCCTGACCCATTCACCGTAAGCGAAAAAATCAGAAGATTCAGCGCGATCATCGACGAAGTGAACTTACAGCGATAAAGCAAGCGACGCCAGCTGAGCTGGGTTGAGCGGACAATCACGGAAGAACTGATCTGACTGCGGATCCACTCCGCCAGATCGAAATTCATGACTGCGCGAATGACTCCCGATGCGGTGGCCCGCGTCACTCCGGCGGGCATGAAGGCGCGCGCCAAGCTCAATAATACGCGAATTCCGAGGGGGCCATGGCAAATCAAGAACATGGGTGGATAGGATGAAGGATCGAATTTAAGTTTGTATTGATAGAGGGGTTTGAAGTGATAAAAAGTATTGCCGTGCTCATAAATGAGGCGAAGAAATCGAGTGATCAGGGTTTGTGGAGCTTTTTCCAGCCCCGACAAGGGGGCTACGCCCATGGTGACTTCGAGCGCGCCGGATTCGCTCAAGATCCGCATGCTTTGCAACAGGAGAAGCTCGGTTGAGCCGGCTGGGGAGTCGTTTTTGCGCAAAAGGTCGATCAAATACCATCCCTTTCGGGCCCAGATCGGGATGGCGGCTAAGAATGCCACGACCCGGCCTCCCGTTTCGATTTTGAAATAGCGCTTATCTTTCGGGCTAAACCACGGATCGACCTGGTTCAAAAACCCCAATGCCGGCATTTTTCGCGAAGCCAGCCACTCCTGGGTGATCGTTTCGAGTTCGATGCGTTCGGCGGGGTCGAGTTCGGACAAAGTGACTTCGGTTACTTTGGCGCCCTTGGAGGCCAGTACTTTGGCGGTGGGAACGACATCGATCCAAGTTCGTCCGGTTCGCGGGTACCGTTTGAGGTCGAACGTGGGTTCAGTGCCAATCATGAAGGCGCGATACCCGAGTGGGGTCGCGAACTGCGCATGGTTTTCGTCCACTGGTAAAAGAATCGCGGTCTTTCCGAGTTGCCCAGCGGCTTGTGCAAAGGCTTGAAGGAGTCTTTCGCGGTCGGAGGGCGCGCAAAACGGTTCAGCGCCGCCGACCCAGGCGTGCGGCTGCTCGGAAAAAGCGATCATCCCGCGAACTAAGGGGTCAGGATGGGTAAAAAATTCAAAGCCCGGGTAGAGGGTCATGAACGAGTTAGCGCTCCGGCCGAATTCAGTGATCCAATGTCGAGCTTCGTCGGCCGATAGTTTGCGCCTTTGGGTGGCGGCTTTTTTTGAGCGATTGGATCGTAAAGCGTTTTGCAAAACCCAGTGGGTGGCGGTGCCCAGCGCCGCTGCGGCTGCAAAAGGGCCAATGGCTCCGATCATGCCGATCCTGCCGGTCTTGTTTGATGACCGGCCTTTTTGAGGGCGCAGGCCGCTGCAAAAAGTACGGCTTGATTATGGGGGCAAAAGCGAATCGCGGCTTCGGCCACTTCAGGGAGGGTGGGGTGAGTGAGTGCCAAAAGTCCAATATAGGGGCGTGGTAAACAAGGATTGGCTTGGATGGCCTGCTGGTAGTGCTGTACAGCTAGCACGATATTGTTTTGACTCACCAGCAAATCGCCGATCGTAGCGTGTGCCTCGGCATTGGTCGAATCCACGTCGATGATTGATCGAGCCAGCTGGAGTGCTTCGACAGTGGCTTTGCGTTGAAGCGCCTCTTTCAGAGATTGAAAAAGAAGATCGAGCTCAAGAGAGGCTCCTGCTTTTGTTTCGAGCATCCGCAGGGTTTGCTCCCATCGCGATGAAGGAACATCGGGGGGAAGAAAAGCCTGACAATAAAGGCGAACAGGGAAAACTTCTTCGGGGTTAAGGCTTGCGCAAACAATGGGGGTTTGGGTGCCGAGCGGGCTTCGGCTAAAAGGTGCGAGTATTTCGGTGAGGGAGGCGTGTGGCCTGATAATGACGGCGCCTAAACGCCGGCTGTGCGTTGTCAGTGCCTGTCTGAATTGCTCGGCAGTTTGAGTCGTGACTAGGATCCGGCCGAGCTGATGTGCGCTGTTCGTCAGCTCTAAAAGAGGACGTTCGCCTTCAAAAACTACTATCGTGTTCCGAGTGATGGCTCGGTGGGTTTGAGCGGCGTGGGTGGCAGCAATTAAGGCCTTGAGCCGAAACGGCTTGATGAGAAAGGCGTCGAGTCGATCGGTTTTTTGTTGGATCTCTTTAAGCTTGGCGCGAGGGAGGTCCGAGGTAATTAAGAGAAAGGGAGTGAGGTCAAGTTCGGGGATCTGAGCCACTTGATCCAGCAGCGCTAAGCCGTCCATTTGGGGCATTTCCCAATCGGCAATCATCAGACGGAGCCGGTTTTTTTCGGCTAGGGCGATTTTGAGGGCCTCTTCGCCATGGCGGGCCTCAAAGATCGTCTTATACCCGGTTTGAGCAAGAAGCTCGCGGAGCGCGGTTCGGGTGCTGAGCTCGTCGTCAACGATCAAAATCGCCATAGGGATGAGCCGATCATAGCTCAGGGATGGGGTCTGGCAGAAAATTTTTTTTGGTTATGCTATTTTTACTCTATGAGAAAAGTTTGCATCGCGTCGTGGCTTTTGTTTTTTGGATTTTCAACGTTCAGCTTTTCGGGCGAGCCCTCGCCGTTGCCTGTTCCGGGCTTGAAATATGGGATTGATTTCAAGTTAGAAGGACCGGAAAGCAGCTATACCGCTGCTTTACTCAAGCTGCTGCAGTCGTGGCCGCCGAAGGACATTCAGTATGGCGGGGTCAATCCCAATCCCGTGCGCATGGCGGCGATCGAGACCCTCGGCAATAAATATTACATTGGTCTTGAGCAAGTGATGTTTGTCGATGCCCCCATGGAAAAGGTCGGCGGGGTGTTGGATGACATGGATCACTATAAGGATCTTTTTCCGGACTACGACGACGTGCACGTGTCCGCCCGCGATGGTAACCGCCTGGTGGTGTTCTGGGAGCAGCATATTCCGGTGTTTTTTATCAAGAATGTAAAATACGAGGTCTGGTATCTTATCGATGATTCGCGTCCGGACCGAAAGGTTTACCGCTACAAGCTTAAGGATGGTCGCGGCCATATTAGAAGCAACGATGGGGTGATCGTGCTTGAGAAAGACGGTGCCGCTCGGACTCGGTATACGGAATACGATTTTTTTGATGCGGATTGGGGACCGCTCAAGGCCTTCGCGCCGAGTCGGATTTGGAAAGATAGTGTTGAAGGGCTTTATCTTTCGGATATGGCAATCAAGCTCAAGGCTGAAAATCCGACCTGGTCTTACGATAAGATCAGAGAAGAGAGTAAAAAGTGGCTCGATCGGTTTCCAATCGATGACGCTTTAAAGGCGCGGAAACCCTTTAACCTCTTCTAAAAAAAAATTGCCGACACGGGAGGATTAAAAGTCTCCTGAGTCGGCAATGTTAAAAGCGTTAATGCTTAGCGTTAATGACTTAGTGCGTAAAAAGCTGCAGAGCAGAGCGAACGAACTTTTTACGATTTTCAGTCGAAGCCGACTGATACTTCTGAATGATTTCGCGCAGGCCAGTATCTTTGGCAGCGAAAGCGACTGCCGAAGCAGTCCCTGTCATCTTGCTCAGCACGGCGGCAGAGGTAGTTTTGCGACCGCGAGTATTGCTGACAAAGCTCTTAAAATCCGAACGGATGGCAAGATTTGCCGCTTGCAGATCTTCAGCCGGGATTTTGAGAGCAGTGGCCATAGCACCCACTTTTTCCCACGGTAGGGGAGCCCTGCCGTGTTCGATATTTGAGACGAATTGCACGGAGCAATCACAGGCCTTCGCTACATCCAGAAGGCCGAGGCCTTTGGCAAGACGATGCGTACGAATTAAATCCCCGAGCGGACCGAAAGAACGATTGTCGCGAGAGCGACCTTTTGGACGACCACGTTTCATAGTGGGAATGCTACTAGCGCGACCTGAGTGTTTTGCCAATAGGTTTTATTCACTAAATCGAATTTTGATTTCTAGGCTTTCAGATTTCCATAGCATTGCTATAATTGAGGTATGACAAATCGATTTTTGGGTAAATTGGGTCCCCTGTTGGTTTCAGTTTTGCTCGCTTTTCCGGTCAGCGTAGCCTTGGCTTGTGATGGCAAAGATTGTGCTCATCAGGCAGGTGGAAAGGCAGAGGGAAAGGGCAAGAAGGATTGCGATTGCAAATCCAAAAAATGCGGAAAAAAAGGCTGTAAGCACCAGCATAAGGCTCCGAAAGTAGCTCCGACCGAAGCCGCTCCAGCGCCAGAGGCTTCGAAAACATAAAATGCGGGTTAAGATTTGGGGGGCCAGGGGGTCTTTGCCGGCTCCTATGGCCCCAGACAGTCTGCAAGACCATATGCGCAACCTTCTCCTGGAGTTTACGGAGAGAGGGTATTCGCAAACGGCTGATGTAGATAAATTTATTCAAGAAGTTCCACGGCATCGGTTTGGGGGGTATGGCGGTAACACCGCCTGTGTAGAGGTTTCTCATGGCACCGAGCAGGTGATTCTTGATGCCGGCAGTGGAATTCGTCCTTTGGGCTACCAACTCATGGAAGGAGCTTGTGGGCGAGGCACCGGGGTCGTTCATATTCTTTTCACCCATTTTCACTGGGACCACTTGGTGGGCCTTCCATTTTTTACCCCAATTTTTATTCCGGGAAATAAGATTCATGTTTACGCGGTTCAGCCTGAGCTTTCCGATGTTTTAAAAACGGTGTTTAAAAAACCCTATTTTCCGATTTCCTTAGAGAAACTGGGCGCATCCATTGAATACCACCGTCTGGAGCCGCGCCAGCCCGTCCGCTTTGGCGATATGATCGTCACTCCTTACGAATTGGATCATCCAGATCCCTGCTGGGGTTACAAATTTGAGAGCGGCGGAAAGGTCTTTTCGCACTGCGTCGATACGGAGTGTTTACGAGTGACTGCTCAAGAGCTCGGGCCGGATTTACCCCTCTATCAGGGAGTCGATTTGATGATTTTTGACGCACAGTATACTCTCATGGAGACCATTGAAAAAGTGAACTGGGGCCATGCGGCGGCGTCTTTGGGTTTAGATATTGCGATGCGTGAAGGGATCAAGAAGGTGATTTTTATGCATCATGATCCGGCATCCTCGATGGAAAAGATCGCTGCAGCTGAATCCCAGGCTCGTCGCTATTATGAAAGTCAGCTCAAGAGTGCTCATCGATCAGGAATCGACATCAAGCTTGTGGACTGGGCTTTTGCCTATGAAGGTATGGTGTTTGATCTCTAGTATTCGTGAGTTTTCGCTTACGAAACCCAGTCATTTCGGCCGTAGCGAATGGCAAAGAGGATTTGAATCGCCAAGAAAAATCCGGCTAAACTCAAAACGGCAGCCCAAACCCCGATCGTTGGCCAGGGTTTTTCGGATGGGCGTTTGAGGCGGTCCTCGATCCACACTGCAAGGAGCGGGAGGGTGAGGGCATGAATGGGAACTAAATACCTGACCATGGAATGCATGCCATGGCTTCCAATGATGCTTTCGTAAAGGAAACCAAAGTGAAGAGCCGCGAGGGCTAGAGGGGCGGCTCTGAGTTTTCGTTGCAGCCAGGCAAAGCGGCCCAAGGCAATCGAGGCGATGAGGGTCGCTACCGTGATGAGCCTGCCGAGAACTTCTGAGAGGTTTCCAAAAAAGAAAACATCTCGGTAAAAAGACCACTGATAGATTTTCCAAGGCTCAAGCTTAACTCCCCAGCCAATTCGGGTGGCCTCCCAGTGAACGTCCCAATGCCCCCACTGGAGCTGGCAGTAAACTAGAAATCCCAAGAACCCCCAGAGGCTCAGCAGTGAAGTACTGAAGGACAGTTCCCATGATCGCTTTTCGCGGGTGTCGAGCGCTCTTGCCGCCTCAAGGAGAAGTGGGTAGCAAACCAAGACTACTCCCACCAGACGAGTACTCGACATGATTCCGCCATGAAGGACGGCAAGCATTGCGTGGCGGATCTTGTTTTTGGGTTCCTCGAGCATTCGGGTGCTCCAATAGATAAAGCCGAGGATAGAAGCTATGAATAATGACTCAGAGTAACCAATGATCGTATAAAAGGCCCCCGGTTGAATCAAAAAAAGAAAACAACTGGCGAGAATCACTGCGGGACGCACCCCGAGTTTCCTGAGATACAAAATAAAATAAAGCCAGAGGACCACGCAGGCTACTTGGGCCGCCAAAGCAACACCGAGGTTGGGATCGATGTTGAATGTTTGAATGACCGTTCTGGCCCAAATCGGAAAGGCGGGAAAAAATCCGATATTCGAGCCTCCCGTGGCTTTGTGTTGGAGCGGATAAGTGACGGAATAACCGAAGATCGCAATATCGCGGTACCAGGCGGCATCCCAGTGCACCAGTTCGCGAAGTTTGCCACCGGTGACGGAGAGAAAAACCACGAGCTGGTACATCATCAGCCCCAATGCAGCGGCAAAAAGCCGACGGGGCCGGGTCTTTTGAGTAAAGGGCATAATGCTTTCGGTGCTATCAGAGAAATCCACTCAAGCCCAGGCGTTTTGTGGTCGAAAAGAAAGTGTCATGAGTAAAGACCTCACACCTAATAGTCCCCCTGAAGGAAATCAATTTGCGAAAAAGTTCAAGGAATTCATACTCAGTCACTTGATCGCATCGGTGGTGGTCGGCCTGACCACGGTGTGGCTTGTGACTTCTTGGGTGGTCTATCAGTACGAATACAAAGCCCAGGGCGCAAATATCACGTCTTTTTCAGACTCGGTGTGGTGGGGAATCGTCACCTTTTTGACCGTAGGGTATGGCGACAAGTATCCCGTCACCAACATGGGAAGAGTGTGGGCTGGGTTTTTGATGTTGGCCGGGGTTTTAGCGGTGGCCATTTTGACTTCGAAGATCTCTTCGATCTTCCTTGAACAGGCTTTGCGTGAAGGGAGAGGAATTGTGGATACGGCACGTCTCAAAGATCATTTTATTGTTTGCGGTTGGAAGGACGATATACACGAGCTTTTGGTCCATATTTTAGATTTTAATCGTGGGACCGATGCTTCCAATATCGTTTTAGTGGCAAATTTGCCACCCACCGAAGTGATTAACCTGCATGAATTTCCGCGGCTCGAAAAACTTCAGATCGTGGTGGGAGATTATTTTCAGGCCGCCACGCTCAAACGTGCGGCGCCGGAGCGGGCGCGAAAAGTTTTGATTTTAGCTGACCGCACTCCTCAGCCCAACGGTCAAATCCCAAGTGTGACTGAGGTGGATGCGCGAACTATTATGACGGCGATGACGCTATCGAGCATCGCTCGAAGCACTTTGGTTGCGGCCGAAATTCTAGATGCCAAAATGGACCAGTATCTCAAGATCGCGAACGTGAATGAAATTATCTATTCTCGTGAATACAATCGCCTCCTTTTGGGGAATGCCTCAGGGGGCACGGGAATCTCAAACGTTATTTTTGATTTGTTGGATCCAAAGACGCCTACGCTACTCACCACTCATGGTATTGACGCTCAGTATTTCGGTAAATCTTATGGTGAGTTCAAAAAGGACCTTGAAATCAAAAACCCAAAGGTCGTGGTTTTTGGAATTTTAGAAAATACGGGAAATAGTCACCGAATTAAGGAACTGGCGCTTCGGCAGGCGCAAAAAACTCCCGATATGGGGAAGCTGGTGCAGAATCTGCGAGCCGTGAAAGAGATGAAGTGTAATTTCCCGATTTTTAATCCGGACCTTGCCTATATTATTCATGAGGGCGCGATGGCGATCGTTATTGAGACTCGAAATTTGGCGGGAGAGGATCCTTCGCATGTCACTGGCCAACAAGCTGTTGCATGATACCAAGAGCGATGCCGCGCGCTTGCAGCGTGCCGAGGATCGCATTGCTTATCTGAATGATGTCAGTCTTTTTGAGGATATTCGCGCGATTCCGGGTGCGCTTGAAGATTTGGCGCGCCGGATGGAAGTGCGTACGTTTGAGCGGGATCAATTTATTATCAAAGAGGGCGAATTGGGGTCAGAACTCTTTTTATTGATTCAGGGCCAAGCCGGTGTGTATAAAATGACCGGTGAAGGGGATATGTATAAAGTCGTCATTCTTTCGGGAGAAAAACACGCCTTCTTTGGTGAAGGGGGTTTGCTGGATTCTGATGCTCGCTCGGCTTCCATCCAGGCGGAAGGGCATTGTGTTTGTCTTGTTTTGAATAGCCAAAATTTTGTGAGCTTTGCCAAAACTTATCCTGACTGGGCTTTGCCTATTTTGCTTAAAATTTGTCGCGTGGTGATGGGACGCCTGCGCAAAACCAATAATGATATGATGCTGCTTTATAATGCCCTTGTGACCGAGATTCGTGGGCATTAAGCATGGAGTCCCTTATTTTGGGCAAAATTTCGCCTTTAGCTCGGGTTGTTGAAGTAGGCATGCTATCATCATTGCACTTGGCCCATGTAATTCGTCTTCCTCTACATTGCAGTCCCATGACCATTGGGTCACGTCCGTCCGTTGAAACGAAAATATCGCATCGGCAAAGGCTTCTTTAAGCCAATCGTTGTCGCAGGTTGGCTGCTTTTTGTTCTTTCGGGCGGCGGCCTTGCGTTTGAGGCTATTGAGTAAACAAGTTCCGGTTACCTTGAGGGTTTCAAGATCAGAAACAGGGGGCCCGGCAAACACATCGCAAGTTGTTTTGGGCAAAAGCTCCTGGTCTTTGGCACTGTGACGGCTGGATTGGCAGGAATGGCCAAGCTCATGGAGCAAGCTCGTTTCAATGCATTGCCGGTTCTGGCAATTTAAAAGCGCAGCTTCGGAGGCGGTGATCGCATGCCGGCCGAAGTTGTAAAAGTAATGCAGATCGGATTTGCCAAGACCTCTTAATACCAAAAGTTGGGTAGTCTTGAACCGATCGATACAGGCATTGTTGTCCGCACAACACCGGCTTTGGAGGGAGGGGTCTGAGCGAAGTTCTTCAAAACGGGCTTGAGTAAAACCGAATATTTTTTTGCGAAGTTGAACCGACTTAAAGCGGCGATCCTGAATTAAACTGGAAGATTCGAGGCACGAAGGGTCGGTACATTGGTGCCGTGCTTGCTTGCACAAGTTTGCTTTGCTCCAAGGATGACAGCCGATTTTTGAATTCCAGGTGCCTTCTTTCAGGATAAAATCGGCTTGAGTATAGTAATCTTTGCTATAAATGTCGCCGTAAACACTGCACCCATCGGGGGTTTCGCCGGCTTTTTTTGCCTCATCGAGGACGGCCTCAAGCGAAAGGACAGGTGCCCTTGCGGCGCGGTCGTAATCAGCGGCGGATTCGGCCCGGGTCGCTATTGGAATGAGAAGAGAGAGAAGAAATAAAAGGGCTCGCAAGGCGCCTCCCGGTTAGGAAAATCTATTTTCGGTCGAGGTTGAGTCGTTCCACGATCGCAAGAAGTTGAAATACCAATTGTTCAGCCGAAGTCCGCTGAATCTGGGTGCACTTCAGAGTACCTGACGGTTGAATCTCGCATTCTTCGGGGGCTTGAAATGCAACGGGGGCTTGGTGTCCGCCGCTTTCAAGATCGTAGTTGGGCAAATCAGCGACTGCTTGGGGTTTTCCGGGTTTGAGGAGGTCTTGCCGTGCACTCGGTAGAAGTTTCTGGATGGTTTGGCAATCGTCGGCGGGGAGTTTCTCGGTTCGATCGAGCTTTTTACCCGGATAAACCCAGTGAAGCACGCAAGATTTCTTGTTTTCGAGCGTAACTGTGGCTCGCCAGATTTCGAGATCCAACGTTCGAGCATGGAGGACGAGATCGGGCTGGGTTTTTGGGGTGGCCCAGGTCGATGTTGGATTCAGAAAGGTCAAGTTCATGAGAAGTAAAATAATCATGGGTGTCCTGTTTCCGGGCAAAAATGGGCTTTGGGTTCGGTTCGTTCGAAGATGCATTTCATGATGAGGTCGTTCGGCCCGTGAAGTTCGTCTGTTCCCTG
Source organism: Bdellovibrionota bacterium FG-1 (assembly GCA_051382295.1). Lineage (GTDB taxonomy): Bacteria > Bdellovibrionota > UBA1018 > UBA1018 > UBA1018 > JBBCAW01. The sequence continues at coordinate 1,277 of JBBCAW010000118.1, read as the reverse complement.
GTATTCACTGCAGTTCCAAGACCATTGGGTGATGTCAGTGCGTTTAAACGAAAAGACTATGTCCGCGAAGGCCTCTCTGAGCCAATTGCCATAACAAGTCGGACGTTTTTCGCTTATTCTTTTATCTGCCTCTTTTTTAAGTTCCTCGCGTAGACACGGGCCAGTAGGGCCAAAAGATTCAAGGTCTGGAAGGGAGATTTCGGGCAAAAAAGTACACACCTTTGTTCCCAATAGGTATCGATCAATCGCATTGTGACGGCTATCTTGGCAAGCATGTCCGAGCTCATGTAAAAAAAATCGTTCAATGCATTGGCGGTTCATGCAATTCAATAGCCGAGCCTCCGAGGAGGTCACCGCGTGTTTTAGCCTGCTATAAAGGCCGTGATAATCGGATGTGGGCAGTCCCTTTAAAATCAAGAGGCGGGTGCTTTTGAAGCGATCGACGCAGGCTTCGTTACCGGCGCAACACATCTGTTGCATGGACTTTTCGCCCAGGTATTTTTCGAAACGGGCTTTGGCAAAGCTAAAAATCTGTTTGCGAAGTTCCGGCGAGGCAAATCGGCGTTTTTGGTCAGAATCATCGAAAGTCCAGCAGGCCTTATACCTGCACTGCTGATTGGCCTGTTCGCAAAGTTTAGCGACGCTAAAAGGATGACATCCAAGGTCTCGATCCCATTCCCCTTTAGCCAAGACAAAGTCTGTGTCTCGGTAATTGCTGTCAACCGGGTTTGAGCAACCATTCGGTGCCTTCCCTGCATTTTGAGCTTCGCGTAGGAAGTCTTCGATTGGAATCGTGGGTGAGCTCGCGGCCTTCGTGTAATCCGCGACAGTGTCTGCCGACCCGTTCACAGAGACGAGAAGAGCAAGAAGTGAAAGAAATCGCACAGAACCCATCAGTGAATAGAGTAGGGGAGGCAGAGGGCTTGCGCAAGCAAACCTGTAAGTAGGTGTATTTGTTGATGAGTTTACAGGAAATGAGTTCACTTGCTCATTTGACGCACATGGTCTAATTAGGGGCTCTCCCTCATTTAAGTGCATGTAGCCGGAATCATTGAGTGGATAAACCGGCTGTTTAGGTACCCGCAAACCCGCATGATTTTGAGCTTAAAATAGGTCATATTCTTGTACCCAAATCCTCTTCTTTTGAGACCGTCGCTGCTCACTTAAAATGTACCCCTTCTGCTCGGATAAATTGTACCCGCGATTCGCAGCTGTCGCTTCTCAATAAAAATGGACCACTTCTACGCAGCTAATATGGACCACTTATGCACATGAGA
>JBBCAW010000117.1:0-1445 GCA_051382295.1 Bdellovibrionota bacterium FG-1 | reverse complement strand
GTGATCTTGGGAATTTGTAGGATCTCTGAGTGAGTGCTGATGTGACTCACGGTCGCGTCGAATTTGAAATTCGTCCTCACGGTGCTCGCCAATAAATGGGCAACCAGATGCTCGATGTCGAGTTCGATGCGGTTGGCATCGGCAAGGGGATCCGCAAGATCGATTTGGGTGGAAGTGATCACGAGGCCCAGGTGCTTGCTCTGGGCTCGGATGGGGTGGACTCGGGGGTTGCCAAGATGCACCGAAAATCGGACGGGATCGAACTTGACCTTGCCCGATCCGACCGCGCTGAAATGGGGGATCTTGAGCGCGAGCTGTTTGACATCGAGATCTCCATGGGTGCCTGGCTGGACAATGCCTCGTTCCACTTGAAGCAGAGCATTGAGGTGCACCCCGCTGCCTTCGATCGAAAACCAGGGAACGGCACGAAAATAGTAATTCAAAAACCGAAGAGTTTGGGTTTCGCCTTGGATCGCGAGTTCTGCGGAGAATTTATGAAAAAAGGTGAACCCAGGCACCTCCCGAAATCGGATCTGATCAAGTCGAAATTTGAGTTGGGTATCCAGGGATTCTATTTTTGATCGAAACTCCGACGGTTCAATTTGAAGCTCATATCCGGGCCAAAAGTAAAAGGCCGAACGTAATGAGGTATCGCCTCCTGCGGGAAGTGAAACGGAGTTGATCATGATTTCTGCGATGTGATCGAGCTGGATATGTTCGATGCGAACCCGCCAATGATCGAGGTAGCTGTCGTCGTCGATGGACGGTTGGGTCTGCTTCTTAAATTGGAGATGAAAGGAAAGACCCGATCCGATAAGCTGGGAGGTTTGGAAGGTTCTGGAGAATAGGCGCAAAAGGGATGGCGAAACGGTGGCCTCTTTGAGGGAAATTTTCCAGATGACGTGGGAGTCCTCACCACTGACGACCAGATCCTTGAAGCGAAACTGCGTCAAAACGGTGCCCTCGGCGGCGGCATAACGCACTGAAACGTCGTGCGTCGCCCAGTCGAGGATGGTGAGCAACTTGCCGCTGGTGACAATCCGATTGGCAACCCAGAAGAGGCACAAGAAGAGGCCAATGAGAAAGAATACTGCGCCGAAAACCGCATAGCGGCGACGAAGCAGGGTCATTGCTCGGTAATCCAATGATCGACTTCGCCATAAAACCGGCGGAGTCGATCACGGGTTCTGGAGTCTTCAAAAAGAGACCTTGCCGCGATCCCCAGTCCGTTATCGTGGAGGACTTCTAACAAGGTAAGCGCGATGATCTGTTGATCGAGGGCCACGATTTTTGGTACGACCTGCCCTTTTAGCGATGTTTTCACGTACAAGCCATCCATCCACCCCAACGTGGCATGATAGAATTTGGTTTCGCTAGAGCCCAAAACCTCCGCCCGCTCAAGCGCTGAATCGATGAGGCCGGTCTCTTCGACACTCTTTAAAATC
>JBBCAW010000116.1:0-14748 GCA_051382295.1 Bdellovibrionota bacterium FG-1 | reverse complement strand
GACTGCTCCATCGACATCGGAACCCGCAAGGCTCTCGTCGTACTTCGCGTTACTCTCGAGGCGCTGGCCCGGAAAGGCTCGGCGATTGGTTTAGATGACTGCGAATGCATCGGCTTGGAGGTGTCTAGGCGTTGAAGTGATCGCAGAGCAGGATGCACTAAACTACGCTGTGTTCGCTTCGGTCAGAGCGACTGATCTCCGCATCGCCCTTTCAAATCTGCTCAATAATGCGGTGGAATCACTCCCCGATGGCCGAGGACAAGTCACAGTCACCTGCCACGCTTCGGGCGAGCAAGTTCAAATCACGGTGGCTGATACCGGGTGTGGAATTTCACACGACCTGCTGCCACAGCTTGGCCAGCGGGGCGTAACATTTGGCAAGAAGGGCGGCTCAGGGATTGGTTTATCCAACGCCCGTGAGGCTGTAGAAAAATGTGGAGGCTCACTCTCAATCACCTCCGAGCTTGAGCACGGCACACAGGTCACGCTTAAAATACCGCGCGCCCCTGCGCCACGGTGGTTCCTCGATGAACTGCAAATTGCTACCGGTGGGACCGACGTTCCTGCGTGATTAGGTGGATTCAGCGAGTTCGACGCCGGAGGAGTTTTATTCTCGGCTGATCGCGGATGAAACGCGGTGGGCAGCGGCACGGCAGGAGTTCTTGCTTTATTAAATAGACCATACTCCGGATTTAGCGGATATTTCCGGAGTATGGTCTCTCGATTTTCCAAGCCACAATTGTTAATTCCGTTAGATTTCAAGCCGATAGAATTCAGGGCCTCTTAGCGATAAAACCCTTTAATTTAGCGCAGCTAGTCATATAGTTTTACTTGACCAAAACGGTCAGTATTATGTTAAGATAATTAAATATGGGCACCCGGCACTCCATCACTCATTGCCTTATCCTGCTTGCACTGCTCAGCATGGGCTTGGGCTGTAATTCAGATTCAGGTGTCGATGAAATCGTACAGGCCGCAACCGTCATGGTGCCATCCGACAAAGGCAATGAGTCACTCGTCTTTCAACTCTCTGACCGGGATTTCGGCATCACGCTCCTGGGCTCGACGACGACAGAGAAACGCATCAATTTATCCAATGCCAGCGGTTTCAACTTGTACTTCTCACCCATCACGCAAGAGAGCAGCCACTTTGAAATCACAAGTTCCACCTGCCCCACCTCGCCGAATCCGTTTCCGCCGGAAAAAGACTGTGACCTCAATGTTGTTTTCAAACCCACTGAGGCAGGCAACCTGAGCACTTCCATTGTAGTCAGCTTCGGCACCTCCATCCCCGAACGTAATTCGAGCGCCTCCGTGGTACTCACGGGCGTCGGGGCGAGCCCCATTGTTTTTGACGGGATCGATCGAATCATAGAAGTGACCACCACTTCACTGCAACTCAAGTGGAACGCCGTCGAAAACGCCAGCAACTTCGTCGTGTACCGCGTCGAGAGCGACGAAAGTTTACTCCCCGTCGCCACGGCCGAAGGCAGCGCTACGGGCATCACGATCACGGGACTCTCGCCCTCAACCCCCTACCGATTTAGAGTGAACGGCTACGACAACTACGGGGGCATGGATGAAAACACCAAAGTAGTCGAAGCCACTACTGACGACTTGGGCGTTTTTGAACCCCCCAATCTCAGCGGGGGCACCGAGGGCGCCACCCTGCTTACCAACCTGGATTGCCACGATGCCGAATTTAATTCCTCTACCTTGAGCATTCTTCAGCAGTCCGACTCGGTTGCCGGTGCGGCGGGCGGCGCAGGCTGCACGATCGAAAATAGCTATCAACTCCAATGTGTCGTACCCTATAAATCAAGCCACGACGCTTGGAGCGCGCAAGTCGAAGTCCAATGTCTGATCAACGGCTCGACTCTCAAGCAAACAGTTTCCCTCACACTCAACGACTCCAATCGCGCACCCCGGCTCGCCCCGGTTGCTAGTTATCTCGCTTCATATCCGACAAACTCCGCAATTCTTGCCGGACTCAGCACGATTTCACTCGACTTCAATGGCGTCACCGCAGCCCCGACCTATACATCCCTCGGCGATACGGATGAAGATGGCGACTCCTTGACCTACTCGTGTAAATATCAACCAGGCACGGCCCAAGGGGATGTGCAAGGAGCCTTCGTTACCGATTGTGCGGGAGTGCCCAACGCAAGTTACTCCTTTAATACCAGCACGGGGGCATTCATTTGGCAGCCGAGGTACGCGGACGGCAACAAACACTTTGCGTTTCAAATCACCGCCACGGAAAATGGCGTCGCGCCCGCACTCAGTGCCTCAACGAGCTTCATCGCAAAAGTGAATTTCGCCGGGTCTCCCATGCTCACCTTCTCTCCGAGCAATTTGAATTTTGGAACTGTGGCCTCAGGCGCGACCGCGCAACTCTCCACTACCGTCACAAACGCTTCGCAAACCGTCGCGGTGATCGCGGGCGCACTCAGCGGCATCGCCACCCCCTTCTCTCTCGTATCCCATGACTGCAACGGTTCACTGCTTCCCGCCCAAACTTGCCAAATCACCCTGCAATACGCCCCGACCACCAGCGAATCGCAAAGCGGTTCCGGGGTGCTCACTTATGGCTCTGAGACCGGCGTCACGGATGCGACCTCTTCGTTACCATTAATAGGCTACACAAGCCCGGCTGCGCCTTCAAACTTCCACGCGGTTGCCGACGCAGGGGGAACTTCATTTACGCTCTCCTGGAGCGACAACTCGAGTGTCGAAAGTGGACTGGAGATCCAGCGCTGCGACGGCGCGGCCTGCGCCACTGTTTTCACCGCCGCCACCACGCTCACAATCTCTACGGCAAGCACCACTTCGGTCGGCTGGGCGGGCTTGACCGAAGGCAACGTCTATCGATTTAGAATCCGCGCGGTTCGAGGCGCTACTTCTAGCGCCTGGGTCACCGATGATACGCAAGTTCTCTTCGGCGGAATCACCACCGTCTCCAACCCCATCAGCGATAGCGTCACGCTGAACTGGACCTCCATTGCAAATGCGGGCACTTACGTCGTCACCAATGTCATCACGGGAACTCCGGTCGTCATCTCCAACGTCAGTGGCCCCGCAAGTTCCGTGCAGCTCACGGGACTGACCGCGCTTACGCTTTACAAGTTCCGCGTCAATGTGGTGCGAGGCGATGGCATCGGCGACACGAATGTCGATGATCGCAACACCACCACGAGCGACGCTACCGCAGTCCACCTGGGCTGGGCGCATGTGCAAGCCTTGGGCGCGAGAGTGGCCGCAGTACAGGTTCCTAGCGATGATCCGCTTCGAGCCCTCGACGCTTCGGCGCGCGTGACCTTAACCTGGAACGCGATGACCGTCGGCGGAGGTTCGCTCCAATACTACGCGATCTATCGCGCGACTTCTTCTAGCGGACAGGACTTCGCCGCCGCCCCGGTGGGCACGACGGTCAATGGATCGACCACGACCTACACCGACACGACCGTGACCGGGAAAACAACCTACTATTATGTGGTGCGCCCCGTGATTGCGGGAGCAGCAGTCGCGACCCTCGCCGCCGACAGCGAAATCAAAGTCATGGTTCCACCCGACAATATGGCGCTCGTCCATCGCTGGATGGCCAATCAGGAGATTTGCGGTCTCATGGGGAGAACTTCGGATCGCGCAAATAACTATCGATGTCCCTACACGGGTCCGACGTCAGTGAATGACAACGGGACTTATTATTATGATTTTTCAAAACACCTTTTTGTCGATCGTTTCGAAGGAGGTTGTAACTATACTTATTCAGCAAGTGGAAACAAATGTGGTAATGCCTACGGGTGCATTGGGCGAGTGCCGGACTCCGTCGTCACCGCCGGTTCACTACCACACTCTCCGCCCGCAGCCGTACTCGCGGCCGCAAATACGGGTGATGTGTATTATGACCGCTACGCGGCAGCCTGCTGGATTAAATCAGCTGGAATTTGGAAATTAGCGGATAACGCCACTCTTTCGGATACCGAGCAGGCGCTCGTCTATTCAAATGCGCCAGGACTGCCGCCGATTCCAAGAATTTTTTCGACTCCGTCGGCCCAGCTTTGCGCCTCGACAAACATCACCCCCTTTGGGACCAAACGACTCCCGAGTCGTCGTGAGCACGTGGTTTATGGGGCGTGGGATAGTTCTTTGAGTGATGCTCAAATCACTGCCCTCGAATACACTGCAGGAACAAGCCTAAACACCACGGGCCGTTGCCATACTTCTTATGCCGCCGGCCATGGTCTGACCTTTGAAGACGCCGAGTATCCCAGTTCGACAACCGACATTAACAAGATGGACGCCTTACCGGGTACCGGGAGCGCCGCGCTCCCCCCTGGCTCAGTGGCGGGACCAACAATGAGCTATAATGACAATGGATGGAAGGCCGTCCGCACGGGGAGCTACGCGACTCGAAACTGTGTCTCTCGTTATGGGGTGCAAGATGCGGTTGGAAACATGCCTGATCAAGTTGCGGATTCTTACATCAAAACTGTAGGAGGCTATAACGATGGCGACATTACCTTCACCACAAACTACAGAAACGGAGCGGAACGTATCAGCTCCGATCTCACAGATAAGAAGACAGACGGAACCTCACTCGGAAACATAGGGGGCGCTACCAACGGCAGCGGCATCAAGACCTTTGCGACCATTGCACGGTTTCTTCCTGCTATTGGCTTTCCGGTCGAAACGACAGATCCTGCCGGACTCGATAGCATCCCAGTGAATGCATCGGGAGCCGTGGGATCGTTTGATCCCGCCAGGTTTCATGGCGATAACCTGAGCTTCTGGACTTGGTTTGCAGCCTCAGGAGAACTTGAAGGAGGGGGCGGATACTACCTTCACAACGGCACAACGGCCGGGCGATGGTCTGTGGCCGCCACATCAACCGGAGTTGATACTATATTTTCAGCCCAGAGAGGATTCAGATGCGTGCTCGACGCCGAATAACCTCATGCTCATCTCGAAGCCTCGCGAGCCTAACCCTGATCAGTGCGCTTGGATTATGTGCCTGCGAACCCGTACAAATGGACGAGTTTCTTGAGGTTCTATCGGGTTCTTCGCAGTATCTGAGCCTGACCGCCACGGCTGAGGTCCGAAATTTCGGGATCCAATCCCTCAAAGCCGCCTCTGCGGAAAAAACCATCACAGTCCATAACGAAAGCAGCGAGGATGTCTATGTCTCAAGCATTTTGAACACGGATTCAGCTTTTGAAATCGTTTCGCACGACTGCCCCATTCAACCACTCGCCCTGGTCGCCGGGACCACGTGCAAAGCGCAAGTCACTTTTGCACCTACAAAGAGTGGAAACACCTCTAACCTCTTTACGGTCATTTACGGAAAATCGGCGGATAAAACGACAAACTACACGATCACCTTAGAACTCACAGGCCAGGGCGAGGGTCTCGTGCCGTTTGCGGGGATCGACGCCTTTGATCAGATCACCTCGAGTTCCGCGAGAATTCGCTGGACCGCCCCCACGGGCGCCAAGGCCTTTATCGTTTACCAAATTAATACGCTAGGCGCTGCACTTCCCCTAAGAACGCTCACCGAAGATGCAACCAATATCTCGCTCACGGGCCTGACGCCTGCAACCGCTTATACCTATCGGGTTCGGGTCGAAGATGAAAATGGTGGAATGGACACGAACACCAACGACAAAACTTTTTTTACGGATTCCATAGGGGTGTTTTCCTCTGTGGAAACTCAATTCTTATCTGAAGGAGAAACCGTTTCTATCCCGCTGGATTGTTCGGACACTGTAGGCAACACCGCTGCCTTTAGTCTCGTGGCGCAAAGTGACAGCCTCTGGGGCACGCTGGACGGAGCCGGAGCCGGCTGCAGCGTTTCTTCAGGAAAACTAGACTGCACCGTCCCTTATCGAGCCGGACATTCAGATTGGACGGCGTCCGCTGAAGTTCGCTGTAGCATCAATGGATCGACCCTCTCCCGGACGATCGAGTTTCAAATTGCGGATACCAATCGCCCACCGCACCTCACCCCCTCCTCGAGCCTCACTACAGTTTATCCATCCGGGACGGCGGTGATTGCGGGCGCCACAGAGGTCAACAAAGATTTTTCACTCCTCTCCTCTGCGAGCGGAACCAATCTGGGAGACGTGGATGAAGACGACGACGCGATCGTTTATACTTGTGGCTACGAATCCGCGGCCACCGAACCACTCCTGCCCGGAACCTATTCACAAAATTGCTCAGGCGTTCCCGCCAAGGTATTTAGTTTTGGCGCTTCAAGCGGAGTTTTTGCTTGGACGCCTCGTTACCAAGATGGAAACAAGTTCTTTGGTTTCAGAGTTACGGCCACCGAACAAGGAGTGAGCACGCCTTCATCTTCTTCTGCTACATTTAGAGTTTTCGTAAACTTCGCAGGTGAGCCTATGTTGAGTCTTGATTCGACTTCACTGAACATGGGGAACGTCGGTGTGGGTGCCCAAGCTCTTTCGGCGGTCACCGTTACAAACAATTCCCAAAGTATCGCCGCCCTCGGATCTATTGCGGGCTCCAGTCCCCACTTTGCCATTAACTCTCAAACCTGTGCTGCGGAACTCTTGCCGGCACAGACCTGCACGATCACCTTTGCGTTTGCGCCCGTTCTGCCCGAAGCGCAAAGTGCCAGTTTCACTCTGAGCTATGGTCTTGCCGCTGGCAATACGCCTTTTCAATTGGGCGTCGCCCTTACGGGAACCGCAAATCCTTCTGCTCCCACTGCCTGGTCTCAAACCACCGATACCGTGACCGGAGGTGGTGGTTTTCAGCTCAACTGGGTTGATCAGTCCACCAGTGAAACGAGCTTTGAAGTTCAACGCTGCACCGGCGCCGCGTGCGCAGCGACCTTTACGGCTCCCGACAGCGCAGATAGTGCTACGATCAGCGCCTCAAACCAATCGACGTATTTATGGAGCGGCCTGACCGAAGGCAACGTTTATCGTTTTCGGGTACGTGCGCAGCGAGGATCTTTGAACAGTGATTGGCTCACAGGACCCACCCAAGTCTTTTTCAAAGGCATTGTCTCAATCAGTAACGAAACAGGCGACACGATCAAAGTGAACTGGACCAGCGCCGCCGGCGCAAACTCCTATATCATTACCAATGTTACAGGCGCCTCCCTCGAAGTTATTGCCACCGTCATCGCCCCCGCCAGTACGGTAACCCTCACCAATCTCACACCCAGTACGACCTTCAGACTCAGAGTGAATCTCTTGAGAAGTGATAACATCCCAGACTCCAACACCAAAGAAGTTCAAAGCGCGACCCTCGCCGTAGTCGCAACTCATAATGGCTGGACGGAGATCAGCGCCTTCGGACCGAGAGTGAGCGCGGACATCGTGCCCGTGGGTGACCCGATTCGAGCCATGGAGCATGGTAGCTACATTAAGCTAAAATGGAACGCGATGACCGTAACCAATTCAAGTCTACAAGGATATCGAATTTTTAGGGCAACAAGCTCCGGAGGACAGAATTTTTCGTCACCGCTCGCCGAAACAAATCCGGGAGTGCGAACTTATACCGACTCCACCGTCACCGCAGGAGTCACTTACTATTATGTGATTAGGCCCATTGCAGGCAGCACCGCGATCTCCACTGCGGCCGCAGACTCTGAAGTCGTTGTGCCAGTTCCTCCAGCGAACATGAGCCTTGTGCATCGTTGGCTTGCGAACTACGACACTTGTACTACCATGGCCCGCACCGTGGATCGTGAACACAATTATCGTTGCCCGTACCGAGCCCCAACCGCCGTAAACGATGCAGGTATCTCAAGCTGGCCTACCTCCAGCACTGACATGGCTAATCCTTATTATTATGATATCGGGAGCAGTCATTTTGTCGATCGTTTTGAAGCGGGTTGTAACTTCACCTCTGGGCGAATCTCAAAGTTAGCCGGTGTGGCGCCGGGGGCGGGCGTGGGGAACACGGGGGATGTTTATTATGATCGCTCAAATCAATACTGCTACTACAAGCGAGCAGGAAACATTTGGCTCAGACAAGATAGCGCAAGCCTGACCGCAGCCGAGCGCGCGGTGATGGCTTCAAATAAACCAGGACTCCCTCCTTTGGTTAATGTGGCAGTGCAGACTGCTCATAATTTTTGCGTAGCGAGAAACACCACCACTAACGAATACAAACTCCCCAGTATTCGCCGAAACCTGGCCGCCAGCGTCTGGCCCGTTTCCATCTGGTCGTACCCTGGGATTAATGCAATGGAGCAGTCTCATGCGGGCGGCAACCCCGTGACGACCCTATACCCGCTCTACGACAATTATTATTGTAACAATAATGCAGGCTATGGACTCACTTATGAAAATTCGGACTACCCCTCAGATCTAACGGCAAATGCGCTCGGCCTACTCCCTACAAATATTGAAACGATTCCTACAAGTAACGTCGCCGGCGGTGCCGTACGCACGGGGAGCCTCGCCACCAAAAATTGTATCTCTAGGTATGGTATCCAAGACGCGGTGGGAAACATCGAAGAATGGACTTCGGATCAAGTTTACAAACAAACAGACGGCTTTGGTACGGCTAGGCGCGGCCTCTTAAGCAACATCGACCCTACCAACACGGATTTTTATAACATTTCTATTAATGACGGAGCCCCGTCGTTACTTAATACCACATGCTTCCCGACTTTTTCTGTTTATGGGTGGGCTAACGGATGGTTCAACGTCCCCATTGGCCAATGTGTAACAAATGCAGATTATCTGGCTTTTGACGCCATCAGGTATACCACGACTCCTGGCGTGGTGGACGTTTTTGGCCGCGACTCTATCGATACCATTGAGCATTGGGCTGCATGGTATAGGTATTCTGCGGCCCTGGGCGCGGCCTGGGGCCCAGGAATTAACGGCTTTGATGGCCGGTGGAGCGCGCGTACCCCCGCAATATCAGCTGCTCAAAGCTCGGCGCGGGGGTTCCGCTGCATCTCTGATCGAGTGGGGTTAGCGGCCCAAATCCTTAGCCTCACCCAAGGAAATGTCGCGACCCCTCGAAGCAACTCCACTTGCGTTTCTTTGACCCTCAAAGGACTCAATACCTACGGCGATGCCACCATTGCCGGCACAGACCGAACGATCACACTTAGTGGCGCAGCCACTGGTGGCAGTTTCTATTCGGATTCTTCATGCGCGGTGAGCATCTCTTCTTTAAATTATACAACCAACCAATATATTAATACTCCAATCTATTATAAGGACGCGGGAACCGAAACTGCGATCTTATCCGCCACAAGCGCCGGCCTGACCAGCGCGGCAGTGACCCTGATTGTTGCGGCCCAAACGGCCCCTGTTTTGGAACTCGATGCCGCACGCGCCAGCAGCACGGAGGCGCCCTATGCGGCAGGATGTAACTACGACAGCGAAGTCTGGTGGGACATTCAACACGTGAGTAACGCTGTACAAGATGGATCGAGATTCTACGGCCAAAAATGCGCCTCCAGCACCACAGGATGGCGAGGGACTGGGGTTCCTGCAGATCCATATCGATTGACCTTCACTGGCAATCCCCAATATCAGTATCTGCAAACAAGCCTTTATGTCAGCCCCGCCGAAATGCCCGCTACCAGCTGGGAAGTTTGGGTACAGCAGACTAATCAAGCAGGAAGAGTCACAATTCTCTCTGCTGAAGATTCTACGTACGACCGCAATCTTTCAATCGAGGGCGGGACCGCAAAGTTTTGTATGACCACCGGCGCCGCGTTTTGGTGTCCAGGAGTCACCGCCACGAATGCAACCTGGCAACACATCGTAGCGGTCTGGACAGCAGGAGATATGTATCTTTACGTCAATGGTACAAAAGCCACTCGAGGCTCCGCCCCGGGCGCGGCAGTTTCAGCCACGCCGTTATTTTTGGGGGTGAAACCATATACTGGCGAATATCTTTACGGCTCCATCGGCCAAGTTCGCGTTTACAATCGCGCGCTCACGGATAGTGACGTCTGCACCAACTTTAATGCTACACGAGGGACGTTTAATATAGGCACGTCGGGTTCGTGCCCTTAAGCGATCGGACTCGCCGACCTTTTCTGACGCACCCAGCATCAAAAAGGGGTCGGATCCCTTTTTAAAATATATTTTAGATTCTCCCCCCATCCTCCGATGAACCCTATGTGAAACCCTCTCTCGGTAGGCTCATCATTATTCTGTTGCCGGTTTTCTCGGCACTCGGCTCGGGATGCTCCCTCTTCTCGCCTGGACGAACACTCGAACTGGGTCAAGATTCTGTCGTGAAGATCGGACGTCAAAAACCTGTCACCCTCAAAAAAGGTGCAATCGTTAACGTCAAAGGTGATCCCCTGCTGGTTGAATCTCCGGGGTATGTGAGTGTGCTCATGATTCCTGCGGCCGCCCCCCCCCAAAAAATACAACTCACTCTCCGCGCCATTGAAACCTGGGGCGGGGCAGGGTTTGAAAAACAATCCACCACGGTCGTCAACTCGATCGTCAACCTGATCATTGAAGCGCAAACGTTGATCGTGACCCGCCAAGAGAAAATCGCCCTCACCAAACTCGAAATCGCCGAAAAAGATTATCCCAACGTGAGCGCTTTCAAATATCTCCGCGCGAATTGCTACCTACTCATGGGCGACCAGCGACAGGCGCGTACCATTCTTCAAGACGCACTCCGCACAGACCCGGATAACAAAACCGCCGCAGAACTCTATCGCACCCTTGGGGGGACGTTAGACCGTGCGGTAGGCGCAGCAGGAAGATCCGTGAGTTCACAACCCAAGACCCGGAAACCTACAGGAGGCGACAACTAAACCATGCTCAGCTTACCCATCGGAATCATCATTTTAGTTGGAGTCATGGTTTACGCGCTCTCAGGGACCCAGGCCGCCACGCTCGTCAACATGCATTCATTAACCCTTGTGGGAGTCGGCACGGTGGGCGTTCTTTGGCTCTCCGTCCCTAGCGGCGAAATCATCAACCTCTTCAAATCACTTCTTGAACTCCTCAAATCCGTGCCCTCACAACGAACCCTGGACACCGAGCTCATTGCCTTAAGTAAAAATCGAGATTCAAAACTCCCGCATCCGCACGCGCTTGTCACCTACGCGCAGGGACTCTGGGAACAAGGTTTAGATGAAGATCTTTTTGTCCTGATGGTGTCCCAACGTCTTCGTGAACTCAACGGCACGAGCGAACAGTCCGTGGCGTCATTGCGAAACCTTGCCAAATATCCCCCCGCCCTCGGCATGACCGGAACAGTCATCGGCCTAGTCTCCTTGTTTTCATCTCTCACGCCTGAGAGCCGCTCTCAGATCGGCCCCAACCTCGCACTCGCGTTGACGGCCACATTTTATGGTCTAATTTTAGCCAACGTAATCCTGATGCCGCTTTCCGACCGCCTGCATGTGCGGCACTTAAAAAGAGCCAAAGACAACGAACATATCTATCGCGTGGTTTTGATGATTAACAGCGGCGAGCCGCAACAAGTTATTGCAGGAGGGCTGCATGATACTGCGGCGTAACAAACGCCCCCACAAAACCTCCGCCCACGAAGAACCACTGCATGCGTCAGAAAGCGGTGCCTTGGCTGAAGATCCCATGCAGTTCATGTGGGCCATTTCCTACTCTGACTTGCTCATGGTGCTCATGAGCTTTTTCGTCATCTATTTTGAGATGCGAGATAACGTCGATGTCATGTCCTCGCTCGCGCAAAAAGCTCGACCCACGGCCGTCACCGCGCCCAAAGAAAAAATTCAAGAACCAATCCAAGAAGAGGTCGACGAAGAAGTCGTCGAACGAAACCTCCTGGCGATTAAGATGCAAGCTTTCGATTCGCTCGCCCTCAAAATTCAAGACCCATCCCTCAGTGTCTCCCGTGATTCGGTGGAACCCGGCGTATATGTAAACTTCAAAAACAACTTTTATCGCGAAGGCAGTTATGACCTCAATAAAGCAGCCCGCGCGAGTGTTTTGAGAATCCTGATGCTGGTCCATCCGCAGCGAAACGAAATCGAACTCACTTTCATCGGGCACTCCGACGCGGTCCCGATCTCGCATAAGACGATTCGGGACACCAAAGTGCTGGACTCCAACTTCGTCCTCTCAAGCTTACGGGCCACGAAGGCGATGGAATTTGCCATGTCTAATGGCTTTGATCCCCGATTCATCTCGGCCCAAGGCAGTGGCGAATACGCCCGCAGTACACGATCCTTGAGTGTGAGAATCTCCGCGCGCAAGAGCAAGGAGGCTAAAGAGTAATGTTTTGTCGTCGTCTTTTAACCTTTTCCTTCGCGCTCTCGCTTCTCGGTTTCTCGGTGACCCCAAGTTACGCCGAGGCCGGGCGCAGCGTCCTGGATCTTGAACGCGAGATTGAAGTGCGGCTCACGCCCATCATCAAAGGGGCCGACGCCTATTCGCTCTTCTATGTACGAGTTACGCCCCAAACCGCGAAGAGCACGCTCCCCATGACTCCTTTTGTTTTGCGCGACCTCAACAAAGAGGATGCCAGCGGCCGCATTCGAATTCAAAAACTTCAAGTCACCCTTCTGACCAAGAGCGGGAAGTTCTCCGACGCCGGGCTGCAACTCATTACGGAATTCACAAAAAGCTACGGCGTCAAACCTGAAATCACCTTACAAAAAATCCCGAGCGACTTCGCGCTTTCAAAAACGATTGACGAAAACGAAGAGGCAAAAACCCTCGCAAAAAACGATCGAGACCAAAAAAATAGATCTCCCGCGTCTGCGCAGGCCGACCCCACAAAACCCGAAGCCTCCCCCGCTAACACCTTTGATGATCCCCGTCTTGCAATGCTTGATCCGCTCCTCAAATCGCCGCGCATAATGTTAGCCTCTGGTTTAAGTCTTCTCGCCTTTTTTGTCTTTTCCATGATTCTCTCCGGGTTCTTACGGCGCAAGGGGATCGCACGCCTAACGGCGTCGGTCGAGCGCGCTACCGAACAGCTTTCCTCCGCGCTTGAAAAGAGCAAGGGCCGCGGTGAAGCTTCTGCAGAGCAAAAAGCCACCGCCGAAAGTTCGGGCGGGACAGAAGGCGGCGGAGCCCAAGCCGAGCTGCAACTCCGAAACTTCGAAGCCTTCCCAGAAGAAGGCCTTAAGGCCCTGCTGGCTGATTGTTATTGGGCCGAGCAGGACACCTACGCGGCTTTTATCTGGAAGGAGATTCCGCTAGGAAAACGAAAAAGCCTGATCACCACCCTGCCGTTTCTTAAAGATTACCTTTCCTACATTGTCACCCTCATGCCCGCAGACCTTGGCGTCGAAAACGAACCCTACTATCTTGCACCCTTCGAAATCCACCATCTCTCCAATCAAAAACTGACCGAACTCACGCGACAAACGCCGCACCTCCTTAAACAGTTTCCCAAACTCAGATCCGAAGCGCTGCAACTCTCGGTGCGCGAGCGCATTGAATTTGACCGGCAAGCCCCGAAAGCGGGCGTCGCGCTGCCGGATTTCTCGAAGGTGGCCGCCAGCGCCTTGCGCGCGATGAAACGAAAAACCGTGCTGAAACTCAAAACGGTTGAAGAGGAGCAGGAACTGCTTAATCTCCCCAACTTGACGATGGATGTACTTGAGAGCGTTCAATCGCTCGGCTGGCTCTTACGTCTCCAACCGACTCAAATTGAGCAAGTACTGAAGGAGTATTCCGCAAAAGAACTGGCCCAGGTCTGGCTGGCGCCCAAAACGGTGCTCGAACAACTCCAAAAACACATGCCTCCAAAGAAGGTCGAAATGCTCCAAGGCTATACCTCGTCTCTGACTCCGGAGCGCGATCACCCGATCATGAATGCGATCCACGAACAAACCCTTCAACAATTGCGAGCGGCCCTCACAGGAGCACCTAAACTTGAGACCCCGAAAAAAGCCGCTTAAGCCGTTCCTGCTCCTTAGATTTCTTGGCGTTCTCGGCGGACTGGAAGCGGCCTCCGCTGCTGAAACGCTCAAAGAAGAGTCGACCGATGCAGCCAAGACGGAAATCCGTGAACAAACTGAACCCCGGAACAGTCAAGCGCTCCTTCAATTGGGCTGGGTCAGCATCATAAAAGCGGGAAAACACTTGACGGGACTCGCACCCAGTGTCGGCTTTTCGCACGCCACCTCCTCCTGGTTAAGCCTAGGCGGAAACGTGAGATTTGCTTTTCAACCCTCCTCGGTCGTCGCCATCTACACGGCGCTTGAGCTCAAAGCGGTTCTCGCCATCACCGGAACCTTTATACAAAATGATCGGTCCATTTTTTTAGACGAAAAAGAAGTGTTTCGCGGCCGCGATCTCAACCCAGGCGGCTTACGCCTTGAACTCAATGGCACGCAGTTCTTTTTCAACAGCTCCTCCTCGATCGTGCCGTTCACGGGCTTTGGGGGAGCGGCCTATTATATTTTTGCCAGCCAGAGCAGCGTGAATTTTCTCCTCGGAGGCAAATACGAATTTCTTTATAGCGCGTCCATGAACCTCAAGCCGATCCAAGGATTCGCCGGGATCACGCTCGGATTTTAGGCCAGGCCTGGGAACTTACACACGACCAGCGAAAGGTCGTCATGCAAGGGCGCCTCCCCGGTAAATTTGGAAAAATCTGCGAGGAGTTGGCCCCTAAAATCCGAAGCCTCCAAGCCGGAGTGCCTCTTAATAGACTTTGAAAACCTTCGCACCCCATACTCTTCTTTTTTGGCTCTTCGTGAAAACGAGTGGGTCAAAACATCCACTTCTTGAGCTTTGAAGGCTGTTTATGGCTCAATTTTAGCAATTGACATCGTTCAGTTCATCG
>JBBCAW010000115.1:0-52714 GCA_051382295.1 Bdellovibrionota bacterium FG-1 | reverse complement strand
GACCTAGATCCAGGGCTGGGAGAGGGTATGCAAAGTTGGTCTTCCCGCCCAATTCATGCCCCAATGACTGGCGACCAAGGGGGAGACGAGTTATTCTAAAATAAACAGGGTCATTTTTGAGATTCGCGGGACGCCCCTCCGCCTCACGTGCGTCAACAAAAGTTCTGAAGTGGCTCTGGATGACTCGGTATAAAAGCGTGCTAGTCGGGTCCCTTGGGCGGTAGGTTGCAGAGGCCGGAGCCCGCGCAGCCATGCTCAAAAACGGAATGTCCGAGGTTCTCGCCGATGCCGTTTTAGAACTGATTCGTGCCGGTGGCAATGCAACCGAGGAGATGATCACCTCCACCGTCCATGACATCACAGGTTGCGAGGCCCGCACCTTTGCCGAATGAGCTCGCGATCATGCCGCCGCATTTGCGTAGAGGTCGTTAAATTAGTCAGGCTCACACCGACCTCGGCGGCAGCCTGTTTTAGGGCCATCTTTTTGCACCCCACCTTCTTAAGTCGAACTTATAATTGGAGTGATCGATGAGCTGGGCAATTGGGATGAGGGTTGGGCGGGGTATCCCTAATCGAGATAGCCAATCTTCTTCGCATATCTAATGACCTTCCCAATTGCCATATGAAGCACCGGAGTCAAGTCATCTACTTTACGATAACGCGCCTTTAACCTCTTAAAATCGAAAACGTGAACATCCTCGCTGGCAAAAAGGGTTGCCACGTCCACGTCAAGAGCATCCGCCAAACGCTTAACCGTTGCTATTGAAGGGTCCTTCGTGCCGTTTTCGATCTGTGCAATTGCTGATTGAGTTAAGCCTACTTTTTTCGCCAACACCGCCTGGGAATATTCCCGCGAATCACGAAGAAATTTAAGTCGTTTTGGAAAGGAATAATCTGAATTGTGGGTTCTATCCTTAGTCATCGTTTCTCCATAAAATCAGGCCATAACTCATCATAACTCCTAGTAATGTCTTAGTACCAGGAGTTATTGACATTTCTGGACTGTTTTGGTATACTATCAGCAGTAAGGGTTGACATGCATAAACAGGGAGTGGCCACTTTATGAATACTGTTCCTACATCGTCCAAAAAACCTATCAACTACGACATAACGAAAAAAATGGCTGCTTTGACCTTGGCGGCACTATTGGGGGAATTGGTTGGGTGCTCAACTGTGAGGACTAAGTATAGTGATATAAATATGCGGGTGATGATTGACCCCGACTCTATCGACGAGGCTAACTATGCGGAACTTACTCATGCGCTTGTTCATAGTAACAAGTGGACGATTGTGGATCGTGGAGCTGGCTTCAAAGCGTTGAAGCGGGAACAGGAGCGTCAACACAGAGGTGAAAATGATCGCTTCGACAATAAGGAAAAGTGGTCACATTGGGGCAAACTGTACGGCGTGGGCTCAGTAGTTGTGGGACGAGCAGATTGCCAAACTGAAACTAGCTCCATTTTTAAGGCTGATTCTTACCTACTCTGCACTCATTACCTCTCCATTATTGACACCAACACGGGAGAGATCATTAGCTCAGTGAAGGCGAAGTCGGAGGGTGAAAACGGATCAACTCAAGCGAGACGGCTCCCCACCCCAATATGGGATGAGGCCGTTCAGAAGTTGAATGAATCCTATCCTGAACATTTTCTTTCGCATGAGTATCATGAACGGGTGAAAGAATATCAGGTTGAGTCTAAAAGTAGGGCAAAGGATCCCCAAAAAACGACGAACGAAATCTTTGCGGCCTACAATGAGGCAGAAGCTAAGTATTATGCAGATGAAGACGCGCAAAAAGCCAAAGCAGGGGAAGACAATAAAGGGAGTTACGGCACCCTCAAGACGGCAGGAGGGGTGAAATGATCACTCGAGAGGAGATAGAGGCTTTTGAGAAGGCGATGCAGGAAGCCCCTGAGCCCAGCGATGAAGAAATAGAGACAGTCAAAAAACTATTCAAATAGGTCCCCTCGCCACTTTAGATGGCTGATGAAACTTTATTCATTGCCTAAGCCTGGATAGGCAGTTAGTTGATATAGACATTTTTTCTCAAGAAATCCACAACTTCGCCGATTAGTCAGAAGTAGGCTAATTCTCGACGAAACGAAGGAAGATATAAGTGGCAAAAAAACAAAGCGCCCTTAAGGGAGCTGCTCTAGTCGGGGGAGTTATTAGCTATGTTAAACTTGATAAAATTAGCAGGCTCCAAAAAGAACTAATCCAAAAGCAAAAACAACAATCAAAAAGACAGGAACGGCACCTGGAACTTGTTGAAGCAAAAATTCAAAGAACAAAAAATATTGAAGACGAAGAAAGACGGGTAACCACCATTGAAAAAATTGGAAAAAATGGTTGGGACATCCATTCTCAGGTCTATAATCGGTTAAAAAAAATATCCATTAAAAGGGAAACACCGATCAGTTCGCTGGCATTATCTATTGGAAAAAGAATTGATTGCCTAGGTATAGCCTTTCTTCGCCCAAGTATTGGAATGACGAAAAAACACCTTGGCCTGGTTTCTAACGAGGATGCTGAACTTATTTGGACCTACCTAAGTGAAGAGCACGGATGGTCCTTGGAAAAAGCGGGCGATAAAGGGGATCTTATTTTTAAGCTCGGGATGCATCTCTTGTTTTCAAAAAGAGATATTCATTTTGACGAATTCATCAGGGAGATTCTTGAAAGTGCTGTTTCGTTGAATGCTCAGTGGGAAAAAGATAATAAAGAAAGCACTGACCGCTCCGAACAACTCTTACAAGAACAACAGAACAACTTCGTACGTACCGAAAGGGTGGTTTATGGAATATCGATCCCAATTCTCATCCTCGCCTTTCATGAGCATCAAAACGTATTTCAAAGTGAGTCGTTTTGGGCGGACCTCCTGAAGGGTTTCTTTTTACCAATATCGGTTTGGTTTGTTGGCAGTAGCTCGCTTTCGTATGCCGGCATAGTGGCGCTACTTACTGTTTATACTGCCACCTTCTACTTTAGCATAAAGATACAAACATTCCGAACGCGGCGCATACTTGCTACAACTCTTATTTGCTCACTCGCCTCGTATTGTCTTAATCCGTTTTTTTCATTTAGTTTTGCAATCGGAGCATGGGTATCAGGCTTGATCCTCGCCATAAATACCATTGAATTCGTTTCAGATTAGCGCAAATTAAAGAAACACCCGGATGCGCAAAACTGAATCTTTCTAATTTAAATGTTTTACCAGATAAAGTAAAACGTAAAGCCACCGTAGTCCGACACCACGACAGACTGCCGATGAGGTTAGGATTTGAAATTCATCCATTCATTTCGAATTCGCAAAAGCTCGAGAGCACAGTCCTCAGCATCTTCAGCCATTTGATCTAACGTGCGATGCCGTCTCAGAAGCAACGGCTGTCCATCCCCTTGTGCCACAAAGTGGCCATAAATCAGACCCAAAAATCGACCCTTATCTCCATCATCACTCCAAAAGACCTCATCCAGTGGTGCACCAAGAACAAATTTTTCCTGATTCAGACGAGATAAGAAAAACTCATGAATTGCCTTAACTTCACTGTTATTTTGATCAGATTTGAAGACAAGCGAGGCGCCACCAATTGAAACCAATGTATTTCCCAATGCCGCCGCAGACTCTTCTTCGCGAACAATGGTTGCCTCGTCATAAAAGCTGATGTATAAATTCAACTCACTAAAAGCATCCTTCTTTTTCTCTACGGGAGACCTTAGATCATACGTAAAATAAAAATCATCATCACCCAGATCCGCATCCCCCTGGGGTTTACCGAGCAATAGCTCTTTATCCAATTTTTCATGAAACGATTTCCAGTTTGTGGACAGATAGGAAGTAGCAGCACTTTCAAGCTCTTTGACCACATTTCTCAAGTCAGCTAGTTTAATGAAATTTTCACGCAGATATTTATAATCGTGACTCGTCTTCTTCATTTCAACTGCTCCATTTTTCTTCGTAATTTAAGATAAGAATCAACGCAAGAAAGACTTTCTTGACTGACCCAACCTTTGCTTTTATCAATAAGCGCCAGCTCTATTCCGGAAAGGTCAAGCCCAAGTACGTGCGCCTCAACAAAACTACAAAACAGAAAAACCTGTGTTTTCCATACAAGGAACTCCACTGCTCCAGGGAGAACTTCATTCAATTGAACATAAATCTGACCAAGTAATTGCTCCCAAGTCAAGGGGGTAAAGCTCTCTAAACAATCAGAGCCAGAGATGCATTTGGTCGTTCTTTTTCTGTCCTCAAACTCAATTGTATCGGCTAACTTATTTTCAAGGCGCCGAAGGGTTTGTTCCGGAAGCAGGAAAAGTTTGACGACATTTTTTTCTAGGAATTCAGAAAATGCGTCCGACTTTTTGATGATCTCAGAATAAATCCAATTCTTTTCGAATTTACGATCACCAACCTTCGTCTCAAAAACCACCGCCCCTTTTTCGAACAAAAGAACAAGGTCGAGATAACGGTGCTCCATCGACTCCTCTTCGTTTTTCACCATCCACTCTGATAAAAGTTTACATTCCCGTTCTGCTTTTTGAAATGGCCCAAAATTGAACTCTGCATTCTGCAGGCCAAATGCCGGGAGCCAAAATGAGTCCACTATTTGCTGCCTTTGTGACTCAGGGAGAAACGGTGCACTTATCAGGTAAGCTAACCAAGCGGTTATATCATCCTCGTGGCGTGCCGACTGAAATTTGAGCATATCTGCCCTAAGCCTCAGGGGTGAGAGCGGCATCAATATTTGAAGCTCTTCTGCTTCAGTTTGCAGTTGCTCCAACCTTGCTACATGGGATCTCTTAGCCTCCCGAATCAACCCGCCCAGATGAAGGGACTGCCGGAGTTTCATTTTTACTATGCCGGGTCTCGTAGCAAGTATTTTATCAAGTTCCACGGTTGGAATTGCCATTCGTGAAAGAATATACTGTCGACCTGACTGCTACAACACAAAAAGCAGGGCGGTTAGACAGACTCCTGCACAGAATTTGACGAGCGGATTAAAAATAATCCGACTTCCCAACCCCTCACCCCTTTTTCAACTTGTCCAAACTCCTGGTCGACAAATCCACTTTCGCTTTGATTTTACTTTTTGCGGGATCCTTTAGACTCACCGTCTCGGTGCTTCCATCGCTTTTCTTAAAGGTAAACACACCATCGTATTTTTTGAGGTAGGCATTCGCGGCGTCCAGGTACTCTTGTAAGGCTTTGACCATATCAGCCTGAGTGAGGGCTGGATTGTTCTTGAAGGCGGTAGTAAAGGCTTCCGGATCCCACGAACACTGCGCGATCGAACTGACGCTATCTACAGAAGTCTGAAATCGCATGCCAGCACTTTCAAGGCCCTTTTCTTTGCCATCGAGATTGGCGAGATCCGCACCAAGCTCCTGCTCGGTGAAGGTCGCTAAACTTTGACTTTCTCCAGAGACGGCACCTGTCCCGTTACTACTTGCGCCTCCACAAGCCGAAAGACCAACCGTCACAACCATCAGGCCGACAACCAAAACCATTTGAGAAACCTTTTTCATAAAAACCTCATTCCATTTCAATTCGAAAACTCTATAATTTAGAAGCGCCATAATTAACGCAACAAGTCGCAGCATGAGCAAGTGACGTGCCACTGAATAAACCGCATCGTTCGAGCCGAGAGTTCTACTCGATCTGTTGAAATGATAGAGTTTCCATAAAAAGCCGGTCCGTGATTCCGAGGTTCGGTGAATTCGACAACGGCGGAGTGTAGGGAATTACAAAGTAAGGTGTAGGGACTTGCCTACAGCCTACGAATTATCGGAGGCTACGAAACTTCGTTTTTCCCCTAACCCCTTAATCACTCAGCAAAAACCAAAAAAACGCTACGAAACTTCGTTGTTTTCTTCTGAGCAGCTGATCCCACGATACGCCCCTAAAAATAAATTTCCCAAATCGAATCCACCACTTCGGCTGGGTTGGCACAAACACCCCTTCCACTTGCATTTTTAACAAGTGGGAGGAGCAGTTTCTTGGCGCCTCCTAGAACCACAAGGAGACCCCATGAACGAAGACGATTTTGTTATTTTCCTCGGGCGCTGCAATCGCTGCGGTTGGAACGGCTTTGAAAGGCTGGCCACCCATTCCTACTGCACCAATTGCAATTATAGCCCAGAGGCCGACTACACAAGCGGCGATAATTACGCCGTCATTCCCGATTGGGCGATTCACGCCCTAACGTCTGTTAAACCCCTTTCCGCATAATGGAGCCCTTTATGAACGAAAACATAAACGTCGATCATCTCGACTTTCGCCGTCCCATCGAAAACATGCTCCGAGCCATCGCTCGGTTCGTAAAATCGGCCCTCGAAAAACTCGCATCGAGGGTGTGCTTTGGTCCTATCGCGGCGATCCTCACGACGATCCTGCTCGCCGTGCTTCTGCTGCAACTGAACTTGGCATCAAACTTAATCCGAACAGCCAAGAACACACAGGTCACCCCTCATCGAAAAATCACGCTGATCCCGATGGGCGATACGACTTCCGAAACGAGGACCCCACAATGAAACGCATTCTTATGTCGGCCATCCTGGCCATGGCCGTTTCTTTGGTGATCGCAGGATGCACCACGACCGACCCTAAGAAAAAGAAGGATTCAGGTCATGAACAGGACCGATCCGACTGGAGCTTTCCGCATGGCGGAAGGCTTTGGATGTAACCCCGCACTTTGAGGAGGTAAAAGAACGATGACAACCATTCACGTCCTAACCAAAATCGAATCAGAACTCGATCGGCTCCTTTCGCTAATCCCCGACCGAGTCAAAAAAAATGACACCCGCATCAAAAGTCGCATGCACCAACTTCGTGCAAGTCTGATCACCCTAAAAGAAATCATCGACCCTGGAAGGGCCACTGACCACGACACCACGGCCGAATTTGATATCGGTCAAATCCGTTTTTATAGAAATTTCGCGAGGGAATCCCAATGAATGAAGTTGAACAAAAATCCGAAATAATCAAAGAGATACCGACCCCTTACGATCTGTTGCTTGGAAAGATGATAAACGGTGAACTCGTCAATCCCCTTCGCGCAGGCTACGCGCTCTCGCATGAGGGAGAGTCTCACTATGTGCTCAAACTCTCGATGTTTCCGCACCAGAGATACTATCTTGTAAAAAATCGGGACTCTCCGTCTCAATACACGGTCTTTTCTCGCCGTGTCGTGGATCCCACCGCACGTGAAGGCGCCCGCTTTCAAAACCCGGTTGGATCAGGACGACTGAACGCTGAACTCAAAAGCTACCTGGAAATCCGCTTTCCGCTGCTCTTTGGAAGCATCTTCATGAACCTGTTTCCATCGAACTGAAAGGACCCTAAACGAATGCGTTTCTTTATTCGCCTCCGTCCCTATTTGATCCCGACACTGGCGATCAGTGCCGGATTTCTAATGCCACAATTTGGGTTTTGCAGCGTGGAGTCTAGCCTCGCTGCGATTCAAACCAAGCTCATTACCGTCATTCTTCCGCTTGCGGCAATCTTGGGGCTCGTCTTTGCCGGCCTCTCGTTTGTCGCAGGCTCACCCAATGCCCGGGCTCACCTGACGCTGGCCATCTTTGGCGCCGCTATCGGATTTGGAGCACCATCAATCATCGCCTTCATCCGAGGGTTAGTGAACTAAAGGGATAAGTCCTCGGAGCTGTCGCCCACCTCAGGATGGTGGCTCCGAGGCACCCCTTTTTAAAGGGATCATTATGAGCCTACGAACTACTTCCGTCGCCAAGTGCCTGGACAAAAAACTTTTACTCATGGGTTTCGAGGTGCCCGACGTGCTTGCAATTTTTCTCACCCTTTCGGTGCTCAACTTTGTTTTTGGGCAAATGCCCCTCAAACTCCTTTTTGTGTGGCTCCCAACCGTCGCGTTAGCGGCCGTCTTGCTTTTAGGCAAGAAGGGAAAGCCTGACAACTACCTGATCCATTGGCTGAGATTTCAGATCAAACCCGGCACCCTTCACGCATTCCCAGATCCTTCGCAATGGAACATTCCCCCCCGGCCATTTAACCAAAGGAGGTCCGCATGAGCGCCACCCTTGCTGATCAGCTCCAAGTCTGGGGCTTTGAAAGAGACTTGATTCTATTTTCCGACGGTTCACTTGGGTTTGGCCTAGAGCTGGCGCCCCTGGACATTTCTTGCACTGACGAAGAACGCATCAACTCCCTTTCTTCGCAGATCACGCAGTTCTTAAACGGTCTCCCCACCGGGATTCATCTTCAATTTATTCAGGAGATCGGCAAGGGCAACTCCCAGGTGTTGGCCGCGCACGAAGGCGCGCGGGTTGCCGAGGCGAGCGAGATGGCCCAGGCCCTCTGCACGGCCCGCGTCGCCCGGTTAACAGAGCTAGACGCCCAAGGTGAATTGCCCAAACACACTCTCAAGGTTTTTGTTCGTCGTCCCTTTGCCCAAGCTCTTTTGGAGAAGCCCTCCCTTTTTTCGCGTAACCGAGAGTTTCCTAAAATGGGCGAAGCCCAGCTTTCACGCGAAGTCGCGGCAACCCACCTCCTCCGTCATGATGTCATGCAACGACTCAGCGGCTTGGGCATTGCTCCGGTTTCACTGAATGGGGATCAGGTCATCCAATTGATCTATGCCCAGTGGAACCCAAGTCGCGCCATCGGATTAGCCTCTTACGATCCCGAGGATGTTCGTTCCTCGCTCCTCTTCACCGACGCCGTTTTAAATGAGCGTGGCTTTAGTCTTGCTGATTTTCACTATCGCGTCGTATCGCTCAAACTCCTGCCCGAGCAAACCTTTTCAGCAATGGCAGCCACTCTGCGAGAACTACCTTTTGATTCGCGCTTGTTTCTTACGATTTTGGTGCCCGATCAACAAAAGGAGCTTTCAAGCCTTCAGACCCAGCGCCGCCTTGCCTATTCGATGGCTCGCGGAAAAAAAACCGGCGTCTCCGATATTGAAAGTGAAGCCAAGTTTCAGGATATCGAAACCCTTTTAGGCGAATTGATCGCTCAGGGTGAAAAAGTCTTTCAAGTCAGCCTTAATATTCTGCTTCGATCCCGTGAAACCTCGGAGCTTGAAACCCAAGTATCGCAAACGCTCGCCAAGGTTCGCGAACTCGGGGGCGCTGAGGCAATGGAAGAAAGCCTCGCCGCTTTTGATCTCTTCTCCCAGTTTTCAATCCCAAACGCCCGCACAAAAGAGCGGCTCAAGCGCATGAAAACCACCACTTTAGCGGACTTTCTGCCGTTGTATGGCCCATGGAACGGTCACGAACAGCCCAGCATTCTGCTTCGTTCGCGCATGGGGAGCCTGGTGAGCTTTGATCCCTTCGATCAAGAACTCACGAACTACAATCACGTCATCAGCGGCGGATCCGGCAGTGGCAAGAGTTTTCTCACCAACGTCCTTTTGCTTCAAATGCTCAAGGAGAATCCCAGAATATTTATCGTCGATATCGGCGGATCGTACCGCAAACTCTCGGAGCATTTGTCGGGCCAGTACATCCCACTTGGTGTAAGCGCTGAGCTTTCGGTCAATCCATTTGACTTATTCCCGGGTGAATCCGTGCCCTCGCCCCAAAAAATCAAGTTTCTGACGGGTCTCGTGGAACTCATGACCAAGGAGGAGGACGAAGCCCGGGTTCCGCGTCTTGAACGAGCGGAAATTGAAGAGAGCATCTGCCGAACTTATGAAGCCGGGAAAACTCCCTGTCTTTCAATCCTTCGAGAAATCTTACTTGCCCATAACGACGTGTCCATCCGCCGTTATGGCCGGATTTTGACTCCCTGGTGTGGCAATACTCCTTATGGAAAAGTTGTAGACCGGCCGACCACGATCGAGTTTCAAAAGCGCGTGGTGGCCTTTGACCTCAAGGGCATGGAAAGTTACCCCGACCTTCAGGCCGTGTGCTTGTTCATTATTACGGACTTTATTTGGCGCGAGGTCCAGCGTGACACGCAGTCAAAGAAATTTCTTATTTTTGATGAGTGCTGGAAGCTTTTAGAAAGCGACGCCGGCGCAAGCTTCATCGCTGAAGTCTTTCGCACGTTTCGCAAGTATTACGCCGGAGCGATTGCAATTTCACAAAATATGGATGACTTCGCTAAAAGCAAGGTCGCAGGGGCCATCCTCTCCAACTCGTCCGTCAAATGGTGTCTCGCCCAACGGGGGGCCGATCAGGGCCGGTTGAAGGAGGTCTTGCAGCTCAACGACCAGGAGATGGCCTTGATCGCATCCCTCCATCAGGAACGAGGCGTTTATTCGGAGGCGTTTTTAATAGCCCAAGACCATAGGTCAGTGGTCGCCATAGAAACCACCCCTCTCGAATACTGGATTGCCACGACCGACCCACGCGATCTGGCACTCATCAATGAGCGATTTGAACGAATTCGCACGCTGTCTGACGTCCCCACACTGGCTGCCCTCACCGCGCTATCCCTCAAATATCCACGCGGGGTTGCTGCCGCAGGTGCCGAGGGTTTGATATGAAAAAGACATTGGTGGCATTCACGGTGTTTTTGCTTTTTTCTCTTCCGTCTACCGTACACGCGGATTTTTTCGGTGGGGACTTGCCCTTGCTTGCGTCTATCCTTGCCAATGCCGTTCAACAACTGACCAACCTCAGACAAATCATGGGGGCAGGCCAGGACACCCTCGGCATCATGCGAGACATTAACCGAGGAATTAACGATTCACTCTACCTCTTAAACACGGTTGGACCCAACGCCGGCCCGGGCGTTTACGGAGGACTCACAAAAACCGATGATGCCCTTCGAACTCTCCAGCAGCTTTATGGCGCCGCCGCCACCTCTCCTTCGGACACGCGAATGCAGCAAACTACCGACCAAACGGTTGCCGAGGCGATTGCGCAAAACAATTCGATCTACAGCTACACGGGCACAATTGACCCCATTGGCGAACGAATCAAAGCTGACTCGCACCTGACCTCGCCTGGCGGGGCTGAAAAACTCACGGCCGAGTCCTTGGGCGTCATGCTCAATGTGATGAACGAAAGCCTGCGCGCCCAGGGGACCGGCCTGAAGCTCCAAGCCCAGGAGCTTGAACTCGAAAACAAAAAAGATAAAGACATGACCCGGCACATGATTTCCGACACTCAGAGTCTCAAATCATCGATGAAATCCGACCCAGCCAATTTTACGACTCCGAGGTTTTAACGATGTTCAGTAATATGTCATGGCTCGCATCCGAGGCGCATCAGATTCATGCTATTTTTTATGGCCTATTTTACGCCCTGATTACTGTTTTTTTACTATTAGGAATTTTTATCGAGTACTTCAAGTGGCCCCTCGGGCAAATGCCGTCATTTTCGGTGCTCATTGGGCGCGTTCTTATTGCGACCCTTCTGCTTCACTCCTATTCAGAAGTGAGCAATACGATTGCCGACGTGGTGGACGCGTTCTCCGCCAAGCTTGGCGATTTAAACCAGCTTAATCTGGTGCTTTCGAAAATGGGCGATAAACTGGGGCAATTTTCACTCTCTTGGGTGAGCGTCAAGGAGACCCTCGTCCAAATTATTTCATTTTTGACGTTCTTTTTCCTTTACCTGGCCGTGCACGCCATTCAGGCCTTTATGCTTTACACTTGGACGCTTCTTTACGTGTTTTCGCCGCTTCTCATTGCACTTTACGTCCTGCCTTCGACTGCCGGAGCGACCAAAGCCCTCTATCGCTCGTTGATCGAGGTCAGTTGCTGGAAGATTGTTCTTTCAGTGCTGGCAACACTTCTTTGGAGTTTTGCCCTTTCCAATATCAACAAGCCTGACCAGAACGTCCCTTTCGCCACCGTGATATTTCTCAACCTGATCCTGGCAGGCTCTCTACTTCTCGTGCCGATGGTGGTTCATGCGCTGGCAGGTTCAGGTTTTGAGGGTTTGGCACAATCAGCAGGCGGAATCGTCGCAGGTGCCACGATGGCCGCGCCCTTGAATGCCTTTGCAAGCGCCTACGCCAAAGGCAAAAAGGCCTACCAAACGACGTCCAGGCTTCAAGAGCGGTTTTTCTCAAAGTCCCCTACCAAAGGATCAAAATGAAATTTACCCACGCATGGGCGGCAACTTCCGCTCAAAATGTCACACTCAAGGTTGGCCTAGTTGCCTTGGGAATTTGCACCCTGGCTTTAACCATTACAACGGCGAGGCTTGCCCTCAAAGAACCGCTCGTCATTGAGCGCGGCTGCCTTTCCCGCACCGTTTCGCTCACGCCGGGAAACCAGCATAGCGCGACCGAAATCGAAACGTTTGTACGTGAGGCCATCACACAACGATTCAATTCAGATTGGGCGCCTCAGCCTGGCTTTCTATCGCCCGATGAAGAAGCCCAGCGCCTGGCGGAGCAAAAGGAACTTTCGGCGCGGGGCATGACTCAAAAGGTGATCGTCAATGGAGTCAAATCTTCGAACGATACCGTCACACTTGATGCCGACCGGCTCATTTCAGTGGGTTCGATCCGGTCAGCATTCTTATTTTCACTGACCCTGACTCTCGCCTCGACCCCTCGAAGCGAAAGCAACCCCTATGGCCTGATGCTCATTAAAATCAGTCAACCCAAAGGAGAAGTGTCAAAATGAATAAACTCAAAAGTTTTATCGAGGATCCGAATTTTCTAGCCCTGATCGTTTTTGCGCTCTGGCTTGCGCTGTTTGCCACCCATTATGGACATGCGACGCCGAAAAAGGTCATCCCCCCCAAGGCGTTTACCCAAGGTATTCGCACGCTCAAACTCACGAGCGAGATGATTGTGCCGATTCGCGTCACACCGGGAAGAAGTACGGTCTTGAGCTTCCCGACCAAGCCCACCAAAGTCATCATGGGTAATCAGGGCGTTTTTGCCGTGGAATACGTTGAAAACGATTTGGCAATTGCGGCCCTCTCGGCCCACGCGAGTTCGAATCTTTTTGTCTATCTCGAGGGCAGACGTTTTGCGTTCAACCTCATGTCGGTGCCAGCGGGCGGCGACTCTATCGTGCTCGTTCGCGACGCCGATGCAGAAGGGACGCAAGCCAAACTATGAGTGACGAAATACTGAAGGTCACAACCACGACGGAGGCCAAGAGCCGCCTCCGCCAATGGGGGCGCGGCCTCTTTTACCGCGATGATGGACGAAAACGTACCCTCGTCTCTCACCGTGTTTTGTTGGGTACTGGCATTTCCTTTGGCTGCGTTGCGGGCCTACTTCTTGTGCAAAATACGCCGGAGCCCGCCCCAAACACTTCGGCTCGTCCCGCCTTTGCACCCCCATCTGATGTCGGCGGCTCCGCCACGATAACCATTCCTGAACTTCGCTCGCGCGATGAAACAAGCCCCGCACCCCAAATCGATGGGTCTGGAACCACGTCTGATCCATCCCGTTCAACGCGCTCGAAGTTTCGAGGACCGCAAGTCGTGGCCCGTCCCCGCGCAGTCAAGATTCCGCCCGGCGCGATGGTCAAAGCCGTGCTGGTGTCCGGTGCTTCCAATGGTCCGGTGCGCGCGGAGATCGTAGAAACCCTTTCTTTTGGCGGTGAAACCCTCGTCCCTCAAGGAACCCTGTTACTGGGTTCCGGCCAATCGGGCGAAAACCGGCTGATGATCCAATTCACGCAGATGGTCTTTCAAGACGGCGCGGTGGAAACTGTCGATGCCCAAGGTTGCGACGCGTCTGACAAAATTCCGGGCCTCAAAGGCTCCCAGGTCGGAAGCCAGGCCCTCAAACTAGGAATGGGAATTGGCCTCAATTTTGTGGGCGGCATGAGTGCCGCACTTCAGGATACCCAAGGCGAAAACGGAGCTGTGATCACCAAGCCTACTCTCAAAAACGCGATGCTCAACGGAGCCGCCACTGCCGCCCTCGAACAATCCCGAGAAATCATGTCCGATATGAAGAATCGGCCCCCCGTATATGAAATTCCTGCCACCACTCCCCTCTTTATCATTTTCAAAAAGGACTAATTTTTATGAATTCAAACCCACAACGCCCTATTCGTGTATCTACACGGTCTCCATCACCCATCGACACCCTGGCTCACCTGGATCTATTGAAGCTCACCGAGAATATTGGAACCCTCATTTACCAGCCAACCGTTGAACTCATTCATGCGATTCGCGCAGGGTCATTTCCATGGGCCGAGGCCCTTGCCCTAGGAAGCACGGCCGGCCTCTTTATCGCCACCCATGTGGACCAACGAATATTCGCGGCAGCTCATCTGAGCGTAATCTATCCGTATCGCCCGATGTTCTATTGGCCTTACTGTACCGCGATGCTCACGCTGGGCTTTTGGGGCTGGGCACTCCGAGAAATGAAACTGAGAAACGACCTCATTGAGCGCCTCACCCGAGTTTTTGTCGATGCAGGCCTAAAAAGCCCGCTTGGGAGCCTACCCAAATTCATCTTCGATAAGCCCGTGGACGCGTTTACGAGGAAGATGAGACTTTATCGAGCAGGGCTATCCTTTGCTCAATTTGAGAAGGCCAGGCCTCAGCTTGAAAGTGCGCTCCAAGTCTATGTCGACGAAATTCGAGAAAACCGTGAGAGCGGGACGCTCGACCTGATCTATGCGCATTGCCCCATGCCAACATTTGCGCAACTTGATAACATTCGTGGGATCCCAGCCCTTCATTTTGCGGTGGGAAAAACGCGAGCGCGCCAACTGACTGCATCTTTTCGCGAAGTCCCCCACCTGCTAGTCGCCGGTCAAACTGGCGGTGGTAAATCGAGCTTTCTGCGCGAAATGATCGTAACCCTTTACCTCAATCAGTCGGATCTTGAATTTACCCTCATTGACTTGAAGGGGGGAATCGAGTTTCAGATTTTTGAGAACTTAAAGCGGGCCCATGTGATTCCGGATGTAGAGCGTGCCATTGCCGCCCTTGTCCGCGCCGAAGATGTACTAAAAAAGCGGATGGTCCTTTTGAAGGAGCACGGGTGCAAGGACATCGATGCTTACCAGGCGATGCGACCCCAGGTTTCCCTTGCTCGGCAGGTGATCATCATCGATGAAGCCGCCGAAATGTTCTTGGCGGGCCACCACGCCAAGAGCGCCGACATCCAACGCGCCCGAGGAGTTTTGAGCCAAATTGCGCGCCTTGGCCGCAGCGTAGGTGTTCACCTCGTCATTGCCACCCAACGCCCCGATAGCCGAGCCCTGGATCCACAAGTCAAAGCCAACC
Source organism: Bdellovibrionota bacterium FG-1 (assembly GCA_051382295.1). GTDB lineage: Bacteria > Bdellovibrionota > UBA1018 > UBA1018 > UBA1018 > JBBCAW01. Next base: position 37,576 of record JBBCAW010000115.1, on the reverse strand, counting down.
TCACAGGCGTTCTCTGCTTTCAAATGCAAAACGATACCTCGAGTATCACTGTTTTAGGGGTCGGTCGCGCCTCCGACCTTCCGCCCATTTCAGGACGGGCCATATGGAAAAGTGGCGCTGAAATGACGGAAGTCCAGGTCCCTTACTTGAGCATTGAGGAGACGAATGAACTTCTCAAAGAACATCGCGTGCCCGGGGCTTCCGTGGCTGAAATCGCGCCCCTTACGCCAATTGAACCATTACCCATCCATGGAGACGATGAAGTGAATCATGAAACCCACTAAACTCAATTTGAATCCACGCGATCGGGAGCTTCTGTATTTTCTCTGGAAATGGAAGGTCTGCACCACTGCGGGCATCGCGCGCGCGATCTTTCCCAGTTTTACCCCACAAAGCGCGTACGTCAGATTGTGGCAACTTGAGCGGGCGAGCTTTATCCAGTGTAATTCGGATCGGATCGCGCGCTGCCATATCTGGACTCTCACCCGTCAAGGGTTTGAGCGGGTTCAAAAGACATTACCCCCGCTAAAGGAGGAAGGCTTCAAATCTGAGAACTTACTGCACGATCTTGTGACGACCGCCATTCACCTAGGGAATTTCATGCACAACGTCCCTGATGGAACCGCGCTTTTCTCCGAACAAGAATTGCGGCGCCTTCCGTTAGAATTCTATCCACCGTGGGTGCCGCGCTCAGATCGTCATCGTCCCGATGGCTATTGGTATGTCCCCATTGGCCGACCCATGGCAACCGTGGCTTTGGAGGTTGAGCTCTCGCGCAAAAAAGAGGTAGAATACGAGATCATCGCGGATTTTTACGCGGGCGAGCCCCAGGTCATTCGCGTGCTTTGGCTTACTCCCGTCGAAGCCACAAGTCACAATCTCCACTCCAAGATCGCGAATGCCCTTCGCGGTCGACCCATGATCCATAACTTCGTAAGTTACCTCGCTTTTGTTCAAGCAGGTTGGGAGGCCCCTATTGAATGTGGACCAGAACAAGGAAAATCGATTGGTTTTTTACTTGGAGAAAAACCGCTAACTTCCCGCTATCCAGTTAGCGCAAAATTTTTATTAGACACTCGAAAATCGCCTCATACATCCGCCACTTGGCGTCCGCTCGATTTGGACGCAAACCGCTACTGAATAGGCATTCTGCCCTATTCACAGCCCCGTCACTCTATTTACAAAACCGTCCTGCTCCCATGCAGGACTTCAGGAGTCTTCATGCGTTCTATCGTTCTCATTCTATTTCTCATGACACTCTCAGGCTGCGCCAGCCCTGGCAAAGTTCAAAAAATTGAAGCCTCGCCTTCAGGTCTTGTTTCCACAGATCCGGATTCACCTAAACTCACGGCGCCTGTGGTTCGCAAAGTTTGGCAGGAGGATAAAATTGAAGATGGAAAATATATCCAAGGCCACTACATCTGGGTCCTTGAAAGGGGGAGCGTATGGAGCATGCCTTAGAATCGGCAACGCCGACTGCTGAACCAACAAAACCCCATACGCGTAACCCCGACCGTATCACAATTAACGCACAAGCCCTCGAACGAGTCAACGCCTGGGTGGATGAACTTGAAGGGCGAAAAATCACCCTAAGCCGCAATCAGCTCGTCAATTGGTTGCTTTGTCATCATGACACCCTGTTGTCCCCCGCTGAACTTCGCGGACTTGAAACCGCGTTTTTCGATGAAGTGCGTTTTGCTGAGTGGGCTTTGCGAGAGTTAAAAGCGACACAAAGTCGTGGCGAATCAACCACGCTCACAGAGATCATTGCACGCCATCGCCCCGTCGTACGCGCAGAACGAAAGACCGGGAAGACGAAAGAAAAACGCATTTTACTCGCGGAAAATGGGGTTGAATGATATGAAAAAGGGAGAAACAGCCCTTGACGTTTCTTACGAAACTTCAGAGGCACTGATCTTTGACAAGCTGAAATGGATGACCTCAAAGGAGGCCGCTTTTTATCTTCGTGTGTCGGTTGGCCAAATCCGAAATATGGTTTGGCGCGGGCAGGTGAACTTTTACCGAATCCGCAATCGGCTCCGATTTTTAAGAAGTGACCTCGACCATATCCTTAAACCCTCTGCCCTCTCATTTGGGAGGTAGCATGGCAATCATGGAATATCAGTCTGATGCAGGTGAAAAGCTCTGGAAAGCTTACGTCTGCGTGAGAAGTAGAGTCAACCCCGGCATTCGTCTCCAGCGATGGAAGTTCGGTTGCAAGACCTTGAAGCAAGCGGAACGTGAGGAAGTGAAGCTGCTTCGGGACTGTCAGGCCGAAGTTTTGAAAAAAGAAACGCAAGGGTCGAGCTGGGGCGCAGTAGTAGAAGCATGGTCCAAGCACCTGAGCTTAGAAACGACCGAGCAAGTTTTAGATGAAACCCGCAAAGACTACGTAGCGTCTCTCGTAAAACACACCAGTCATTGGTGGAAGAGAAGCGCAAACGAGATCACTCGCGGCGACATTCAAGAACTTTTTGGTCAGCTCAAAGCCAATGGTTCTTCCAATAGCTTTCTTGCTAAGACAAAAAACACGATTCATCGCGTTTTCGCCTACGGCATGGAGCGAGGTTTGATTAAAGGCATCGACCGAGCACCAACCTACGGAATCACGATCCAACGAAAAGAGGAAAGGAAGCCCGAAATCCTCACGCTGGAACAAATTCGTAAGTTACTCACCGAGGCCCGCAATCTGAAATCACGGTGGTACCCGATCTGGACATTGGCATTACTCACCGGCATGAGAAGCGGTGAACTGTACGCCCTGCTCTGGGGTGACGTAGATTGGGAGAACAAACAGCTATCGGTAACAAAATCCTTCAATTGTCGGAGGAAGCTCATTAAGAGCACGAAATCCGGCGACTGGCGGACGGTGCCGATATCTGGCGATCTGATGACTGTGCTCAAAGAGCTGAAGGCCCAAGCGGGCGACCGGCCCTCGATCCTTCCCCGAATCGGGTGCTGGAGCCGAGGGATGCAGGCCACCCGGCTTCGGGAATTCTGCATAGGTATAGGTCTTCCTTCGATTCGTTTTCACACCCTCCGAGCGTGCTTTGCCACGCAGTTAATTCGCAGCGGCGTAGCGCCGATTCGGATTCAAAAAGTCTGTGGGTGGAAAGACCTCGCAACCATGGCTCGGTATATCCGGCTAGCTGGGATCGAGATCGAAGGGGCGACTGACACCCTCCGCGTACTGCCCGAGGCCGAAGTGATGGAGCGGGCTGGAAGCTCCTTTACCCAGGCACCGGACGGGACCGGCAACGACGACAAGCAAGACGACGATAAAGAAGAGTAAGAAGTAAATGATACAATGGGTAAAAATAGTGAGGCATCAAATTCATTTTGACGCTGTCTTAGTTTTGTCTTATACAGTGTCTAATAGCTTGATATTACTGAGGAGACATCAAAACCTCCAATTTACAAATGGGGAATCGACGAGGGAATAATCAAGGGCATCCGAGAAACCCCTGTTTACGGCGTCGAGCTTAAAAAGGAGCGGGAAGAATCAACGCCGGAGATCCTCACGATCGACCAAATCCGGCTCTTTTGAAAAAGGCCCGTGAACAGGGCCATTCCTGGCACCCCATTTGGGTAGCAGCGGTTTTCACGGGATGTCGCAGTGGAAAGCTTCAAGAGCTTAAGCGCCATGATGTCGAAATTGTGTCGCCGGAAGATGCCGAAAAGCAGGAAGCGCTACCCATTTATCAGCGTCGGTCGGCCCCACCAAGGCGGACTACTGGCGAACGGTGCCGATTTCGAGCGAACTTTACCGCTTTTTTTCGACCGAACTCAACATCTACGGGATGAGCCCGCAAGACCACATCCTGCCCCAGTTTTCGGACTGGAAGTCCGGAAATCAGGCAAACATTCTCCGAGGCTTTTCTCAGGCGAATGACTTGCCTTCAATTCGATTCCACACACTCAGAGCCTGTTTTGCGACTCAACTGATCGCAACCGGAGTCCCCGCAACGGTGGTCATGAAAATTGCAGAATGGAAGGACCTCAAAACCATGCAGAGGTACGTGCGTCTTGCCGGCGTCGATGAGGCCGGGGCGACCGAAGCTTTGAGTTTCATCCCGACTGACCCGGCCGTGATGGAACAGCTGGTGGTTATTGTGAATGAGAGCAAGTCTAAATGATCGCACTTAATAATAAACACCATTTATTCCGTATACTTGCAGCATCACGAACCCGTGTTACAAATAACGATGTGGCCGCAAACCTGAGCGGCAAGGAGTAAACTATGTCACCTGAAAAACCAGACAAGGAAAAGAACCCGGTCGCCTACGCACGCGAGAGAAACCGTGAGCGCGGTCGCAATTGGCGGCCTTCACCTGAGCTGGATGAAGCCACCCGGGAAAAGAAGTCCGTACAGCCCTCTGAAACAGACAAGGTCGAAGAAATCCCAAAGAGGAAAATCGCCCGTCCAAAATCGCGCGAGGACATGGATCTCTAATGAAAATATCCATCAACGATCTTCCTCAACTCATTCGATCCAAATCTGGGATCAAACTGGGCTGCGTGGTTGACACAAACGCCTTCTTTGCCGCCTCGCTGACTGCAGATCGCATCAATACATGGGCCGAGGAAGTCTTCAAAGTCCTGCAAGTGCATTCAGTCCCCACCTTCACAAACATCAATATCCGATCGGAGTATCTGGAGCTGCAACGACGGGTTTTGATTCCTGAGGGACTGCTCGCGTTTTACGAGAAATCGAACAAGGAGACGATGGACAAGGCCTTGAAGGCCCAACTCCATTCACTAAGAACCCAGGTAAATACCGCGATCGATGAAAAGAGGCTGTTTAAGTTCAATGATCAACAGGTCCCAGCCCCCCTGTGGCAGGAAAGATTGAACTGCAAATGAAAAACATCCCTTGGTTCTGGAAACCCGCCTTCTGGCTTTATGGTTACGGTTTAGGGCTCATAACGTATTTGTACTTCGCGGCCACTCGACTGACCTGTCGCATCGAACTTGAAGGCACGGAAAACTTCGCCGATCTGCCCAATTGCATCATGGCCATGTGGCATACCGAGAATGTTCCCTGCTTTGTGTCCGGATTTTTTCGACGTACAGGAAAGAAGTATGCTTTGATCAATCACCCCGCCTGGTACATGAAGCCGATTCACGTCGTCTTGCGACTTTCGGGAGTGAAATTTTTGATTCTCGGCTCAACTGGAAATAACGGAAAATTAGCGGCGGACGAACTCGTCAGGTATTTGCGCAACGGCTGGAGTACCCACATTAATCCAGATGGTCCCGCAGGGCCGCCAAAAACTCTCAAAAAAGGAGTAGCGCACATCGCCTGCCAGTCCGGCGTGCCCATTATCCCGGTGAAATTCGTTGTCTCTCATGAAAAAGTACTCCCCCGGACCTGGGATGGAAAACGCATTCCACTCCCCTTTTCGACGATCCGGATCGTCTTCGGAGAACCCATCCGAGTAACGGAAGCTGACTTTGAAAACAGGCTTCCTGTGATTGCTGCCCAATTGGCTTGATGCAATTCCCATCATAGTAATTGCAAATGGTTCATACGTAGTCTAAAACCAAATTGCATGCGAACATCGCACGAAAAAGTGCTTCATTGGGTTTATTGACAAGGTGAAATTCATGCAGTGTATTTCTCGAAAGACAATAACGACAATCAGGGGCGCTCTTGGCGTAAGCATAGGCGCTCTTTTGTTATCGACATCAGCATACTCGGAATCAGCTTCGGCAGCTAAGGCGTTTAATCCAGACGTAAGCGTCAATTTTCTCAGCTATGTTCGTCGAAGCAACGTGAACTCGGGCGATCTGATCGGCAGAACTTCAGACGTTCACAATGGATTCACGTTTCAAGAAGCTGAGATGCAGTTCTTCGCGGATGTCGATCCGTACTTCAGAGCGAATGCGCTGTTTGCCCTCGCGCCTGACCCGGCCGGAGGTTTCAGTCTCGACCCCGAAGAGGTTTTCCTGGAAACAATCGCGCTATCCGGGTTCACGGTCCGGGCCGGGAAGTTCAAAGCAGCGCTCGGCAAACATAACACGCTCCATACCCACGCTTATCCGTTCATCGATGCCCCACTGATCAGTCAGGATCTTGTCGGGGGCGAAGGCTTGAATGAAGCAGGCGTCTCTGTCTCGGCGCTGCTTCCAACCCCATGGTTCATGGAGCTTACGGGGCAGGTCATGAACAACAATAATGAGGCTCTTTACAACAGCCCAAACGCCGGCGACGTCAGTGGCATTGTTCAACTCAAGAACCTATGGGACCTTTCGGATGACTTGACGATGGAATGGTCGGTGTTCGGAACCCAGGGCAAAAATCAGGCGTCCCTCTCCGCGCGCGTGGGTGGGAGCGATATCATCTTCAAGTGGCGACCAGCCGAGGGTGGCAAATACCACGCGTTGATCTTTGCAAACGAGTATCTTTATGGCGATAGCCCAACCACCGGATTCAACGTAGGTCCGAGCGATGCCCGATTGAACGGAGAACAGCTCGGTGGGCTTGCGAGTTGGATTCAATATCAGTTCGCGGAGCGGTGGTGGGTACAGGGACGAGTGGAATTCGAAGGTCTGCAACGGACAGGCAACCTACCCTCTCGACAAAAACAAAGTGCTCTTCTCGGCTTTTTTCCATCCGAGTTCTCAGGGTTCCGCATGCAATACGACCACATTCTTGCTGCGAATCAGCCCGAGGAACATGCGGTTACGCTGCAGTTGAACGTGATCATTGGCGCGCATCCCGCGCACTCGTATTGAGAAATTCCTGAAACCGATTTGGAGAATTATAAAATGAAAACAATCAATCTCAACCGAACGCTAGGCTTAGGCACTCTATTATTTGCGGCGACACTGTTTATGGTCCCACTGAATGCGCAAGCCAAGCTGAGCGTATTGACAACCGTCACGGATTTGCGCGCTTTGGTCAGCGAGATCGGTGGCGATCAGGTCGATGTCAGCGCGATCGCCAAGGGCACGCAAGATCCTCACTATATCGAAGCCAAGCCGTCCTATATGACCAAGGCAAGCCGAGCCGATCTTGTGGTTTGCATAGGATTGGAGCTTGAAATTGGCTACCTACCTCCGATTCTGCAAGGGGCGCGAAATCCAAAGGTCATGCCCGGCAATCGAGGATACCTGGAAGTGGGGCCACTCATCCAGCCGATCGAAATCCCGACATCCAAGATCACTCGGGCCGAAGGAGATGTTCATCCTTCTGGTAACCCCCATTTCTCGCTCGATCCGATCCGCATGGGCGAAGCCGCAATTCGGATAGCTGAACGCATGGGTTCGTTAGACACCGCCCACGCAGCGCAGTTCATGGAGAAAGCGAAAGCGATTCAAAACCGCTTTCAGAGCAAAACCAAGGGATGGCAGGAACGGATTAAAAAGTCCGGTGTGAAAGAAGTGGTCACTTACCATAAGACGTTGAACTACTTCTTTGACCGATTTCATTTAGTCAATGCGGCAACCTTGGAACCCAAGCCGGGAATTCCGCCCACCGCCAGTCACATCATGGATGTGATCGAGACCATCAAAGAGCACAAGATTTCCCTGATTATGGTAGAGAATTTCTTTGAACCATCGGTCACTAATAGAATCAAAGAATCCATTCCGACGATCCGGGTGGCAGTCGTGCCAGTCTCCGTAGATGGAGCGCCTGGAATCAATACTCTCGATGATTTGTACGAGAACCTCGTATCCACGATAGAAGGAAAGTAAATCATGAATGCTCACTGGCTTGACGCTGTAACCTTTCTTGCTGCTCCATTCGTGATGTGCCTCGTGCTGGCTGGCATCCATTGTTACCTCGGGCTTCATGTCCTTGCCCGTGGGGTGATCTTCGTTGACCTCAGTCTCGCCCAGGTCGCAGCCTTCGGGGCGTCTTTCGCCATTCTCTTTGGCTTCGAGCATCATTCCACGGGAACTTATTTGATCTCGCTTGGGAGCACGTTTATCGCTGCGCTGCTCTTCGCCATGGCCAGGCGGCATGAAAATCTTTTTTCCCAAGAAGCGATCATCGGAATTGTCTATGCCTTGGCCTCTGCCGCCGTGGTGCTCGTCGTGGATCGCGTGGCCCACGGAGCGGAGCACATTAAGGATCTACTGGTAGGCCAAGTTCTCTGGGTTACCTGGCCGGATGTCATCAAGACTTCGCTGATCTATGGGGTCGTCGGTGCGATTCACTTTATCTTCCGGAAGCAGCTCATCGCCGCGTCTTTCGGACATGGGACTTCGGGCTTCTGGGATTTCCTCTTTTACGCTCTCTTCGGTGTCGTGATCACCTCGTCCGTGAGCATGGCCGGGGTTCTTCAGGTGTTTTCGTACCTGATTGTGCCCTCCGTCGTGGGTACCCTTTTCTTCACTTCAATTCGTGCCAGACTCATCTTCGGATGGATTCTTGGTTTTGTACTGAGCTTGATTGGGATGGTGATGAGCTATAAGTGGGATCTGCCGGCCGGCGCATTCATTGTCGTGTGCTTTGCAAGCCTTCCGGTAGCGCTTTTACTTTTATCGCCGGTCTTGAAATTAGGGCGTCGTGTGTGAAGGGAATCATGAAACTTAATGTCAAAGCATTTGCGATTTCTTGTTCGGTGATTTGGGGATTAGGCGTGGAACGGAAAACATCGAAACATCCTGATTTTTGGAAAAATTAGAATCCATAGAGAAAAAAGTTAATTTTCCCGAGGAAAAATACCGACTTAATCTATTGTGAAGCTCTCTTTTCGACTCAGCCTGTGGCTACTGCTCTCTTCGGCAAGCGTGGTGCTTGCCGCCCCTATCGAGTCGTTGACGGAGGGCCCCCCCGTTCAGATGGGTAAGAATCTAGGAGAAATTTCCTACGTTCCAGTTCACGCCAAAAAATTGGCACATCCCAAACTCCTCTGGTTAAACTTAAGTTATTTACATGACAATGAAATTGACATCCCACAGGCCCCAGAAGCTCGGGCCGAGTTTGAGACTCGAGTCTTGGATAACTTTGCCTGGGGAATTCCGAGCGAAGATCCTCCGAATGCGTTTCTCGAAGGGGAACGTGAATTCTTTGCTGACCGATATGGAGGAGGCGGACTAGGCTTTAACTTTGGCGCAGGTCGCGCGGCCGGCAAAGGGAAAGTCCAGATCAAGAATTTGGGACGCACTCCATTGGTGGGCAACGGGATGGGCGTTTCTCATTCAAATGGAAAAGGCCCTTTTGAAGAAGGTCCACGCGAAGCCATTTGGGGGGAAATTAACCAAGACCTACCCTACGGGGGAAACCGCGTGATCGCCTTAATCGATCGCGGGACGATCACTCGATATCCCGATGGACGGGACCATCCTGATATCCTGATCGTTCGCGAAGACGCAGTTCGCCCCGCCCACTTCATGAGAGCTTTTCATGGAAAGGGGCCTTGGACGGAAAGCGAAGAATCACGGCTTAAGGATGCTACTCAGAGGCTTCTCAAAGATTTTTCCACACGCAGCGCCTGGCTTGATTATGTGCAAAGGATTGCCAAGCAGTACGCGGCTGCGTTTGCAGCGAGAATTTACCATGGCGCCACGAGTGCTTCGAATTTTCAGTTGAATGGCGGCTTCATCGACTATGGAACAGAGACTGCCCAACCGGGTTATGGAAAATTGAAAGTTTTGGATCACAATGAACCTGCAGGCGAGACCGAGGAGATCAAAAGAGAGCTGATCTCACGTTTTCGAGATGAGGTTGTAAAACAGACGACGCCCGAGGTCTTAAAAAGGATTCCTAAAGAGCAAGACCTCACAAAACATTTTGATGAGGAGTACGCAAACGCCCTCTCCAAGGAATTTCTGGAGCTAACTGGAATCCCCTCCGTCTTAGTCAGTAAGACCGTAGAACGTCCCGCAGGGCGACGGCTGGCTTCAATCTTAAAAAAAACCGCCCGCCAAGGGGCTCTTGAAGCCATGGGAAGATTCAATGTCCCTCATCAGCTTACTGACTTTGACCTAAACCGAATTCTTACTCGTTTGGCCCAGTTGAATCCAAAGGATGTTGTGGCAGTGAAAAAGGTCTTGAAGATGGAAATCCCCGGAGTTTCAAACGACCTGCTTCGAGAGGACTTTGCCACGGCGTACTCGAATTATTACAACGAAGTTGAGATCGAGGCATTGTCGAATGGCGTTAGGAAAACGGCCCTTCAAAGGTTTCGAGCGCAGGCCGCCAAGCAATTGAATCAACGGCGGCCAGAGCTCTATCGTTGGAATTTAATCGACCAAAGCGAGAAGTTGCTGGCCGAGTACCTTCGGACGGGTAATCGCGACCCGGTTTGGAAGGCGATCGATGATACGATCCGCAACGGCAAGCGGCCCGTTTCAGGGTCCCACGGGGTAGACCTCGGGCCTTACGAGACGATCATCAAGACCTCGACCCTACCGTGGGAGGGAACACGGATCGTTGAACTCTACGACGCCCGACTGGACCGCCACCGTCTGAGAGTGGAGACGGAGGTTCGCCAGGGTGCGGTTGCATTGTTTGGAGGTTCGATTCACGAAGATTTGATGGGTGAACATCGCCTGCAAATGAAACTTTTAGGAGAGAACGTTGCGATCGAAGCTCCGATAATCCGCAAGGGAAAGCGCGTCGTCGTAACCCTAGACTTGCCTAAGACGTCGCTATTAACGCCTATGGTAGAACTCTCGCTGAAGCATTCCGACGGTAAGCGATTGGGAAAAGGGATGGCAATCAGCGTTTCTTCGCCGCCAAAACACGAAGAAAACACGCGCACCGGATCTAAAACCTCAAACTTTATTGGAAAATGCTTAAGGTCCGTGTACGAAGTTCTACGGACGGAGTAGGTCCTTCCTCCTCCAAATTTTCCACCCTTCAAACCACGCAATACTTACCCCCCCCGCTCCAACACACAATCCCAGATCCACCGGATGAAGCACCGAAAAACGAAAAAGATCGCGCGCAAAAGGGACGTATAAAACAAACCCTAAGACCAGCAAACCTCCAAAAAGAACCCATGCGAGCGCACGATTGGGGGCGCGAAAGCCCTCAATGATCGTCCGTGACCAAGATCGATTCACGAGAATGAGACCGAGGTTTGCGAAAATAAGCGTCGTGAAGGTCAGGGCGCGGGCGTCACGTTCACCTTGGCCGCGATAGAGCGAAATAAGAAAGACGCTCAATACGATTCCGAACACCACTAAACCTTGAACGAGGGCTGGAATAATCAGTTTTTTAGAAAAAAGCACCTCTCCTGGGGGCCGGGGGGCTTTCTTCATCGAATTTCCAGCAGGAGGTTCGGCTTCAAATACCACCGAGCAAGCAGGCTCAATAATCAAATGCAAAAACGCGATATGAACCGGCAACAGAACCAGTGGGAGCTTCAAAAGAACCGGTAAAATCGACATTCCAGCGATCGGTACATGAATGGCCAACAAGTAGGCCATCGCCCCACGAAGGTTATCAAAAGTTCGACGGCCCGTCCGAATGGCTTCAACAATGGAAGAAAAATCGTCATCCAGTAATACCAGGGCCGCGGCTTCACGGGCCACATCCGTCCCCCTTCCACCCATCGCAATCCCAATTTGCGCGGTTTTTAAAGCTGGAGCATCATTCACCCCGTCACCCGTCATGGCTACCACTTCGCCATCTCGCTTAAGAGCCTGCACTAGGCGAAGTTTCTGCGCAGGAACCATGCGGGCAAAACAATTCACGGTCTTCAGGTGCAGTGCAAGACGCACGTCATCCATCTCTGCAAGTTCAGGCCCGGTGATGATTTCATCCGGATTATAGAGTCCAATCTCACGAGCAATACTCCCGGCAGTTTGAGCGTGGTCTCCAGTCATCATAATCACACGCACCCCGGCCTGATAACACTCGCTAATCGCCGCTGGGACCCCCGGCCGCACGGGATCTGCCAAACCTAAAAGACCCAAAAACCTAAAGGCATAATCGTGCGGCGTTTCAGGAAGCGTCGGGGACGAAAACGTTGCACTGGCGACCCCCAAGATTCGTAGCCCTCGTCTGGCAAACTCTTCAATCTTGCCTGAAATCTCAGCGACTTGATTTTGATCTAAATGGCAAAGATCCAAAATGGCCTCCGGGGCACCCTTTGCGCCAATAATATAATCATCCTGCGCCTCCCCTTTCCAAACATGGCTGACGGCCAGCATTTCTGGCGTTAGGGGATACTCTCGAGCGATTTTCCAATCGGGATGAAGATGCTCAGTTCGAGCAAGATACGCCTCTCCCACTCGATGAACGGCCTTTTCCATGGGATCAAAAGGAGCAGGTCTTGAAGCCAAGACTCCGAACTCGACCAGGGCATGAAAAGCTTCAGGAAGGTCTGCTTGCGGTTGCGCCCCAAGGTCAAACTCAGTGCCCTGCTTGGCGTGCGCAGTACTGGGCGCGAAAAGCAGCCGCACACTCATCTGATTCATTGTCAAGGTGCCCGTTTTATCCACGCAAAGGACCGTCGCCGAACCCAGGTTTTCAATGGCCGGCATTTTTCTCGTCAAAACATGCCGCAGCGATATTCTCCAGGCCCCGAGTGCCAAAAAAATCATAAGAACCGCGGGAAGCTCATTGGGGAGAATGGCCATGGCCAGAGTCAAACCGGACAACAACCCCCCCAACCAATCATGCCGGGTCACACCATAAACAGCCACCACAAGGAAACAAAGGCCGACTGCGATAATCGCAAGAATTCTAACCCATCTTCGGGTTTCAAGCTGTAACCGCGTGGCTTCTGGCTGGGCGGTCTTGAGGATTTTGCCGATCTTGCCTATCTCCGTCTTGAGTCCGACAGCAAACACTTGCGCGGTCCCTTGCCCACGCACAACAGTGGTGCCCGCAAACACGCTCGACAAAACGATCTTTTCCACGGGCACAGACTCGCCCGTCAGAAGCGATTCATCCACCCTCAAGCCAGAAGCGGATAGAACCTTGGCGTCCGCCGGAACTCGATCTCCTTCATTTAAAAGTAAGAGATCATCCCGAACCACTTCACGACCCGGAATTTTTTTCAAGCGCGCCTCCCGAAGCACCGTGGCCCGCGGCGCCGAAAGATTTTTCAAGGCGGTGAGAGCCGCTTCGGTCTTCCTTTCCTGATAGAGGGTAATCCATAGGATCAGACCCAAAAACCCAAGGAGCATGATCGCCTCTTGCCGGTCCCCCAGAATCAGGTAAACGGCTCCGCACCCTACAAGAAGCGAAACCATCGGCTCAAAGATCACCTCCCCCAGAAGCACAAAAAAGTGACGGGGTTTTTCAGTGGGAAGTTCATTAGGACCCTCAGCTTCCAACCTCTGGCGTGCGACACTTTCGGAGAGCCCCGGCATCGCTCTTCAATAGCCGTTTTTAGCTCTTATTTCAATCAGTTACATTGTAATTGCGCAATGCGTCATTAGATGTTATTGGACAATCATGCGATTTTTTCAGTCGATCTGGAATATCGGAGTTCTCACCCTCCTTTCAACAGCCACCGCGTTACAGATTGCGCACGCGGACGAGAGTGCGGCGGCCCCCACCCTTGAAAACACCCCGCAGATGTCCAAGACGCTCAAGAATTTTGCATGCCCGCCTTCTGGCTCGTGCGCGTTAAAGAGTTTTTCCGTCGAAGCAAACGATTACAAAGTCACTTTAGTCGGGGGAGCCTGGGCCCTGGGCACCAGCATGACCGCCCGTTATCGAACAGATCAAGTCTCCCAGCTCCAAGATTTTGTGGTGGTCCAATTCATCCGTGGTTGTGTATTCAATTCACGTTTGATCAACGGAAAGGTTGAAAAGTGGCTCACGGTCGGACGGGATTTCTTCGGGAAAAGTATCCGGTTTAGGCACCCCGACTGGGTCATCGATGCTGCTGACACGGATCCAGTTTACTGGAGCGCCCCGCAGGAAAAAAAACCCAGGCATTATTACTATCGCTGGAACCAAAAGCCAGGCTCGACCGCAGACGAAACCGCATTCGCCTTTGGCCTCAAAAAGCCGAACGTCCCAGAACTTTATGTGCAAGATTTACCCACGGGAGCGGATCCGGATTACGAACGGAGCGTGTCTTTAAAATTTTCCACTTGCATCTTTCGAACCCAGGATGTCCCCACTCATATCGACCCCTCTGGCAACGCCCTGCCCAACGCCATCGCTTGTTTGGATTGGGCGAGCTCTCACGTGCTCAACCCATGGACTGGAATCTTCGAATCCCCTTCTGAAATCGACCCCTATTGCCTGCAAACCCAGGAGTAACCGTCATGACGTCACGTCTCCAACAGGGGGCAGCGCTCTTATTCTTCTTCACCCTCCTTGCCACTTTTTCCAATAGAGGCTTTGCCGATTTTGGATTTTATCCCGAAACGGCCTTGCCCCAGAACTTTCCTTTTAGCCCGAGTCAGATGCAAACGTTGAAAAATGCTAGCGTACAATTCTGGGCCACTGGCTCCATGAATTCGCCCCAGACCCTAACCTCGCCGGGATGCTCCGCGCAGTTCATTTCCAGTGAGGGCCATCTTTTAACGGCCTTGCACTGCTTACGCACGCTTTTGAATGCAGACAGTAGCCCTTTGAAATTCAAACTTCGGGGTGATGGCGACGGACTCGGTCAATGGTTGGAGGTCGATCAGCAACGTCCTGACGCCAATATCTACCTCCCCAACGCATCAATGCGCGGGGAGGCGGGCTGGAAACCCCTCGGGCCCCTACGCATTGTTTACGCGGGAAAGGGCTTCCTCAGCGACTATCCGAGCCTCAGCTCTGAGAAAGGATTCGAAAGCGGATCATCCAACCTCCTGGAAATGAGGGCGGGCATGGACGATTTCGTGATCCTGCAGGCTAAGTCCCTTGGAAAAACCCCGTGCGTACCGCTCTCCGGAGAGGCTTCGCATGCGGGTGAGCCTCTTTGGAGTGTGGGCTTCCCGAACGCGATTCGTCGCAATTCTAACTTATCCTCGGACGGCAATCAACGCTACTTCGCCTCAGGTAAAATGATCTCGAGTTGGAAAGAATATTCCGATTTTTCCGATTACTCCGCCGAAGCGATCACGGCCTTAGATTTTTTTCATCACTCCGGCCCCGTTTGCACCACCACGATCGATTCCGCTTCCGGCTCGAGCGGCAGTATGGTCGTGGACCGAGAGGCCAAACTACGGGGAATCGTCGTGGGCAGCTATCAGGCGGGTGTTCCGATCGAGATGGCCTTTGCCGAGCCGATTACGATCGTAGTTCAAGCAAAAAGCATGTTTGAACAATTGCTGGGTGACTTAGGAAGCGAAGAAGCACGGGCCGTATTTCATTGCGAAAACCCACATTTCTAAGTTGGAACTTGGCCCGACCTCATGCAAGATAGCTCAACGATGCATGAAGTCGCCATTGCCCAAAATATCGTCGAAATTTGCGAGAATCATGCCGGCACAAGCGCAGTGGCTTGCGTGCAACTTGAAATTGGCGCGCTTTCGGGCGTCATGCCCGAGGCTCTTGAGTTTTGCTTTGAAGCCTGCACCCAAGGAACAAAACTCGAGGGAGCAACCCTTCTGATTGATCGAATCCAGGGTCAAGGGAAATGCCCGGCTTGTGACACGTCCTTTCAAGTATCGGCAATCTTTGACCCGTGTCCCCACTGCGGCGCATTTCCTATCGAGGTCTTGTCGGGAAAACAGATGCGCGTCCTTGAAATACAACTCAGGAGTACCTAACCTATGTGTAATACCTGCGGCTGCAGCCCCCATTCACAGAACCCTAAGCCCCCTCTGCTAAAAATCAATATCGAACAAGATATCCTCTCCAAAAATAACGCCCTGGCTAAAACCAATCGAGAACTCTTTAATAAAAATGGGATTTTTGTCCTCAACCTCGTGAGTTCTCCCGGCTCCGGGAAAACCGCACTTCTTGAAAAAACTCTTCGCGAACTTTCTGCCAAAACCCGTTTTGCCGTCATCGAAGGAGACCAACAAACAGACAACGACGCCCAAAGAATTTCAAAAACCGGCGTCCCGGTTCACCAAATCAATACCGGCGCGGGCTGCCACCTCGATGCACAAGGAGTTGGGAGAGCCCTAGACCATTTTGACTTAAAACAGCTCGATGTCCTGTTTATTGAAAACGTCGGCAACCTCGTTTGTCCAGCCACCTTTGATTTGGGCGAACACCATAAAGTCGCCCTTCTCAGTGTGACCGAAGGTGAGGACAAGCCGCTTAAGTATCCCACGATGTTTGAAAATTCAGACGTCATGCTTCTCAATAAGATCGACCTGCTGCCCCACCTGGATTTTGACGTCGCGCAATGCAAAGAATTTGCAAAACGAGTCAATCCAAAGATCAAGATTTTTGAAATTTCGGTCAAAACGGGCGCAGGCATGGCCGCTTGGTACGACTGGCTCACTTTGAAAAAATGACGAATCATCACACCTGCCTTCGCATCGAAGTCAGAGGTGTCGTGCAAGGCGTGGGTTTTCGACCCTTTGTTTATCGACTTGCCCTGACTCATCAACTCAAGGGCTTTGTCCTCAACGATGATCAGGGCGTCAGCATTGAAATAGAAGGAGCTGCCGATTCCACCCGCTTATTTTTAGATGACCTTCGCGCCACGCCGCCAAGAGCCGCTTGCGTGACCAGTATTGAGACCTTTCTGATCGCTTTTCAAAATTTCGTCAGCTTTGAAATTCGAAAAAGCCCCGTCGCCTCAACTTCAAAGACAGTTCCGGTGGCCCCTGATCTCGCTCTTTGTCAGGAATGCCTGAACGAACTTTGGGATCCCCAAAATAGAAGATACTTCTATCCTTTCATCAACTGCACGCACTGTGGACCGCGCTTTACCCTGATTGAAGATGTTCCCTATGATCGAAGCCGCACGACGATGGCGGGGTTTTCGATGTGCCCCCCCTGCCGTTCGGAATATGAGAACCCATTGGATCGGAGGTTTCACGCTCAACCGATTGCCTGCCCCTCCTGTGGTCCATCCCTGAGCCTACTGGATCCTTCAGGTCACAAGCTTGACGTGCGACCAAACGCGCTGATTGCAAAATGTTGCGAGCTTTTGCGAGAAGGAAAAATCATCGCCTTAAAAGGATTAGGGGGATTTCATCTTTGTTGCGATGCTACAAACGAAAACGCCGTTGCGAGCCTAAGAGCCCGAAAATACCGCGAGATGAAACCTTTCGCCGTGATGTTTCCGCATGCTCAAGCGGCCAGCGAATTTGTCCTCTTCAATGAAGCTGAAAAAGCGCTTTTGCAATCCATGGCCGCCCCCATCGTTTTACTCAAAAAACTGAGAGCCTTGCTGCTTGCGCCCAGCGTGGCCCCAAAGAACCAACGTCTCGGCGTGATGCTTCCCTATACGCCGCTCCACGAACTTATTTTAAAAACCTTTAACGCGCCCCTCGTCATGACAAGCGGCAACCGAAGCGATGAACCCATTGCCTACTCAGACCCCATGGCGCTCGAACGACTCCATGGCATCGCCGATTATTTTCTCACCCACAATCGCCCCATTCATACGCGCTGCGACGACTCGGTCGTGAAAATCGCTCATGGCAGGCCGATTTTTTTAAGGCGAAGCCGAGGTTTTTCGCCGGACGTCGTCACGTTAAATCAGCCATTTTCGACCTCGGTATTTGCCACTGGGGCAGATCTCAAAAATACGTTTTGCCTCACCCGAGGGAACCAGGCGATCCTCAGTCATCATATTGGAGACCTCGACAACTTTGAGACGATGCTCTCATTTGAAGAGGGTTTTTTGCACTTCAAATGCCTCTTTGGCGCAATCCCTCAAGTCATCGCCCACGATCTCCACCCTGGGTATCGCACGACAAAATGGGTTCAAGAGAACTTTAGCGACGCTCAATGGAAGGGACGGGTTTTTGGAATTCAACATCATCACGCGCATCTCGCGTCCTGCCTGGCAGAAAATGAACATCGAGGAGCCGTTCTTGGCCTCGCGCTGGATGGTACGGGATATGGCCTAGATGGCACGATTTGGGGGGGTGAGCTTTTACTTTGTGATCAACGAGACTTTATCCGCGCCGGACATCTAAAAACGTTTGCACTTCCGGGAGGCGACCCAGCCATTCACCACCCTTGGCGGATCGCGATGGCCCTTCTCACCCAAGTCCTCCCTGCTGACGAGATTTTAGTGGCTCGCGAACGGATTTTTCCGGAAATCGCGCTGACCCAATACTCAGTCATTTTACAAATGCTCGCCTCGAATCTCAATTGCGCCACTACCTCAAGCTGCGGCAGACTTTTTGACGGAGTTTCGGCCCTCATCGGTTGCACCCGCGAGGTTTTTTACGAAGGTCAGGCCGCCATTGAGCTGGAGCAACTTGCCAATAACACCTATGAAAACCGGCAAAAATCACTGGAACCGTATCTGTTCACGTTGACCCCAAATTCAGGCCAGTCCAAAATTCCCTTTGAACTCGACTGGCGACCTGCCATCCGAAGTATTTTTCAGGATTTGGACGCAAGGGTGCCCCTTATTTCCATCAGCTATAAATTTCATGCTGGCCTCGTTGAAGGTTTTTTGAAAATGACCCAGATGGCCTCACGGAAATATGGAATAAAAACCGTCGCCTTAAGTGGTGGGTGCTTTCAAAATGATTATTTGCGCGACAATTTGATCACAAAACTGGAAGATGACGGTTTCACGGTCTTATTTCACAAGGCGCTTCCAACCGGTGATGGTGGTATTGCACTAGGCCAGGCCGTTATCGCAGATCGCACCTATCGAGGAGAAAAGTCATGTGTTTGGCAATACCGATGAAAATTCTGGAGATTCGTGGCACCCAAGGGACTCTCGAAGTGGGAGGAGTCATGAGAAATGCCGATCTATCGCTCGTGGGTCCTGTTTCAGTGGGGCAATATGTAGTGGTGCATGCAGGTTTTGCGATCTCCATGATGAATGAAGACGAGGCCAAAAAGACGCTCGCACTTTTCAGAGAAATAGAAAGCCATGCCCATGAATAACGATCAACCCACCGTCACCCTAGCTCATGGAAACGGCGGTAAACTCACGCACGAGCTGATTTCCAAGGTTTTTTTGCCCGCCTTTGATTCTCCGGAACTCAGAGAGATGGCGGATTCAGCGTGTTTAGCCCCGTTTGGAGCACAGGATCGCCTCGTTTTCACCACGGATTCGCACGTCGTAACCCCGCTTTTTTTTCCGGGCGGAGACATTGGGAAACTTTCGGTCACCGGCACGCTCAACGACTTGGCGGTCATGGGTGCGCGTCCGCTTTATCTCAGCGTAGGCTTCATTATCGAGGAGGGATTTCCCCTTTCAGAATTAAAGCGAGTGGTCGCCTCGATGGCTCAGGCCGCGCAGGAGGGCGGGGTTCGCATCGTCACGGGCGACACAAAAGTGGTTGAAAAAGGTGCGGCCGATGGGCTTTTTATCAACACTTCCGGAATTGGCGTCCTCCTCGAGGGCTCCCCCCATCTTAAAACCAAACCGCCCATTTTTGAAGAAGGAGACGCGGTGATTTTGAGTGGAAGCCTCGGCGATCATGGAATTGCCGTGTACTCCAAAAGAAAAGGAATCGACTTTAAGACTGATCTTCAAAGTGATTGCGCGCAGGTATTTCCACTCGTGAAAGCCGCGCTAGCGGTTTGTCCAGACATTCGGAACATGCGAGACCCCACCCGCGGCGGGCTGGCCACGACGCTCAATGAATTTGTTGTCGGACAAGTGGGCCAACCGGTGGGGCTTGAACTTTTTGAAGCCAAAATCCCTTTAAAAAATGAGGTTAAAGGCGCATGTGAGCTTTTGGGTTTTGATCCGCTCTATCTCGCCAATGAAGGAAAGTTGGTGCTCGTCGTGCCGGAGGCCTATGCCACTCGAGTGTGCGACGCACTGAAGGAGTTTCCGATCGGCCGGGAAACTTCGATTGTGGGACGCATCACCCAGCAAACACCTGGGAAAGTGCTTCTTCGAACCCAGGTGGGCGGTAGTCGTATTCTGGACATGCTCTCCGGGGAAATGCTTCCCAGAATTTGCTAAAGCAGCCTAAAACTGAATCTGGCACTTCTTGGCGGTTCCCTCGTCCTTCATGACCAGCAATACCTTTTTCGAGCGTGTTACCCAGTCCCTAACATCCTTTTCAAAAGTCGGGCAATCCGCCAGCACTTCCAAAATGTCCCTAGGCTTCATCTTCACCGACATCACGGTTATCTTCAGCCAAGCGTCCCACACAAAAGTGTTCAAAACCCCGGAGTTCCGGCACTTGAAAATAAGTGTTGGCCACGTCCCCCTCATCATTGAGGAAGATCTCGATTTTGCCATGACCTTCAAGACGAGTGACGGGATCAATGGATATTTTTTTCATGATGGAGTCCTGCCCTTCACGAGCGAGCCGGCCAAGCTGTAGCGATAAAAGGTTCCCGCGATGTCGGGAATGTCTTTGATTATTTCATCCAGACGTTTATTAATGTCCGTCTCGGACATCGTTTTGATCTCGTCGAGGTCGATCACGGATCCCAACGCAGCGATCATCTTCGCGCCCTGATCTTCTACGCCATCAGAAGGACCATAACAGCCAGTGCACGGCATATTCACCTTGGGACAAAGGCCCCCGCAACCATCACGAGTGGCAATGCCCATGCAGATCAGCCCCTGCTCAAGCAAGCATTGCTCGCGATCGGGGGTAAACTCGTAGGTGCGCTTAAATTTCTTGATCTTTTTGTCATTCTTAACGCGGCTGCATTCGTTGCAAACCGTGGACTTTCCTGCCCCCAAGACACTGCCCTTGGGTGGAAGAGGTTTACCTGAAATCACATACTCAATGACATTCCAAATCTGATGGGGCTCAGGAGGACAACCTGGAATAAAATAATCGACATCCACCTCTTCGGCCAAGGTTTTCACCCGATCCAAAAAAACCGGAAGAGTGAGCGTACCCTCCGGAACTTGGGTTACTGCTTGCGGAAAAATACCATTTTTATTATCGCACGATGGAAGCTCTTGATAGATCAACTTAAAACGCGTGTCGGATGGCGCCAAATTACCAAGCGCGGGAATGCAGCCCTCGGACGCGCAAGAACCAAAAGCAATTAAGATTTTTGATTTCTTCCGAAGAAGATGAGCCATCTCCCGGTTTTCTTCGGTCCGGAGCGCGCCATTGAAAAGTGTAATTAAAATCGCACCATCAGGAAGCGCTTCCACGTCTTTAATCTTGGTGTCCAAAAGACAGGGGCAAAACATAAAATCAAAGTTCGCATCCACATCAAGAATTTTTTCGTTGATGTTCACCAAGGCAACTTCGCTACCTCCGCACCCTGCGGCCCAATACATACTCAGTTTCGGCTTTTCGGCCATCGAAGCCCCCCAAAATAAGCGTAAGGGCCAAAAAGAGTGACGTCAAAGTCAAACTACCCCTCTGACTCCGTGTCACAACTGTGTACACTTTGAGTCAACATTTAATCCACAGACATACGAAACATTGCAAGCCCGCTCAGGGGTGGGTTAGGCTTCAAAACCAAGACAATGAAATACATTGAGGAGTTTCGAGACCAACGTGTTGCCAGCGCCCTGTCGCACCGCATTCATGAGGCAGTAAAACCTGACCGCGAATACCATCTCATGGAGTTTTGCGGCGGCCACACCTATGCACTGTTTCGTTATAGCTTGATCGACCTTCTTCCTCCCTCTATCAAAATGGTTCACGGCCCAGGCTGTCCGGTTTGCGTGCTGCCTATTGGACGTTTGGATGGGGCCATTGAACTGGCCAAGCGCCCCGAGGTTATTTTTGTGACCTATGGGGATGTCATGAGAGTGCCGGCCTCCCACCGTCAAAGCCTGCTGAAAACTCGCGCCCAAGGTTCGGACATCCGAATGGTGTATTCGTGCTCTGATGCTCTCGCCATCGCGCAGGACAATCCAACACGTGAAGTGGTTTTTTTCGCCATTGGTTTTGAAACCACTACGCCCGCCACTGCCGTGATCTTGCAGGAGGCTCATCGCCGAGGACTCAGGAACTTTTCGATCTATTGCAACCACCTCGTCACCCCAGCGGCAATTTCCAGCATCCTCGAATCACCCGAGGTCCGAAACCTAGGCGTTCTCAAGTTGGATGGTTTTATAGGCCCCGCGCATGTCAGTGCCATCATCGGCACCCAGCCTTTTGAATATTTTTCGCAAACGTACCAAAAACCCGTCGTCATCGCCGGCTTTGAGCCGCTCGATCTGCTTCAAGCCATTCTGATGCTCATCGAGCAACTCAATGACCACAGAGCCTGCGTTGAAAATCAATTTACCCGCGTGGTTACCCGCACCGGTAATCTCATCGCCCAACAAAATGTTGCCGAAGTTTTCGAACTCAAGCGCACCTTTGAATGGCGAGGTCTTGGGAACCTTCCGTATAGCGGACTCAAAATAAAAGAAAAATATGCCACCTACGACGCTGAAGTTCGCTTTGGCCTCAAGGTTTACGAGGTCCCCGACCCCAAAGCCTGTGAGTGTGGCAGTATCGTCCGCGGACTCAAAAAACCGCTGGATTGTAAACTTTTTGGGAAGGTCTGCACTCCCGATAACCCCATTGGCTCTTGCATGGTTTCTTCTGAAGGCGCCTGTGGTGCTTATTATCGATTCGGCCCTATCACCAAAGGAACCGCCCTTTAATGCGTATCCTGCTGCTCACCCATTCCTTTAACAGTCTTGCTCAACGCCTCTATCTGGAGCTCACGCGAAGAGGGCATGAACTATCGATCGAATTCGACATTCACGACGAAATGACGGAACAAGCTGTGTCGCTTTTTCAGCCCGCTCTCATCATCGCGCCCTATTTAAAACGCGCGATTCCTGCCTCGGTTTGGACAAAAATCCCGTGTTTTATTATCCATCCCGGCATACGGGGCGATCGCGGCCCCTCCTCGCTGGATTGGGCGATCCTGAATCAAGAGCTTCAATGGGGGGTCACCGTACTCCAAGCTAATGCGGAAATGGACGCTGGAGATATCTGGGCTGAAGAAATATTTGCCATGCGAAGGACGAGAAAAAGCAGTCTTTATCGGCATGAAGTAACGACCGCTGCGGTAAAAGCAATCTTAACTGCGATCGATCGTTTTAGCTCGAAAACCTATCGACCCGAACCACTCAACTACAATGACCCAAACGTGCGAGGAAAACCTCGCCCCCCGATGACCCAAGCCGATCGCAAAATCCATTGGGAACAAGACACCACTCAAGACGTTTTGAGAAAACTGAACTCCGCCGACGGCTCCCCCGGAGTATTAGACACCCTTTTAGGAAGAAATGTTTTTCTATTTAATGGGATGCCGGCACAAAATTTAAAATATTTTGAGCCCAAGAGTCCGGGCGCTGTTTTAGGGTGGAGTCCTCGCGGGGTTTTAATTGCAACGACCGATGGAGCGGTATGGATTACTCATCTGAAAGAAAAAGCTTCGCCTGAAAATCCACTTCCCCTGAAACTTCCGGCCCATCAAGTATTGCACTCATCCCTCACCCCATTGCCACAGATCCAAGGTCCTCGGCAAATCAGCTTCACCCAAAAAGACTTAGTCGGAATTCTGGAATTTGAATTTTACAATGGCGCGATGAGTACGGAGCAATGCGTGGACCTTCGCAACGCCATTATCGACGCATTGAAAACGGATATCCGAGTACTCGTGCTTTTCGGGTCCGAGGATTTCTGGTCCAACGGCATTCATTTACATTCAATCGAATCCTCCAAAAGCCCCGCCGACGAATCCTGGCACAATGTACAAGCCATGAACGATCTCGCAGAAACCATTCTCACGGCCACCCATGTCATCACCGTTTCCGCCCTGCAAGGAAACGCCGGGGCTGGCGGTGTTTTTCTCGCCCTCGCCTCCGACTTTGTCTTTGCCCGACCCGGCATTGTCCTTAACCCCCATTATAAATCCATGGGCAATCTCTATGGCTCGGAGTATTGGACCTATTCACTTCCAAGAAGAGTGGGGAATAAAAATGCACACGTCATCATGGAGGCACAACTCCCCTTGGATACCCTTGCGGCGATGCAACTGGGCCTCATCGATGCTCATTTTGGAGATAGTCATCATGCATTTCGACAAGAAACCCTAAAGCGTGCCCAAACATTTTCGCAGGATCCAGAATTCACAAATAAAATTGAAAATAAAAACATCTCACAACGCGAAGATTTTGAAAAAAAACCATTAGCCGCTTTTCGGGCGCACGAGATGGAACAAATGAATCTCAACTTCTATGGTTTCGACCCCAGTTATCACATCGCTCGTTATCATTTCGTCCACCGCATTCAGCACTCGCGGACGCCCAAACACCTAGCAAAACACCGCGACATTTCAAGCACGGTTACTGGATTGGCATCTGAAATACTCGCTGAACCATCTGAGCAATCACATCTCCCTCGAACTTGACCACATAACTTCCAAGTTGTAACTTCTCGATCTCCTGAATCAAAACAGGATTAGAAATACTCGAACAAAAAATGATAGGAATATGCTTAATTTTGGCGTCAGCCTTAATCAGTTTGGCCATCTCAAAACCATTCAGCAACGGCATCTCAATATCGGTAAAAATAAGGTCAAAGGGGCTCTCGTTTTCATCCCTTCTCCTTCGTACCCTTTCAAGTCCGTCTTGCCCATTCTCCGCAATTTCGGTCTTGAACCCAAGTGAACCAAAAACCTGCATGAGCCGCTTCTGAAAAATAACGGAGTCCTCAACGATAAGGACGCTCTTCCCTAAATAAGGTGAACCCATTATAGAGGATTGCTTCATTTCCTCTTGAGGCGAAAACCTTCCCAATAAACCTTCGATATCCAATAAAAAGACAAAGCCGCCATCTCCATGCCGTAATATCCCCGTGGTCGGAATTCGATCGTGACCCGCTAACTCCTTCGGAGCCGGACGGACTTCCTGATCCAAATAACCGGTTAAACGAGATGTCTTAGGAACAAGTATCCCTACTAAGTGATTCATTGACTCACAAATCAAGATCCGAGGCCTGGAAATGCCTCCGACATCAGTCAACTTTCCCGTAACCTGAAGGGTGAGATCGAGCACGGGAACGGGAACTCCACGGAGGTCCAACACGCCAATAAACGGTCGAAGCTGATCAGGAACCTGCGTGAGGCTTTTCCACTCTAACACCTCTCGAATTTTGTGAACATTCAGGGCAAAAGTCACCTGCCTTTCACTCGGAAGAAAAATACTGAATTCCAAAAAATTACTGATCTCATCGCTCATGAATGGGGGCCCCTTGGCATGCTCGCCAGCAAGGCGCACCCCTCTGGACCATGATAATTAATCAATTGAATGGGCTCGCCAGCATTTGCGATGACAGTCAAAAACGGCTGAACTCCCCCTGGGATACGGCTCGGCTCAAATTCAAGTCGCCTGAAACGGGTCCCCTCTAAAGCAAAAGGTTGTTTTGACTCAGTTTCAAAAATGACATACCGCCTCTGCTTTTGTTCACCCAAAACATCTTCTTTAACCCGAGGATTTACGACGATCTGTGCAAGAATAGGTACCAGGGTTCCCCGTAGGTTCAGAACCGCAATATAAGGGTCGCATGGCACGGGCAACAGGGTAATCTGAACACCTTCTACGATCTCTCGAACACAATGAAGAGGGACTGCAAATACAGAATCTTGAATCATAAAAGACAGGAGCGTAACCAGCTCTTCCTGATCCGCCGCCGATCGCTCCCTGGCGGCCAACTTTTGATTCTGCTCACCAAAAATCGTTCTAAGCTGCGACATGATCGTTCTCGCGGTTGAGTCGCTCTACCCTCATCTGCCCAAGGTGAATCGAATCCACCAATTGATTCAGAGATAAAACAAAGACCGCTTTTCCGGTGGGGAGAATAGACATTCCCAACATAAACTCTACCTTCGGTAACAGCGCGGGCCACTGTTTGACGACCACCTCCGTATTGCTAACGATCGCATCCACCCGCAGAGCAAAAAACTCCTTCCGACTCCGAACCACAAAAAGGGATATTTCAGCTTCCGCCAAAATGACCTCTGGTTTACGGGCATTGACCAACAAATAGTCGCGAAGATCATAGCAAAGAATAAACTCATCTCAAAAAAGAAAATAGGTCTGACCATTACTCTGCTTAAGCTCCTCCTTACGCACTCGACAGACCTCTAATACCGAATTAATGTGCGCACCAAAAATCTCCGAATTGACCCGAAACAAAGCCGCTGGAACAACCGAAAGGCTCAGCGGTAAATAAATCGAAAAAGTTGTACCCATACCGACTTCCGTATCTATCTCGATCGATCCACCCAGTTCGCCCACGGAATGACGGACAGCATCCATACCGATTCCCCGGCCGGAAACGTCGGTCACTTTCTCGGCCGTAGAAAACCCAGGCAGGAAAATAATTTCCACCGGCGAGATCCCCTGAAGATAGGGCGTGACGTCGATCTTTTTGCCTCGTGCCTTTTCGATCAGTTTAGCCCCATCGATTCCGTTGCCATCATCCTGAATCTTAACCAAAACCTGATCGGCCTGTAGCTCCGTGGATAATCGAAGGGTTCCACACGGAGGCTTTCCAAGCTTCACTCGCATGTCCGCGGTTTCTATCCCATGATCAAGGGAGTTTCTAATCAAGTGAATCAGGGGCTCTCCCAAAACGTCAATCACCTTCTTATCGAGCTCCATCGACTCACCGGCGGTCAAAAATTCGACTTTTTTCTCTTTGTGTTCGTCTAGGTATGAACGGACCAACTTTTCCATTCGGCCATAAAGGGGTTTTAGATTATTTAGCCGCATCGCCATTAAGGCATTCTCAAGCTCCGAAACATTCCGCTTGAGCGCCGTATCCAAGAATTCCCAGGATTGCAAAAACTCCGTTCGCTCCTTCAACATGGGACGTTCTTGGTCGAACAAATAACCGATTTGATTCCGAATCAAAAATATTTCCCAAATATTATTCAACGCACCTGAAACTAACGGTAAGGGAATGCGCAATACCTCAGCTAACGCCTGCTGAGGTTTCTCCACTTCGGTCGACCTTTTTTGAATCGGGAGGGGGGCCGTGATACTGGTCGGGGCAACAGGCACCTCAACGGCCTTCGCCACCACGACCTCCAAATCCGGCGCAGGCGGCGGGGCCGAATTCAACGTCCCTCCACGTATGATCGTGTTTTCGTCCCGAATTCGATCTTCAATATAATCGATGTTGACCGCAATATTGGTAATCGCCGTACCTTGGTCTCGAATGGCCTCGCCGATATTCGATACTTCGTTATCAACCGAATTAATGAGTTTAACAATTTCCGCAATGCTGTGTTTGGCCTGAGCCGCCTCTTTCACTGAGTTTTTGGCGGTGCCCACGCCTTTTTCAAGACGTTGAGAAACTTCATTCACATTTTCCGGGATATTCCGTAGAATCGTTTCAATTTCACTGATAGAGGTTTGAGTTTTTTCCGAAAGTCGACCTACCTCTTGGGCCACCACGGCAAACCCTTTTCCAGCAGAACCCGCGCGAGCGGCCTCGATCGAGGCGTTGAGCGCTAATAAATCCGTTTTCGACGAAATATCACTGACGACCTTAACACTCCGTCCGGCCTGTTCCGTGGTTTTCAAGAGCGCCTGCAAGGCCAAAGAGGTGCTTGTAAGAATTTCATCGACCTCGTTAATTTTTGTCAAAGTTCGATCAATGACGTCGGAACCCTCGCTTGCGAGATTTTTTGCAGCACTGGAGGCCTTAATGGTATTTTGTACATTCTGACCAATTGAAACAATCGTTGCGCCCATCTCCTCCCCTGCTGATGCGATATTGGCTGCATTGTTAGTCAGTTGTTTGGACTCGCTTTGAATTTTGTCGAGCAATCCGGGGTCTTCGAGTAAAACAGAAAGGGACCGAATCAGATTCTCGGATATGTTATTCAGCAGGCCTTCATCTTCCACCGTCATTTTACTTTTCGCCCATTACGCTTATAGTTTTGTCGGCTTAGACCCACTCAAACTGAAGCCTTGCGAAAAAGAAAAAACAGAGGTGTAATTTCATAATTACCCTCCCGAGGTACATATGACCGATGAAAGCCCCGCCCCCTCTGTCGCCACTCCCTCTGCTCTTCCTCCTCTTGCTCCTAGTGATCAGTTCATCAAAACGATGATCAGGAGCACGATTCTGCTCTTGCGAGAGGGGGCCGGAGTCGAGGCCACCGCCGGAAAACCCGGGCATCGCAAGTTAGACGGTTTACCCCCGGCGGAGGTGTCCGTGGTAGCACAGTTCGGAGGAAAAGCCGCCAAAGGCTTGGCGGTCTTTAGTTTTAAGAACGAGATTTTTAAACAAATTTTTTGGAAGCTGACCCAAAAGGTGGATTATGATCCTGCCTCCGGCCCGCCCGAGGGCTTGACCAGATGGGCCCAGGATCTGATGACTTTGGTGGCCTCGGAAATGAAATCACAAGAGCTGGTGGTTGAGCCGGCATTCCCGGTCTATTTTTCCGGGGTCAGCATGAATCCAACCCTGTTAAGCAGTCAAGCGGTCATCGCGATTCCCTTTACCACCCCGCATGGGGTCTTTCATGGGGAGTTTTCTTTTTTTGCGCCTCAAGTATGCGAACTCAGCCTTCCCTCCGATATTCGAATTTTGGTAGCCGATGATAGCGCGCTGATCCGAAAAAGCGTGGTCAGATTTTTAAACGCTATGGGTCTGAATGACATTATTGAAGCCACCAACGGAGAGGCGGCCTGGCTCGGCATTCAGGGTGCCATCAACATGAACAAGCCTTTTGACTTGCTTTTATCCGACTGGAACATGCCAAAAATGTCCGGTCTTGAACTCCTGAAACAGGTCCGGGGTTTTGACAAATCCAAAGCCATGCGGGTCATTATTTTTACGACCGAACAAGATGGAGACCACGTGAGAGCCGCTATCGCCGCGGGAGTGAATGCCTATCTTGTCAAACCAGTCACCCAAGATAGCCTCGCTAAAAAAATCGAAGCACTTTGGACCACTGCAAAAAAACCGCAGTGATGTTATCCTATTCTGGGGGTCGTCGTGGAGCCACGAAAACTTTTCGAAAATCTCGTCCTCACAGCAGGGCTACTCTTACTGCTCGTCGGTTGTTCGCAGAAGCGAGAAGTCGAAAAATCCGCCATGACCTTGATCTATCCCCACGACACAGGTTGGAGGATGGCCGAGTCCCACGGTGTCTTTGCACTTGAAAATGGTCTTTCTCAATGCACCACCTGTCACGATACCACGAGCACGGCCAAGAACCAGTGCCGTTCCTGCCATGAGGACTACCCTCATGAGCCCGGCTGGAAGATGCCCGAGATGCATGCCGCGCGAATCAAAAGCACAGGCAAACTTATCAATGATCAGGCGATAAAACTCTGCGCCACCGAATGTCACGGGCCAGATCTGGGGGGCGGCTTATCCAAAGTGGGGTGCGCCTCCTGCCATGACGTCTTTCCACACAAGGAAGGCTGGCTGGAACCCGCCGGTCACGGACAGTATGCGATGGATTCGGGCACCCAGGGCTGCAGACTTTGCCACGGCGCTGACCTTCGCGGCTCGGCCGATGCGAGTAGTTGCAACAAATGCCATGCCGATTATCCCCACCTCAACCCGAACTGGACCGCACCCGGAACCGCGTCCGTGCATGCCGCCACTTTTGTGCTGGAAATGCAAGTCGGAGCGATCATGGCCTGCGCCACCTGCCATGGCGCTAATTATGACCGAAAACTCAAGGGCAAGGCATGCGTGGATTGTCACACGCAGGGGGTGAGCCATTCGGGCAATTGGGGTGATCCCGCAGGGCATGGCGCCTACTCCGCGCGCGCCTATACATCGGCCACTAACAAGTGCGTGGTCTGCCACAAATCAGGCACGAGCATGGGTTGCTTCAACTGCCACGAAAACTATCCTCATCTGACGCCCAACTGGCTCGCGGAAGGAACTCAATCCGTCCACGCGGCCACCTTTATCCAAAGAGTGAAAAACGGAACGGTGTCGGTCTGCGCCGGTTGTCATGGTGCGGATTTTTCTCGGGCGGTCGGCCAACGAAATTGCCTAGACTGCCATACGGACGGCGTGACTCATATGAGCGACTGGGCTCAAGGCAATGCCCACGGAAAGCGGTTTTCGTCGAAATTTACGTCAAATAACGGTTATTGTTGGAAGTGCCATGGCGCACCGGTTCCGTTTATCGACCAAGGCGCCCAAACGGACTGCTTTATGTGCCACACCCCTCACGGCGAGGGGAAGGACTCAACCCAAACCAAAGCCGTGCTCAGCGCGGCCTCCTTTTGTTATTCTTGCCACTGGGCCTATCCGCATACGACCTATTCGACCGAGCCTGGGGTCAGTTATGGCTGGGGACCTTCGACGGATGACAAATCCCTCACCTTCCATAAAGGCGTCATTTCGGGACATGTGCTCTATGTGCTGAGAAATCCCCTTTATACGGATGCCAACGGACAGCGGCCCATGAATCACAAATCCTCGAGCGAAATAGGCGCGATGGTCACCACCTGTGGCGGCTCCACGGGCTTGTGCCACAATCAGGGTCTGCGATCCACGTCGCGCGTGCTGCAATTCACGCCGAGGTGCACGGAGTATTGCCATAAGCAGCAGTAGCGGTAATCTGAGTTAAATTTGTAGTGGTATGCAAATTACCATCAAAAGATTTTTGAGTGGGAGTTAGAGGGGAGAAGGACCATAAGGTTCTCGAAGAACCTCATGAAATAATTGAGTTCATATTCCGAGCGTTACAATATAATATACACCATCTACGACATAATTTGCTGACTTTCTGCTGACACCTAGATATACAGAGTGGGATGGACTTTAAATTTTCGCAGCACGCCACGGAGAAGGTCAACCAGCGTGAAATCCCACTAGCTACCATCGAAGGCGTAATCAATAACCCACAACAAAGCTACGACGAGGATGGCAAAACCATTTTTCAGTCTAAGCTTGAAAGATCGTCCGGGAACATTCATCTCTTACGCGTGATCATTTCCCGCCAAGTCAATCCCGCCGTTGTTCTCACCGTTTATTGGACTGACCGTATCGAGAAATATTGGAGACAATCATGAAAGTGACCTATGACACCGAAGCCGACGCCCTAAACATCGTTTTCAGCGAAACGCCAGTTGAAGTCAGTGACGAAGATAAGCCCGGCATCGTGCTTGATTATGACAAGACAGGAAACATTGTATCCATCGAGATTCTCGATGCCTCCAAGCGGATGAAAGAACCTCAAAATGTGCAGCACACGGTTTTGATGCCGCAGCTTAAAAAGGCCGCATTCTGATTTTTCCAAATACGGTCGAATTTCTTTTTTTATTAGTCGCACTCCGGTGCCCCGCGAACTATGAGACGGTGCTGCAATTCACGCAGCGGTGCACGGAGTATTGTCATAAGCAGTAGTAGCTTCGGCGTAAGTATTTGATATCATGAATGTACAGTGTTTTGACCGCATGGATACCGCACATATATAGACATTTTTATCTACTTAGGATATAATCTTTCTAAGACAATGAGATATCTATGAAAGCAGTAAAAATTACCTTTTACCCCAAAGGTGAGGCCGCAGAGGCATTGAAAGGCGCCCCATCTAAGAAAGTGAGTGAGCGAGTGAACGAACTCATTTTAAAGGGGCTTACCAAGGAAAAAGAAGAACAGCTCAAGCGCGATTACGAACAGTATGACCGCGATCTTGCGGCTTCACCCCCCAGGGCTCGTGACGCCAAAGGAGTCTCCACCGCCATGATCATGTCCCAACGGCTTTTTACTGAGGACGAAGGCAGTGCAGAAGCAGATCAGGATCTATTTTAAATGCAACGCGGAGAAGTCTGGTACGCCGCCTGGCCCACTGACCCACACGCCACGATTCGACCTGTTTTAATCGTCAGCAACAATTTGCGAAACTCCGCGCCCCGCTTGCTCGACATCGTAGCGGTGAAGCTCACAAGCCTCTACCGAGACGACAAATCAAAGAAAGCCACCAACTCCGCCGAAGACGTGATTGTGAAGTTTAAAAAGGATACGATCATTCGATGTGGGGCCGTTTACTCGCTAGAAAAGGCCCTTCTGAAAAATCGCATCATGCAACTCTCGGTCGATACTATGAAAGAAGTCGATGAGAAGCTGAAACACGTCCTTGACCTCAGCTAGCCTCATCTGAACTTACTCAAGGCCGCGTTGACGGCTTCAGGCAATTCTTGCAGAAAATCGTTACTCCGAAATTTAACCTCACCGATCACGCCGGTTTGAGCCATCCGCTCGAGATCGGCCCGCAGGCGAACCATGGGCCCCGCCAGACGATGGGACAGCCAGAGCATGACTCCAACGGAAAGACAGCAGCTGAGCACCACTGCGATTGCAAGATAGAGAAGCAGGCTATTGGCTTGGGTGTGGATAAAGGTAAAAAACAAATGCCCGGGCGGAAGATTGAGCTGGGTGCCCATGTCACCCAATTTAGAAAAAACCTGGGACACTAAGCC
Source organism: Bdellovibrionota bacterium FG-1 (assembly GCA_051382295.1). Taxonomy (GTDB): domain Bacteria; phylum Bdellovibrionota; class UBA1018; order UBA1018; family UBA1018; genus JBBCAW01. The sequence continues at coordinate 5,213 of JBBCAW010000115.1, read as the reverse complement.
CAACAGAATGCCAAAACTCGACAGTAAAATGACCAGGTTGGAAACAATCAGTAAAAGCTGAAACTGGGGATAGATCAAAAGTTTTTTGCGGCTGTGCGGGGGCATGGGGGTTCTCCTGAAATAGGATAGGTCGAAAGCCTAACTGGGTCCACTGAAATACCGACTCGCAGAGAGAGGCGTAAAAATGAAATGAAGATTCGGATTGGAGCGAGTCAAACGATAGATATTATTCAGAAAAAGATGGTATCCTAAACTGGGGGTAATCGTGCGGTCACGAAAACTTTTCAAAAACATCTCCGACGACACCATGAGTGCCGGTTTATGTCTCTACTTCACCCATCTTCGTCGAATTCGACCATGGGCACACATTCTAGTGACCGTACTCATTGTCGATTTGGTCATTTCAGCTCTCGATCTCCTAGTCCCCATGTTCAGCCGTCTATTATTCGATTATTCCTATCCGTTGCGCGATATCTCCTTGCTGAATGTCGCAATGATCGGATCTGTCGGCATCTTTTTCATCAAGTTTATTCTGGATGTACTTGCCGCCTATCTGGAAATCTACGTAGGACAGGAATTCACTCTGGGTCTACAGAAACAGCTCTTCAGTCGCATTCAGGGAATAGATGTCATCGAATACCGCAAGCTAACTAAAGGAGATTATGTCACACGCATCACCGGAGACACCTCGCAGCTTGAATTCATGACCATGGATCTGATTCCGGTTCTTATTGCCAATATTTTTCATTTGGTCTCCATTCTTTATATCGCCTTCACCATGAATCCATTGGTCACCTGGCTTGCCTTATGCGGAGTGCCGCTCTATTTCATTGAAGTCAAGGTCTTCTCCTCACGTGTCGTCGCGGTTCAGGAGCAATCTTTCAAACTCAAAGCAGGAGCTTTCGATTTTCTTCAGGAACGCCTTCGTTTAGTCCTGCTATCAAAATTATTCTGTCAGGAAAAACGGGAAACTGAGGCATTTCATGGAATCATGCGCCGATATGCCCGACTGGGAATCAAGGAAAGAATACTTCAGACATTTGCCACGTTCTCAAATTCAATCACGGTTCAGCTTTGGACAGTCGGAATATCCTGGTTTCTGGGTTACCAAATTATCCAAGGACAGCTTACCATCGGAGAGTTTGTCAGTCTCACCATGCTTTTAGGACAAATTGGAAGCCCCATCAAGGCATTTATCAACACGTACACTTCATGGCGGATCGGAATGCTTTCAATCCGAAGAGTGGATGATGTACTAAATCTGAAACAGGAACAAAAAGAAGAGGAAATTTCGGGTAATAGCCACGACGGGATCAAAAAAGGAGTCGTTGAATTCCGCGATGTATCGTTCGGTTTTAACGAAAACATTCCCGTCTTGAAAAAAATAAATTTAAAAGTGGTCCCCGGAAAAATGCTTGCCCTGGTGGGACCTAGCGGCGCAGGTAAAAGTACTTTGGTTAACCTCATTCTCCGTTTTTACAAAAGTCAGCAAGGTAAGATACTTATTGATGAAATAGACATCAATGAATTTGGCATTCATGAACTCAGAAAAAAAATCGGCTACGTAACTCAGGAATGCCATATCATTTCAGGAACCATTCAGGACAATATCGCCTATGGCCAACCCGACGCCTCTGTAGCGGCGATATTGCAAGCGGCCGAAGAGGCCTCTGCTATGGAATTTATCAGCAAGCTGCCAGACGGTTTGCAAACCATGCTTGAATCAGGAGAAGAATTGTCAGGAGGACAGAAACAAAGGATCACTCTTGCGAGAGTTCTTCTTCTGAATCCGGAAATTCTTCTATTTGATGAAGTCACATCCGCTCTCGATCCTATCAGTGAATATAGAATTCAGGAAGTCATGACTCGCCTAGCGCGGACTAAGACAGTCTTGGTCATTGCCCACCGGCTTTCAACAATCCGTAATGCATCTATGATCGTCGTTCTTTCCGAGGGACAGATCCTGGAACTAGGTACTTTTCACGAATTAATTTCAAAAAAGGGAGAGTTTTTTCGGCTTCATTCCTCTCAATTTGGCGGCATGTCCCAGTTTATCAGCACGCTTGAAATTGAACACGAACGAGCATTTCAATACGGCACCCATTATGCCCTGGCTGTCATCCGCCATTCAACTGAACCTCATCCTTCTAGCCCATCGCTACCAACCGACATTGAATGGTTGATGATTCGAAATATCCACCTTGGCGATAATATCGCCAGATGGACTGAAGATTTGTTTCTTCTTCTCATGCCTGGCAAGGATCCGCAGCAGGCCCATGCCTGTATTTCTCAGCTATTAGACGATATTCATCAGGACCCCACCAGAAATCCCGGAATGCCGCCCCCAATTCGACTAGACTGTATTCTACTGGCCAATGTCAACTTACATCCCACAGCGGAGGTTTCGAAATGTTCCTCGGATCATCTACTCGCAGTCCTTCAAGGCGAACTGCCCTATGCACGGATCAGCACCGACCGGATTATCAGAAATATCAAACTCGATGGACTGTATGAGTAATCAACCCCACTACAAAAAATCAAACAGTTCATTCGATCGATTTATCGACAATCTGGTCGCCGCTGACATGAAAAAAGGGAGCCGTAAAGTTTTAGTGGGCACGATCCTTTTTCTGATCTTTATCCTCTCGCTCCTCATTCTCTTTCTACAACATCCGGTCAAAATTGAAATCAAAGGCCTTGGTTCCTGGCTTGCTGGTGCCATCCCCGAACGCATTTTAATGGCAACTGTTAAAAAAGAACACTATGCGCTACTCAATGAATATTCGAAATACGACCATAAATTAGAATGGATTCAGGTGAAAATTGGCAATCAAATGCACGTTGCTCGATTGGAAACTCAGACCGACACAGATTCGCAACGCCTAGCCATCACAATAAAGTTCAGCCCCACAGAAAAATGGGGAGATGAAGACAAAAAGGAGCAAAGCTCGTTCAGCCTTTACATCTCTATTGGAACCTATTGGCAACTACTCTTGCATTCACGCAAAGCGGTGAACTAGCGCCTCTTGATACGCTTGCCAGGTGCTGCTCGCTTGGTCTGAGAGCGCAAGGTTGCCTCATAATCTTCCATAATCGCTCTTTCCATCAAAAACATTTCCTTTTCACAAATCTGGGGATGGGGCCGATACATATTCCCCGTTGCTTTTTCCACGCGATAAGGGCACCCGCCCGCACATAAAGCAAAATAAGGGCACTTAAGATAGCAGTCTTTCATAAGCAAAGGGGTTCTGGGTAGCCATTTGAGTCGGATCGGATTGCGATAAATCTCGCCGATATCGTCGGGCGATTCAAATTGGTCTTCATCGTGCATCATTCCAGCATGACATAGACCGATTTTCCCATCTGGACGAAACACAAACTGGCCACTTCCCGCTGCCGCACAGTAAAAAACGTACGGAGGTTTGTCATGCGACGTGGTCATTCGATACCGTTTCAAACGCCCTTCACTCAGTCCCAATTCGTTCATCTTGTCATAAATAATATGCATTTTCTTTTTGAACGTATCGTAACTCAGCGATCCAAAACTATCCTTCGGCACTCCCTGCATAATATTAAAAAAAAGTCCGCCGTTTAACTTAAGATTTTTTACCATCCAATCGAGATCCGTGGGTAATCGATCAATATTGTCCGGACCTATAGTGCAGGAAATTCCATATCCCACGTCATATTTCTCCAACAGACGAATACCCTTCAGGACAGCATCAAAAGTTCCTCTACCACTACTGAACACGCGGTTAGCATCATGCGTCTCTCCAACCCCATCCAATGATATACTCGGCTGGATATCGAATTTTTTAAATATCTCCACCGTTTTTTCATCAATAAGGGATGCATTGGTAATCATGCTAAGGACAACTTTACGTTTCCCGAATGCCCCTTCTTTCTTCAAGGTTTTGATTTTTCCGGCAGCGTATTCCACGAGAGGTTTATTCAACAATGGCTCCCCACCGTAGAAAATGAAACTCAACTCAGCCCTCGTCGATTTAAGGACATTCGGCATCAAAAAATCGAGTTGACGGTCGAACACCTCCGGAGTCATGTGAATTTTCTTTTTCGGGGCATTACTGTACACAAAACACCCCGGGCAACTGAAATTACAATCAAGTGACGTCATCACATACGCGACATGGACAAAACGAGTATGTAAAAGATTTTTTCGAAACTGGCTCAACTGAGAATACTCATTGAAACACTCGAAAACCAAGAAATGGTCTTCAACCAACAGACGAGTAATACTGAGCAAATCACAAAACAGACGGATATTTTCTTTAGTAGGGAGATTTAAGTCGAGCTTGAAGTGTTCCGATAGCTTTTTTAGAAAAAGGACAAACGGGAGGGGTTCAGAAAACAGATTCAGGATCGCCTCGGCGCTACCGTCCTCGTCATCGATCCGATTCTGAATGAAGAAGCTATTCACGAGAATTTTCCGATTTTTATACGGAATAACCAAAAATTGATCTATCTGCCGATAATAGCCAGTGTCGAATTTTTTGAGTAAGTATTTATAATCACGATGAACAAGAAACTTTTTATGGCCGAAAAATTCACTCACGGTTTTCTCTCTATTGAATAAATTACCCACCCCGCACTGGTTCACCAGTGCGGGGTGGGTAATTTATCACTTTCAGTGTAAAAAATCAGTTTAAACTAACGGTTCACTGTTCCCCTCATGACTCCGGTCGCATTAGGCGTAATTCCACCCTTTAATCCCTGCGACATTTGACCTGCATTGGGCACACCTTTACAACTGCAATCACAAGTCTGGCAGGGTGGCGTTGGGCAATCAGGCTTACAAGGACCACCACCTGGGGCACATGCCTCATGAGCTCCATCGCCCGGACCTCCACCCGGTTGCGCTTTTTTTACGAGGCCTTTTTTTTTGTCGAATTTTTTGTCTTCGAGCGTATTGACATTCAAATTCACTTTTCTTGCGACTGGCATAATAAAATTCCTCCGTTACTATCATATCGGAAATGGTCAACTAAATTGTAACATGAAATAGGACACGTCAAAGGATAATTTGACTGAATCACTGTTTTGTCCATGTGTCATTCCGCACGCAGGGCTGTCTAATTGACTTTCCGCCCACACTCTTCCGCCATGAGCCTCGACAATGGACTTGGCAATTCGCCCGTCCCGCGCTCCTCCTTTGTTGGCAGGACTTTCACCTGCTAGATCTGCGGCCTTCCCAT